>NZ_JCAFWP010000001.1:0-565233 GCF_059295135.1 Stenotrophomonas sp. INTA L402-1
CAGACCAACCCGATCCTACCTACACCCAAGCTGCGTGTTGGGTTGGTGTGTTTTGTTTATAACTACCCCCGCCTCCCCGGGGGGGGGGCCCGCCCCCCCCCCCCCCGCGCGCCCCCCCCCCCCCCCCCCGGGGGCCCCCCCCCCCCCCCGGCACTACCAATGATGGACTGGCCTGCAACGGTATAATCGGGGCCTCTTCATTGCTGTGGCCGCCCCCTTGAACGACACGCCCGAACCCGTCGTCTCCGAGCTGATCGACCTGCTCACCCTGGAGCGGCTGGAGGACAACCTGTTCCGCGGGCAGAGCCGCGACATCGGCACCAAGTACGTGTTCGGCGGCCAGGTGCTGGGCCAGGCGCTGGCTGCGGCGCAGGCCACGGTCGACAACGGGCGCCACGTGCACTCGCTGCACGCCTACTTCCTGCGCGCCGGCAACATCGACCACCCCATCGTCTACGACGTGGACCGTACCCGCGACGGCGGCAGTTTCTCGGTGCGCCGGGTTACCGCAATCCAGCACGGCAAGGTGATCTTCTTCTGTGCTGCCTCGTTCCAGCAGGCCGAAACCGGCGCCGAGCACCAGCACAAGATGCCCGAAGTGCCGCAGCCGGAAGACATCGAACCGAACCGCCCGCTGCCGGCCGAAGTGCTGGAGCGGCTGCCGATCAAGGTGCAGCGCTGGCTGTCGCGCGGTGGCCCGTTCGAGTTCCGCCACGTCTACCCGCGGGATGAACTCAATCCGCCCAAGCGCCCCCCGTACCACCAGGTGTGGCTGCGCCTGAGCGAGCCGGTCGGCGATGCCCCGGAGCTGCACCAGGCGCTGCTGGCCTACGCCTCCGACTTCCACCTGCTGGGCACCGCCACGTTCCCGCACGGCATCAGCTACTACCACCCGCACGTGCAGATGGCCTCGCTCGACCACGCGATCTGGTTCCACCGCCCGTTCCGTGCCGACGACTGGCTGCTGTACTCGCTGGACAGCCCCAGCGCGCAGGATTCGCGCGGCCTGGCCCGCGGCCAGTTCTTCACCCGCAATGGCGTGCTGGTGGCCAGCACCGCGCAGGAAGGCCTGATCCGCGTGGTTCCCGACCAGGCCGCGGCCGCCGCCGTGCCGGCCAAGGACTGATCCGATGCGCCAGATCTTCAGCAGCCAGCGTGTGGAAACCGTTGAAGGCGTCGCCGAGCTCCTGCGCGGGCATGGCATCGACGTCAAGGTGACCAATGGGCGCTCGTACAAGACCCGTCGCCGCGGCCAGTTCAGCTATACCGACCTGGGCAACGCCAACGCCTACCCAGCGGTGTGGATCGTGCGCGCCGACGACCAGCCGCGCGCGCGTGAAATCCTGCGCGAGGCGCGGCTGCTCGACACCACCCGCCGCGACCATCCGACCGCCGAATTCGCCTTCCGCGACACCGCAGAGACGACCGGCGGCGGCCGTGGCTGGGCCTGGCGCATCCGCATCGCCCTGCTGGTGGTGATCGCCGGCGTGGCGCTGGTGATCGGCCTGCGCCATCGTGGCGCCCCCGCGCCGGCTGCCCCGGCCCCGGCTCCACAAGCCCAACCGCAGCAGCCGCAACCGGCTCCGCAGGCCGCACCGGAAGAGGAAGAAATCCGGGTCCGCATCCAGCCCTCGAAGTGACGCACGGGTAGTGCCGGCCGCTGGCCGGCAACCCCATGAACCGCGATGCGGTCAGATCAACCCTTCACCGGCCAGCGTACGCAGCCCATCCTCGTCGAGGATCTCCACCACGTTCAGGTGGGGCAGGGCGATCAACCCCTGCTGGCGCAGCTTGGTGAAGGTACGGCTGACCGTTTCCATGGTCAGGCCCAGATGGTCGGCGATATCGCCGCGGCCCATCGGCAGCGATACGCGCAGGCCGTCGCCGCCCAGCTTGGCCTCGCGCGCGGCCAGGCGCAGCAGGAAATCAGCCAGCTTCTCGGCCGGCTGCAGGCGCGCCAGTGCCAGCGCGGCGTCCTGCGCGGCATCCAGTTCCTGGCAGGCACGCTGCAGCAGCTTGCGCTCCAGGTGCGGGAAACGGCTGCGCAGTGCCTTCATCTGTGGCAGCGCGACGCGGCAGACGCGGCTGTCGGCGATGGCCTCGATGTCGTAGCGATGGTGGTCGCTGCCGCTCAGGCCCAGGTAGTCGCCGGGCAGCACGAAGCCGTTGATCTGACGGCGGCCGTCGGCCAGGGTGCGCACCAGGCGAAGCGCGCCGCCGGTCAATGTATAGACATGGTCGCGCTCTTCGCCGGTGCGGGCCAGCGTGCTGCCCATGCTGACCTGCTGCGAGACGGTGACCTGCTCCAGCGCCTGCACTTCATCGGGCGACAGCGCCGAGCACACCGCAAGGTGGCGAACCGAGCAGTGCAGGCAGTCCAGCGTGGTGCAGGACGGCGAGGCGGGATCGTTGGTGGCGGGCGGAGCGCCGGAAGGCCGTGACATGTTGCGGGGGGCGTATCGCGGGCGGGGAGGGCCTTATGATACTTCAAGCGGCCGTTCGACCCTGCCCGCGGCGGGGGCGCTAGAATGTCGCCCCCTCCCACGTCCCGTTCCAGCAGGAGTTCCGCCCGTGATCAAGCCCCGTACCCCGCCCGGCACCCTTGAACTGCTGCCGCGCGAGCAGATTGCGTTCCAGCGCATGCTGGACGTCATCCGCCGCAACTACGAGCGCTTCGGGTTCCTGCCGGTGGAGACGCCGGTGTTCGAGCTGTCCGACGTGCTGCTGACCAAGTCCGGTGGCGAGACCGAGCGCCAGGTGTACTTCGTGCAGTCCACCGGGGCGCTGGCGAACGCGGCCGAGTCGGGCGATCGCTCGCTGCCGGAAATGGCGCTGCGCTTCGACCTGACCGTGCCGCTGGCGCGCTACGTGGCCGAGCACGAACACGAACTGACCTTCCCGTTCCGCCGTTACCAGATGCAGCGCGTCTACCGCGGCGAGCGCGCCCAGCGCGGCCGGTTCCGCGAGTTCTACCAGTGCGACATCGATGTGATCGGCAAGGACAGCCTGAGCGTGCGTTACGACGCTGAAGTGCTGGCGGTCATCCATGCGGTGTTCTCGGAACTGCGCATCGGTGACTTCAGCATCCAGCTGAACAACCGCAAGCTGATGCGCGGCTTCTTTGAAAGCCTGGGTGTGGCCGAGGGTGAGCGCCAGCTGGCGGTGCTGCGCGAAGTGGACAAGCTGGACAAGCGCGGCGCCGATTATGTGCGCGAGACGCTGGTGGGCGAGGGCTTCAACATCCCGGCAGAACAGGTCGAGAAGATCCTGGCGTTCGTCGCCGTGCGTTCGCAGGGCCATGCCGATGCGCTGGCGCAGCTGGCGACGCTGGAAGCCGACGCCGGTTCTTCGGAGATCCTGCGCACCGGAGTCGCCGAACTGCGCGAAGTGCTGCAGCTGGTGCAGGCGCTGGGCGTGCCGGAAACCGCGTACTGCCTGAACTTCTCCATCGCGCGCGGTCTGGATTACTACACCGGCACCGTCTACGAGACCACGCTGACCGACCACCCGCAGATCGGCTCGATCTGCTCGGGCGGCCGCTACGAAGACCTGGCCAGTCACTACAGCAAGTCGAAGCTGCCGGGCGTCGGTATCTCCATCGGCCTGTCGCGTCTGTTCTGGCAGCTGCGCGAGGCCGGCCTGATCGACGGCATCGAAGCCAGCAGCGTACAGGCGCTGGTGGCGCTGATGGACGAGCAGGGCATGCCGCAGTCGCTGGACATTGCCCGCCGCCTGCGTGCCGGTGGCATCAACACCGAAGTGCAGATGGAGCCGAAGAAGATCGGCAAGCAGTTCCAGTACGCGGCCAAGGCCGGCATCCGCTTCGTGGTGCTGGCGGGTGAGGATGAACTGGCGCGCGGTGTGGTTGCGGTGAAGGACCTGCTGCGCGAGCAGCAGTTCGAAGTGTCGCGCGACGAACTGGCCAGCACCCTTCTGGTGGAGCTGGAGCAGTCCAGGGCGATGGTGTGATGCGTGCCGCCGCAGGAGTGCTGAGCGTGCTCCTGCTGGCCGGCTGCCGGAGCGATCCGTCGCTGCACAGCACGCGGATCGGGCCGGCGCAGTACCGGCTGGCGGTTGATCGCTGCCATGCGATCGACCGCGCACAGCTGGAGGACGATCTGCAGGCCCTGGCCTCGCGGACGTGCCGGGCGGGAGCGGGGGCGTTGGAGAACATCCAGTCCCTGCCGAGCCGGCAGGGCAGCCTGTTCGGCGAATGCCTGCGGCGCGGCGCGCTGCAGGCGGAGGTGCGCTGTCTGCCCTGAGCTGGGCCAGGTTGTTGATTTGAAAGCAGAACGCCCGCCCCTTGGTGGGCGTTCTGCGTTTTAGGGCGAACAGCAGTCGAGCATGGCTCGACTCTACAAAAGCCGGTTTCGATCCGACCCACGCCATTCTGAAAGATCGCGGGAAACTGTCGAAGGCGGGGTGGGGCCGGTGGCAGGGGTGTGAGCGGCATGGATGCCGCGACCAAGCCCCCATGGACGGGTTTACGGCGTCCCCTGCCACCGGACCCTGCCCGCCAACGCTCAGGAAACCGGCTTTTGCTGTTGCTCTGGCTCTTGCCTCTGCGGGTGCAGGGCAGCAGCCCTGCCGTCCCCTCAATCCTCGATTTGACGCACTGCGCAAGAATGCGTTAACGTACTAACGCGCTATTACATTGATGCATGGAAACGACCCCGTGAAAGCCCGCCCCGAGATTGCCGCCAAAGACCCGAAGGCCGACCTGGAAGCCCTGGCCCAAGCCTTTGCCGCCCTGCGCGAACCGGAACAGGTCGAAGCCTTCCTGCGTGATCTGTGCACCCCGGCCGAGCTGGAAGCCATGGCCGACCGCTGGAAAGTGGTGCCGCTGCTGCAGCAGGGCGTGCCGTACCGCGAGATTCACGAGCGCACCGGCGTCAGCGTGACCACCACCGGACGGGTGGCACGCACGCTCGAGCATGGCCATCGAGGCTATGCCGCCGCCATCGACCGCCTTGCTTCGCGCTGATCCGCGCCCCGTTCCGAACTTCGAGACATCCCCCATGAGTGCAACCCAGGCAGCGCCGGCACGAGACCGGCTGCGTATCGCCATCCAGAAGAGTGGCCGGCTGGCCGAACCCGCGCGCAACCTGCTCAGCGCCTGCGGCCTGAGCTGGCGCGAGAGCCGCGACAAGCTGTTCTGCTACGGCGAATCGCTGCCGGTGGACCTGCTGCTGGTGCGCGACGACGACATCCCCGGCCTGATCGCCGACGGCGTCTGCGATCTCGGCATCGTCGGCCGCAACGAGCTGGACGAACAGGCCGCCGCGCGGCGCCAGATCGGTCTGCCGGATGCCTACCAGGCATTGCGCGGGCTGGGCTTCGGCCAGTGCCGGCTGATGCTGGCGGTGCCCGAGGAATGGCAGTGGCAGGGTCCGGCGCAGCTGGCCGGCACCCGCATCGCCACCAGCTACCCGGCCATCCTCAAGCAGTGGCTGGCCGAGCAGGGCGTGGACGCACAGGTGGTCGAGCTGTCCGGTTCGGTGGAAATCGCCCCGCGCCTGGGCACCGCCGACCTGATCTGCGATCTGGTCTCCAGCGGCGCCACCCTGCGCGCCAACCAGCTGACCCCGGTGCACAATCTGCTCGACAGCGAGGCGGTGCTGGCCGGCGCGGTGCGCGCGCCGGATGATGCACGTGCATCGCTGCGCGCGATGCTGCTGCGCCGCCTCGACGGCGTGGTTCAGCGCCAGGACCGCAAGCTGTTGATGTTCCGTGCCAGCGAGGACCGCGTCGACGCGCTGGCGCAGCTGCTGGCCGATGCCGAGCCGTTGGTGCGGTTGCCGGCCGATGGCGGTGCGCTGCGCCTGCAGACCATGTGCCCCGGCCCGCTGAGCTGGCAGCGCATGGAGGAACTCGAGCGCGCGGGTGCGCAGGGCCTGATGGTACTGAGCGTGGAGCGGTCGCTGGCATGAACCGTCTGACCTGGTCCCGACTTGATGAGGCCGCGCGCAGCGCGGCATTGACCCGCCCGGTGCAGACCGTGGCGCAGCAGACCCGTGACGCGGTGGCGGCCCTGATTGCACAGGTGCGCGCGCAGGGCGACGACGCATTGCGTGCGATTACTGCACGTTTCGACCGTGTCGAGCTGGCCTCGTTTGAAGTTTCCGAAGCCGAATTCGCCGCTGCCGAAGCCGCCGTGCCCGCCGAACTGCGACAGGCGATGGTCGAAGCCGCCGAACGCATCGCGCGCTTCCACGCCGCTGGCATGGGCAAAGGCTATGCAGTTGAAACCGCGCCGGGCGTGGTCTGCGAACGCATGTTGCGTCCGATCGGCCGGGTGGGCCTGTATGTGCCGGCGGGCAGCGCGCCGTTGCCGTCCACCGCGTTGATGCTGGGCGTTCCGGCGCAGCTGGCCGGCTGCCCGCAGGTGGTGCTGTGCACGCCGCCGCGCGCCGATGGCAGCGCCGATCCGGCGGTGCTGGTAGCCGCGCGCCTGACCGGCGTGCAGCGCGTGTTCAAGCTGGGTGGTGCGCAGGCGATCGCCGCGATGGCCTATGGCACGGCCAGCATTCCGGCTTGTGACAAGCTGTTTGGGCCCGGCAACAGTTTCGTCACCGAAGCCAAGCAGCAGGTCGCGCAGGATGGCGCCGCCGCCATCGATATGCCGGCTGGTCCCTCCGAAGTACTGGTGATCGCCGATGCCGGCGCCAATCCGGCGTTCGTTGCCGCCGACCTGCTGTCGCAGGCCGAGCATGGCCCGGATTCACAGGTGCTGCTGCTGACCGACGACGCCGCGATGCTGGCGGCGGTTGAGGCAGAGGTGGAGCGCCAGGTGGCCCTGCTGCCGCGCCAGCAGATCGCGCGACAGGCGTTGTCGGCGTCGCGGCTGATCCAGGTCGATTCGCTGGACGAGGCCTTCGCGATCAGCAACCGCTATGCGCCCGAACACTTGATCCTGGCGTTGCGCGAACCGCGCGCGTGGCTGGACAAGGTGCAGGCAGCCGGCTCGGTGTTCCTCGGCGACTACACGCCCGAGGCACTGGGTGACTATTGCAGCGGGACCAACCACGTACTGCCCACCGCCGGTGCCGCACGTGCCTACAGTGGCGTCAGCGTGGCCAGCTTCCAGAACCTGATCAGCGTGCAGAGCGCCAGCGCCGCCGGCCTGGCGGCGATCGGCGACTGCGCACGCATCATCGCCAGCGCCGAAGGCCTGGATGCGCATGAGCGTGCAGTGGCCCTGCGCATGGAGGCGGCGGCATGAACGCGGCTATCGATGAGGTGCTGGCCTTGGTGCGCCCGGACCTGCAGGCCTTCGCCGGCTACAGTTCGGCGCGCAGCGCGGCGGTGCAGGGCGAGGTCTGGTTGAACGCCAACGAGTCGGCCTGGGCCAATCCGGCTGATGCGGCGGGCAACAGCCGGCGCTATCCGGAACCACAGCCGCTGGCGTTGCGTGAGGGCCTGGCGGCGCTGTACGGCGTGACGCCGCCGCAGCTGCTTATCGGCCGTGGCAGTGACGAAGCCATTGATCTGCTGGTGCGCGCGCTGTGCGTGCCGGGCCGCGATGGCGTGCTGGTCACGCCGCCGGTGTTTGGCATGTACGCGGTCTGCGCGCGCCTGCAGGGCGCCGCACTGATTGAAGTGCCCCTGGTGGATACCGAAGACGGCCTGCGTGCCGATCTGGATGCTGTGATCGACACCGCCAGGGCACGCAATGCCACGCTGGTGTTCCTGTGCGCACCGTCAAACCCGGCCGGCAGTGACATCGCCCTGGACGAGGTCGAGCGCGTGGCGGTTGCCTTGCGTGGGCAGGCGCTGGTGGTGGTGGACGAGGCCTATGTCGAGTATGCGCAGCGCCCGTCGGCGACCACGTTGCTGGCCACGCATGCCAATCTGGCAGTGCTGCGCACGTTGTCGAAGGCGCACGCACTTGCGGCCGCGCGCATCGGCACCCTGATCGCCGCGCCGGAACTGATTACCGTACTGCGGCGCTGCCAGGCGCCGTACCCGGTGCCGACCCCGTGCGCCGAGCTGGCCGCGCAGGCGCTGCAGCCGGCCGCACTGGCACGCACCGCCGAGCGCGTAGCCACGGTCATTGCCGAGCGCGAACGCCTGTTCGCGGCGCTGCCAGGCCTGCCCGGCGTTCGTCGCGTGTACCGCTCGGCCGGCAACTACCTGCTGGTCCGCTTCGCTGATGCGCAGGCAGCGTTCGACACCTTGCTGGATGCCGGTGTGGTGGTGCGCGACCAGCGCGCCGCGCCGCAGCTGGGTGATGCACTGCGCATCAGTATCGGCAGCCCCGAAGAGAATGACCGCGTGCTTGCGGCCCTGTCGGCGCGGAGGGCCGCAGCATGACCCCGATCCTGTTCATCGACCGCGACGGCACCCTCATTGAAGAACCGGCCGACTTCCAGATCGATGCTTACGAGAAACTGCGCTTCGTGCCACAGGTGATCCCGGCGCTGCTGAAGCTGCGCGATGCCGGCTACCAGTTCGTGATCGTCACCAACCAGGATGGCCTCGGCAGCGACAGCTACCCGCGCGCCAGTTTCGACGGTCCCAACGACCTGATGCTGCAGATCTTCGAAAGCCAGGGCATCACCTTCCGTGACGTGCTGATCGACTGCAGCTGGCCGCAGGACAATGCGCCCACCCGCAAGCCGGGCATCGGCCTGATGACCGCTTACCTGCAGGACCGAAGCATCGACTGGGCGCGTTCGGGCATGGTCGGCGACCGCATCACCGACCTGCAGTTCGCCGACAACCTCAACATCCGTGGCTTCCAGCTGCGCACCGAACAGTTCGGTGGCGAGTGGGACTGGCCGGGCATCGCCCACGCACTGGCCGACGCGCCACGCACCGCGGTGGTCCAGCGCAACACCAAGGAGACGAAGATCCGCGTTGAACTGGATCTGGACCGTGCCGGTGATGCGCGCATCGCCACCGGACTGCCGTTCTTCGACCACATGCTGGAACAGATCGGCAAGCACGGCGGGTTCGCGCTGGACATCCAGGCCGAGGGCGACCTGCACATCGACGAGCACCACACCATCGAGGACACCGGGCTGGCGTTGGGTCAGGCCCTGCGCGAGGCGCTGGGCGACAAGCGCGGCATCGGCCGCTACGGCTTCACCCTGCCGATGGACGAGACCCTGGCCAGCGCTGCGTTGGATTTCAGCGGTCGCCCGTACTTCGTGTTCGAAGGCGAGTTCAAGCGTGAGCGCGTGGGCGATATGCCGACCGAGCTGGTGCCGCACTTCTTCCGTTCGCTGTGCGATGCCAGCGGTTTGAACCTCAACCTGCAGGTGCGCGGCGACAACGACCACCACAAGGTCGAGGCCTGCTTCAAGGCACTGGCGCGCGCGCTGCGCCCGGCATTGGCCCGCCAGGGCAGGGCACTGCCGAGCACCAAGGGGGCGCTGTGAGCGACGTTGCGCTGATCGACGCCGGCGGTGCCAACCTGGGCTCGGTGCGCTACGCATTGGAGCGCCTGGGCGCGACGGTGCGGCTGGTGCGCGATGCGGACGGTCTGGTCGGTGCGCAGCGGGTGATCCTGCCCGGCGTCGGCGCCGCTGGTCCCGGCATGCAGCGCCTGCATGCGCAGGGCCTGGTGGAACCGCTGCAGCGACTGGAGGTGCCGCTGATGGGCATCTGCCTCGGCATGCAGCTGCTGTTCGAGCGGTCCGAGGAGGCCGGCGTCGAGACTCTGGGATTGATTCCGGGCGTGGTGCGCAAGCTGGTACCGGCCTGTGGCATCCGTGTGCCGCACATGGGCTGGAACCGCCTGCTCCCGCTGCGCGAATCGCTGCTGCTGCAAGGCGTGCCGGAGCGCGCCAGTGCCTACTTCGTGCACAGCTATGCGGCGCCACTCAATACCCACACTGTTGCTGCCTGCGACCACGGTGGCCTGTTCACTGCCGTGGTGGAGCAGGGGCGTTACTACGGCGCACAGTTCCACCCCGAGCGCTCCGGTGAGACCGGTTCGCTGATGCTGCGCAACTTCCTCGAGGGCACTGCTGCATGAGTTTCATCGTCTAC
Organism: Stenotrophomonas sp. INTA L402-1; assembly: GCF_059295135.1. NCBI lineage: Bacteria > Pseudomonadati > Pseudomonadota > Gammaproteobacteria > Lysobacterales > Lysobacteraceae > Stenotrophomonas > Stenotrophomonas sp. INTA L402-1. Next base: position 9,997 of record NZ_JCAFWP010000001.1, read on the forward strand.
CCCGCGCTGGATATCCGCGACGGCCGCGTGGTGCGGTTGCGCCAGGGTGACTACGCGCAGGAAACCTCGTATGGCGACGATCCGTTGCCGCGCGCACAGGCCTTCGCCGCACAGGGCGCGCAATGGATGCATCTGGTCGACCTGGACGCCGCCCGCGCCGGTGGCTATACGCTGGCGCCGCTGTTGGCATCCATTCGTGCGCATTCCCCGCTGCAGGTGCAGACCGGCGGTGGCGTGCGCGGCCGCGACGACGTGGCGCGCATCCTCGATGCCGGCGCCGGCCGCGTGGTGGTGGGTTCGCTGGCAGTACGCCGCCCCGACGAAGTGGTTGGCTGGCTGGAAGAGTTCGGTGCCGAGCGCATCACCATCGCGCTGGATGCCCGCCAGGATGCCCAGGGCCAATGGCAGCTGCCGGTGCACGGCTGGACCGAGAACGCCGGCGTGACCCTGGATGACCTGGCCCAGCGTTATGCGCGTGCCGGCATGCGCCACCTGTTGTGCACCGACATCGCCCGCGACGGCATGCTGGCCGGGCCCAACATCAGCCTCTACCAGCACCTGTCGGCGCTGCTGCCGGGCGTGGCCGTGCAGGCCTCCGGCGGTATCCGTGACGTGGCCGATGTGACAGAAGCCCGTGCCGCAGGTTGCGGCGGTGCGATCCTCGGCAAGGCGCTGCTGGAGCAGCGCATGGACCTGGCGGAGGCGCTGGCATGTTGAGCCGTCGCATCATTCCGTGCCTGGACGTGCGCGACGGCCGCGTGGTCAAGGGTGTGCGCTTCCGCGACCACGTCGACATGGGCGACATCGCCGAACTGGCCCAGCGGTATCGCGACCAGGGGGCGGACGAGCTGGTGTTCTATGACATCGGCGCCAGCCCCGAGGCGCGTTCAGTCGACGTCGCCTGGATCGAGCGCATCGCACGCCTGATCGATATTCCGTTCTGCGTGGCCGGTGGCATCGACAGCGTGGAAACCGCGCGCCGCGTGCTGTTCGCCGGTGCCGACAAGGTGTCGATCAACTCGCCTGCGCTGGGCCGCCCGGAGCTGATCACCGAGTTGGCAGACGAGTTTGGCGTGCAATGCGTGGTGGTCGGTGTCGATTCGGTTCGCGAGGCGGATGGCCAGTGGCGGGTGCGCCGTTTCAGCGGCGACCCGGGCAAGACCCAAGCGGTGGCGCTGCGCACGCTGGACTGGATTGTCGAAGCACAACGACGTGGCGCTGGCGAGATCGTGCTGAACTGCATGGACAGCGATGGCGTACGCCGTGGCTACGATGTCGTGCAGCTGCAGCAGGCGCGGGCCCTGTGCCAGGTGCCGCTGATCGCCTCCGGCGGTGCCGGTGCGATGGAGCACTTCGCCGAGGCCTTCGACCAGGCCGATGTCGACGGCGCGTTGGCGGCCAGTGTGTTCCACAGCGGCGCCATCGCCATTCCAGAATTGAAGCGCTACCTGCGCGGACAGCAGATCGAGGTGCGGGATGTCTATTGAAGTGAGGCCGTCGCTGCATGCGCTGCAGGCGCTGGACTGGGGCAAGGGCGACGGCCTGCTGCCGGCGGTGGTGCAGGATGCCGACACCCTGCAGGTGCTGATGCTGGGCTATGTCAGTGCCGATTCGCTGGCGGCCACGCTGGCCATCGGTCACATGACCTTCTTCAGCCGCAGCAAGCAGCGGTTGTGGACCAAGGGCGAGCAGTCCGGCAACGTGCTGGTGGTGCAGTCGATCAGCGTCGACTGTGATGCCGACACCCTGCTGGTGATTGCACGCCCGGCCGGGCCAATCTGCCACACCGGTGCCGAGAGCTGTTTCGACGGGGCACCGAAGGATTTCCTGGGCGGGCTGGGCCAGCTGGTGGCGATGCGTGAGGTACAGCGCCCGCCAGGCAGCTACACCACCAGCCTGTTCGAGGGCGGCATCCGCCGCATCGCGCAGAAGGTGGGCGAGGAGGGCGTGGAGACGGCGCTGGCGGCGGTGGCACAGGACGACGAGGCGTTGCTGGGCGAGGCCTCGGACCTGCTGTATCACCTGCTGGTGCTGCTGCGCGCGCGCGGGTTGTCGCTGGATGATGCGCGGGCGGTGCTGGAAAAGCGCCATCGTTGAAGAGCGGTAGTGCCGGCCGCTGGCCGGCAACCTCATGATCGTCGGGCATCGGCTGGATGCCGGCCAGCGGCCGGCACTACCGGCAATGCGCCACCGCGTGCGCGATGTCATCAACGGAATCTACAATAGGCGGTCTTTCTTTCCCGGACCGCCCATGAAACTGCCTGCCGCCTGGCTGTGCTGCCTGTTGCTGACCTCGCCGGCCTGGGCCGCGGACACCGTGGTCAGCGGCAAGGTCTACCTGGAGCGCGACGGCAAATCCGGGCGCGGTGCGACCGATCCGGGCCTGGCCGGGGTGCAGGTCTCCAACGGCGAGGCCATCGTCAAGACCGCCGCCGACGGCAGCTACAGCCTGCCGGTGCGCGACGGCCAGACCGTATTTGTGATCAAGCCTGATGCGTACGCCTTCCCGAAGGCCACCGACGGCCTGCCTTCGTTCTGGCGCCACTACCGCCCGAACGGTTCACCGGCACTGAAGTACGGTGGCATCGCCGCGACCAGCGACGTCACCCGCAACTGGGATTTCGCCCTGCAGTCGGATCGCCATGACAGCCGCCGTGGTTTCCAGATGCTGGTGTTCACCGATTCGCAGACCGCCAGCCTGAAGGACATCGGCTACTACCAGCAGTCGATCGTGGCGCCGCTGGTTGGCCAGACCAGCGCGCGCATGGGCACCACCCTGGGTGACATCGTCAACGACGACCTGACCCTGTACCCGGCGATCAACAAGGTCACCACCGCGCTTGGCGTGCCGTGGTTCCACGTGCCGGGCAACCACGATCTCGACTTCGATGCGGCCAGCGACGAACACTCGCTGGACAGCTGGCGCAACATCTACGGCCCGGACACCTACGCGGTGGAAGAGGGTGGCGCCAGCTTCGTGTTCCTGGACGACGTGGTCTACGACCCCAAGGCCAAGCCGAAGTACATCGGCGGCCTGCGCGAGGACCAGTTCGCCTTCCTTGCCAGTTACCTGAAGGGCCTGCACAAGGACCGCCTGCTGGTGCTGGGCATGCACATCCCGCTGTTCGACGCGGCGCCGGGGCGCGAGACTTTCCGTCACGCCGACCGCCAGCGCCTGTTCGATCTGCTGAAGGACTTCCGCAACGTGCTGGTGCTCAGCGGCCACAGCCACACCCAGCAGCACGTCTACCACGGCAAGGCCGAGGGCTGGAACGGCGACAAGCCGCTGCACGAATACAACGTCGGTGCCAACTGCGGTGCGTTCTGGTCGGGGGTGAAGAATGCCGCTGGCGTGCCGGACAGCACTATGAGCGACGGCACGCCGAAGGGCTATGCATTGCTCGACGTGGCCGGCAACGGCAGCTATCGCCTGCAGTACCGCGTGGCCGGCAAGCCGGCCAGCGAGCAGATCGGCCTGCATGCGCCGAAGGTACTGCGCCAGGGGGCCTATCCGGCGTGGGGTGTCTACGCCAATGTCTACATGGGTGAGGATGCCAGCGTGGTCGAGTACCGCGTGGATGGCGGCGCCTGGCAGCCGATGAAGCAGGTCAGCCAGCCCGATCCGCGCTTGATGGTGGAGAATGTGGCCGACGATCTTGCAAACAATCTGCGAGGCTACGACCGCTCGCCGGAGGCCACTGCATCGCCGCACCTGTGGCGTGGCGCGCTGCCGACCGATCTGGCGGTGGGCAACCACAAGGTCGAGGTACGCTCCACCCAGCCTGATGGTGCAGTGTTCACCGCCACCACCAGCTACAGCCTGCAGACTGCCCAGCCCTGATCCAGGGCGCCGCTGCCCAACGCGAAAGGACCCCGCATGGATATCCGCTTCATGGCCGGCACCACGCCGGTGACCCTCAGCCGCCACTGGTTCACCGGCGCGATGCTGCTGCAGAGCGCCACCGAGAAGGTCTGGGTGCAGCACCCGCTGCATCCGGGCACCCACTTCTCGTTCTCGCTGGTACAGTCGTGGCTGCGTCACATCGCCGGCCACGAAGTACTGGTCGAGCGCACCCGGCCGCTGTTGTTCGCCGGCTTCCGCCCGCAGCGCCTGCGGGTGCTGGTGGATGGTGTGCAGGTGGCCGAACAGGAAGGCATGTAGGCCAACCTGAACCATCGGCGTGCTAGGCAAAGCCGCCCCGATGCCTGAGAATCGGGGCGATTCAATCGATCCAAGCAGGCCAGCGTGACCATCGCAGCAGCGTCCCCGGTTTCCTCCGACTCCGCCCGCGGCGGTCTTCCGCGCCGCCTGGTCGTCGCCGATGTCGGCGGCACCTTTGCCCGCCTCGCGCTGGCAGAAACCCAACCCGGCCAGGCGCCGCTGCTGGGCAGCCATCGCACCTATGCCTGTGCCGAGCATTCCAGCCTGGCCGCGATCCTGGCCGATTTCACTGCCAGCCTCGGCCAACCGGTGCAGACCGCGGTGGTCGCCATCGCCGGCCTGCTCGATGGCGATGTGCTGATCAATTCCAACCTGCCGTGGACGGTTTCGCTGTCGGCCACCCGCGCGCAGTCCGGGCTGCACGAGCTGCAGCTGATCAATGATTTCGAAGCGGTGGCGCTGGCCATCCCGTACCTGCAGCCGGAAACCCTGGTGCCACTGAACGGCGACGCCGATCCGGCGCAGGCGTTCCCGGCGCTGGTGCTGGGCGCCGGTACCGGCCTGGGCGCAGCGCTGCGCTTCGCCGATGGCGAGCGTCCGGTGCTGGCCAGCGAGATCGGCCATGCCGCGCTCGGCGCCGGCAACGCGCTGGAACTGCAGGTGCTGGGCAAACTGCTGCAGCGCTGGGCGCACGTGGACAACGAGCGCGTGCTGTCCGGCAGCGGCCTGATGAACCTGTATCCGTGCCTGTGCGAACTGCGCGGTGTCACCCCGGTGTGGACCAGTACCGAGGCGCTGATCGGCGCGGCGCGCAGCGGCGAGGATGCACTGGCGGTGGAAACGCTGCAGGTCTTCTGTGCCTGGCTGGGCAGCCTGGCCGGCGACGCGGCGATCGCCGTCGGCGCGCGTTCGGTGTACCTGGCCGGGGGCATTTCCGCGCATGTGCAGGATTTCCTGGCCGATGGCCGCTTCCGTGAGCGATTCCTCAACAAGGGTGTGCTGACCGAAGTGCTGCGCCAGGTACCGGTGTGGCGGGTGGAGCACGGCCAGCTGGGTGTGCTCGGTGCAGCGGTCTGGCACGCAGCGCGGCAACCCACGCACGACTGATCGGCAGGGCCGGCATCGGGCCGGCCATGCATTGCAGACTGGGAGGGGACGATGGTGGATCGCAGGCAGTTCCTGCAGGCCGGTGCACTGGCCGCAGGCATGGCGGCATTGCCGGGCGTGCAGGCGCGCACGCAGGGTGGTGCCAGGGTGGTTTCGACCTGGGACTTCGGCGTGCCGGCCAACCAGGCGGCGTGGAAGGTGCTGGCGCAGGGCGGCAGCGCGCTGGATGCGGTGGAAGCAGGCGCACGCTGGGCCGAGAGCGAGCTGTGCAACCCCACCGTCGGCCATTGCGGCAACCCGGATCGCGACGGCGTGCTGAGCCTGGATGCGAGCATCATGGATGGCGATGGCCGTTGTGGTGCGGTGGCGGCGCTGGTCGACATCCTGCATCCGGTCTCGGTGGCGCGCAAAGTGATGGAGAACAGCCCGCACGTGCTGCTGGTGGGCGAGGGCGCGCAGCAGTTCGCGGTGCAGCAGGGTTTCGAGCGCAAGCACCTGCTGACGCCGCAGGCCGAAGCGGCCTGGCGCGAGTGGCTGAAGACCGAGAAGTACCAGCCGCAGATCAATGCCGAGCGCCGCGGTATTCCCGGCAACAGCGACAACCACGACACCATCGGCATGCTGGCACTGGATGCCAATGGCCATCTGGCCGGTGCCTGCACCACCAGCGGCATGGCCTGGAAACTGCATGGCCGCGTCGGCGACAGCCCGATCATCGGTGCCGGCCTGTACGTCGACAACGACGTGGGTGCAGCCACTGCCTCGGGCGTGGGTGAAGAGATGATCCGCAATGCCGCCTCGTTCCTGGTGGTCGAGCTGATGCGCCAGGGACGCTCTCCCGCGCAGGCCTGCCGCGAAGCGATCGACCGTGTGGTGCGCAAGCGCCCGGAAGCGAGCAAGACGCTGCAGGTGTGCTTCCTGGCCATGAACAAGCAGGGCGAGGTCGGCGCTTACGCGCTGCATCGCGGCTTTGTCTACGCGGTCTGCGATGGGCAGCGCCAGGATGACCTGCGCGACTCGCCATCGATCTACTCGAGCACCCAGGCGTGAGCACGCGGCTCACCCTGGAGATCGCCAGCAACTCGCTGGCCTCGGCGCTGGCCGCGCAGGCCGGCGGCGCCGACCGCATCGAGCTGTTCGACAACCTGGCCGAAGGCGGCACCACACCGTCGTTCGCCAGCATTGCGATTGCCCGCGAACGCCTGTCGATTCCGCTGTTCGTGCTGGTGCGGCCGCGCCCGGGCGACTTCCACTACGACGGGCTGGAAGCCGAACTGATGCTGCGTGACATCGCGCAGTGCCGCGCACTGGGCTGCGATGGCGTGGTGATCGGCGCGCTGGATGTACAGGGCGGGATCGACGTGGCGCTGTGCCGCGAGCTGGTGCAGGCTGCCGGGCCGTTGCAGGTGACCTTCCACCGTGCCTTCGATGCCGCCCGCGATCTGCCGGCGGCGCTGGAGCAGGTGATCGGGCTGGGTTGCCAGCGCGTGCTGACCTCGGGCGGTCAGGTCAGTGCGGAGGCGGGTGCCGATGTGCTGGCAGGCCTCGTTACCCAGGCAGCAGGCCGCATTACGGTGATGGCTGGTGCCGGATTGGCACCGGGCAACATCGCTACCGTGGCAAGGCAGACCGGCTGCACCGAACTGCACGCCTCGGCCAAGGGCCTGCGGCGCTCGGCCATGCAGTTCCAGAACCCGGCTTTGCGAGGGCTGGACCCGGACTGGAGCCAGACCGCCACCGCCACCGTAGCCGCGCTGCGGCAGGCGCTGGACGGTTGAACGCCGCCGGGGGCGGATCCCTTCGCAGAAGGGCTCCGGCCCCACTGTTCGCGATGGATCGGGCGCTGGATCAGATGACGCTTCAGGCACATGTGATTGCCGGGGTCGAAGCAGCAAGTCACGGAAAGTAAACGCCATCTGCGTCTGCATATGGCGGAGCACGGTATCAGTGCGGACAGTGTGGCCGACCGCCCTTCGACCGCGAGCGCCCAGATGTTTCGACTGCTTCCGCTGTTCTTCTGTTTGCTTGCGCTCAGTGCGAGTGGGGCCGAAGAGGTTGCGGCATCCGTGTGGCAGTGGCACGAAGCCAATGGCGAGGACGGTCGGGAGATCCTGCCTGTGCCCGGCGTGAAGCTGGCGCCAGCCGCTCGGGGCGCATTCGTCGACAGGCGCATGCATGAAGTTGGGGGAAAGCGCTTTCGCGCGCTGTACCAGGTATTCGATTCAAACGCCGATAATCGGATGGGCCGTTGTGGCGCGGGGCGCGAGATCCAACTCTTCGTGTACGAATTGATCCCACCCAAGCCTGTCGAGCGGGGCAGGATACTAATCAGTAGTTGCCTTGAGACCGTGTCCCTGGCCAGCCAGAACTCGGGAAGTCCCGGAAGTGAGTCCGACTTTTCCTCCGTGGTCTGGCAGAACAACGGGTTCACCATCACGTGGTGGGGGGCCGGGACCGACGGAAAGGCTTCAAGCCGCTATGCACTCCGCAATGGCCGTTTTGTCCCGACTCAATCGGATGAGGGGAATCGCTGAGGGCGGACAAAACCGTTCCGCGCGCGATTGTCGCGATCGTGTCATTGACGTGTGTGCCGTTCTCTCAGCGATGTTTCGCAACCCTTTGATTGCTCTGGATACCTGCAGCCGATAACGGCATTACGTCACGTGTTGCTGCGTCGCCGCATGCTCCGCGTGGTTCAGCTGTGCTTTAGTTTGGATCGATCCACAGGGGAGGCGCCGCATCGGTCTTGAACCGATCCAGGCGCCTGGATCCATCGTAGTGCCGCGCCACCACCCGTCCGTGCGTCCACACTTTCGAAGAGCAACCACCCATGGCTCAGATCGTCCGCAAGCGTCGTCACCTGCTGTCCCAGGCCCTGGTCCTGGCCCTGTTGCCCCTGGCCGCCAGCGCGCAGGAGGCCACCAGTTCGTCCACCAAGGATCTCGATGCGGTCACCGTCACCGGTTCGCGCATCAAGCGCGCCAGCGTCGAGGGCCCGGCACCGGTCAACGTGATCACCGCCGCGCAGATCCAGAAGGAAGGCTTCGTCAGCGTATATGACGCGCTGAAGACGCTCACTGAAGCCACCGGCACCGTTGAAGCCGCCTCGCAGTGGGGCTCGCATACGCCCAATGCCAGCGGCCTGAACCTGCGCGGGATGGGGCCGAACCGCTCGCTGCTGCTGGTCAACGGTCGCCGCGTAGCGGACTACCCGCTGCCCTACGGTGGCGAAACCAACTTCTCCAACTACGGCAACATTCCCGCTGCCGCGGTGGAGCGCATCGAAGTGCTGACCGGTGGTGCCTCGGCCATCTATGGTTCCGATGCGATCGCCGGCGTGGTCAACGTCATCCTGAAAACCAACTACGACGGCGACGAAGTGCGCGTGCGCGGCGGCACCTCCACCGAAGGCGGGCGCGATACCTGGGATCTGTCCTGGGCCGGCGGCAAGACTGGCGATAACTGGAGCGTGACCTACGCACTGCAGTACACCAAGCGCGATCCGCTGTTCGGCCGTGACCGCCCGCAGATGGACGATGCCGACGATGCGCCGTACCCGTCCTGGAACATGGAACAGCGCAAGGTCGGATTCCGCCCGACGTCCGGTCTGGCGCTGATCGACCCCACCACCGGCCAGCGCCTGGCACCGCCCACCGGCACCTGCGAGAAGTTCGATGGCGAGTACTACACCACCGATCGACTGGTCTACAACTACGCCGCCAATACCATCAGCAACACCGGCCGCCTGTGCGGCATGAGCGCCGACTACGCCAACTGGCTGCTCACCGGCGGTGCCGAGAACGTATCCGGCAACCTGTATGCCACCTTCGATTTCAGCAACGACCTGCAGGCCTGGACCAACCTGGCGGTGTACCGCTCCGAAGCGATCTGGGGCACCAATCCGCCCAGCGTGTCGCTGATCGACGATGACAACGGCTACTACTGGGATGCCAACCGCAACCGGCCGATCCTCGGCGTGCGCCAGTTCACGCCGAACGAGGTGGGCGGCCTGGATACGCTGCGTAACACCAACCGCGAACTGTCCTGGGACTGGAGTGCGGGCCTGCGTGGTCGCCTGGCCGATCGCTTCGACTGGAGCGCCACGGTGGGCCGTTCCTACTACCGCGTTGAAGAGCGGCAGAACGTGGTCGACAAGCAGAAGTCGTACGACTATTTCCTCGGCCCGAAGCTGGGCACTACCGCCGACGGCGAGGCGATCTATGCGTTGAACGAATCGCGCTGGTGGAACCCGCTGACGCCGGATCAGTACTGGCAGATGGGCACCGTGGCGAAGAACCGTGCGTCCTCATGGGTCAATCAGGCTTCGGCGGATATCACCGGCGAGTTGTTCCAGGGCTGGGCCGGCCCGATCTCGTTCGCGGCGGTGGCCGAAGTCGCGCAGCAGGGCTACCACCTCAGTCCGGATCCGCGCGCCGGCATCGACTTCGACCTGCAGAACGTCGATCGCGGTGGCGGCGAGCGCACCCGCTATTCGGCCGGTGTCGAGTTCAAGATTCCGCTGCTGGAAAGCGTGACCGCCACTGCGGCCGCGCGCTATGACCGCTATGGCAGCTACAAGGCTGACAACAGCGGCGAAGCGCTGGACATCGGCAGCCAGAAGGAGACCACCTGGAATGTCGGCCTGGAATGGCGCCCGGTGGAGTCGCTGCTGGTGCGCGGCTCCTATGCCACCAGCTTCCATGCGCCGGACATGCACTACCTGCTGGGCCAGCCCAGCAGCTCCGAAGTGCAGACCTATGACCGCCTGCGCTGCATCCAGAGCGGCGCGTACCTGGTCAACAACTGTGGCGTGGGCAATACCGATGTCTGGTACACGTTCGACGTGAACCGGCGTGGCACGCCGCTGCTGCGCTCGGAGACCGGTGATTCGTGGACGGTCGGTTTCGTCTGGGATGTGATGCCCAATCTGTCGGTCAGTGCCGACTACTGGGCAATCAAGCTGGAAGACATGATCGTCGACGTTGGCGCCGACGAGGTGCTGGCCAGCGAAGCGGGCTGCCTGACCGGCAAGAACATGGACGGTACGCCGTGGGCCAATCCGGCCGGTGGCGAGTACTGCGCCGGCATCCTGGCCCGCGTGAACCGTGACAGCAACGGTCGTCTGGTATCGATTGAACGTGGCCCGTTCAACCTGGCCAGCCGCGAAGTGCGCGGCATCGACCTGACCGCGCGCTATCGCCTGGAAACCGCGCAGTGGGGCAGCTTCCAGCTCGGCCTGAACTACACCAACCAGATCTCAACCAAGGAACAGCGTTACGCCAACGATCCGAACCCGGAGCGTCGTGACCGTGACCTGCGCAGCAAGCTGCGCGCGAGCCTGGCCTGGCAGCGTGGCAATTGGAATGCCAATGTCTATGCCGATCGCATCGGTTCGGTGCCGGGCGTGCGCTACCACTGGGGCACCGATCGCCTGAACAATCCTGGCGGCTGCCTGCCGTTCGCCGATGGTTACGTGCCCAGCGACAGCCCGTCGCTCAACTGCCTGGAGCCGGCCACGCGTCCGGACGGCTCGCCGAATCCGAATCCCAATGCCGGCCAGCAGACGGCGCGCTACTACGGGCGGGTCGGGCCGTTCATCACCTGGAACTTCAACGTGGGCTACCAGGTGACCGAGCACGCCAAGGTGAATGTCTACGTCAACAACGCGTTCAACTCGGCCAGCTGGAACCACAAGGACCCGTACAAGCTGGACTACGATTTCGCCCCGACCCGCCTGCTCGGCGCGGTGGGTCGTGAGTTCGCGCTGGAGTACGTGTTCACCTTCTGAGGCGGATTGTGGGGGGTACGCCGGGCATGGCCCGGCGCTACCGGCCGGGCGGGGTGGCTGGATTTGACCTTCCCACGATGGCAAGGTTTAGCCTGTCCGCATCCAGAAGGAACCCCGGGAATCCGATCATGAGCACGCCCCGCGCCACTGCAGTCCCCGCAAGCCCGTCCACCATCAGCCTGCCCATCGAGGGCATGACCTGCGCCAGCTGCGTCGGTCGTGTCGAAGCGGCGCTGTCCAAGGTCGAGGGCGTCGGCAGTGTTTCGGTCAATCTGGCCACCGAACGTGCGGATATCCGCGCGTCCGGTCCGGTCGATCGCGCCGCGCTGATCCAGGCGGTGGAGCGGGTGGGTTATGACGTACCCGCCGGCACCATCGAGCTGGCAGTGGAAGGCATGACCTGTGCCTCCTGCGTCGGCCGCGTCGAGCGCGCGCTGCTGGCGGTACCGGGCGTCAGCCAGGCCAGCGTCAACCTGGCCACGGAGCGTGCGACCGTGCGCGGCGTTGCGGGCGTAGACGCGCTGATAGCGGCCATCGACAAGGTCGGTTATGCCGCCCATGCCATCGAAGCGGGCGTTCAGTCCGATGACGAAGCTGCGGAAAAGAAGGATGCCGAGCGCGCCGAACTGAAACGCGACCTGATCGTGGCCACCGCACTTGCACTTCCGGTGTTCGTGCTGGAAATGGGTTCGCACCTGATTCCCGGCATGCACGAATGGGTGATGGCCACCATCGGCATGCAGACCAGCTGGTACCTGCAGTTCGTACTGACCCTGCTGGTGCTGGCCATTCCCGGCCGCCGTTTCTACCAGAAGGGTTTCCCGGCACTGCTGCGGCTGGCGCCGGACATGAACTCGCTGGTGGCGGTGGGTACCGCCGCAGCGTTCGGTTACTCGGTGGTGGCGACCTTTGCACCGCGGTTGCTGCCGCCGGGCACGGTGAACGTCTACTACGAAGCAGCGGCGGTGATCGTCGCGCTGATCCTGCTCGGCCGTTTCCTTGAGGCGCGCGCGAAGGGCCGTACCTCGGAGGCGATCAAGCGCCTGGTCAACCTGCAGGCCAAGGTCGCGCATGTGATCCGTGACGGCCGCACGATCGAGATCCCGGTCAACGAGGTTCTGAGCGGCGATGTGGTGGAAGTGCGCCCGGGCGAGCGCGTGCCGGTCGATGGCGAGGTGATCGAGGGGCGCAGCTACATCGACGAGTCGATGATCAGTGGCGAACCGATTCCGGTCGAGAAGCAGCCGGGCAGCAGCGTGGTCGGCGGCACGGTCAACCAGAAAGGTGCATTGACCGTGCGTGCCACGGCGGTGGGCGCGCAGACCATGCTGGCGCAGATCATCCGCATGGTCGAACAGGCACAGGGCTCGAAGCTGCCGATCCAGGCGGTGGTCGACAAGGTCACCCTGTGGTTCGTGCCGGCGGTGATGCTGGCCGCACTGGCGACCTTCGCGGTCTGGTTGATCTTCGGCCCATCGCCGGCGCTGAGCTTCGCGCTGGTCAATGCGGTGGCGGTGCTGATCATTGCCTGCCCGTGCGCGATGGGCCTGGCGACGCCGACGTCGATCATGGTCGGAACCGGTCGTGGCGCCGAGATGGGCGTGCTGTTCCGCAAGGGTGAAGCACTGCAGTTGCTGAAGGACGCGCAGGTGGTGGCGGTGGACAAGACCGGCACGCTGACCGAAGGCCGCCCGCGCCTGACCGACCTGGAGATCGCCGACGGCTTTGATCGCGCCACGGTACTGGCCGCGGTGGCTACCGTGGAATCACGTTCGGAGCATCCGATCGCCCGCGCCATTGTCGATGCAGCCACCGAGCAGGGCATCGCATTGCCGGCCATGGTCGACTTCGAATCGGTCACCGGTATGGGTGTACGCGCCAGCGTGGAGGGTGCGCGTGTGGAGGTCGGTGCTGATCGCTTCATGCGCGACCTGGGCGTGGACATCACTGCATTTGCGGCGCTGGCGGCCGAACTCGGCGCGCAGGGCAAGTCGCCGTTGTACGCGGCCATCGATGGACGCCTGGCAGCGATCATCGCAGTATCCGATCCGATCAAGCCGAGCACGCCGGCCGCGATCGCGGCACTGCACCAGCTGGGCCTGAAGGTGGCGATGATCACCGGCGACAATGCCGGCACCGCGCAGGCGATCGCACGCCAGCTGGGTATCGATGAAGTCGTTGCCGAGGTGCTGCCGGAAGGCAAGGTCGAAGCGGTGCGTCGCTTGAAGGCCACGCACGGCCATGTCGCCTTCGTTGGTGACGGCATCAACGATGCGCCGGCGCTGGCCGAGGCCGATGTCGGCCTGGCGATCGGGACCGGCACCGATATCGCGGTGGAGTCGGCCGATGTGGTGCTGATGTCGGGCAACCTGCAGGGCGTGCCGAATGCCATCGCGCTGTCGAAGGCAACGCTGGGCAACATCCGGCAGAACCTGTTCTGGGCCTTTGCCTACAACACCGCATTGATTCCGGTGGCGGCCGGCGTGCTGTACCCGGTCTGGGGTGTGCTGCTCTCGCCGGTGTTCGCCGCCGGTGCGATGGCGCTGTCCAGCGTATTCGTGCTGGGCAACGCGCTGCGCCTGCGCCGCTTCCAGCCGCCGATGGCGGATGCCCCCGCTGCGAGCCACTGAAGGAGAACCGCATGAACATCGGTGAAGCCGCCAAGGCGTCCAGCGTTTCGGCGAAGATGATCCGCTACTACGAACAGATCGGCCTGATTCCTGCGGCCGATCGCACCGAGTCCGGCTACCGGGCATATTCGCAGGCGGACATCCACCGCCTGCGCTTCATTCGCCGCGCGCGCGATCTCGGCTTCCAGGTCGCCGAGATCACCGACCTGCTGGGTCTGTGGAATGACACCTCGCGGCATAGTGCCGACGTCAAGCATCTTGCCGAACAGCACATCGCCGACCTGGAGCAGCGTATCGAAAGCATGCGGCAGATGGCCGACACGCTGAAGTCGTTGATCAGCTGCTGTGCGGGCGATGAGCGCCCGGAATGCCCGATCCTGCAGCGGCTGGGCGAAGACGAAGAGACCCTGGCACCGCCGGAGACCGCGAAGACCGGTGCAGTACGGCGCCGCACGCACAAGCACTGACCTGGCGTTGCATGCATGAAAAAACCCGCCCGGTGCAGCTGCACCGGGCGGGTTTTTCGTTGCAGGCGCAGGGCAGGGAATCAGGCCGTGCGCGGCGGGAAGCCGGCATCGGTCAGTGCCGCCACGATCTGCGCTTCGCTGGCCGAGGTCTGCACCTGCACGCGACGGCTGGCCGGATCTGCCTGCACGCTGGCCTGCGGATCGACCAGCTCGATCGCCTTGGTCACGCTGCGTGCGCAGCCGCCGCAGGTCATGCCTTCCACGTGGAATTCCATCTGTAGCTCCTTCGGTGCTCTTGGGGTGGCGCCAGTGTGCACCTTCCAACATTGGCAGGGTCAAGCGCAGGGCTGAACCGAAGACAAAGCACCAATGAAAACGGCAGCCACCTGTACCAGCGTGGCTGCCGTGGAGGAACGTCCCCGCCAGGGCGGGGCGTGGGTTGCACCGGGGCGGGCCCGGGCAACCCGGTGTTGCCTTAGAACTTCCAGGTAGCGCCGAAGTACAGCTGGCGGCCTGCGTAGGTATTGGAGATCAGGCGTGCCTTGGTGTCGCTGCCCAGGTGAACGCGCTGCTCGGACTTGGTGGCATTGATCACCGAGGCGGTCAGGGTCCAGTCCGGGGTCAGGTTGTAGGCCACGTTCAGATCCAGCTGGTCATACGGCTCGGTGTAGACGGTGAGGCCATTGTTGAGCCCACCGACCACCTGGCCGCGACGGTTGAACGAGGCGCGCGCGAGGAACTTATCGTTCTCGTAGAACACCGTGACATTGGCCTGGTTCTTGGCGCTGCCGACCAGTGGCGAGGAGCCGATTTCCTGCCCGTCCAGAACAATGGAAGCCAGGTTGGTGTCGTTGTAGGTGTAGTTGGCCTGCACGCCGAAGCCGAAATCGAACGTGTACTGGCCATACAGCTCGACGCCCTGCGAGACACCATCGCGGCCATTGGCCTGGGTCTCGTAGCGCTGCACGTTCACCGCTTCACCGTTGATGACCATCGGCGTGTCGCGCACCACCGGCAGGGTGAAGTTGTCCACGTTCTTGCGGAACAGGCCGACGCCGGCGACCGCGCCCGGCTGGAAGTACCACTCCAGGCCCAGGTCGAACTGGGTGGCCTTGAACGGTTCCAGCTGCTTGTTGCTGCCCTGGCCGACCCAGCCTGCGGTCGATGCGCCACCGGCAACGCGGCGATCATTGACGTACTCCTCGCTGTAGTAGCTCAGTGCACCCGGTGCTGCGATGTCGGTGTAGCCGGGGCGGGCGATCACCTTCGACGCGGCACCACGCAGCACCAGCGTGTCGGTGATGTCCCAGGCGATATTGAAACTCGGCAGTACGTCGGTGTAGGTGCGATCCACGCCGATCAGGCTGTAGGTCTTGCTCTGCGCCAGATCATGCGGCAGGCGCACGAAGCCGCTCTCGCAGCTGTAGGTCGGGTAGGCCGCAGCGGCCGGATCGGTGCACGCCATCGGTGCGCCGGACGCGTTATCCAGGAAGTAGTCGTTGAACTTCTCGATCGAGTCGGAGGACTGCGCGAACTGCTTGGTGCGCACCACGCGCACGCCTACATTGCCGCGCACGCGTTCGGTGCGAAAGTTGGCCTGGAAGTAGCCCGAGTAGATCTTCTCGTTGACGTTGTAGACGAAGTCTTCCTCGGTACGGTTGTGCGAACCACCGTAGGTCTTGTTCAGGTAATCGATGTAGGCCGGGTAGTTGATGCCCGGGAACACGTTGGCATTGAAGCCGCCCGCGATGTTGTTGATCGGATTGGACAGGAAGAAGCCCGGCTGCGCGTCGCCCGCAGTCGGATCGCAGCCACTCTGGTAGCGGCTGTTGTCATAGTCGGCCGGGTCGCGGCCCGGGCACACCCAGTAGGTGTTGCCGGTATTGCGATGGACCTTGCCGTCACGGTACTTGGCGCCGAACTGGATCGAGTCCAGCCAGCCGGACTCGAACAGCTTGGTGACGTCGGCCTGGAAGTAGTTCTGCTTGACCTCGGTGCGCTTCCACGACGAATCGGTCGAGCCGGTGTCGACTTCGGCGATGCCGTTCATCAACTGCTGCTGCAGGTCGGGCGAGAAGGTGGCCGACGGCGTACCGGTCAGGTCCCAGGCGCTGTACAGGTTGCCCGACAGGTAATCGTTGCCGACCTTGCGGCGCGGCTTGGCCGACATCCGGAAGTTCATCGACGGACCACCTTCGGACCAGGTGCGGCCACCGGTGAACGAGGCCTTCCACAGCGGGCTGATGTCCCAGTCGATGGTCAGGTCAGCGGTCTGCGAGAGTGCCTTTTCCTTGCTGTAGCCACCGGTCAGCTGCGGCGTCGGAACCGTGCAGTCGTCCGGGCCCCAGCCGCCGGGCTTGAGGCCAGCGGCCTTGGCCTGGTCTTCGCTGCAGTAGTAGGTCTTCCCAGCCAGCTTTTCGAACTGGGCGCCGGTAACGGTGTTGCCGCTGGGATCGAAATCCAGGCCGTTGAGCAGGCGGCCGCCGGCCCAGTTTCCATCGCCGTTGAAGCGCGCCATGCTCCATTCCGGAATCTTCAGCATGTTCTGGGTGTAGTCACCCTGCAGCTCGAAGCGGAAGTAGTTGGCCGTCATCGTAACGTTGTCGACCGGCTTGAACTGGAAGGTCAGCTGGCCGCCCTTGCGTTCGCGCTTCTCTTCCTTCACCGCGAAGTTGACCGACGTCGGCATGAAGAAGTCGCTGTAGTTGCCGCCGGTCTGGTTGTTGAAGCCTGACTTGCCCCACCAGTAGTGGATGCCATCCTGCGCCTGCACGTTGCCATAGGTATCGCGCGCCTTGCCGGCGCCGTACCACTGGTAGTCCTCGGTGCTGGCTTCCATGGTGCGGGTGGTGCGCTTCTGCTGCGTCACGCCGATCAGCACGCCGAAACGCTCGTCCTTGCTGTGCCACGAATACAGGGCCGACGCCTGCGGGTCGATATCGTGGTGGGTATCGGAGGAGGTGCCCTCGAGCGTGACGAAGCCCGAGTTGGACTCCATGTCCAGCGGACGGCGGGTATGCAGGATGACCGTGCCGCCGATGCCGCCTTCGTCGATGCGGGCTTCCGGCGATTTGAACAGCTCGGCACTGGACAGCATGTTCGACGGCAGCAGGGTGTAGTTGAACGAACGGGTGGCTTCGTCGTTGGTTTCCGACGTGGCCACGTAGTTGCCGTTCAACTGGGTCAGGGTCAGGTCGGGTGCCAGGCCACGCACGCTGACGCTCTTGCCTTCGCCGCCACTGCGGGTGATGACCACGCCGGGCACGCGCTGCAGTGCGTCGGCCACGTTCTTGTCGGGGAACTTGCCGACGTCTTCGGCAGTGATCACTTCGACCACGGCGTTGGCGTCGCGCTTCTGCTCAAGGCTCTTTTCAATGGCGTAGCGGTAGCCGGTGACCTGGACGCTGTCCAGGTTGGTGGCTTCCTGCGAGCCGGTGGAAGCGGCCTGCTGCGCGGCGGCGCCAACCGGAATGACGGCGGCGGCCAAGGCCAGCGCGATGGCCAGCGCCAGTGCGTCCTGGCCATGCGTACGTGTTGAATGCTTCATTCCCATCTCTCCCTCTCTCCTGGATTGATCCGGTGACGTGGCACGGACAACTTGAATCGATCTAATTTGAAGTGACATTGTCGCTATTGCCATGCAGTGGCAGTAGCACCGTGGGCGTGGCCTGGTACGTCCTGTTGCTGCTTCCCCAACTCCCGGCCATCGCAGTGTCGTTCTTGGATCGATCTAAGCGATGGGCGGGCGTTTTTTAGCATGGGTCGCCCGCGGGCGCATGCTGCTCCGCAATATGGTACTGGCGTGGCGAAGGCATGACGGTTTGCTGAAATCAGTGAAATCGTTTTCGTGCGCAGGGGAGGGAGGGGCGGCAGGGCTGCGCCCTGCACCTGCTTGACGCCAAAGCCAAAGCCAAAGCCAAAGCGGCTCTGGGTCGTCTGTGGTTTGGCGGGGCGGTGTGGGCTGGCAGGACACGCCGTAAACCCCCCTCCGGGGTCCGGCCCAGCCGCTGGCGGCTGGGCGTTCGGGCGCTTGCGAAGCAGTGCTTCGCAAGCAAAGCGCCCTCACCCATGGGGGCTCGATGGCGCCATCCATGGCGCCAACGGTCCTGCCAGCCCACATCGCCCCACCATTGACAGTTTCCCGGTGACGGTTGGATAGGTCCTGGGATCACCGGGGTCATGGGGTCAGATCCGTTTTCCATTGGAAAACGGATCTGACTCCCGATTGATTTCGATATCTGATAGGGATTCATCCACGCACGGCGTGGATCTACAGATCGCGGGAATCTGTCGAAGGCGGGGTGGGTGCGGTTGACGGGGCTTGAGCCGCATGGGCCCGAGGCATGCCTTGGGCGGGTTGGGCAGGACGCCCAACCCCGGTCTTGCCGTGTGCGCAGGACTGCGCACACGAGCAAGCGGCGACCGAGCTTACATGGACGTACTTGCAGCGGCCCCCGCAACCGGACCCACCCCGCCTCCCCACAGGAAATCAGCTTCTGCTGTTGCTGTTGCTGTTGCTCCAGCTCGGAGCGGGTGCAGGGCGCAGCCCTGCCGAGCACCCCCCTCTCATGCTGCGCCGCAGAATGCATTCGGCTGAACCTGCATGCTCTACTTGAATCGATCTAAATCCACGGTCTGGTGGGTCGGGCGTCATTCCAGGGGGAGCTTTCTGCCAGTCATGGCGGGGCTCAGCGGAACGGTGCCGGACGGCCCCGGCCGTCTGCCTCCGCGTCATCGACTACAGGAACCCGACATGCGTCCAGTGCCGTCCGCTCCCGCCGTCCCATTGTCTTTGCGCCCGCTGGCGCGCCTGGCCTGCCTGCTCGCACTATCGTCAGTGCCGGTGCTGCTGCAGGCTGCACCGGCTGCGCTGGAGCGCGAGGTCAACACCTTCATCGGCAGCAAGGACGATGGCAATACGTTCCCGGGCGCGTCGGCACCGTTCGGCTTGATCCAGGTCAGCCCGATCGGCAGCCACTATTCGGGCTGGCGCTACGACGACGAGAAGATCCGCGGTTTCGGCCACTCCTTCATCTCCGGCGCCGGCTGCTGGGAGCAGGGCGGCCAGGTGTCGGTGCTGCCGGTGACCGGTTCGATCGGTCCCGGCGGCGATTTCGATACCGGCAACGCGAAGAAGTTCGACCACAAGGCCTACGCCGCGTCGTACACCCATGACGGCGAGATCGGCCAGGCGGGCTATTACAAGGTGCGGCTGACCAGCTACGGCGGCATCGACGCCGAGACCACCGCGCGTACGCGTGCCGCGGCCGAGCGTTACACCTTCAGCCAGCGCAGTGGCGATGGCCACGTGCTGGTCAACGTCGGCCAGGCCAATGAGCGCCACTCGGTGATCGGCAGCGTGGTCGATGTGGTCGGCGACCGCGTTGTGGAAGGCAAGCTGGTCACCAAGAGTTTCTGCGGCGGCCATCAGTACACCACCTGGTTCCGCATCGAGTTCGACCGCCCGTTCAAGGCGCATGGCACCTGGGGTGAGGGCGGTGGCCTGCCCGGCGCGCGCCACAGCATGGAAGGCGAGCAGAAGCCGAACGGCGCCTGGCTCAGCTTCGACCTGGCCAAGGGCCAGTCGGTGACGGCGGTCAGCGCGATCTCGCATGTGGACGCCGAAGGCGCGCGCATCAATCTGCGCGCAGACGGCATGCAGGGTGGGGCGCTGCTCGGTTTCGACCGCATGCGTGCGCTGTCCCAGCAGTCGTGGCGCGAGCAGCTGGGTCGGGTGCGTGTGCAGGGCGGTACGTCCGATGACCGCACCGTGTTCTACAGCGCGGCCTACCACGCGCTGCTGCAGCCGATGACCGGCAACGACGCCGACGGCCGTTATCGCGGCTATGACGATGGTATCCACCGCGCCGATGGCTGGACCTATTACGAGTACTTCTCGCTGTGGGATACCTACCGCGCGCAGAACCAGTGGCTGGCACTGACCCGCCCGGACGTGGCGCGTGACATCGGCCGTACCCTGCTGGCGATCGACGAGCAGGGTGGCTGGCTGCCGCGCTGGGGCTATGCCAACTTCGAGACCAACATCATGACCGGCGATCCAGTGACGCCGTTCATGGTCGACCTGTGGCGCTTCGGTGCGCTCAAGGGCCGTGAATCGCAGGCGTGGGATGCGCTGCGCCGCAACGCGTTCGGTACTCCTCCGCTGAACTCGCGCATGGCCGGCCGTTCCGGCAACCCGACCTACCTGGACAAGGGCTACGTGGTCTACGACCGCGCATTCCCATCCAAGGGCATGGACGTCGATCCGCACCACGGCGGTTCGGCCACCTTGGAATATGCGCTGGCCGACTGCGCGCTTTCGCAGATGGCCGATGGCCTCGGCCACGCGCAGGACGCGGCGACGCTGCGTGAGCGCGGCCGCAACTGGCGCAAGGTGTGGGACCCGCAGGTGCGCGATGCCGAGACCGGCTTCACCGGTTTCCCGCGCCCGCGTACCGAGGACGGCCAGTGGTACACGCCGGCCGATGGCCATTACAGCCCGCGCTCGCACCATGGTTTCCATGAGGGGACGGCGTGGCAGTATCAGTGGCTGGCGCAGCAGGACGTGCCGGGCCTGGTCGAAGCGATGGATGGCCGCGAACAGGCTGGCCGCCGCCTGGATGCGTTCTTCGCGATGGACGCGCTGCAGGCCGACCCGCTCAATGCAGCCCGCAAGGAGTGGGTGGTCGGGCCGTACAGCTACTACAACCAGTTCCGCTACAACCCGAACAACGAGCCGGACCTGCACTCGCCGTGGCTGTACACGCTGATCGGCCAGCCGTGGAAGACCGCCGCCGTGGTGCGTGCCGCGCAGCAGTTGTTCACCAATGCCCCGAATGGCGTGACCGGCAATGATGACCTCGGCACGATGTCGGCCTGGTACCTGTTCAGTGCCATCGGCGTGTATCCGGCGGTGCCCGGCAGCGGCCAGTTCCTGCTGCACACCCCGCGTTTCAGCAAGGTGGAAGTGGACATGGGCAATGGCCGCACCCTGCGCATCGACGCGCCGGGTGCCGATGGCCGCCGCCTTCAGTACGTGCAGGGCGTGCAGGTCGATGGCCAGGCGCATGCGCCGGTGTGGCTGGATTGGAACCAGCTGCAGCAGGGCCCGCGCCTGCAGTTCGCGCTCGATGCGAAGGCGCCGGAGCAGGGCTGGGGCACGGCGGTGAAGGACCTGCCGGTGTCCTGGTGTGCGGCACCGGGGAGCCAGCTGCGCTGAGACGGACTGTGCCGTTCGCGGTGACCCAGCGAACGGCACGGCACGACAGGGCCCTGATCCATTAGGCTTGAGCATCCAGCGGAGTCCGGGAAGACGATGAACGACAACGGCAGCAGTCCCAGCAAGCGCGCCGGCAAGGCGGTGACGGTGACCGACATCGCGCGTGCCATCGGCGTGTCACGGGCAACCGTATCGTTGGTGCTGCGCGGCAGCCCGCTGGTCAACGTCGATACCCGCGCCAAGGTCGAGGCCGAACTGCGCCGCCAGCGCTATGTCTACAACCGCGCGGCGGCCAACCTGCGCCGGCGGACCTCGTCGAGCATCGCGCTGGTGATCAACGATCTGTCCAACCCTTTCTTCGCCGAATTCGCGTCTGGCGTGGACGAGGCGCTGGGCGGACGCGGTTACGTGACCCTGCTCGGCAGCACCGGCGAATCGCCGGAGCGCCAGCAGGCGGTGCTGTCCACGCTGATGGAGCACACACCGGCCGGCCTGATCCTGTCGCCGGCCGAGGGTAGCGACACCGCGCTGCTGCGGCAGGCGCTGGGTGCCAACGCCAACGTGCTGCTGTTCAACCGCGAGCTGGACGGGGCCGACTGGGATTTCCTGACACTGGACAACCAGCACGGCGCCTATCTGGCCACGCGCCACCTGATCGAGCGCGGCCATCGCCAGATCGCCTTCTTCGGCGGCCACGCTGCATCGAGCTCGTGCCACCAGCGCCGTGCCGGTTTCCAGCAGGCGCTGGCCGAGGCCGGTCTGTCGCTGCCGCCGGGCTGGATGATCGAGTCGGCGCCGAACCGCCTGGAAGCTGCGGCGCGCACCGATGAGCTGTTTGCCGACGGACATCGCCCGAGTGCAGCGGTCTGCTACAACGACACCGTCGCGCTGGGCCTGATGCTGGGCTTGAATTCGCGTGGCATCCGTCCGGGCGGTGACTTTGCCGTTACCGGTTTCGATGATATTTCCGAGGCGTCGGTCGCGGTGCCGCCGTTGACTACGCTCACTGCCGATCCGCGCGAGCGGGGCCGGCAAGCTGCCGCGCTGTTGCTGCAACGACTGGACGAGCCGGATGCGCCGCCACGGCGCACGGTCGCGCCGGTGCAGTTGCGCATCCGCGAAAGCAGTGCCGCACGACCGAACTGATTCCTTCCATATACCCCTTCCACGCAACAACGACTTTCCGCGCATCGAGGCGCGTACCGCATGCCGATCTCCGCAACGCCCCGTCCATCGGGTACCTCCAGCAGCCAGGCGCCGGTCATGAATGTCCGTGCTGCTCTGGCGGTTGCCACCACCATATTCTTCATGTGGGGCTTCCTGACCAGCCTCAACGACGTGCTGATTCCGCACCTGAAGGCGGTGTTCGAACTGAATTACACCCGCGCGATGCTGGTGCAGTTCACCTTCTTCGGCGCGTACTTCCTGATGTCGGTGCCGGCCGGTCGGCTGGTGGCCCACCTGGGCTACAAGAAGGGCATCATCGCCGGCCTGCTGATCGCCGGCGTGGGCGCGCTGGGCTTCTGGCCGTCGGCCGCATTGCGCACCTATGAAGCGTTCCTTGGTTCGCTGTTCGTACTTGCTACCGGCATTACCGTGCTGCAGGTGGCAGCCAATCCCTACGTTGCGCTGCTGGGCCCGGAACAGACCGCATCGAGCCGTCTGACCCTGGCGCAGGCACTCAACTCGTTGGGTACCACGCTGGCGCCGCTGTTTGGTGGTTTCCTGATTCTGAGCACCGCAGTGAAGAGCGGCGACGAGATCAACGCGCTGCCCGTGGCCGAACAGATTGCCTACCGTACCGCCGAAGCGCAGTCGGTGCAGGGCCCGTACGTGGGCCTGGCCATCGCACTGGTGCTGCTGGCAGTGTTCGTCTACCTGTTCCGCCTGCCCAGCCTGACCGAGACCACCGAGCAGGCCGACAGCGGCCACCACACGCTGCTGGATGCACTCAAGCATCCGCACGTACTTTTCGGCGTGCTGGCTATTTTCTTCTACGTCGGTGCTGAGGTGTCCATCGGCAGCCTGATGGTGAACTACCTGGCACTGCCGGAGATCGGCGGCATGACTGAACAGCAGGCCACGCACTATGTGTCGGCCTACTGGGGCTGCGCCATGGTTGGTCGCTTTGCAGGTGCGTGGTTGCTGGCCAAGTACTCGCCGCGCGGCCTGCTGGCCGGATTCGCAGTGGCCAATGTGGTGCTGCTGGGCGTCACGCTGGCGTCGGGTGGCAAGGTCGCGCTGTACGGCATCGTGGCGACCGGTCTGTTCAATTCCATCATGTTCCCGACCATCTTCTCGCTGGCCATCGAACGCCTGGGCCCGCTGACCAACAAGGCGTCCAGCCTGTTGATCATGGCCATTGTCGGCGGCGCGATCATCCCGCTGCTGCAGGGCATGCTGGCCGACCGCATCGGTCTGCACCTCAGCTTCGTGCTGCCGATGGTCTGCTACGTCTACATCATCTTCTACGGTCTGGTGGGTTCGCGCCCGCCGGCTTCCGCAACGCAGGGAGGCTGAGTCGGAAATGGGTGCCATTGTCTGCTTCGGCGAAATTTTGATCGATCTACTAGCGCAGCCGCCGGCCTCGGCCGATACCCCGCGCGCGTTCCTGCAGTACGCTGGCGGTGCGCCGGCCAACGTCGCGGTGGCGGCTGCGCGGCTGGGGGCGAAGACCCAGTTCGTCGGCATGCTTGGCCGCGACATGTTCGGTGACTTCCTGGCCGACAGTCTGGTCGAGCACGGCGTGGGCACGGATTACATCGTGCGCACCGACGCCGCCAAGACTGCGCTGGCCTTCGTCGCGCTGGATGCCAGTGGCGAGCGCAGCTTCAGTTTCTACCGCCCGCCGGCGGCTGACCTGCTGTTCCGTGACAGTGACTTCCAGGCGGAGTGCCTCGACAGCGCGCAGTGCTTCCACGTCTGTTCCAACAGCCTGACCGAGCCGGCCATCGCCGAGGCGACCTTCGCCGGCATGGATCGTGCGCGCGCGGCCGGTGCGGTGGTCAGCCTCGATCTGAATCTGCGCCCGGCACTGTGGCCCGTCGACGTCGATCCGACGCCGCGCCTGTGGCAGGCGCTGGAGCGCGCCGACCTGGTCAAGCTGTCGCGCGAGGAACTGGATTACCTGGCCGCACCGCTGGGCGCCGATGGCGAGGCGGTGGTGCTGCGGCGCCTGCTGGCCGCGCAGGCGCGCTGGGTGATCGTCACCGATGGCGCGGCCACGCTGCAGTGGTACACCCGCGACAACCACGGCACGGTGACCAGTTTCCGCGTGGCCACGGTCGACACCACGGCCGCCGGCGATGCCTTCGTCGGTGGCGTGCTGGTGGGCCTGCTGGAGCGGGGTGGGGCGGGTGCTGGTTTCGCCGCGTTCTGCCAGGACCCGGAGGCGATCACCGCCACGCTGCGCTTCGGTGCCGCCGTGGGTGCGCTGGCTGTTACCCGCAAGGGCGCGTTCGCCGCGATGCCCTCGCTCGATGAAGTGCAGCAGCTGCTGCAGGCCCAGGACATTACCGCATGAGCACCTCGCCCGATTTCCGTTCGCCCGCGTTCCTGCGCGCGCACATCGCCGACACGATGGCGTTCTACCACCCGCGCTGCATCGATCCGGACGGCGGCTTCTTCCATTACTTCCGCGATGACGGCAGCATCTACGATGCCAGCCACCGCCACCTGGTGAGCAGCACCCGCTTCGTCTTCAACTATGCGATGGCCTACCGCGAATTCGGCAACGCCGAATACCGGGAGGCTGTCGAGCACGGCGTGCGCTATCTGCGCGAGGTGCACCGCAACCCGGCCACCGGCGGCTATGCCTGGACCCTGCGCGACGGCAAGGTCGAGGACGATATGAACCACTGCTACGGCGTGGCCTTCGTGCTGCTGGCCTACAGTTGCGCGCTGAAGGCCGGCATCGAGCAGGCGCGCGACTGGATGGACGAGACCTGGCAGCTGCTGGAAGCGCGCTTCTGGGAGCCGCAGCACGGCCTGTACAAGGACGAGGCTGACGGCCAGTGGAACTTCACCGGCTACCGCGGCCAGAACGCCAACATGCACATGTGCGAGGCGATGCTGGCCGCGTTCGAGGCCAGTGGCGAGCAGCGCTATGTCGAGCGCGCGCTGCAGCTGGCCGACAACATGACCCGCCGCCAGGCCGCCAAGGCCGGTGGCCTGGTCTGGGAACATTACGATGTGAACTGGGAAATCGACTGGGACTACAACCTGGACGATCCCAAGCACCTGTTCCGCCCGTGGGGCTTCCAGCCGGGGCATCAGACCGAGTGGGCCAAACTGCTGCTGATCCTCGATCGCCACGTGCAGGCCGACTGGCTGGTGCCGACCGCGCAGCATCTGTTCGACGTCGCCGTCGCACGCAGTTGGGACGACACCCGTGGTGGCCTGTACTACGGCTTCGCACCGGAATCGCGCCGGCAGCCCGGTATGGACGGCGCCCCGATCGGCGGCGACAGCTTCGTCTGCGACGACGACAAGTATTTCTGGGTGCAGGCCGAAACGCTGGCGACCGCCGCGCTGATGGCCAAGCGTACCGGCGATGACCGCTACTGGCAGTGGTACGAACGCATCTGGGCGTATTCGTGGGAGCACTTCGTCGACCACCAGTACGGTGCATGGTTCCGCATTCTCGATGCCGACAACCGCAAGTACAGCGACGAAAAAAGCCCTGCCGGCAAGGTGGATTACCACACCATGGGCGCGTGCTACGAAGTGTTGAACGTCGTGCGTTGAAGATCGTTCGAATGCAGTAGTGCCAGGCCATGCCTGGCTATCCGAAATCGGTAGCGCTGGGTCACGCCCGGCGGAAAAACAGGAGCGCCACGTGCATCGCATTTCCCTCGTTGTCCGTCTGCTCCTGCTGCTGATCGCAGCGTCCGCTTTCCCGGCAACTGCGGCGCCTCTGCAGGCACAGTGGGAGTTCCGCATGCTGCCCGGCGACGCCGAGGGTGCAGCCCACCCAGGCCTGCAGCAATGGCGGGCGGCGAAGGTGCCGGGCAGCGTGCACACCGACCTGCTGGCGCATGGGCTGATCCGCGATCCGTACGTCGGTGCGCCTGAGGCCGAGCTGCAATGGATCGGCCTGGCTGATTGGGAGTACCGCGCCCGCTTCGACGTGGATGCGGCGACGCTGGCCAAGCCCAATGCCGAGCTGCGCTTCGATGGGCTGGACACCTACGCCGAAGTCAGTCTCAACGGCAAGCCGCTGCTGCGTGCAGACAATGCGCACCGTACCTGGACCGCGCGCGTGGAAGGGCGTCTGCGGGCGAAAGGCAATGAACTGCAGATCGTGTTCCGCTCGCCGATTCGGACCCTGCTGCCGGGCGTGCAGGCGATGCCGCACAAGATCGCCGGCAATTACCCGTCGCCGTATGGCGATGAACCGAAGGACGCGATGGTCGGCAACTTCGCGCGCAAGCCGGCCTACCACTTCGGTTGGGACTGGGGCCCGCGCTATGTCACTGCCGGGGTCTGGCGCGGCGTCGATCTGCAGGCCTGGGATGCGCACCGGCTGACAGATCTGGCGGTGCGCACCGATGCATTGAACGCGGAGCAGGCGAAGCTGGCAGTGCTGCTGCAGGTGGAGCAGGGTGCTGCGGCGGGTTCGGCCGTGGTCAATGTGTATGTACATGATCCGGAAGGCCGCAGCGTGGCCCAGAAGCAGCGCACGGTTCTGCTGAAGCCCGGCCAGAACAGTGTTGAACTACCGATTGAACTGGCGGAACCGAAGCGTTGGTGGCCGGTCGGCCACGGTGCACAGGACCGCTACACCGTGCAGGCTCGCCTGGACGGTGGCGCAGATACAACGCTGGCCCGCGAGCAGCGCATCGGCCTGCGCACGGTCGAACTGCGTCGCGAGGAAGACGGTAAGGGCGGGCAGGGCTTTGCTTTCGTCATCAACGGCGTGGAGATCTTCGCCAAGGGCGCCAACGTCATTCCGTTCGATGCCTTCCCCGCACGGGTCGATGCCGCACGCCTGCGCCAGGTGCTGACCGCCGCGCGCGACGCCAACATGAACATGCTGCGCAACTGGGGCGGCGGCTACTACGAGGACGATGCGTTCTTCGACATCGCCGATGAGCTGGGCCTGCTGGTCTGGCAGGACTTCATGTTCGGTGGTGGCATGCAGCCGGGCTACGATCAGGCGTTCCGCGCCAGCGTGGTGGCCGAGGCGCGCGACAACGTACGCCGCCTGCGCCATCACCCCAGCATCGTGCTGTGGTGTGGCAACAACGAGGAAGAGACCGCCTGGAAGGACTGGGGCCACGGCCGCGACCTGAAGGCGGCTGACCCGGCATTTGCAGCGAGGGTCTGGCAGGGCTACGTCGACCTGTTCGGCAACGACCTGCGCCAGGTAGTGGGCGAGGAAGGGCTGGGCGTGCCGTACTGGTCCAGCTCGCCCAGCAACGACCTTGACGAGAAGGCCAACGATTCAACGCGTGGCGACAAGCACTACTGGCAGGTATGGGGCAATCCGGCGTTGCCGGTGCAGGCCTACCTGCGCGAGACCCCGCGCTTCATGTCCGAGTACGGGCTGCAGGCGTGGCCGTCGGTGGCGACGGTGGACCAGATCGCCACCCGCGCCGAGCAGCGCATCGACAGCCCGGTGATCCGCGCGCACCAGAAATTCATGGCCGGCGAGGGCAACAGCCGCCTGCTGCACTACATCGAACTGGGCTACGGCACGCCGAAGGACTTCGAGGACTTCGTCTACCTCAGCCAGGTGATGCAGGCCGATGGCATCGCACTGGCGGCGCTGCATCATCGCGCCTCGCGGCCATACACGATGGGTTCGCTGTACTGGCAGCTCAACGATGTCTGGCCGGGCGCCTCGTGGTCCAGCGTGGATTACTTCGGCCGCTGGAAGGCGCTGCACTTCGCCGCGCGGCGCTTCTTCGCGCCAGTGACGGTGGCCGCGCTGCGCGACGAGGGGAGCACGCGGGTGCGCCTGATCAACGACGGTGCCGCACTGGATGCACGCTGGCGGCTGCGGGTGATGGACGTGGAAGGGAAGGTGCTGCGCCGTCGCGAGGAAGCGGTGACGCTGGCGGCGTCGGGTGTGACCTCGATCGGTGATTTCCGCGATGCCGACTTGTTGGCCGGTGCCGATCCAAAGCGCACGGTGGCCGTGTTCGAACTGCTGCAGAACGGGGCGGTGAGTGCCCGCCAGGTGGTTGGTTTCGTCGAGGCGAAGGACCAGGTATTGCCCCGACAGAAGCTGAAGGCTGCCTTGAGCATCGAGGGCCACCACTATCGCCTGCGGCTGGAAAGCGCGGCGTATGTGCGCGCGACGTGGATCGATTTCGGCGCGCTGGATGTGCAGGTCGAAGACAACCTGCTGGACCTGCTGCCGGGCGAAACCCGCGATATCGCGGTGCGCGGTCCGGTGGATCTGGTTACCCTGCGCGAAGCGCTGAAGGTGAAGACCCTCAACGATCGTTGAGCAAAAAAGGGGACGGAGGGGATTAAGTCGTTTGTGGCCCATGTGTGCCACAAACGACTTAATCCCCTCCGTCCCCTTTTTCTTGCTTACAGCTGGATCTGCTGGAAATTCTCGACGCGCTCGTGGCCGTTGGCGGCCTGGCCGGTGCGCGGCAGCGGGTAGTCATCCAGGCGATCAATCAGGCGGGTCTGCAGGCCGGCTTCGCGGGCAGCATCCAGTTCTTCCACCACATCCGACAGGAACAGGATCTCGCCGGCCGGCACGCCAATGGCCTGCACGATGCGGCGGTAGCTGTCGGCCTCGCGCTTGCCGCCAATCTCGGTGTCGAACCAGCCCGATACCAGCGGGCTGAGGTCACCGGCATCGCTGAAGCCGAAGAACAGCTTCTGCGCCGGCACCGAGCCGGAGGAGTACACGTACAGCGGCAGGCCGGAGGCGTGCCAGCCCTTCAGCACCGGCGCCACTTCCGGGTAGAAGTGCGCGGTGTAGTCGCCGCGGCGGTAGCCTTCGTCCCAGATCAGGCCCTGCAGCGCCTTCAGTGCGGTGTGCTTGCGGTCCTGGTCGATCCAGCCCTGCAACGTTTCGGCCACCAGGCTGTCCTGGCAGGCGCCGCCGATCTCGGTGGCCACCGCATCCAGCCAACGGCGGACTTCCGGCTGCTGGCCGTGCTCGGCGACGAACGCGGGCAGCGCCTTGCGGGCATAGGGGAACAGCACGTTCTTGACGAACGAGATGCTGCTGGTGGTGCCTTCGATATCGGTCAGGATGACGCGGGGCTGCATGGATCAGGATGCCTGGGTAGGTACGTAACGGGGGAATTTCTGCGCGATGTCGGTGCCGGTGAAGTGCCCGACCCAGCCGTCCGGCTCGGTGAAGAAGCGGATCGCCACGAAGCTGGGCTCATCGCCCATGTCGAACCAGTGGGTGGTGCCGTCGGGCACGGCGATCAGGTCGTCCTTCACGCACTCGATCTCATAGACCTTGTCACCCACGTGCAGTGTGAACAGGCCGGAGCCTGCGACGAAGAAGCGCACCTCGTCTTCCTTGTGGAAGTGTTCGTCGAGGAACTTCCTGCGCAGCTCGGCGCGGTTCGGGTTGTCCGGGGCGATCGAGGCCACGTCCACGCTCTTGAAGCCGCGCTCGGCAACCAGGCGGTCGATGTCGGCGCGGTAAGCGGCGAACACTTCATCCTGGCTGGCGCCGGGCGCAACCGGTGCGCTGGCCTGCCAGCGCTCGAAGGTGACGCCGATCTTCTGCAGCTCGGCAGTGATGACCGCGCCGTCCTGGGTGTCCAGCAGCGGCGATTCGGGGCGGGTGTCGTCGTAGATGCGCAGTCGGCTCATGGCGGCGGCTTGAACGTCTCGGGGGGAAGACAGGGTAGCAGGGTGGGCACGGGGTGCAGATTCCGGATCGGCATCTGCATCTGCGCGCCGGTTCAGCCGCGCAATTTGCGCAGTTCCAGTTCGCAGTGGAACAGGAATTCGAAGGCTTCCAGGTGGCGGCGTGCCTCGGCCATGTCGCGGCCCCAGGCATACAGGCCGTGGCCGTCGATCAGGTAGCCCCACAGGGGCTGCGTATCGAGCAGGTCATCGACCTGCTTCGAAAGCACGTTCATGTCCTGGGTGTTGGCGAACACCGGCACGTCGATGGCCATCTCGTGGGTGCTGTTGCCGGCGAAAGCCTTCAGCAGCTCGTAGCCTTCCAGGCGGATGTGGCCCTGAGGCGCGTACAGGCGCGAGGCGATGGTCTGCACCGGCGAGTGGGTGTGCAGCACGCAGCCGATCTCCGGGAAGCGACGATACAGCTGGGTGTGCAGCAGCGTCTCGGCAGACGGGCGTAGCGGACGGCCGACGGCCTGGCCGTCGAAGTCCACCACCATGATGTCGTCCTCGATCAGGCGGCCCTTGTCCTTGCCGGAGACGGTGATCGCGGCGTGGCGGTCGTCCAGGCGGTGGGAGAAGTTGCTGCTGGTGGCCGGGGTCCAGCCGGCGTGGGCCAGTTCGCGGACGTTGTCGATCAGCAGCTGGGCCAGTTCGCTCAGGCGCGCGGTGTCGTACGGGAAGGTGAGGGCGTTCATGCCGGCGATTTTACTGGATTCGGCCAACGGCTGAGCCCCTCGTGGCTGGCGTCAGAAGCAGATTTCGCGGGTTGGCCGGTTGGGTGGGCTGCGCAGGGGACGCCGTGAACCCGTCCATGAAGTGACCCCCGGGAGTTGGCCGCGGCATCCATGCCGCGGACACCCCTGCGCAGCCCACCCAACCGGCCACGGACAGGTTCCGTGCGGCCAGCCACGGAGTGAAGAAGGAAAAGCGAAAAGCGGGTCGCTTCGCTGCGCTTGCTCGGAGCGGAGCATGGCTCCGCTCTACAACAGATTCGTTCCGATACATTCGTTTCCGGGAACGTTTCATCCACGCATGGCGTGGATCCACCGGACGCGCCGGGAGACTGTCATGCCTCCCCGCCAAACCCCTCAGCCCAGCTATTGCCGTTGCTCCGGCTTCAAAGGCGGGTGCAGGGCCGCAGGCCCTGCAATCCCTTTACTTACCCCGCAGCCGGCTGTGCCTGAAGCCGTAGCAGAAATAGATCACGAAGCCGACGAACGTCCACACCCCCATCAGCATCCAGTTGTGCATCGTCATCGCCGACAGCAGGGCAAGGCAGCTCAACACGCCCAGGCTGCAGATCAGCCACGCCATCGGCATGCGGAACGGACGCGGCAGGTCCGGCTGGGTGCGGCGCAGGATCAGCACGCCCGCGCACACCGCCGCGAATGCGATCAGGGTGCCCATCGAGGTCAGCTCGCCCAGGATGTCCAGCGGGAACAGCGCCGCCAGCAGGGCGATGCCGATGCCGGTGATCACGGTGTTGATGTGCGGGGTGCGGTACTTCGGGTGGATCTTGGTGAACACCGGCGGCAGCAGGCCGTCGCGGCCCATGATCATGAAGATGCGCGGCTGGCCGATGATCATCACCAGCACCACCGAGGACAGGCCGACCAGTGCGCCGACCTCGACCACCCAGCGCAACCAGCCCAGCTGCGGATGCGCGGCCACCGCGGTCACCACCGGCTCGTCGGTGCCCAGCAGCTGGAACGGCACCAGGCCGGTCATCACTGCGGCCATCGCGATGTACAGCACGGTGCAGATCACCAGCGACAGCATCATGCCGAACGGCATGTCGCGCTGTGGATTCTTCGATTCCTGCGCCGCCACCGACACCGCCTCGAAGCCGATGTAGGCGAAGAACACCATCGCCGCACCGCGCAGCACGCCTTCCATGCCGTACTTGCCGGGGCCTTCGTTGGCCGGAATGAACGGGGTCCAGTTGCTGGTGTCCACGTACTTCCAGCCGACCACGATGACCAGCACGATCAGGCCGGTCTTGAGCACGACCATCGCCATGTTCATCGCCGAGGACTTGCTGATGCCGACGTAGCACAGCCAGGTCAGCAGCAGCACCAGTGCGGCGGCGGGCAGGTTGGCGATCGCGCCGGTCGGGCGCAGCTGTGCATCGAGTGGGGCACTGACCAGCGCCGCCGGTAGATGGATGTCGAACTGGCTGAGCAGGCTGAGGAAATAGCCGGTCCAGCTGACCGCGACCGCCGAGGCGGAGACGCCGTACTCGAGCACCAGCATCCAGCCGATGAACCAGGCGGAGAGCTCGCCGAAGGTGGCGTAGGTATAGGTGTAGGCGCTGCCGGAGACCGGCACCATCGAGGCGAACTCGGCATAGGCCAGTGCGCAGAAGGCGCAACAGATGGCGGCCAGTACGAAGGACAGCATGATGGCCGGGCCGGCGTGGTTGGCGGCGGCCTGGCCGGTGATCACGAAGATGCCGCCGCCGATCACCGCGCCGATACCCAGGGCAGTCAGCCCCCAGGGGCCGAGGTGGCGGCGCAGGCTCAGGCCGTTGGCGTCTTCATGGGCGGCATGCGGGTGCTTGGTGGCCCACAGTTGCTTGAACATGTGTGGTGGTCTTGTCGAAGCGCGCCATGACCGGCGCGCGGGGAAAACGGACGGGCCGGCGCGAGGCCGGCCCGTAGGCGGATCAGGGCGACTTGGCCAGCTTGCTGTTGCGGATGCCGTAGCCCAGGTAGATCAGCAGGCCGAGCAGGGTCCAGCCAACGAACAGGTGCCAGTGCACCACGAACGCCTGCCAGAACAGGAACAGGCAGGTGGCTGCGCCGAGGGGGCAGATGATCCAGACCGCCGGCACGCGGAACGGGCGGTGGATCTCCGGCTTGGTATAGCGCAGCACCAGCACGCCGATGCAGACCGTGGCGAAGGCCAGCAGGGTGCCCATCGAGACCAGTTCGCCCAGCACGTTCAGCGGTACCAGGCCGGCCAGTGCCGCGGCGATCACGCCGACCACGATGGTGGCGACGTACGGGGTGCGGAAGCGGGCGTGGACCCTGCCGAAGAACTTCGGCAGCAGGCCGTCGCGGGAGATGGTGTAGGCGATGCGGGTCTGGCCCATCATCATCACCAGCACCACCGAGGATAGGCCGGCGATGGCGCCGATCTCGACCAGGGTCTTCAGCCACGACAGGGTCGGGTAGGGTTCCAGCGCGGTGGCCACCGGCTTGTCGGTGCCCAGCAGGTGGTACGGCATCATGCCGGTCAGCACGGCACAGACGATGATGTAGACAATGGTGCACACGGCCAGCGAGCCGAGCAGGCCGATCGGCATGTTGCGCTGCGGGTCCTTGGTTTCACCGGCGGCGGTGGAGACCGCATCGAAGCCGATGTAGGCGAAGAACACGATGGTGGCCGCACGGAACACGCCGCTCCAGCCGAACTCACCCGCCACGCCGGTGTTTTCCGGGATGAACGGCTGCCAGTTGGCCGGGTCGATGTGAGCCGCGCCGATGCCGATGAACAGGCAGATGACGGTGACCTTGATTGCCACGATGATCGCGTTGACGAAGGCCGATTGGGTCACGCCCACGTACAGCAGGCCGGACACCGCCGCCACGATCAGTACTGCCGGCAGGTTGAACAGCTTGCCCGAGGCGATGAACTCGCTGCCGGTCCAGGCAATCGGGGCCGCGCTCAGGGCATCCGGGAACGGCATGTGCAGCGTGGTGGTGATGAAGCTGATCAGGTATGCCGACCAGCCCACCGCGACCGAGGCCGAGGCAAACAGGTATTCCAGCACCAGGCACCAGCCGATGAACCAGGCCATGCCCTCGCCGAGGGTGGCGTAGGAGTAGGAGTAGGCGCTGCCGGAGACCGGCATCATCGCCGCGAATTCGGCGTAGCACAGCCCCGCCAGGGCGCAGGCGAAACCGGCGATGACGAACGACAGCATCACTGCCGGGCCAGCGTGGTTGGCCGCAGCCTGGCCGGTCAACACGAAGATGCCTGCGCCGATCACCGCACCCACGCCAAGCAGGATGAGGTGTTTAGCCGTGAGGGTCCGTTTCAACGTGGCTTCGCCGTCCAGGCTGCCTTCGATGGGTTCGCCAGCATCGACGTGCCCGGCCGGTTCAACCGGCTTGACCCTCAACAGAGCTTTCAGCATGCAGTACTTCCTAGTGATCGGATTGGGTGGGCCGCCGATACGTTGCCGGCAACCCTGGAATGGTGAAGGCCGCGCGAACGGCCCGCTGTACCTTAGCCAAAGCTGAAGCCAACGCACAAGCGCAATCGCAACAATGAACGGCGATAATGAGCAGTATTTTTCCAAACGCCGCCCATTCATGAGCCAGACCGCCGAAACCCTTGCCGTGCTTGACGATCGCCTGCGTGGTCTGCTGCGGGACTATGCCCGCCGCGAGCCCGCCCACGACGCATTGGCTGCCGAATTCGGCACATTGTTGGACGATCCGGAAGATCCGTTCCGGCGCGAGCGGCTGGCCGGCCACTTCACCGCCAGCTGCTGGCTGGTCAGTGCCGACGGCCAGCGCCTGCTGCTGACCCATCACCGCAAGCTGCAGCGCTGGCTGCAGCTGGGCGGCCACGCCGACGGCGACCGCGACCTGGCCCAGGTGGCGCTGAAGGAAGCCGAGGAGGAGTCGGGCCTGAGCGGCCTGGTGTTGGAAGACCCGGCCATCTTCGATCTGGACAAGCACTGGATTCCGGAGCGCAAGGACGTGCCAGGGCACTGGCACTACGACGTGCGTTTCGTGATCCGGGCGCTGGGTGGCGAGGCCTTCGTGCTCAGCGAGGAGTCACTCGACCTGGCCTGGCGGCAGGTGACCGAGGTCGCGGCCGATCCGGAATCGGACGAATCCATGCAGCGCATGGCGCGCCGGTGGTTGGCGCGTTGAAGAAAAAGGGGACGGAGGGGATTAAGTCGTTTGCGGCACATGCGGCATAAACGACTTAATCCCCTCCGTCCCCTTTTTTTCAGTACAGGATGCGCGTGCGCAGCGTGCCCGGAATCGCGGCCAGCTCGTCGCGCACGGCGGCGGCTTGTTCCTCGCTGGCGGTGATGTCGATCACCACGTAGCCCACCTTCGGGTCGGTGCGCAGGAACTGGCCGTCGATGTTGACGTTGTGGCGCGAGAAGATCTCGTTGACCTTGGACAGCACGCCCGGCACGTTCTGGTGGATGTGCAGCAGGCGCAGGCTGTCGGCGTGCTCGGGCAGGGTCACTTCCGGGAAATTGACCGCCGACAGGGTGCTGCCGTTGTCGCTGTAGCGCACCAGCTTGGCGGCCACTTCAACGCCGATGTTGTCCTGCGCCTCCAGCGTGCTGCCGCCCACGTGCGGGGTCAGGATCACGTTGTCGTGGCGGGTCAGCGGCGATTCGAAGATATCGCCATTGCCCTTCGGTTCGACCGGGAACACGTCCAGCGCGGCGCCGCCGACGTGGCCGCTGGCCAGTGCCGCGTCCAGCGCATCGATGTCGACCACGGTACCGCGTGCGGCGTTGATCAGGTGCGCGCCCTTGCGCATCTTCGCCAGCTCGGTGCTGCCGATCATCCACTGCGTGGACGGGGTCTCCGGCACGTGCAGGGTGACGATGTCGGCGCGTGCCAGCAGGTCGTCCAGGCTGGCCGCTGCACGGGCATTGCCCAGTGCCAGCTTGGTTTCCACGTCGTGGAAGATCACCTGCATGCCCAGCGATTCGGCCAGCACGCCGACCTGGGTGCCGATGTGGCCGTAACCGATGATGCCCAGCGTCTTGCCGCGCACTTCATGGCTGCCGCTGGCCGACTTCGACCAGCCGCCGCGATGGCATTCAGCGTTCTTCTGCGGAATGCCACGGGTCAGCATGATCGCTTCGGCGATGACCAGCTCGGCCACGCTGCGGGTGTTGGAGTAGGGCGCGTTGAACACCGGGATGCCGGCCAGCTCGGCCGCGTCCAGGTCGACCTGGTTGGTGCCGATGCAGAAGCAGCCCACCGCGATCAGGCGCTTGGCCTCGGCCAGCACTTCGGCGCTGAGCTGGGTGCGCGAACGGATGCCGACGATGTGCGCCTCGGCGATGCGCGCCTTCAGTTCGTCCTCGGGCAGCGCCTTGGTGTGCGCTTCGATCTGGCTGTAGCCGGCGGCGCTGAATACCTCCACGGCGGTCTGGCTGACCCCCTCCAGCAACAGCACGCGGATATCCTGCTTCGGGAACGAGGTCTTCTTCGGCGACATGGGGCGACACGGCCAGTGGGACAGGGGCTGACCACTATGCCAGATCGCAGCGACCATGGTGCAGTGCGCAATTGGTTGCATCCGTAGCTATCTGCACGGCTGCGGGGCTGGACGCTGGCGCGTGCCGCTGGCACGCTTGCCCGTTCTTCACGCACCGCGCTGGACTGTCATGACCGATTCCCGCATTGCCTCGCTGCAGCAGGCCTGTCCCGGCCTGAAGCTGAAGACCGACCCGGCCGACCTGGAGCATTACGGGCGCGACTGGACCCGGCGCTGGACGCCGGCGCCGCTGGCGATCGCACTGCCGGCCACGGTCGAGGAAGTGCAGGCGGTGATGCGTTGGAGTGCAGGCGAGGGCGTGGCCGTGGTGCCGTCCGGTGGCCGCACCGGCCTCTCGGGTGGCGCGGTGGCCGCCAACGGCGAGCTGGTGCTCAGCCTGGAACGGATGAACAAGGCGCTGGCCTACGACGCGGTCGATCGCACCCTGGTGGTGCAGGCCGGCATGCCACTGGAGGCCGTGCACAACGCCGCGCTGGACCACGGCCTGATCTACCCGGTGGATTTCGCTGCGCGCGGGTCCTGCTCGATCGGCGGCAACATCGCTACCAATGCCGGTGGCATCCGCGTGATCCGCTACGGCAACACCCGCGAGTGGATCGCCGGGCTGAAAGTGGTCACGGCTGATGGCGAGTTGCTGGAGCTCAACAAG
Organism: Stenotrophomonas sp. INTA L402-1; assembly: GCF_059295135.1. Taxonomy (NCBI): domain Bacteria; kingdom Pseudomonadati; phylum Pseudomonadota; class Gammaproteobacteria; order Lysobacterales; family Lysobacteraceae; genus Stenotrophomonas; species Stenotrophomonas sp. INTA L402-1. Next base: position 47,127 of record NZ_JCAFWP010000001.1, read on the forward strand.
GGCCTGATCAAGAACTCCAGCGGCTACGACTTCCGCCAGCTGCTGATCGGCTCGGAGGGCACGCTGGGCGTGATCGTCGAAGCCACGGTGAAATTGACCGATCCGCCGCCGGCCAGCAATGTGATGCTGCTGGCCGTACCCAGCTTCGAGGTGCTGATGCAGGTATTCGCCGCGTTCCGCGCGCGCCTGCAGCTGCAGGCCTTCGAATTCTTCACCGACCGGGCGCTGGAGCACGTGCTGGCGCATGGCGCGCAGGCGCCGTTCGACGAAGTGCACCCGTATTACGTGGTGACCGAGTTCGCGGCCGGCGACGAGGCCCAGGAAGCGGCTGCGATGGCCGCGTTCGAGGACTGCATGGGCAATGGCTGGGTCAGCGATGGCGTGATCAGTGCCAGCGACGCGCAGGCCGCGCAGCTGTGGCGCCTGCGCGAAGGCATCACTGAGTCGCTTGCCCGTTACAAGCCCTACAAGAACGATGTTTCGGTGCGGATCTCGTCGATGCCGGCGTTCCTGGCCGAGACCCAGGCGCTGATCGGGCAGGCCTACCCGCATTTCGATGTGGTGTGGTTCGGCCACATCGGCGACGGCAATCTGCACATCAACGTGCTCAAGCCGGACGACACCAGTGACGCTGATTTCGTGGCGCAATGCGAGCACGTAACCAAGCTGCTGGCGCAGGTGCTGGCCCGCTTCGACGGCAGCATCTCGGCCGAGCACGGCATCGGTCTGGTCAAGAAGGGCTACCTGGACAGCACCCGCGGCCCGGCCGAGATCGCCCTGATGAAGGCGGTCAAACGCGCGTTCGATCCCCAAGCGCGGCTGAATCCCGGCAAGCTGTTCGACGTTTGAGCCGGGCAAATCCTTCACGCACCCGTTACGCTCCACGCTTCCTAACAACCGGCTTCGAACCGATGACCCGTCCGCTTCTGCTGCTCGCCCTGCTGTCCCTGCCGCTGGCCGGCTTCGCTTCCAGCTTCGCCGGCACGTCGGCCGGTTCGGCCACGGGTGCTTCCTCCGGTTCCTCGGGCAGCAGCTCGGGCGATGACAAGGTGGTACTGGCTGCACGCGACGATGCCGCTGCGTTCGTCGCAAGCGATGGCCAGATCCGTGGTGCCCGCCTGCAAGCCGCGCTGGTCCACCTGCGTGAGCAGAGCACTGCCGCGCAGCAACAGAGCGACCTGGAACTGGCCCGCGCGCTGCTGGCGCGTTGATCCCGCCTTCGGGTAGTGCCGGCCGCCGGCCGGCAACGCCATGACATCTGCACGGAACGCAGCCACGCACGGCGTGGCTCTACTGCTGATCGCTCATGCCGCGCACGCGGCTGATCGCCTGCAGCTCGATCCTGCGGGGTTGAGCCCTGCACAGCAGCAGGTAGCGACGCAGACCCTGGCCGACGTGCAGTCATTGTTGCCAGATGGCCTGCTGCGCGCCCTGCCGGCGCAGGTGCAGGTGCGCTGGAGTGATGGCCTTCCCGCCGAGGTGCATGGCCGCGCCTTCGCCGGCCGCATCACGTTGCGCCGCGATCTGCTGGATGACAGCATGCCCGGCGCCCGGCGTGCGCGACGCAGCGCGCTGGTACACGAACTGACCCATGTTGCGGACCGTACGGGGGCGAACTGGTCGCGCAGTGTGCGCTGGCGTGATCTGGCCGGGTGGCAGCGCAAGCCCTGGCATCTCGGCCGTGGCGACAACGACTTCCGTGACCGCAGTCCGGATGCCTATGAACTGAAAGATCCGGCCGAGTACCTGGCAGTGAACGCCGAGCATTTCGTGCTCGACAGCGAGTTTGCCTGCCGGCGCCCGGCACTGGCGCAGTGGTATCAGGCCCATTTCGGAACCCCGCCATCGCTGCCGCAGTCGCACTGCGCGACCACGCTGCCCTTGCTGCAGGCTGAATCGGAAGAGGGCGCGGCGTCGTTGCTGCACCTCGACCCGGCACGTGTCTACGCGGTGGATTACCTGTTTGCCGAAGGCAGCGCGCAGCCGATGAGCCGCTGGGGCCACAGCATGCTCCGGCTGGTGATCTGCCGGCCGGGCCGTGCGCCGGGGCCGGACTGTCGCCTGGACCTGGAATACCACCGTGTGCTTTCGTTCCGTGCCTTCGTTGGTGACGTGCAGATTTCCAACTGGCGTGGCCTTACCGGTGGCTACCCGTCGCGACTGTTCGTGCTGCCGCTGCAGCAGGTAGTGGACGAGTACACCAAGGTGGAACTGCGCGGGTTGCAGTCGCTGCCGTTGCAGTTGTCGCCCGGCGAGATCGCCAGCCTGCTCGAGCGCACTGCGCAGGTGCACTGGAGCTATGACGGGCGCTATTACTTCGTCAGCAACAACTGCGCGGTGGAAACCGCCAAGCTGCTGCAGGCGGGTGTGCCTCGGCTGGGGGAGGCCGGGCTGGCCCAGCTGAGTCCGCGTGGTTTGAAGCGTCGGCTGTCGCGGCTGCAGGTACTGGATGAGCAGGTGCTGGCTGATCGCGATTCGGCACAGGCGCAGGGTTACTACTTCGCCTCGGCACGCGATCACTACCAGCAGTTGTTCGGCGTGGCGGCAGCCCAGCTGGCATTGCCCGCACGCGACGTACGCGGCTGGTTGAAGCTGCCCGCACAGCAGCGTGCGCTGTGGTTGCTGCAGGGCGACCTGCGCGCAAGCGCCGGCCTGCTGCTGCTGGAACAGGCTGCGCAACGCCGCGCCGAGCTGCGCGCGCGCGATATGCTGAAACGGCGCCTGCTGGCCGCACCGGACAGTGCCGAGACCCGGGGCCTGCGCCAGTTGCTGGAGCAGGGTGGGCAATGGCTGCGCCCGGGTACGCTGCTGGCGGACGACGGCTACGGGTTGCCGCTGGCCGATGAGCAGGCGGTGCTGGCCGAAGCGGTTGCCACCGCCAGCGCACAGGCGGTGCCGGCCTGGCAGGCGCTGCGCGTACAGCTGCGTCAGCAGCTGCCGGAGAAGCAGCGCAACGAAATGGATGCGATCGACGCCAACCTCGCTGCGCTCGGTGCCCGTCTGCGGGAACAGGCAGCCACGCCGGCTATTGGCGCGGCAGCTCGATAACGAAACGGCTGCCACCAGCGTTGCCCGCCGTGCAGTAGACGCGGCCGCCGTGCGCGTCGGCGATGGCCTTGACCACCGCCAGGCCGAGCCCGCTACCGCCACCCTGGCGCGAACGCGAACCGTCGGCACGCATGAACGGAGAGAAGATGTCGGCGTGCAGCTCAGGGTCGATGCCCGGGCCCTCATCCTCGATCGCTACCTGCACATGGCCCGGTGTGTCATGCACGGCAATCCGCACCTTGCCCGGGCTGGCATAGCGGCGCGCGTTCTCCAGCAGCGCCAGCAGCGCCTGGCGCAGGCGGGTCGGGTCGCAGTGCGCGTTGTGTTCTTCGCGGCTGGTTTCCAGCTCCAGCACGAAGCCGGCGGCGCGGAACTGGGGATCGACCAGGGTCATCACCGAATGCACTTCGGCCACCACGTCGGTACGTGCGCGGCGCACGTCCAGCCGCGCATTGTCGGACAGGCTCAGCACGCGCAGATCCTCGATCAGTCGTGACAGGCCCTCGACCTGGGCGAGCAGGCTGCGGAACTGTGATTCGTCCGGCTGGAAGACGCCCTCGGCCAGGCCCTGCAGGCGGCCGCGCAGGATCGTCACCGGCGTCCGCAGTTCATGGGCGATGGCTGCATGCCACATCGCACGCTCGCTCTCCACGTGCTGCAGCCGCCGCGCCATGGCATTGAAGTCCTCGACCAAGGTGGCCACTTCGCCCGGCGAGTTTTCCTCGACGCTGGCACGAGCACCGAGGTCGCCGCCCGCGAGCGCGCGCACGCTGTCCACCAGTGAATTCAACGGCGACAGGATGCGATGGGCAAGACGGAACGAGGCGGCGATGGCCAGCGCCAGGCCGGTCAGGATCACGCCGACCATCCATGCCAGTTCAGGGCCGGTCGGCAGCCAGCTTTCCGGCTCCTCGGTAGTGCCGGGGAAGAATTCGACCAGGACCGCATACAGCAGCCACGATGACAGGATCATCATCACGATGACGCCGATCACCATCAGCGACATCGAGACGATGATGTGGCGGCTGAGCCCGGAGCGGCGCAGGCGGGCCATCAGCGGTCGGCCATCAACCGGTAGCCGACGCCACGCACGCTGGCCGGCACATTGACCATGCCCACTTCATCCAGCTTGCGGCGCAGCTTGCTGACATGGCTGTCGACCGTGCGCTCCAGCGCCTCGCTTTCCGGCAGGCATTCGTGCATCAGTTCACTGCGGCTGAAGATGCGGGTCGGCGCCAGCGCCATGCAGTGCAGCAGCTTGAACTCGGTGAGCGTGAGCAGCACTTCGTGGCTGTAGCCTTCGCCTTCCACGTGTACGGCGTGGGTGGCCGAGTCGATCAGCAGCGGGCCCGCCCGCAGCGCGGTCGGGGCGTCCACGCGCGAGGCGCGCAACGTACGCCGCAGCACGGCGCGCACGCGCGCCGCCACTTCGGCCGGATTGAATGGTTTGACCACGTAGTCATCAGCGCCCATGCGCAGTGCGGTCAGCTTGTCCAGGTCCTGGTCCAGTGCGGTCAGCATGATCACGGGCGTCTCGCCGCGCTGGCGCAGCTGGGTCAGCACGCTCCAGCCATCCAGCCGCGGCAGCTGCACGTCGAGCAGGACCAGGTCGGGGCGGGCGCTGCGATGCAGGTCCAGTGCGCTGTGGCCGTCGGCGGCGCGCAGCGTACGCAGTCCTTCGCGTTCCAGATAGGCGGTAAGAATGTCGGCGATCTCGGCCTCATCCTCGACGATCAGGACGAGGGCGGCGAGGGCAGGGGCGGCATGCATGCAGGGGCGGGGCCTTAAGGTGCTTGCCTCCATCGTATCTCCACAGTTCCTCCATCGAAACCCCATCATCGCCACGCACACTGGGTTCTTCAGAACCTATCAGCCGCCCGCGCGGCATTGTGCACAGCAATGAGAACCTTCAGGACTCCGGTCGCGTTGATCGCGGCCCTCGCCCTGGCCATGACGGCCTGCTCCACCCCCGAAGCCACGCCCGAAGCCGCACCCCGCGTGAGCGTGGTTACCGTCGGCCCGCAGGTGGTGCAGCGTGACGACGAACTGCCTGGCCGCGTGGCCGCCGTGCGCACCGCGCAGATCCGAGCGCAGGTGGGTGGCATCGTGCAGCGCCGGCTGTTTGACCAGGGCGCGGAAGTAGACGCCGGCCAGGCCCTGTTCCAGATCGATCCGGCGGCCTTCCGTGCCGATGTCGATTCGGCACTGGCCGCGCTGCAGCGCAGTGAGGCCGCCCTGGGCCGCAGTCGCGTGCAGTCGCAGCGCCTGCATGCACTGGCCGCGGCACAGGCCGTCAGCCAGCAGCATCGCGACGATGCCAGTGCCGAGTACGAACAGGCCCGTGCCGCGGTGAATGAAGCGCGCGCGATCCTGGCCCGTCGCCAGCTCGACCTGCGCTATGCCACGGTCAGCGCGCCGATTGCCGGCCGCATCGACCAGGCGCTGGTGACCGAAGGTGCACTGGTCGGCGTGGCCGATGCCGAGCCGATGGCGGTGGTACAGCAGATCGACCAGGTCTACGTCGATGTGCGCCAGCCGGCGGCCCAGCTGGAATCGCTGCAGCGCAGTGCTGCCGGTGGTGGCGAGCTGCCGGTGACGATCATCGGTGCCGCCGGCAAGCCGCTGTCCGAGCGTGGCCAGATGCTGTTCTCCGGCATCAACGTCGATGCGCGTACCGGTGATGTGATCCTCCGCATCCTGGTCGACAACCCGCAGCGCCAGCTGCTGCCCGGCATGTATGTGCGCGCGAAAGTGCCGCGGGGTGCACCGGCCAGTGCGCTGACCGTGCCGCAGCAGGCCGTGCTGCGCAGCGCCGGTGGCCAGGCTTATGCCTGGGTGATCGGTGGCGATGGCAAGGCGGTGATCCGCACGCTGGAGGTCGACGGCAGCGTTGATCGCCAGTGGCTGGTGCGCACCGGTCTGAAGGCGGGCGAAAAGGTGGTGGTCGAGGGCCAGGAACGCCTGCAGGAAGGCGTGGTGGTCGATGCGCGCGACTGGCAGGTGCCGGTCGCCAGCGCCGGCGCGGTGCAGGCCGGCAGCAAGGGCTGAGCCTTTCCCGGGCCAGCCCCTCCAGGAAAATCCAACATGGCACGTTTCTTCATCGATCGCCCGGTGTTCGCCTGGGTGCTGGCGATCTTCATCATCCTGGCCGGCGTACTGGCGATTCCGCGCTTGGCCGTGGAGCGCTATCCGGCGGTCGCGCCGCCCAGTGTCAGCATCTATGCCAGCTACCCGGGTGCCAGCCCGCAGACGCTGAATGATGCGGTGGTCGGGCTGATCGAGCGCGAGCTGTCCAGCGTCAAGCACCTGCTGTACTTTGAATCGTCGGTGGACACCTCCGGCGAAGCGTCGATCACTGCGACCTTCAAGCCCGGTACCAACCCGGAGCTGGCGCAGGTGGACGTGCAGAACCGGATCAAGGCGATCGAGCCGCGCCTGCCGCGCAGCGTGCGCCAGAACGGCCTGTTCGTGGAGGCCGCCGATTCCGGCTTCCTGATGCTGGTCGGCCTGCGTTCGCCGGATGCCAGCGTCAGCGAAGCCGCGCTGGGCGATTTCATGGCGCGCAACATCATCGAAGAGCTGCGCCGCATCGATGGCGTCGGCCGCGTGCAGCTGTTCGGTGCCGAACAGGCGATGCGCGTTTGGCTGGACCCGACCCGGTTGACCGGCTACGGCCTGACCATGGGCGACGTGGCCACCGCCATCGAGCAGCAGAACCTGGAGATCTCGCCGGGACGCATCGGTGATTCGCCGGGTGTTCCGGGCCAGCGCATCACCGTGCCGCTCAGCGCCGATGGGCAGCTGTCCACGCCGGAGCAGTTCGCAGCCATCGTGCTGCGCGCCGGGGCAGACGGTTCACGGGTGGTGCTGGGCGATGTCGCCCGCGTCGAACTGGGCGCGCAGAGCTATGCGTGGGGCACCCGTGAGGATGGCCACCCAGCGACCGCCGCCGGGGTGCAGTTGCGTCCTGGCGCGAACGCAGTGCGCACCGCGTCGGCGGTACGCGAGCGCATGGCCGAACTGGCGCCGCTGCTGCCGCGCGGCGTGGAGTCGAGCATTCCGTTCGACACCGCACCGTTCGTGAAGATCTCGATCCAGAAGGTGGTGCAGACGCTGCTGGAGGCCATGCTGCTGGTGTTCGCGGTGATGTACCTGTTCCTGCAGAACTGGCGCTACACGCTGATTCCGGCGCTGGTCGCACCGATCGCGCTGCTCGGCACCTTCGCGGTGATGCTGGCACTGGGCTTCTCGATCAACGTGCTGACCATGTTCGGCATGGTGCTGGCGATCGGCATCATCGTCGACGACGCCATCGTGGTGGTCGAGGGCGTGGAACGGATCATGGCCGAGGAAGGACTGCCGCCGCGCGAGGCCACCATCAAGGCGATGCGCGAGCTGACCGGTGCGGTGATCGGCATCACCCTGGTGCTGACCGCCGTGTTCATTCCGATGGCGTTGGCCAGCGGCTCGGTGGGCGCGATCTACCGCCAGTTCACCGTGGCGATGGCGGTGTCGATCCTGTTCTCGGCGCTGCTGGCATTGAGCCTGACGCCGGCGCTGTGCGCGACCCTGCTGCGCCCGAATAGCCATGGACACCATGGTCGTGGCGGGCTGTTCGGTGCCTTCAATCGTGGCTTCGAGACGATGACCGGGCGCTACCAGCGTGGCGTGGCCTCGGTGCTGCAGCGCAGTGGGCGGGTGATGGGCGTGTTCGCCGCACTGGTGGTGGCGCTGCTGCTGGGACTGCACTGGTTGCCGGGTGCGTTCCTGCCGGAAGAAGACCAGGGCTATTTCATGACCTCGATCCAGCTGCCTGCCGAAGCCACGGCCGAGCGCACGCTGGCCGTGGTCGAGGCCTACGAGCGGCATGTGGCGTCACGCCCGGGCATCGGCTCCAACCAGTCGATCCTTGGCTACAGCTTCTCTGGCTCCGGTCCGAGTGCGGCGCTGACCTACACCATGCTCAAGGACTGGGGCGAGCGTGCAGGGGCCACCGCAGCCGGCGAAGTGGAGGCCGCGCAGAAGGCGATGGCCACGATTGCCGAGGGCGAGGTGATGAGCGTGATGCCGCCGGCGATCGACAGCCTGGGCCGTTCGTCCGGGTTCTCGCTCGCCCTGCAGGCGCGTACCGGGCAGAGCCAGGCCGAACTGCGCGCCGCCCTGCAGCAGCTGCTGAAGCTGGCCGAGGCCAGCCCGCTGCTATCGGAAGTGCATGCCGATGGCCTGCCGGCCGGCACCAGCGTGCGGCTGGACATCGACCGGGCCAAGGCCGAGGCGATGGGCGTGGGCTTCGAACACATCAGCAGCACGCTGTCGGCTGCGATGGGCTCGCAGTACGTCAATGACTTCCCCAACAAGGGCCGGTTGCAGCAGGTGATCCTGCAGGCCGATGCACCCCACCGGATGGAACTGGAGGACGTGCTGAAGCTGTACGTTCGCAACAGCGAAGGCGGCATGGTGGCGTTGTCCGAGCTGGTGACCCCGCACTGGACCGAGGCGCCGCTGCAGCTGCAACGCTATCTCGGTTTCCCGGCGCTGAACCTGTCTGGCGCACCGGCATCCGGTGTTTCGACCGGCCAGGCGATGGCGGAGATGGAGCGGTTGGCGGAGAAGCTGCCGTCCGGCTTCGCCCTGCAATGGACCAGCCAGTCGCTGCAGGAGCGCGAATCCGGTGCGCAGGCGCCGTGGCTTTTGCTGCTGTCGATGCTGGTGGTGTTCCTGGTGCTGGCGGCGCTGTACGAGAGCTGGTCGATTCCGCTGGCGGTGATGCTGGTGGTGCCGCTGGGCCTGCTCGGCGCGGTCGCCGCCGTGTTGTTGCGCGGCATGCCCAACGACGTGTTCTTCAAGGTCGGCATGATCACGGTGATCGGGCTGTCGGCGAAGAACGCGATCCTCATCGTCGAGTTCGCACGCCAGCTGCAGCAGCAGGGCCGGGGCCTGGTGGAAGCGGCGCTGGAGGCGGCACGGCTGCGCCTGCGGCCGATCGTGATGACCTCGCTGGCGTTCGCGCTGGGCGTGGTGCCGCTGATGCTGGCGCAGGGCGCATCGAAGGAAACCCAGCAGGCGATCGGAACCGGCGTGTTCGGCGGCATGGTCAGTGCGACCGTGCTGGCGGTGTTCTTCGTGCCGGTCTTCTATGTAGTAGTGCAGGGCGCGCGGCAGTGGATCGCGCAACGCCTGCGCAGGCGCCGGCCGATGCCGGAAGGATCCGTGGATGGAACGGGACATCGTTGAAGACCTGCATGAGCGGCAGCTGGCAGCGCTGGAACAGCGCCTGCGGCAGGCATTGCTGGATGACGACCACGATGCGCTGACCGCGCTGGTATCGCCGGCCTTGTTCATGATGGACGGGCAGGGCGGGCGCATGCTCGATCTGCCCTGGCTGGGCGACTGGCTGGCCGGGAACCTGCGGGTGAGCAGCCTGCAATCGTACGCGGTGGAAACGCTGCTGTGCGGACGCCTGGCATTGTTGTCCAGCGACGTGCGCTTGTCGGTGCGCGGGCAGGGCCAGGAGCGCGAGCTGAAACTGCGCCTGCTGCGGGTCTGGACCTGCAGTTCCGGCGACAGCGGCGCGCAGCGGCTGTCGATGGCGGTACTGGCCGCATGAACGCGGTCAGGCCGCTTTCAGGCCCCGCTCACCGGCAGGTGGTAGGGTCGAAGATCTCTGTAGTGTCGACAAGGAGTCGAGCCATGCGTGTAGTCCCCAGTCTATTGGCAGCCTCCCTCGGGTTGGTCCTGGCCGCGTGCCAGCCGGCACAGCCACCCGCTGCGGGCGGCACTGATGCCGCGCCGCCGGCCGCGCCCGAACCGGCTGCCAGCACCGGCGCCGGTACCGGCAGCGAGACCATGTACCGGTGTGGTGATCTGAACGTGCGCGCGACCTTCAATGGCGAGGATGCGGCGACGGTAGTGATCGGCGAACGTACCTTCGCCATGACCTCCGAGCGTGCGGCGTCGGGCGCGAAGTATGGCGATGGCCAGGGCAACAGCTTCTGGACCAAGGGCAGCGATGACGGCCTGTTGAGCCTGAAGGGCGAGGCCGATCGCGAGTGCCATGCGGTCGAAGCCACCGAAGGCGATGGCAGCGCCGGCAATGCCGCGTTCCGTGCCACCGGCAATGAACCCGGCTGGCTTGCAGTCGTTGACGGCGATGCGCCGGGCCTGCAGGTGGAAGTCGATTACGGCGAGCGCCGCTTCGATGTGGCCAAGCCCACCGAGGGGGCCGACGGATGGAGTGGCAAGGCGTCCGACGGTACCGATGTCAAGCTCAGCTTCCAGCGCACCACCTGCCAGGACGACATGAGTGGTGAGGCGTTCGAGGCCAAGGTGAACCTGACCATCGGCACCCGCCAGTACCACGGCTGCGGCAATTTCGGCGCGAAGTAACGCCCGATTCCGCGGATCGGTGACGCCGGGCCATGCCCGGCGTGCATCGATCAGCCCCCGCAGGGCTTCAGGTCGAGATCGAAGTCCAGGTCATAGCGACCGTTGATCCCGATCAGCGCTGCGCGGACAGCGCAGTCACCGCGATAGCGCGCGACCAGATCGGTGAAGTTCTTCTCGCGGCCTTCGCAGTATTTGGCGCTGGCCTCTTCCAGTTCACGGCGACGCTCGTCGTCGTACGGCTCTTCGCCGGCGAAATGCTGGCAGGTGTTCTCGCGCGCGAGGAAGGCCTGCACGTCGGCCGGCATCGCGCAGTAGATGCGCACGTCGTCGACGTCATACACATCCTCCGGGACCGGACAGCCTGCGGCTGCACGTACCTTGTCCAGGTCCTCATCGCCCGAGGGCTGCTCGGTAGCGGGCTCCGCTTCGGCGGTGGCCTCCACGGCGGCCGGTGCCTCCACCGCTGGTGCGGCGGTCACGGCCGGTTCGGCTGGCGTGGCGTCGGCAGCATTGTCCGCTGCCTGCGGCGAACATGCCGCAAGCAGGGACAGGCAACCGATCAGCGCAAGGCGCTTAGTCGGCACGGCCAGCGAATTCGCCGGTGGCGGTGTTCACCAGCACGCGCTCGCCGTTGACGATGTACTCCGGCACCATGATTTCGATGCCGGTGTTGAGCTTGGCCGGCTTCGGGCGCTTGGTGGCGGTGCCGCCCTTCAGTTCCGGCGGCGTCTCGATCACTTCCAGCACCACCGAGGCCGGCAGCTGGATCGCCACCGGCTGCTCGTCGATCACCTGCACGTAGATGCCGGTCAGGCCGTCGGTGATGTAGCCGGCGTCGTCGCCGATCACGTCCGCGTCCAGGGTGTACGGGGTGTAGTCCTCGTCATCGAGGAACACGAAGGCATCGCCGTCCTTGTACGAATAGGTGGACTGGCGGCGCAGCAGTTCGACTTCGACCAGGTTGTCGTCGGCATCGAAGCTGGCGTCGAGCTTGTTGCCGCCCGGCACGCTGTACATGATGAAGCGGAAGCGGACGTTGCCGCCGCGACCCTGCGGCGAGCTGCGCTCGATGTCGCGGATCTGGTACACGCCGTTGTTGTACTCGACGACGTTGCCCTTCTTGATGTCGTTGGCTTTCATGGTGATCTAGGTCGTTGGGGGAGGGCGCCGTCCCGGCGCCCGGGGGGAATCACTTCGGAGCGAGGCGGGTAGCGCCGTCCAGGCGGATGGTCTCGCCATTGAGGTAGGTGTTGCCGAGGATGAAGCCAACCAGGCTGGCGAAGTCTTCCGGCTTGCCCAGGCGTGACGGGAACGGGATCGACGCGGCCAGTGACTGCTGCACCGCCTCGGGCATGCCGTCGACCATCGGCGTCCAGAACACGCCTGGAGCAATCGTATTGACGCGGATGCCGAAGCGCGACAGTTCGCGCGCCATCGGCAGCGTCATCGACACCACGCCGCCCTTGCTGGCGGCATACGCGGCCTGGCCGATCTGGCCTTCGTAGGCGGCGATGCTGGCGGTATTGATGATCACGCCGCGCTCGCCGTCGGTGCCGGCTTCGTTGTGCTGCATGCGGTTGGCCGCGGCCTTTGCAACGTTGAAGCTGCCGACCAGGTTGACCATCACCGTGCCCTGGAAGCCGGCCAGCGGCATCGGCCCTTCTTTGCCCAGCACGCGGCCGGCGCCGAGGATGCCGGCGCAGTTCATCGCCACGTTCAGGCCACCGAGGAACTCGTGGGCCTGGTCGATGGCTGCCGAAACGGCCGCTTCATCGCTGACGTTGACGTTGAAATAGCGGGCCTTGTCGGCACCCAGCCCGGCAACGGCGGCTGCACCCTTGTCGTCGTTGAGGTCGAACAGGGCCACCTTGCCGCCCTGGGCGACGAGGTGCTGGGCCACGGCAAGGCCGAGGCCGGAAACGCCGCCAGTGATCACGGCACGTACGGAAGACAGCTGCATTGAACGGTCCTGCAGGTTCGAGAACCGCCGATTCTAACGGAAGCCGCGACCGCCGCTGTTGTGCACTGCGCCGCCTTTGCGGGGCGGCGCAGCGCAACGGTCAGCCGGCGGCGGCCAGTGCCTGGCCGGTGCGGCTGGCAGTGGCGCGGCCGAGCAGGCCGGCCAGCCAGCGGCCGGTCTCGGCCAGTGCCGGCAGGTCCACGCCGCTGTCCAGGCCCAGGCCCTGCAGCAGGTAGACCACATCCTCGCTGGCGACGTTGCCGCTGGCGCCCTTGGCATACGGGCAGCCACCGGCACCGGACACCGCGCTGTCGACCACGCGCACGCCTTCTTCCAGGCAGGTGGCGATATTGGCGATGGCCTGGCCATAGGTGTCGTGGAAGTGCACGGCCAGTGCCTCCATCGGAATCTCGGCAGCAACCGCCTGCAGCATCGCCCGTGCCTTGCGCGGGGTGCCGACGCCGATGGTGTCGCCCAGCGAGATTTCGTAACAGCCCATCTGGTGCAGGGCACGCGCCACACGCACCACGTCGGCCAGTGGCACCTCGCCCTGGTAGGGGCAGCCGAGCACGGTGGAGACATAGCCGCGCACGCGCACGCCATCGGCGGCGGCGCGGCGCAGGATCGGCTCGAACCGGGCCAGCGATTCGTCGATGCCTGCATTGGTGTTGGTGCGGTTGAACGCCTCCGAAGCGGCGGTGAACACCGCCACTTCCTCCACGCCCACCGCACGGGCGCGGTCGTAGCCCTGTTCGTTCGGCATCAGCACCGGGTAGTGGATGCCGGGCCGACGCTGGATGCCGGCGTAGACCTCGGCGGCATCGGCCAGCTGCGGGATCCACTTCGGGCTGACGAAGCTGGTCGCCTCGATGCTGCGCAGGCCGGTGGCCGACAGGCGGTTGATCAGTTCGATCTTGTCGGCGGTGGACACCGACTGCTTTTCGTTCTGCAGGCCGTCACGCGGGCCGACCTCGACGATACGGACGTAGTCGCTCATGCGGCCACCTCGTCGGAGGGGCGGTGGCAGACCGCCTCGATGTTGTTGCCATCCGGGTCGAGCACGAAGGCGCCGTAGTAGTCGGGGTGGTACCACGGGCGCAGGCCCGGCGCGCCGTTGTCGCGACCGCCGGCGGCGAGGGCAGCGGCATGGAAGGCGTCCACCTGGGTGCGGCTGGCGCAGGCGAAGGCCACGTGCACACCGTGGCTGGCGGTGCCGCCATTGCCGAGCCAGAAGAACGGCTTGCCCTCGCTGCCGAAGCCGATGTGGTCGTGCGCGCCGGTCTGTTCGGCGGTGACTTCCATCACCACGCCGATCTGCAGCGGCGCCAGCGCCTGCAGGAAGAAGGTCTTGCTGCGCGCCAGGTCGGCGCTGGTCAAACCAAGATGATCGAGCATGTTCAGGCTTCCGTGACCCAGTGGGGCGCGCGCTTGTCGAGGAAGGCGCCCAGGCCTTCCTGGCCCTCGGCGGACACCCGCAGGCGCGCGATCAGGGCGGCATTATCGCGATCCAGGGCATCGCGGTCATGGCTGTCACGCACCTGCCGCACCAGCTGCTTGGCGCTGGAAGAAGCGATCGGGCCGGCCTTGTCGAGCAGGGCCAGCTGGCGCTGCATGGCCTCGTCCAGGCGTTCCGGCTCGACCAGCTGGTGGACCAGGCCGATGCGCAGCGCAGTCTCGGCGTCGAAATGCTCGCCGGTGGCGAACCAGCGACGGGCCTGGCGCGGGCCGATGGCCTCGATCACGTAGGGCGAGATCACCGCCGGCAGCAGGCCGAGGCGGCTTTCGGTCAGGCCGAAGCGGGCCGCGGTGCTGGCGATGGCGATGTCGCAGCAGGCGACCAGGCCGACGCCGCCACCGAAGGCCGCGCCGTGGACCCGGGCCAGGGTCGGCTTGGGCAGCTCGTCCAGGGTGCGCATCAGCCGCGCCAGGGCCAGCGAGTCCTCGCGGTTGTCGGCCTCGCTGGCGGCGGCCATGCCACGCATCCACTGCATGTCGGCGCCGGCCGAGAAGGAGGCGCCGTGGCCGGCCACCACTACCGCGCGCACCGCGTCGTCGCGTCCGGCGGCTTCGAGGGCGGCGGTCAGCCGCGCTATCAAGCCGGCGTCAAAGGCATTGTGCAGCTCCGGCCGGTTCAGCCAGAGGGTGAGGACGGCGCCGCTGCGCTCGATCTGCAAAGCATCGTTCATGGGATTCCAGGGTCACTCCATACCTGTATGGATCATAGCGGGCCATTGGTCATGGGCCATGACGCGACGCGGGAATGTTAGAATCGAGAACCATTTACATCCAGCAGAGAATGCGCTAGATGACGCTGTCCGAACTGCCGCTGCACGCCTCGGCCGTGGTCGAGTCCGTGCAGGACCTCCATGCCAACGATGCCATCGCCCGTCGCCTGCGCGAGCTGGGTTTCGTGAAGGGCGAGGAAGTGCGCCTGGTGGCCAAGGGCCCGGTCGGTGGCGAGCCGCTGCTGGTGCAGGTGGGGTTCACCCGGTTTGCGCTGCGTATCAGTGAAGCCAAGCGCGTCGTGGTCGACGCCAACCGCCAGGAGCGTCGCGCATGACCGCTGCAACTTCTACCGCGCCCCTGCGCATTGCGCTGGTCGGTAACCCCAACAGTGGCAAGACCGCGCTGTTCAACCAGCTGACCGGCAGCCGCCAGAAGGTTGCCAACTACACCGGCGTCACCGTCGAGCGCAAGGAAGGCCGCCTGCGCGCGCCGTCCGGTCGCGAGTTCGCCGTACTCGATCTGCCCGGTGCCTACAGCCTGCACCCGGCCAGCCTGGACGAGGCGATCACCCGTGACCTGTGCCGGGGCTTCTACCCGGGCGAGGCTGCACCGGACGTGCTGCTGTGCGTGATCGACGCCACCAACCTGCGCCTGCACCTGCGCTTCGCGCTGGAACTGCGCGAGCTGGGCAAGCCGATGGTGGTTGCGCTGAACATGGTTGATGCGGCCCAGCGCCGTGGCATCCAGGTGGACGTGGCCGCGCTGGAGCGCGAGCTGGGCGTGCCGGTGGTGGAAACCGTGGCGGTGCGCAAGCAGGGCGCCAAGGCCCTGGTCGAGCGCCTCGATGCGATGGTGCCGCACCTGGATGCGCCGGTGCCGGGCCCGGAAGGTGGCATCGACTACCACGCCAAGGTGCGCGAGATCCTGTCGGTGGCCGTGCGCATGCCGGCACGGACCGCCAAAGTCGACGACGCGCTGGACCGCTGGCTGCTGCACCCGATGTTCGGCCTGATCAGCCTGGCGGTGGTGATGTTCCTGATCTTCCAGGCGGTGTATGCTTGGGCGACACCGTTGATGGACGGCATCGAGGCCGGTTTCGCCTGGCTTGGTGCCTTCGTCGGCAGCGTGCTGCCGGAAGGCCCGCTGGCCAGCCTGCTGACTGACGGCATCATCGCCGGTGTGGGTGGCGTGGTGGTGTTCCTGCCGCAGATCTTGATCCTGTTCTTCTTCATCCTGGTGCTGGAGGAATCCGGCTACCTGCCGCGTGCGGCGTTCCTGCTCGACCGCATGATGGCCGCCGCCGGCCTGTCTGGCCGCTCGTTCATCCCGCTGCTGTCCAGCTTCGCCTGCGCGGTGCCGGGCATCATGTCCACGCGCAGCATCCAGGACCCGCGTGACCGCCTGGCCACGATCCTGGTGGCGCCGCTGATGACCTGCTCGGCACGCCTGCCGGTGTACGCGCTGCTGATCGGTGCGTTCATCCCGCAGAAGACGGTGTGGGGCGTGTTCAACCAGCAGGGCCTGGTGCTGTTCGGCCTGTATGCGGCCGGCATTCTCAGTGCACTGGCGATGTCGTGGATCATGAAGAAGTGGCGCCGCGACAAGAGCGAGCACCCGCTGATGCTGGAGCTGCCGTCGTACCGCCTGCCGCATGTGCGCGACCTGGCGGTGGGCCTGTACGAGCGCGGCATGATCTTCCTCAAGCGCGTCGGCGGCATCATCCTGGCGCTGACCATCCTGCTGTGGGTGCTGCTGTCGTTCCCGGCGGCTCCGGCCGGCGCCACCATGCCGGCCATCGATTACAGCTATGCGGGCCAGATCGGCCATGCGATGGCGGTGTTCTTCGCGCCGCTGGGCTTCAACTGGCAGATCTGCATTGCGCTGATTCCGGGCCTGGCCGCGCGCGAAGTGGCGGTGTCCTCGCTGGCGACCGTGTACGCGCTGTCCGCAGCCGATGACGATGCCGCCAGCCAGGCGCTGACCCCGCTGATCAGCGACGGCTGGTCGCTGGCCACCGCGCTGTCGCTGCTGGTCTGGTACATCTACGCCCCGATGTGCATCTCGACGCTGGCCACCATCAAGCGCGAGACCAATTCGTGGAAGACGATGGCCTTCTCGGCGTTCTACCTGTTTGCTGCGGCCTACGTGGCGGCGCTGATCACCTACCAGGTGACCAAGGCGCTGGGGGGCGGCTGATGGACCGCGGACTGCTGCTGCAGTACCTGATCATCGCGGTGGCCGTGCTGGTCAGTGCCTGGGTGGTGCTGAAGAAGCAGTTCCCCGGCACCGTGCGCAAGCTGCGCGGGGCGCTGGCGCTGGCCCTGCTGAAGCCGGGCCGCGCTGCCTGGCTGCAGGCGCTGGGGCGGAAGATCGCACCGCCGGTGAGCGGAGGCGGTGGCGCCTGTGGCGGTTGCGACAGCTGCGGGCCGACGCCGCCCAAACAGCACTGAATGTGTCCTGGTAGGTGCGAACCTTGGTCCGCACACTCCTGGAGTCCATCCACGCATGGCGTGGATCTGCTAGACCTCTCTGCGGATGAGCGCGCGGAAGTTCCCGTCCTGATTCAATCGCCGCACCGACTCGCGGTTTCCATGGGTTGCCGCGAAGCCCGCCACGTCGGCAAGGGCACCGAGCAGCAGGCATTTCATCCCATCGCGATTGCCGGCCTCCAGCAGATCATCCAGATCCTGCTGGATAAAAGCCCGGCGCAGGCCGGGCGTCTCTTCGATCCGCCAGTCGACATGAGGCGTGGGAATGCTGGAGCGGTATCTGAAGGCGGTTTCAAGGTCGTCAGGCGCGAGGGGATACGCGAGCAGTTCTGGAAAGTAGAGCCCGGCATTCACATAGAAGCCCCGGCTTTCGCTGGCGCGTTGGTGATTCACGACAAGCAGGGCGGCATCCAGCAAGCGGTAGCGGGTCGTCGACGTGCCGGAAAAGCCGGCCTTCCTGGCGCACTTGCTGAAGACAGTCGAGGATTTCATGGGCTTTGCCTGGGCCGTAAGAAGTGCCCACAGCCTTGAGGCACGGTGCCTGGCGGTCAATTGGCAAACGCGACACATGGAATGTGGCCGGCATTTCATCCACGCATGGCGTGGATCTACCTGGCGCGTGAACCCAGCTCTGCTGCCAACGCCAGCCACTTGCTGCGTTGTGCTGGGGTACTGCTGCGCACCGCACCGAGACGGCTGACCCGCACCGGGCGGATGCCGCAGAATTCCAGAATGGTGGCGCGGATCTGGGTGATGCCCGGGTCGCGGTAGATCCAGCGGTAGTACCAGGGCGGCGTATCCAGCGTGGTGATCACCCGCGCGCTGCGCCCGGCCAGCAGCCGGTCCCACCACACCGAATCGCGCCGGTAGCGGAAGGCGTACCCCGGCAGCAGCGCGCGATCGAAGAAGCCCTTCAACAACGCCGGCATCGCACCCCACCAGGTCGGGTAGACCAGCACTAGGTGATCGCAGGCCTCGATCGCATCGGCGGCGTCCTGCAGATCGGCTTCCAGTGGCTGGATCTGGCGATAGCCATGCCGCAGCACCGGATCGAACTCAAGGTCGCCCAGTGCGATCAGTCGCACCCGATGACCGGCGTTCTCGGCGGCGGTGGCATAGCGCTGGGCGAGGGCGCCGCACAGGCTGTCGCGGTCGGGATGGCCGAGCAGGATCAGGATGGAACGGGACACGGCAACCTCGGGCAATGGAAAGTGCGCGAGGCTGCGGTCTGCCCCAAGGGCAGAGTCAAGCCTGGGTCGTGCAGCCGCTGGGTTCCAGCACGCAGTCATTGCTGCCGGAGAGCAGCCACTGCTGCAGTTCGTCGCTGACCTGCTGCAGGTCGAGCTCGACCTGCGCCAGCCGTGCCCGCTCGCTGGCAATGCGGCTGCGCTGCTGCTCAAGCAGGGTCAGCACTGCCTGCCAGTCGAGCCGCCCGTCGCGGCCCTGCAGGCGCGAGATTGCCGCCAGCGTGATACCCAGCCCCAGCGCCTGGCGGATCAGCTGCACCCAGGCCACGTCCTGTTCGCTGTAGTCGCGGTAGCGGTTCGGTCGTGGCACCGGCGGCAGCAGGCCGCGCGCCTCGTACAGTCGGATGGCCTTGGCGCTGGCACCGGTCAGGCGGCTTACCTCGGAGATGCGCATCGGCTCAGTCCCGCACCAGTCCGCCATCCACCACCAGGTTCTGGCCGGTCACCGCGCGTGACCACGGGCTGGCGAAGAACAGCGCGGCATCGGCGAATTCGGCCGGGGTGATGACGCTGCGCAGCGGGGTGTTGGCGGCGATGTAGTCGAACACCGCTTCGGGCGTGGCGGAACTGGCATCGGTGGTGCGCAGCAGGCCGCCGGACAGCATGTTGACGGTGATGCCGTGCGGGCCGAGGTCGCCGGCCAGTGTGCGGGTCAGCGACAGCAGTGCGGCCTTGGCGGCGGTGTAGTCGTGGTAGGGCACCACCGGGTTCTGGAACAGGTTGGTGCCGATGTTGATCACGCGGCCGAAGCGGCGGGCCTGCATGCCGGGCAGGGCGGCCTGCACGGTGTTCAGCGCGCCACGCACGCTGCCCTCGAACTGCGCCTGGAAGGCCGGCCAGCCGATGTCGGCGGCGGCGTCGCGGGCATCGCCATTGAACGAGAAAGCGGCCAGCGCGTTGTTGACCACGGTGGTGACACCTTGGCCGAAGTGGGCCAGCGCGTGCTGCAGCATCGCATCCACCTGGGCGCGGTCGGTGACGTCGGCCGGCAGCGCGATCGCCTGTCCGCCCAGCTCAGTGGCCAGCGTACGTGCGGCGGCTTCGCTGCGGTGGTAGTTGATGATGACGCGGGCGCCCTGGGCGGCGAAGGCGCGGGCGATGTGCTTGCCAAGGCCGCGGCCGGCGCCAGTGACCAGCACCAGCTGTTCGCTGATCTGCATGAAGGAGCTGCCATCCATTGCATGAAAGGGCATGCAGCGTAGCAGCGATGGCGCTTGCCGGAGCGGGCGTGCTGCCGCTAGCCTGCAGGCATGAACCAGACTCCCCTGCGATTGCTCATTCACGGTGCCTCCGGGCGCATGGGCCAGGCCCTGCTGCGGCTGGCCGCCGAACATCCCGAAACCCTGCAGATCGTGGCTGCGGTAACCGGCCGTGCGCCGACCCAGCGCGTGGTCGACGGCGTGCCGTTCTTCGGCGCCAGCGAACTGCCTGGCGCGCCGGTGTTCGATGTGGCGATCGACTTCAGCCTGCCGGAGGGCTTCGACCCGATGCTGGCGCTATGCGTGGAGCGGGGTGCGGGCCTGGTCTCGGGCACTACTGGCATCTCCAGCACACAGCGGCAGGCGCTGGAGGCCGCGGCGGCGTCCATCCCGCTGGTCTGGGCGTCGAATTTCAGCCTGGGCGTGGCGGTACTGGACGAGCTGGTCGAGCGCGCGGCGCAGGCGCTGGCCGGCTGGGACTGTGACATCGTCGAATCGCACCACACGCAGAAGAAGGACGCGCCGTCGGGTACCGCGCTGACCCTGGGCGTGGCCGCGCAGCGGGGTGGGGCGGAGCCGCATTACGCCAGCCTGCGTGCCGGTGACATCGTCGGCGAGCATCTGGTGCAGTTCACCGGCCTGGGTGAGCGCATCGAGCTGGTGCACCGGGCCACCAACCGCGACATCTTCGCCCGCGGCGCCCTGTTTGCCGCCCGCCAGCTGCAGGGCCGCGCCCCGGGCAGCTACCGGGTGCGGGACCTGCTGCAGTAAGGCGGTAGTGCCGGCCGCTGGCCGGCAGCTTGCGGGCGCCCGAAGGCGTGGGGATTGCCGGCCAGCGGCCGGCATTACAGGCGCCCGATGGCGTGGAGATTGCCGGCCAGCGGCCGGCACGATCTGGCGGCGGACCCCGCATACGCCGCCGGATTGAAATGAATGCGCAATCGCCTGTTCATGAAGTGCGATAACCGCTGGCGCGAGCGCCCCGGCAGCGCTACAATTCGCACTCGCCGAATCACGAAAGCCGGACCGGTCCCAGACCGCACGTCCGCGCTTTTTTGCAACCGGATTTCCGTGAAGCGCAGGCGTGACTTCGGCAGCCCCCTCGGTAGCCAAAGTGAGATTCCCGTGACCCAAGCCGCAATCCTCGTCCTCGAAGACGGCACCGTATTCGAGGGCGAATCCGTAGGCGCGCCCGGCCTGTCCGTCGGTGAGGTGGTGTTCAACACCGCCATGACCGGCTACCAGGAAGTGCTGACCGACCCGTCCTACGCCCGGCAGATGGTCACGCTGACCTATCCGCATATCGGTAACACCGGCATGACCGACCAAGACAATGAAGCGTCCAAGGTGTGGTCGGCCGGCCTGATCGTGCGCGATGTTCCCCGCCGTCCCAGCAACTGGCGCAGCCAGGTGTCGCTGCAGGACTGGCTGATCCAGCGCGGCGTGGTCGCCATCGCCGGTATCGACACCCGCAAGCTGACCCGCATCCTGCGCGAGAAGGGCGCGCAGAACGGTGCGCTGATGGCCGGTGACATCGACGTGGAAAAGGCACTGGAAGCTGCCCGCAAGTTCCCGGGGCTGAAGGGCATGGATCTGGCCAAGGTCGTCACTACCGAGAAGACCTACACCTGGACCGAGGGCCAGCTGGACCTGGACGCCAACGCCTTCGTCAGCGTGCCGGCGAAGTTCAAGGTCGTGGCCTACGACTTCGGCGTGAAGACCAACATCCTGCGCATGCTGGCCGAGCGCGGCTGCGAAGTGACCGTGGTGCCGGCACAGACCCCGGCCGCCGAAGTGCTGGCACTGAAGCCGGACGGCGTGTTCCTGTCCAATGGCCCGGGTGACCCGGAACCGTGCGACTACGCCATCGAAGCGATCAAGACCTTCATCGACGTGAAGATCCCGACCTTTGGCATCTGCCTTGGCCACCAGCTGCTGGGCCTGGCCTCGGGCGCGCAGACCATGAAGATGGGCCACGGCCACCACGGTGCCAACCACCCGGTGCAGGACCTGGACAGCGGCCGGGTGATGATCACCTCGCAGAACCACGGCTTCGCGATCGATGAAGCGACCCTGCCGGCCACCCTGCGCGTGACCCACCGCTCGCTGTTCGATGGCACCAACCAGGGTGTCGCCCGCACCGACGTGCCGGCGTTCTCGTTCCAGGGCCACCCGGAAGCGTCGCCGGGCCCGACCGATGTCGGTCCGCTGTTCGACCGCTTCGTGGTGCTGATGGAGCAGGCCAAGGCGTGATCAGTACGCCGCCGGCCCCCCGGTGGCGTCGCGATGGACCGTAAACCCCGCAACGCTGCTGCCGCTGGCGCGGCGCTGCGGATCAAGATTCCTGATCGACAGCGTGCGATCACCCCCTTGTCACGCTGTACTGACTTAGAGAAGAAAATGCCCAAGCGCACTGACCTCAAGACCATCCTCATCATCGGTGCTGGCCCGATCGTCATCGGCCAGGCCTGCGAGTTCGACTACTCCGGCGCCCAGGCCTGCAAGGCCCTGCGTGACGAGGGTTACCGCGTGGTGCTGGTCAACAGCAACCCGGCCACGATCATGACCGACCCGGAGATGGCCGACGCCGTCTACATCGAGCCGATCAACTGGCAGACGGTCGAGAAGATCATCGCCAAGGAAAAGCCCGATGCGCTGCTGCCGACCATGGGTGGCCAGACCGCGTTGAACTGCGCGCTGGACCTGGCCGACAACGGCGTGCTGGAGAAGTACAACGTCGAGCTGATCGGCGCCAAACGCGAAGCGATCCGCATGGCCGAAGACCGCGAGCTGTTCCGCGTCGCCATGGGTGAGATCGGCCTGGAATGCCCGACCGCCGCCGTCGCCCATACCCTGGACGAAGCGCTGGAAATCCAGACCCGCGTCGGTTACCCGACCATCATCCGCCCCAGCTTCACCCTGGGCGGCAGCGGTGGCGGCATCGCCTACAACCGCGAAGAGCTGGTCGAGATCGTCAGCCGCGGTCTGGAACTGTCGCCGACCACCGAAGTGCTGGTGGAAGAGTCGGTGCTGGGCTGGAAGGAGTTCGAGATGGAAGTGGTCCGCGATACCGCGGACAACTGCATCATCGTCTGCTCGATCGAGAACCTGGACCCGATGGGCGTGCACACCGGTGACTCGATCACCGTGGCCCCGGCGCAGACCCTGACCGACAAGGAATACCAGCGCCTGCGCGACGCCTCCATCGCCGTGCTGCGCAAGATCGGCGTCGATACCGGTGGCTCGAACGTGCAGTTCGGTATCAACCCGAAGACCGGCCGCGTGGTCGTCATCGAGATGAACCCGCGCGTGTCGCGTTCCTCGGCGCTGGCCTCCAAGGCCACCGGCTTCCCGATCGCCAAGGTCGCCGCCAAGCTGGCCGTGGGTTACACCCTGGACGAACTGAAGAACGAAATCACCGGTGGCCTGACCCCGGCCTCGTTCGAGCCGTCGATCGACTACGTCGTCACCAAGATCCCGCGTTTCGCCTTCGAGAAGTTCCCGGCCGCCGATGCCCGCCTGACCACCCAGATGAAGTCGGTGGGCGAGGTGATGGCAATGGGCCGTACCTTCCAGGAGTCGGTGCAGAAGGCGCTGCGTGGCCTGGAAACCGGCAAGGTCGGCTTCGACCCGACCGGCCTGGACCTGAGCAATGAAGAAGACCTGCAGACCCTGCGCCGCGAGCTGAAGGCCCCGGGCCCGGAGCGCCTGTTCTTCGTCGCCGATGCGTTCCGTGCCGGCATGAGCGTGGAAGAGATCTACGCACTGTCGTTCATCGATCACTGGTTCCTGGACCAGATCGAGGAAATCATCGCGGCCGAAGCCGAAGTCGCTGCCGGTGGCATCGACGCGCTGGACGCCGCCCGCCTGCGCAAGCTGAAGCGCGCTGGCTTCTCCGACGCGCGCCTGGCGCAGCTGACCGGCACCAACGAAGCCGCCATCCGCGCGCTGCGTCGTGCGCACAAGGTGCGCCCGGTTTACAAGCGCGTCGATTCCTGCGCCGGTGAGTTCTCCACCGGCACCGCCTACCTGTACTCGACCTACGAGGACGAGTGCGAGGCCGCGCCGAGCAACCGCGACAAGATCATGATCCTGGGCGGTGGCCCGAACCGCATCGGCCAAGGCATCGAGTTCGACTACTGCTGCGTGCACGCAGCACTGGCGCTGCGCGAGGATGGCTATGAAACCATCATGGTCAACTGCAACCCGGAAACCGTGTCGACCGACTACGACACCTCCGACCGCCTGTACTTCGAACCGCTGACCCTGGAAGACGTGCTGGAAATCGTCGAACTGGAACAGCCGAAGGGCGTGATCGTGCAGTACGGCGGCCAGACCCCGCTGAAGCTGGCGCGCGCGCTGGAAGCCAACGGCGTGCCGGTGATCGGCACCAGCCCGGACTCGATCGATCTGGCCGAAGACCGTGAGCGCTTCCAGCAGCTGGTGGACAAGCTGGGCCTGAAGCAGCCGCCGAACCGCATCGCCCGCAACGACCAGGAAGCCCTGCTGCTGGCCCGCGAGATCGGCTACCCGCTGGTGGTGCGCCCGAGCTACGTACTGGGCGGCCGTGCGATGGAAATCGTCTACGGCGAAGCCGACCTGGCCCGCTACGTGCGCGACGCAGTGAAGGTGTCCAACGATTCGCCGGTGCTGCTGGACCGCTTCCTCGACAACGCCGTGGAGTGCGATGTCGACATCATTGCCGATGCCCAGGGCAACGTCCTGATCGGCGGCGTGATGGAGCACATCGAAGAAGCCGGCGTGCACTCGGGCGATTCTTCGTGCTCGCTGCCGCCGTACTCGCTGTCGGCTGAAACCCAGGCCGAGCTGCGCCGCCAGGTGGTGGAACTGGCCAAGGCCCTGAACGTGGTCGGCCTGATGAACACCCAGTTCGCGATCCAGACCAGCGATGAAGGTGCCGACACCATCTACCTGCTGGAAGTGAACCCGCGTGCCTCGCGCACCGTGCCGTTCGTGTCCAAGGCTACCGGCATGCCGCTGGCCAAGATCGCCGCCCGCTGCATGGCTGGCAAGACCCTGGCCGAGCAGGGTGCGACCAAGGAAATCGTGCCGGACTACTACTCGGTGAAGGAAGCGATCTTCCCGTTCGCCAAGTTCCAGGGCGTCGACCCGATCCTCGGGCCGGAGATGCGCTCCACCGGTGAGGTGATGGGCGTCGGTCGCACCTTCAACGCCGCCTTCGCGCGTGCGCAGGAAGCCGGTGGCATCAAGGCGCCGCCGGTCGGCAAGGCCTTCGTCTCGGTCCGCGATCCGGACAAGAAGCGCGTGCTGCCGGTGGCCAAGGCGCTGCTGGCGCGTGGCTACAGTCTGGTCGCCACCCGCGGCACCGCCGCGTGGCTGCAGCAGCACGGCATGGACTGCGAGATCATCAACAAGGTGGTTGAAGGCCGTCCGCACATCGTCGACTCGATCAAGAACGGCGAGATCGTCTACATCGTCAACACGACCGAAGGTCGTTCGGCGATCAACGACTCGTTCTCGATCCGTCGCGAGGCGCTGCAGCATCGCGTCACCTACTCGACCACCATTGCCGGCGCCAAGGCGCTGGTGGATTCACTGGAATTCCGCGGCACCGGCCCCGTCTGGTCGCTGCAGGAGCTGCACAAGGAGTTGAATGCATGAGAGCCCCCATCACGATGAAGGGCGCGCAGAAGCTGCGCGACGAGCTGGATCACCTGAAGTCGGTCAAGCGCCCGAAGGTCATTGCGGCCATCGCCGAAGCGCGTGAGCATGGCGACCTGAAGGAAAATGCCGAGTACCACGCCGCGCGCGAGGAACAGGGCTTCATCGAAGGCCGCATCAAGCAGCTGGAAGGCGAGCTGTCGCACGCCGAGATCATCGACGTGAGCAAGCTCAACGCTGGCTCCAAGGTGGTGTTCGGCGCCAGCGTGACCCTGGCCGACGTGGAAACCGACGAAGAGAAGAAGTACCAGATCGTCGGTGACCTGGAAGCGGACATCAAGCTGGGCCTGATCGCCATCTCCTCGCCGGTGGCGCGTGCGATGATCGGCAAGCTGGAAGGTGATTCGATCGTGATCGACGCCCCGGCCGGCCAGCGCGAGTACGAGATCGTCAGCGTCAGCTACGTGGACTGACCCGGTGGCAAC
Organism: Stenotrophomonas sp. INTA L402-1; assembly: GCF_059295135.1. Taxonomy (NCBI): domain Bacteria; kingdom Pseudomonadati; phylum Pseudomonadota; class Gammaproteobacteria; order Lysobacterales; family Lysobacteraceae; genus Stenotrophomonas; species Stenotrophomonas sp. INTA L402-1. The sequence continues at coordinate 72,810 of NZ_JCAFWP010000001.1, forward strand.
GGCGACCCTGCTGTTGCCGGCGCGCAGCCGCTTTGCCGCGGCTGCGCTGCCGGACGATGTGGCGCGTGCGCTCGGCCGCGCCACGGCGGTGCAGGTCGCGCCGGGCGAACGCGCGCAGCTGACGCGCCACTTCACGGTTGCCGCGCCGCACTGGCCGGTGGCCGCGTTGACCCGCCAGCGCGACGTCGGCGATGCGGCGGGCGCCAGTTGGCTGCGTGCCGATCCGGCCTGCATGGTGCCGGACATGCACGGCGCGCGGATGATGGCCTACGGCGAAACGCTGCGGCCGACGCTGGCCGACTGCCTGGCCCTGCTGCCGGTGCTGCAGCCGTTGTTCGCCGATGCCGGGTTCGTGCTTGACGCACCGGACCCTTCGCGCTGGTACCTGCGGCTTCCGATCGACCTGGCATTGCCGGACTTCGACAGTCCGGACGAGGTGCTGGGCGATGACCTGTTCTCGCACCTGCCGGAAGGCGAGGGCGGTCGCCGCTGGCGGGCGCTCATGACCGAAGCGCAGGTGCTGCTGCACAACCATTCCTGGAACCAGCAGCGCGCCGCGCAGGGACAACAGCCGATCAATTCGCTGTGGTTCTGGGGTGGCGGCGTGATGCCGGTGTCGGTCAGTACGGCGCATGCGCAGGTGCGCAGTCGTGATGCCCTGCTGCAGGGCCTGGCTCTGGCGGCAGGCGTGGCCGTGGATGGCGAGCAGGCGGTGGATGCACTGGTCGACCTGCGCCAGCTGCGCTCTTTGCAGCAGCTCGGCAATGATGCGATCCGTCCGCTGCTGGCCGCGCTGAAACGTGGCGAGCTGCAGCGGCTGGTGCTGGATTTCGAGGATGGCCTGCAGTTCCAGCTGGATCGCGGCCAGCGCTGGCAGTTCTGGAAGAAGCCGCGGCAGCTGCACGATTGATCGGGGTCGGATCCGTTTTTCATCGGAAAACGGCTCTGACCCTAGACGTTTGCCGGGGTTGCCGGCCAGCGGCCGGCACTACCGCAGCTGCCGGGCACAATCCCGCCAGCCTCTCCCACGCGCGGTATCATCCCTCTGTCTTTCGTAACCGGCGATGCCGATGTCCCTTGCCGCCGATGCAGTGCAGCCCACCTCTGATACGCCGATGATCCGCCGCCGCGATGCGGTCGCGCCCGGCAGCTGGCCGGAGGGCACGCTGCCGCTGCTGGCGCGGCTTTACGCCAGTCGCGGTGCCGGTACCCCGGAGCTGGCGCTGCCGAAGCTGGGCAGCCTGCATGCGCCCGAGCTGCTGACCGGGATCGACGATGCAGTGGGCCTTCTGGTCGAGGCCATCGCCAACGACAAGCGCATCCTGGTGGTCGGCGATTTCGACTGCGATGGTGCTACCGCCTGTGCGGTCGGTGTGCGTGGCCTGCGCATGCTCGGCGCGCAGCATGTCTTCCACGCGGTGCCGAACCGCATGGTGCACGGCTATGGCCTGTCACCTTCACTGGTGGAGGAGTTGGCCGAGCTGAAACCGGACCTGCTGGTCACGGTCGATCACGGCATTGCCTGCCATGCGGGTGTGACTGCGGCCAAGGCGCGTGGCTGGCAGGTGCTGGTCACCGACCATCATCTTCCCGGCCCGCAGCTGCCGCCGGCAGATGTCGTCGTCGATCCGAATCTGGATGGTGATGCCTTTCCCAGCAAATCGCTGGCCGGTGTCGGCGTGATCTTCTACGTGCTGATGGCGTTGCGCCGGCAGATGCGCGAGGCCGGTGTCTTTGCCGATGGCAAGGGGCCGGACCTGACCACGCTGCTGGACCTGGTGGCGGTGGGCACCGTTGCCGACCTGGTGGCACTGGATCCGAACAACCGTGCGCTGGTCAGTGCGGGCCTACGCCGTCTACGCGCAGGGCAGGGCTGTGTCGGCCTGCGTGCGCTGATCGAAGCCAGTGGCCGTGATGCCGCGCGACTGACCGCCACCGATATCGGCTTCGCACTCGGCCCGCGCCTGAACGCGGCGGGCCGGCTGGAAGACATGGCGCTGGGCATCGCGCTGCTGCTGACCGAAGACCCGCGCCAGGCGCGCGACATCGCGCAGACGCTGGAGCAGATCAATTCGGAACGGCGCGCCGTGCAGCAGTCGATGACTGACGACGCCGAGCAGGCGTTGACCCGCGTGGTGCTGGACATGGCCGGCCAGCGACCGGTGGCGGCCTGCCTGTTCGACGCCGATTGGCACCCGGGCGTGGTCGGCCTGGTCGCGTCGAAGATGAAGGATCGCCTGCATCGCCCGGTGATCGCCTTCGCGCCTGCAGAACCCGGTGCCGACACGCTGCGTGGCTCGGCGCGCTCGATTCCCGGCCTGCACATCCGTGACGCACTGGCGCTGGTCGATGCGCGGCATCCGGGTCTGATCGAACGTTTCGGTGGTCACGCCATGGCGGCCGGCCTCAGCCTGCGGCTGGATCACGTCGATGACTTCAAGGCGGCCTTCGTGGCTGTCGTGCTGGAAATGCTCGACCCCGCAGCATTGCAGCAGCAGGTTCTCAGCGACGGCGAACTGGCCGCAGACGAGCTCGACCATCGCCACGCCGATGCGTTGCGCCTGGCTGGACCGTGGGGCCAGGGCTTCCCCGAACCGCTGTTCGATGGCCACTTCGAAGTGGCCAACTGGCGCGTGTTGAAAGAGCGCCACCTGAAGCTGGAACTGCGCCTGCCCGGTGTACCTGGCACGATCAACGCGATCCATTTCGGCGGCTGGCACGGTAACGCGCCCGGCCGTCATGTACATCTGGCCTATCGGCTGGCCTGCGATGACTATCGTGGCGGCAGCGCCATCCAGCTGATCGTCGAGCACTGCCTGCCTGCATGAGGAAAAGGGGACGGAGGGGATTAAGTCGCTTGTGCCTTGTTTGCCACTTGCGACTTAATCCCCTCCGTCCCCTTTTTCTGTGGCGTCAGCGGACCTCGCTGACCAGCATCGGCAGTTCCCAGGTGCCACCGGGCACGCCCCGGCATAGACCCGGTGCCACCTCGGACGTCGCGATGAAGTTCGTCCCGTCCCACGTCCAGGTTGCGTGCGAAATGCAGTCAGCGAGGCCGCGGCCCTTCTGCGCGGCAATGATCTGGCCGTCGGTGTAGTCGATCGCATCGCTGGTCACCCATTGCGCCTGGAACGGCGCCTGCGGGCTGGCGACCCAATAGCCATCGCCGATGTTGTAGGCCCCGCGCCAACACGGGACCGTGACCAGCACATGCTGCGCGTCCAGGCGCCGGACCTGCAGCGGGGAGTTGCTGAGCGGAACGTCGGCATCAGTTTCCTGCAGGCCTTCGCAGCTGTCGTCCTCCAGCGTGGCGCGCAGTGCTGCGCGCAGGGCGGGTGAGGCGGCCAGCCTAGCAAACGCGGGATCATCCGGAGTTGAGTCCAGGGTAGCGGCCTTGCGCACAACCGGCACCGGCAGTGCGGCGGGGACGCTGGATTCAGGCGTGCTGCCCTTGCGCATCACGGCGCCGGGCGTGCCGAGGCGGCCCTGGTACTCATCGATCTTCAGCAGTACCGCCGCGGCACCCTTGTCCGACAGCGGCCAGCGATGGCCAGCGCCATCGGTCACGCTGATTCCACCGCCGCGCACCAATGCGTAAAGCAGTGCGCTGGTCTGCGCAGCAGTCAAGCTGTGCCTGCCTGCGCTCTTCAAGGGAGCAAGGACACCCAGGTCCTGTTGCTGGATGCGCAGATGCAGCGCGCCCTTGGGCTGGGTCTGGCCTTCTTCCGGCTGCAGGGTCAGGCGGCCCTGGATGGCCTGATCCGGGCCGCCCTTGCGGGTGAGCAGCACACTCAGGGTGCTGTCATCGTCGGTGGCGTAGCCGGCGGCGCGGCAGGTCAAGGTGTTGTCACAGGCCACGACCCAGTCGTGGTGCTGGAAATACAGGCTTTTGGCCGGAGCCGCAGCAAGGGCCGTCAGGGGGCAGGCCAGTGCCAACAGAGTGGCCAGCAGGGGCAATCGCATCGGCATCCTTGCGCGTGTGGGAGCGTGGGGCATGGTGCCTGTGGATGGGGGCAAAGAAAAGCCGCGCACGGTCCAACCCCATTCCGGCTGTCCGTGCGTTCAAATGTCCACGATCCCTCTGGAGCCCTGTCATGGTCTTCGTCCGTTGCTGCGCTGTGTTGTTGCTGGCCCTCGCGGCCGGGCCTGTCGGCGCTCAGTCGCCACGCATTGCCAGGCCGCAAGCCACCACCCCGCTGTTGATTGCGCCCGCCGCCGAACAGCCGGTGCAACTGCAGCGCGCCCGCATCGAAGGCGAGGTCCAGGCCGGCGTCGCCCAGACCCGGATCACCCTCGAATTCCATAACCCGAACCGGCGCGTGCTGGAGGGCGAGCTGCAGTTCCCGCTGGCCGATGGCCAGCAGATCACGGGCTTCGCGCTGGACATCAACGGTGAACTGCGTGACGCCGTGCCGGTGCCCAAGGACCGTGGCCGCCAGGTATTCGAGGAAATCGCCCGCCGCGGTGTCGACCCGGGCCTGCTGGAACAGACCGCCGGCAACCAGTTCCGCCTGCGCATCTATCCGCTGCCGGCCGGTGGCAGCCGACGCGTGCAGCTGGTGATTCGCGAACCGCTGGCCTTCGCCGGCCAGGGCTGGCAGTGGACGCTGCCGCTGCAGTTCGCCGCTGGCGCTGCATCGGTTGAGCTGAAGCTGCAGGCGCCGGAAGCGGCCACCGCAGGTACGGCTCCGTTCCGCATCAACGCGGGCCAGCTGCACTGGCAGGGCAGGGGCGCGCAGTTGCCGACGCAGCTGCAGTGGAGCCTGCCGGCGGCACGCCAGGCACAGGTGCAGGTGGCACCCTGGCAGGATGGTCACTACCTGCTGGCGCAGCTGCCGGTGACGGTCAGCCGCACGCCGCGCACGCTTCCCAGCGAAATCGGCCTGCTGTGGGACGGTTCCGGTTCGGCGGGCCAGCGCGATCGCACACGTGAGTTCGCCCTGCTGGATCGCTATTTCGCAGCGCTGGGTGACGGCACTGTGGCATTGACCGTGCTGCGTGACCGTGCCGAACCGATGCGTCGCTTCCGTGTCCGTGCAGGCAACTGGAGCGAGCTGCGTGCAGCACTGCAGGCCGTACGCCCTGACGGTGCCAGCGCGCTGGCGCAGTGGCAGCCGCAACCGAGCGTGAAGGAATACCTGCTGGTCAGCGATGGCCTGCTGACCTATGGACCGGAAGCACTGCCAGCACTCGCACCGCAGCAGCGCCTGTTCGCGGTCAGCAGTGCTGGTGCGCGAACCGATGTAGTGCGCCTGCGCGGCTGGAGCGAAGCGCATGGCGGTCGCTTTGTCGCGCTGGGCAAGGATGTTGATGCGGCCGCTCGCGAACTGCTGTCGTCGCCGTTGGACGTGCAGGTCGATGCGGGCCGTGGCGTACAGGATGTTGTGATCGATCGTCGCAGCGAGGCCGAAGGCTGGCTATGGCTGCATGCCCGCCTTGCGGCGGACGGTGTGCCGATGCGGGTGCGCGTGGGCGGTGGTGAATGGCAGGCGCTGCCGGCAACGCAGAAGAGTGACGACGGTGAGCTGCTGGCCGGCTTGTGGGCGCAGGCCCGTCTGCAGCAACTCGGCGCCGACCGCCGAGGCAACCGCGAGGCAATGCAACTGCTGTCGCAGCAGTTCGGCCTGGTCGGACCGGACACCTCGCTGATCGTGCTGGAGACCCTGGAGGACTACCTGCGCTACGCGATCCGCCCGTCCGGCAAACTGCGCGCCGAGTACGATGCCCGCTTCGCACGGCAGGTGAGCGATCGCGCCGCTGCCGATCGCCAGCGCCTGGACCAGGTTGCCGCACGTTGGAAGGAGCGCCAGCAGTGGTGGAACCGAAGCTGGCCGAAGGGAGCACCTCCGCAGTTGAAGGGCGGGGCGCTGGAAGTTGCATCCGCGGATTACGCGATGGACTCGGCGCCGGTGGCGATGCTCGCTGCGCCGGCCCCCGCGGCACCGCCCGCGCCGGCACCGATGGCCGCAGCCGCCGAGCAACGCATGGAAGCCAGCAGCGCGCGTGCACGTCGTTCAGCGTCCGCATCGAACAAGGCCCTGGATTCAATCACGGTCACTGGTGGTCGTGTCGCTGCGCCCGCTGCCGCCAACGAGGGCGAGCTCGGCATCCAGCTGGCGGCCTGGCAGCTGGATTCGGCCATCGCCCGGCGGCTGCGCCAGGGCCCGGCGTCGCAACTGTATGACCGCTACCTGGCCGAGCGCGATGCACATGCCGACAGCAGCGCGTTCTTCCTCGATGTGGCCGATCTGTTGCTGGAGCAGGGCCAGCGCGAACTTGCACTGCGCGTGCTGTCGAACCTGGCCGAGATGGACCTGGACAACCGCCACCTGCTGCGTGTGCTCGGCTACCGGTTGATGCAGGCGGATGCCCCCGCGCTGGCGGTGCCGGTGTTCGAGCAGGTGCTGGCGATGGGCCAGGAAGAACCGCAGAGCTTCCGCGATCTTGGCCTGGCACTGGCGGCTGCGGGCAAGCCGCAGCAGGCGTTGGCCCCGCTGTACCAGGTGGTGGTGCGGCCGTGGGACAACCGCTTCGACGGCATCGCCCTGATCGCGCTGGATGAGCTGAACAACCTGGTGGCACGCAGCACGCCACGGCTGGATACCCGCAGCATCGACCCGCGTCTGCTGCAGGCGATGCCGCTGGACCTGCGCGTGGTGCTGTCGTGGGATGCCGACAACAGCGATATGGACCTCTGGGTGACCGACCCGAACGGCGAGCGCGCGTACTACGGCAACCGCCTGACCTATCAGGGTGGGCAGATGTCGCAGGACTTCACCGGCGGCTATGGTCCCGAGCAGTTCTCGCTGCGCAACGCCAAGCCCGGCAAGTACAAGGTGGAGGCCAATTACTTCGGCAGCCGCCAGCAGCTGGTGACCGGTGCGACGACGCTGATGCTGCGCCTGACCACTCACTGGGGCACGCCGAAGCAGAAGGACCAGATGGTCACGATGCGACTGAAGGACCGCGCCGAGACTGTGCTGGTGGGCGAGTTCGAGGTGCGGTAGCGCCGGGCCATGCAGGGCGACTGCACGGTCGGGGAAGGGCCTGTCCGCGCAGGGCGCGGATCTATCCGATTGAAGTAGAGCCACGCCATGCGTGGCTTTTGGTTGGAGTCGGGATGGCCTATCCACGCATGGCGTGGATCTACTGCACGTCTTCGGCTTTCGGCAGGTGCTGGCGCGGAATCCACCGTGCCAGTGCCACGCCGCCACCGAGAATCAGCAGCGTGCCGACGGTGTGCCACAGCAACTCCGTAACCGGCGCATCCGGCAGCGGAATGATGTCTGCGAGCCAACCAATCACCGGCCGCGCCAGCAGGTAGACCACCACCACGCCCAGCACGCGCAGCACCCGCTGCACGATGCCCTGGGGATCGGCCGGCCAGCCGCGCCACTGCAGCCACGCTACCAGCAGCGCCAGCGCCAGCAGGCGTGAAGCTTCGCCCAGCGGCACCAGGGGCGTCCACAACGAGGCCCACGACAACGCCACGCCCAGGCCCAGCAGTACCGGCAGCTGCCAGCGCCGCGCACCCCGCAGCCCCGGCATCAATTGCCAGGCCAGCACGGCGATGCCGAGGCCGAGCAACCAGCCAGCCAGTACGTCCGCGAGGAAGTGCCGGCCCAGGTACATGCGCGATACTGCCATCAGCAGGGGCCAGCCCAGCATCAGCGTCCAGCGCAGCCAGCGGCGGCGGATGCCGAACGCCAGCAGCAGCGCAACGCCTGCGGCCGTGGTGATGCCTACGTGGCCGCTGTTGAAACCATAGTCGGCATGCGGCTGGGCGCGCAGCATGGCGGTGGCCTGCGCATCGGGAAGCGACCAGAAAGTGTGGCCGCCACCATCCACCACGAACGGGTGCGAAGGCTCGCCCTTGTCCAGCACCGCCGCATCCACGTCGGAGGGACGGGGCAGGGCGGCGCCCTGTTTGATTGCATGCGTGGCACAGGCCATCAGCAGCACCGCCAGCATAACGCAGAGGCCAGCGCGAAGGCGTGCCCCGAATGCACACACCAGGATCAGCGCGGTATAGGCCATTTCATAGCCGAGCAGGCTGATGAACTGCATCAGCGCCAGCATCCAGCCGCTGTCGAGAGTCTGCTGCAGCCACAGGTGCCAGTGGGTCTGGAACATCCGTTGTCCTCATCATCCGTTGGTAATCAGGCGCAGCTCAACAGAACCGCGCCAAAGCAGCCGAGTGTGGGCTCGGCTCTACACCGGCGCAACACGTGCCACGAGCAGCGATGGCGATGCGGCGCGCAGGCCGAAGAGCGGACGCAGCCAGCGCACGCGGCGGATCAGCAGTTCGTGGATCAGCAGGCAGCCGCCGACCGTGCCGGCCACCAGCAAGGCAGGCTCCAGCCACGGGCCAAGCTGCAACGGTCGCAGCGCGTACAACAAGACGATCAGCACGGTCTGGTGCAGGCTGTACCAGCTGAACACCGCTTCCCGGCAATAGCCCAGGCCTGGCCACGGGCGGGACAGCAGCACCCGCGCCCAGCCGAACAGGGTCAGCAGCATGCACCACGTATACAACGCGCGGCCGACGCGTTCGGTCTGGGCCCACGGCAGTGCCAGCACCCACGCATCCAGATCGCCCACATGGGGCAGGCGGGCCAGTGCGCGGATGCCCAGCTCCAGGCAGAGCCCCAGCACCGCCAGGGCCAGGGTCACGCGGCGCCCGCGCACCAGCAGATCCCAGCCGCGCTGCCAGCGCGCCGCCAGGAAGCCGCCGAGGAACAGCGGCAGCGACTCGGCATGTACATAAACGTCGTCCAGCAGGGCGTGGGTGGGTGGCCAACGCGGCATCAGTACCAGCAGGGACCAGGCCAGCCAGGCCACTGGCACTACCAGCAGTGAGGCGCCCAGCAGGCGGTCGCTCGGCTGCCAGCCTGGCAGCACCTTGCGCAGTGGACGCAGCAGGCTGGCCAGTACCACCGCCAGTACGGTGTAAGGCAGCAGGTAGGCCAGATACCACAGGTGGTTCCAGGTGAAGCCGTAGGCGGCACCACTGAAATGCGCGCCCGGCCATGGCTGGAACTGCCAGTAGCGCCACAGGAACCGGGCCAGCCCCGGTGCCACGTCGCCCTTGTCCAGCGCTTCGTAGTAGGCCTGCAGGGACACGACGGCGACGATGCCGAACAGCAATGGCAGAAGCAGGCGCCAGCCACGGCGGAGGGTGTGCTGCAACCGACCCCGGTCGGGCAGGGACAGGCCCAGCGCGATACCGCTGATGGCGAACAGCAGCGGCATGCGCCATCGATTCAGCGCGATCATCGGCCACTGCAGCCATTCGGAGGTGTAGGTGCTCTTGAGGTGAAAGTCCCAGCCGGCCACGTAGGCCATGGCGGCGTGGTAGAGGATCAGCAGGGCGAAGGCGGTGATGCGCAGGGTGTCCAAGTCGTGGCGACGGTGCATGAGCGGCGGGCTTCGGGAGGCAGCTGCACGCTCTGCCAGCCAAGGCCCGGATGCCAGTGGATGGGGCGCGATGGCGGACGTTCAGGGGCCAGTGGTGGGGTGGCTGGGACCAATGGCTGATGCGCATGGAGCCGGATGGGCAACAATGGAAGCATGGAGAATGGAGATTCGGCGGCGCTGACCGCCCCAGTTGCAGAACGAACGCGTCGCCCCGGGCTTGCCGTTGCATTCTGGTCGTTGCTGTTCCTGGGCACCGCCGCAGGCAATGTGCTGGCGCAGTGGATGCGGGCATTGCGCGACGCGCAGCCCTTTTCCGCAGGGACTGTCTCGATCGAGGAGTTCAGCAGTGCGCTGGCCAGCCTGGGCCTGTTGGCGCTTCTGCACGCCGCCGCTCGTCGCTGGCCGTTGCATGCAGATACCTGGCGGCGCCGGATCGGCTTCTACGTGCTGGGTGGTGTTGCCTGGTGGCTGCTGCATGTCAGTGCCATGGTGCTGCTGCGCAAGATGGCCTTCACGTTCATCGGCCAGCGCTACACCTACGGTGACTGGCCAGCGCAGTGGTTCTACGAGTTCTTCAAGGATGTGCAGACCTACAGCCTGCTGGTGATTGCCGTGCACGCGGTGGCCTGGTTCGGCCGTCAGCGCCAGGGCGAGGCGCACCTGCTGGCATCGCCCGATGTCGGCCCACCGGTGGAGCCGGTCGAGCGCCCCCAGCATTTCCTGGTACGCAAGCTGGGCAAGGAGTTCCTGGTCGCCACCGCCGACGTGGAGTACGCCCAGGCGGCGGGGAACTACGTGAACCTGCGGGTACGCGGCCACGACTACCCGCTGCGGATCACCATGGCGGTACTGGAACAGCGGCTGGACCCGGGCGAGTTCCTGCGTCCGCACCGCAGCTGGCTGATCCATCGGGGCCAGCTGCGCTCGATCGAGCCGCTGGACGGCGGCGAGGCCCTGCTGCACATGGCCGACGGGGCGAAGGTGCCCTGCAGCCGGCGCCAGCTACCGCTGCTGCGGCAGGCGCTGGGGGCAGGGTGAGGCCCTCATTCCGGGCATCCCCGGCCTGCGGTATCATTACCAGTCATCTTTTGAATGCATAACCGCCGACATGATCGAACTGAATCCTGTCCGCCAGCGCATCACCGATCTGACCGATCGCGTGCTGTCGCTTCGGGGGTATCTTTGACTACGACGCCAAGAAAGAGCGTCTTGAAGAAGTAACGCGGGAGCTGGAAAGCCCCGACGTCTGGAACAACGCCGAATACGCCCAGAACCTGGGCCGCGAGCGTTCCAGCCTGGAAAAGACCGTGGGCGGCATCGCCTCGGTGCTGGACGGCCTGGCTGATGCCACCGAGCTGCTTGAGCTGGCCGAGTCCGAACAGGACGAGGACACCGCGCTGGCCGTGGTCGCCGACCTGGACAAGCACCAGTCGCACGTGGAGAAGCTGGAGTTCCAGCGCATGTTCTCCGGCGAGATGGACAATGCTGCCGCGTTCGTCGACATCCAGGCCGGTGCCGGTGGCACCGAAGCCCAGGACTGGGCCGAGATCCTGCTGCGCATGTACCTGCGCTGGTGTGAATCGCGCGGCTGGAAGACCGAGCTGATGGAAGTCTCCGGTGGCGACGTCGCCGGCATCAAGTCGGCCACGCTGCGCGTGGAAGGCGACTATGCCTACGGCTGGCTGAAGACCGAGACCGGCGTGCACCGCCTGGTGCGCAAGTCGCCGTTCGATTCGGACAACCGACGCCACACCAGTTTCACCTCGGTGTTCGTGTCGCCGGAAATCGACGACAACATCGACATCACCATCAACCCGGCCGACCTGCGTACCGACGTGTACCGTTCGTCCGGTGCCGGTGGCCAGCACGTGAACAAGACCGAGTCGGCGGTGCGTATCACCCACATCCCGACCAATATCGTCGTGGCCTGCCAGACCGGCCGCAGCCAGCACCAGAACCGCGACAACGCGATGAAGATGCTGGCCGCCAAGCTGTACGAGCTGGAGATCCAGAAGCGCAACGCCGAGAAGGACGCCGTGGAAGCCACCAAGTCCGACATCGGCTGGGGCAGCCAGATCCGCAACTACGTGCTCGACCAGAGCCGTATCAAGGACCTGCGTACCGGCATCGAGCGTTCGGATACGCAGAAGGTGCTGGACGGCGACCTCGACGAATTCGTCGAAGCCAGCCTGAAGGCCGGCCTGGCCGTGGGCTCCAAGCGCGTCGATGCCTGATCGACGTGCCTGCGCGGAGATCGTCACCCTCGCGCGCAACGCCGAGGGTGGCTGAACTGGCTTTACTGTAGAGCTGAGCCATGCTCAGCTGCTGTTCGCGCGGTAGTAGATGCGTCGAGCATGGCTCGACGCTACAACAGGTACGGCGGTAGCGATGATGCGCAGCGAAAGTGAACGCAAGGAACTCGGCGGCTTCCTCAAGGCCTGCCGCGCCCGTGTCGATCCCGCCACGCTCGGCCTGCCGGCCGGGCGCCGGCGTACCCCGGGCCTGAAGCGCGAGGAAGTGGCACTGGCGATCGGGGTCAGTGTCAGCTGGTACACCTGGATCGAGCAGGGCCGCGAAGTGCGCGCCTCGCCCGAAGTGCTGGAGCGCCTGGCGCAGGTACTGCGCATGAGTGACGACGAGCGCGCCTATGCGTTCGCGCTGTCCGGCTACGGCGTGCCACTGGAGTCAACGGACGAGACGGTCACCGATGGCCTGCGCCAGCTGGTCGAGGCCATGCAGCCGATCCCGGCCTACGTGCGCAATACCCGTTACGACATCCTGGCGTGGAACCCGGCCATCGCCGACCTGTTCGTGGACTACAGCCAGCTGGCGCCACATGAGCGCAACACGCTGCGGCTGATGTTCCTGTACCCGCCGTACCGCACGCTGATTCTCAACTGGGAAGAAATGACCCGCGGCCTGCTGGCCGGCTTCCGCGCGGCGATGGCGCAGGCGGCGGACAAGGCCCCGTTCCTGGCGCTGGCCGAGGACATCGCCGCGCACAGCGAGGAGTTCCGCCAGTGGTGGCCGGAGCACGACGTGCGCCGGTTCGATGAAGGTGCGAAGAAGCTGAACCATCCCACGCGCGGGTTGCTGGACCTGCAGTACGTGGCGTTGGTGCCGGAGAGCCGGCACGACCTGTCACTGGTGACCTACCTGCCGCGTAGGTAGGGGGTTGTTCGGCAGGGCTTGCAGCCCTGCACCTGCTTCAAGCCGAAGCAACGGCAACAGCAACAGCGAGCTATCCGTGGGTTGGCGGGGCGGTGTCGGAGTGCGGGGACGCCGCAAGTACGTCCGTGTAGGCTTGGCAGCCGCATCCATGCGGCTGACACCCCGCACCCCGACACCGCCCCGCCTTTGACAGTTTCTCGTGATCTGGTAGATCCACGCCATGCGTGGATGGTTTTCGATCTCAATTGGAGATATTTGATTCCGAAAGAGATTCAGCCACGAACGACGTGGATCTACTGTGGCGACCGACTCGCGTCTGGGGCAGAGCCCCCTGAGTCAGGGGGCGGCCGCGAAGCGGCGGGGGTCTGGGAGCTGGTAAGTGGGGCCCGCGGTTCGCGTAGCGAAGCGTGGGAGCGGCAGCGCGCATGCGATGGCGCGTACCCAGGGCGCAGCCCTGCCGATACCCCCATTCAGACAGGTAAGTGCAGGTCACAGGATAAGCAGACGCCTTGTTGTGCCCGTCGATCGGGTCCACATTCCTGTGCAGGAGACGGGCCGCCGCCCGTTGTCGAGACACCAGGAGACCTGCATGTCCGCTGCCCCCACCACCGCCATTTCCCGCGATCCCGCCACCGGCCAGCAGATCGCCAGCCATCCCTTCGCCACCGACGCCGAACTGGAAACAATCCTGGATCGCGGCCAGGTTGGCTTCGCGGCCTGGAGCGCCAGGAGCCTCGAACAGCGTGCAGACGTACTGCGTGCGATGGCCGCGGTACTGCGCCGTGACCGTGAAAAGCTGGCCGTGCTGGCCACCGCCGAAATGGGCAAGGTCCAGGCCGAGTCGCTGGCCGAGATCGAGAAGTGCGCCGTGCTGTGCGACTGGTACGCCGACCACGGTGCGCAGTTCCTGCGCGACGAACCGACCCAGGTGCCCGACGACAAGGCTTACGTGTCCTACCTGCCGCTGGGCGTGGTGCTGGGCATCATGCCGTGGAACTTCCCGTACTGGCAGGTGATGCGCGCGGCGGTACCGATCCTGATGGGCGGCAACGGCTTCCTGCTGAAGCCGGCCGAGAACATCGTCGGTACCGCGCAGCTGCTTGACGCCGCCTGGCGCGACGCAGGCCTGCCGGAAGGCACCTTCATCGCCGCCAACATCAGCCGCGACGGCACCAGCCGCGCGATCGCCGATGACCGCATCGCTGCGGTGACCCTGACCGGCAGCGTGGCCGCCGGCCGCAGCATCGCCGCCCAGGCCGGGCAGGCGCTGAAAAAGGTGGTGCTGGAACTGGGCGGCTCGGATCCGTTCATCGTGCTGGCCGACGCCGATCTTGACGCTGCCGTCGATGCAGCGGTGGCTTCGCGCTTCCAGAACACCGGGCAGGTCTGCATCGCCGGCAAGCGCATCATCGTTGAAGACGCGGTGTACGACCGGTTCGTGGCGCAGTTCTGCCAGAAGGTGCAGGCGCTGACCATCGGCGACGGCCGTGAAGCGGGTAATCGCATTGGTCCGATGGCACGCCAGGACCTGCTGGAGCAGCTGGACGCGCAGGTACGGGCCTCGGTGGACGCGGGCGCGAAGCTGCTGGTTGGCGGCCATCAGCTGGATCGCCCGGGTGCGTTCTACGCGCCCACCGTGCTGGCCGACGTGGAGCCGGGCATGCAGGCTTTCGATACCGAAACCTTTGGTCCGGTTGCCTCGATCAGCCGTGCCCGCGATGCCGACCATGCGGTGGAACTGGCCAACCAGAGCGAGTTCGGCCTCAGCGGCAACCTGTGGAGCGGCGACCGCGCGCGGGCCATGCAGCTGGCACGCCGGCTGCAGACCGGCGGCGTGTTCGTCAACGGTTTCTCCGCCTCTGACCCGCGCGTGCCGATCGGTGGCGTGAAGAAGAGCGGCTTCGGCCGTGAGCTCTCGCACTTCGGCATCCGCGAATTCGTCAACGCGCAGACGGTGTGGTTCGACAAGCGTTGACGCGCAGCTTCCATCCTTCCTGCAACGATCCATCATCAGTCCAGCGAAAAGGACGGCATTCCAATGTCCAAGGGTTCAGATCTGCTCGTCGCCGCGCTTGAGAACGAAGGCGTCGAGCGTATTTTCGGTATTCCCGGCGAAGAGAATCTCGACGTGGTCGAGTCGCTGCGCCATTCCAGCATCGAGCTGGTCATCACCCGCCACGAACAGGCGGCCGTGTTCATGGCGGCCACCTATGGCCGCCTGACCGGCAAGCCGGGCGTGTGCCTGGCCACGCTCGGCCCGGGCGCGCTCAACTTCACCACCGGTGCCGCCTACGCGCTGCTTGGCGCGTGGCCGGTGATCATGATCACCGGCCAAAAGGGCATCGTCGCCAGCAAGCAGGCGCGTTTCCAGATCGTCGACATCGTCAGCACCATGAAGCCGCTGACCAAGCAGGCGCGGCAGATTGTCTCGGCGCGCACCATTCCGACCATCGTCCGCGAGGCATTCCGTACCGCGCTGGAAGAGCGCCCGGGCCCGGTGCTGCTGGAGCTGCCCGAAGACATCGCGGCCGATGAGGTCGGGGACGTAGCGCTGATTCCGCCGCACGCGGTGGATCGTCCCATTGCCAGTCCGGAAGCACTGGACCGCGCGGCGGAGATCATCCGCAACGCCAAGCGCCCGCTGCTGATGATCGCCTCGGCGGCGTCGCGGCCGCAGTCCAGCGAAGCGTTGTCGGCCTTCGTGCTGCGCGCGGGTATTCCATTCTTCACCACGCAGATGGGCAAGGGTGCGGTGGCCGGTGGTTCGGGCCTGTACATGGGCACCGCCGCGCTGACCGAGCGCGACTACGTGCACATGGCGATCGACCAGGCCGACGTGATCGTGACGATCGGCCACGAGGTCACCGAGAAACCGCCGTTCGTGATGCGCCCGGGTGGGCCGACGGTCATCCACATCGGCTATTCGCAGGCGGCGGTGGAGCAGGTCTATTTCCCGCAGGTGGAGGTGATCGGCGATATCGGCCGTTCGCTGACCCAGCTGGCCGACCGCATCGAAGGCGCGGTGCCGAATGCCGACGCGCTGCTGCCGCTGCGCACTACCATTCTGGAACACCTGGCTGACCGTGCCGAGGAAGCTGGATTCACCCCGCAGCGGCTGGTGCACGACGTGCGCCAGGTGATGCCGCCGGACGGCATCGTGGCGCTGGACAACGGCATGTACAAGATCTGGTTTGCGCGCAATTACCGCACCCAGGTGGCCAATACGCTGCTGCTGGACAACGCGCTGGCGACGATGGGCGCGGGCCTGCCGTCGGCGATCATGGCCTCGATCCTGTACCCGCAGCGGCGGGTGCTGGCGGTGTGCGGCGATGGCGGTTTCATGATGAACAGCCAGGAGCTGGAGACCGCGCGGCGGCTGGGCCTGAACCTGGTGGTGCTGATTCTCAACGACGGCGCATACGGGATGATCCGCTGGAAGCAGGCGGTGGATGGCTTCACCGACTACGGCATGACGTTCAGTAACCCGGATTTCGTGAAGTATGCGGAAGCCTATGGCTGCAAGGGGCATGAGGTGACGGCCATCGAGCAGTTCATCCCGACGCTGGAGGCGGCGTTCAACGAGGGTGGGGTGCACCTGGTATCGGTGCCGATCGACTACTCGGAGAACCAGCGGGTGCTGGTGGACGAGCTGCGGCAGGCGTTTCCCGGGAACGGTTGACGCCTACCGGGGCATCGGTTCCCCGGAATCCGGTAGGTGTCGACCTTGGTCGACACGCGGACCGCCAACCAAGGTTGGCGGCTACCAGAGCGGCGGGCAGCGGACCTGGTAGGTGTCGACCTTGGTCGACACACGGACCGCCAACCAAGGTTGGCGACGACCAGGCAGGAGCCCGGCCCAGGGCTGGGGCGGGGCGGTTTTGGTATGCTGGGCAACCGGCTGTGCCGGGCGCAACATCCCCCCTCACTACACGATTCCCGCAGATCCATGAGCGAAGCTACCGATACCCCCCCCGTTGACGAAAACAAGTTGATCGCCGAGCGCCGCGAGAAACTCAAAACGCTGCGTGGGCAGGGCATCGCGTACCCGAACGACTTCCGTCGCGAGGACTTCGCCGGCCGCCTGCAGGAAGAATTCGCCGACGCCGAGCAGTGGACCGCTGAGGCCCTGGAAGGCAACGGCCGCCAGGTGAAGATGGCGGGCCGCCTGATGGCCAAGCGCATCATGGGCAAGGCCAGTTTCGCGCAGATCCAGGACGAGTCCGGCCGCATCCAGCTGTTCCTGCAGGGCACGGTGCTGGGCGATGCCTACACCGCCTTCAAGGGCTGGGACGTGGGCGACATCATCGCCGTCGAAGGCGGCCTGACCCGTACCAAGACCGGCGAGCTGTCGGTCAAGGCCGAATCGATCCGCCTGCTGACCAAGTCGCTGCGCCCGCTGCCGGACAAGTGGCATGGCCTGGCCGACGTCGAGCAGCGCTACCGCCAGCGCTATGTCGACCTGATCGTGACCCCGGAGTCGCGCGCGGTGTTCATCAAGCGCTCGAAGATCATCCGCGCCATGCGCGCGTGGCTGGACAACCGCGACTTCCTCGAAGTCGAAACGCCGATGATGCATTACATCCCCGGCGGCGCGGCGGCCAAGCCGTTCACCACCCACCACAATGCGCTGGACCTGGACCTGTACCTGCGCGTGGCGCCGGAGCTGTACCTCAAGCGCCTGACCGTGGGTGGCCTGGAGCGCGTGTACGAGATCAACCGCAACTTCCGCAATGAAGGCGTCAGCACCCGCCACAACCCGGAATTCACCATGATGGAGCTGTACGAGGCCTATGCCACGTACAACGAGATCATGGACCTGACCGAAGGCGTGATCCGTGACGTGGCCACGACCGTCAACGGTGGCACCGAAGTCGAGTGGGATGGCGCGAAGATCGACTTGGGCCCGGCGTTCCGCCGCTGGCGCATGGACGAGGCGGTGCGTCACCACAACCCGGAAATCTCCGCTGCCGACTGCACCGACCGCGAGGCGCTGCTGCGCCATTGCGAGCGCTTGAAGATCCGCGTCAAGCCGTCTTACGGCTGGGGCAAGCTGCTGCTGGAGATCTTCGAGGCCACGGTCGAGCACACCCTGATCCAGCCGACCTTCATCACCGACCATCCGGTGGAGGTCTCGCCGCTGGCCCGTGCCAACGACAGCGATCCGGGCTACACCGACCGCTTCGAGCTGTTCGTCAACGGCAAGGAGCTGGCTAATGGCTTCTCCGAGCTGAACGACCCGGAAGACCAGGCCCAGCGTTTCCAGGCCCAGGTGGCGGCGAAGGAAGGCGGCGATGACGAGGCCATGCACTACGACGCCGACTACATCCGTGCGCTGGAGTACGGCATGGCACCGACCGGCGGCCTCGGCATCGGCGTCGATCGCCTGGTGATGCTGCTGACCGGCAGCAGTTCGATCCGCGACGTGCTGCTGTTCCCGTACATGCGTCCGGAGCAGTAAGTCGTCTTTTTGACTCCTGTTTGTGCGCGCCGTCGCGAAATGAGACGGCGCGATTGACGCCTCCCGCACTCGGCGTATCGTTAATGCACTACCTTGACGTCTGTTATGGCTTGATCGGCGCCAGGGGGAGTGCGCATTGTGGAGAGTCCGCTTCACAATGTGATGACGATCATGAACCGGGACGCATGACACGGGAGTCAGGCCGATGCAGGGTGCGAGCGTTCGCAGCGGCAGGGTATCCTCGCCTGCTGATGATCCAGCATGGTCGAGAAACCAGGCAGAGTACGCGTTGAACATCGTCATTGTTGACGACCAGACGTCCGCCCGGACGATGCTGCGTCACGTCATCGAAGATATCGCGCCGGAACTGAGCGTGTATGACTTCGGTGATCCGCTGACAGCATTGGCCTGGTGCGAGGCGCATCCGGTCGACCTGCTGCTGCTCGATTACCGCATGCCGGAGATGGACGGGCTGGAGTTCGCCCGCCGTTTCCGCCGCCTGCCCAAGCATCGCGACATTCCGGTGATCCTGATCACCGTGGTCGGCGACGAGCCGATCCGTCAGGCGGCGCTGGAAGCGGGGGTCATCGACTTCCTGGTCAAGCCCATCCGTCCGCGCGAACTGCGCGCGCGCTGCTACAACCTGTTGCAGCTGCGCCAGCAGACCGAGAACGTGAAGCAACGCGCGTTGTCGCTGGAGCAGCGCTTGCTGGCCAGCATGCACGAGGTCGAGGAGCGCGAACGCGAGACCCTGTCGCGGTTGGCACGGGCGATCGAGTTCCGTGATGCCGGCACCAGTGCCTACCTCGAACGCATGGCGCGCGTGGCAGGGCTGATCGCCGAGCAGCTGGGCCTGCCCGAAGACGACGTGCGCCTGATCGAGATGGCCGCGCCGCTGCATGACATGGGCAAGATCGCCATTCCCGATGCAGTGCTGCTCAAGCAGGGCAAGCTCAACGACGAGGAGCTGGCGATCATGCGCCGGCACCCACGCATCGGCCATGAGCTGCTCAGTGGCAGCCAGAACCGCTTCATCCAGGTCGGCGCATTGATCGCGCTGCGCCACCACGAACGTTACGACGGCAGCGGCTATCCGGATGGGCTGGTCGGTGAGGCGATTCCGCTGGAAGCGCGCATCGTCGCCGTGGCCGACGTCTTCGACGCACTCATCTCACCCCGTCCGTACAAGGAAGCATGGACCATGGAAGCCACACTGGCCTATCTGTATGCCCAGCGTGGCCGCCTGTTCGATCCACGCTGCGTGGATGCGCTGATGCGCGGCCACCAGCAGTTGATGGATATCTGCGCCCAGCACTCGACGGCATCGACGCGACCGGGTGGGTGACATGCAGGACCTGTTCGCACGCGTGAGGCGTCGGCTGGCGCAGCGTCCGGATTCGGAACATGGCCAGGCGATCGTGCGGGTGGTGCTGATCTCGCTGATCCTGGTCTATGTGCTGCTGTCCGGTGCGCGCCTGCACCGTCTGGAGCAGTACCAGGGCGTGCTGGCGACGGTACTGACCGGATTGGGGCTTTCGCTGCTGCTGTTCGGTTGGCTGCTGTGGAAACCTGATCGCTCCGATCCGCGCCGGGTGGCCGGAATGCTGGCCGATTACGGCCTGATCGCGGTCGGCATGATCCAGATGGGTGAGCCGCTGGCGTGGGTGTATGCGGTGGTGATGTGGGTCACGGTGGGCAACGGCCTGCGCTTCGGGCCGCGTTACCTGGCCGCTGCCATCGTGCTGGCGATGGTCAGTTTCGGCACCACCGTGCTGTTGACCCCTTACTGGCAGGCCAACCTGGGGCTGGCCATTTCCCTGTGGTTGGGGTTGCTGGCAGTACCGTTGTGCTGCTCCTCCCTGCTGCGCCGAAGGATGCGACATCCGACCATGGATACGACTCCCGCCGTTGGCTCCGACAAGCGCTCGCTGCTGGCACGCTTCAAGCAACGCCTGTCCGGGCGCGAGGACAGCGAGCACGCGCAGAACCTGATCCGCATCATCATCACGGCGCTGTTCATCAGCTATCTCGGCTGGCGCTCGCTGAGCGGCGGCGGTGAGGCACTGACTGCGACGTGGCTGATCCTCGCCTTCGAGCTGACCATTTCCGCCGGCCTGCTGACCGCGATCCTGGTCAATCCGGGTGTGTCGCATGTGCGCCGGGTGATCGGCATGCTGACCGACTACACCTGCATGGCCTGGATCATGACCATCCAGGGTGAGCCGGCGGCACCGCTGTATGCGGTGATGCTGTGGGTCACGATCGGCAACGGCATGCGCTACGGCAGCACCTACCTGCGCGTGGCCACGGCCATGGGCTGCCTGGCCTTCCTGTGCACGGTGATGCTGTCGCCGTACTGGCGCGGCCACGACTATCTGGGCTGGGGCCTGCTGCTGGGCCTGGGCGCGATTCCGCTGTACTTCGATTCGCTGCTGCATGCCTTGACCCGGGCGGTGGCAGAGGCGCGCCAGGCCAACGAAGCCAAGAGCCGTTTCCTGGCCAACATGAGCCATGAGTTCCGCACGCCATTGAACGGGCTGGCCGGCATGACCGAAGTGCTGGCCACCACCCGCCTGGACGACGAACAGCGCGAGTGCCTGAACACCATCCAGGCCTCGACCCGCAGCCTGTTGGCGCTGGTGGAAGAGGTGCTGGACATCTCCGCGATCGAAGCCGGCAAGGTGCGCGTGGAGTGGCACGAGTTCGCGCTGGCCGACGTGCTGCAGGCGATCAACCTGATCCTGACCCCGCAGACCCGCTCCAAATCGCTGGACTATCGCGTGCAGGTGGATGACAACGTGCCGCCGCGCCTGCTGGGTGATGCCGGTCATCTGCAGCAGATCCTGCTCAATCTGATGGGTAACGCGGTCAAGTTCACCGACAGCGGCTACGTGCATCTGCGCGTGTCCAGCCCCGATGTGCTGGGTAGCGAGCGGATGAGCCTGCGATTCGAGATCGTCGACAGCGGCATCGGCGTACCGGTGGCGCTGCGCGGCCGGCTGTTCAATGCCTTCGAGCAGGGCGATGTCGGCCTGGCCCGCCGCCATGAAGGCACCGGTCTGGGCACCGCAATTGCCAAGGGCCTGGTCGAGTCGATGGGCGGGCAGGTCGGTTATGCGCCGAACAGCCCGCGCGGCAGCGTGTTCTGGGTCGAGATCACGCTGGACGTCGCAGACACCTCATCAGCCCCGGCGGTTCCGTCCGAGGTGGCTGAAGCCGGCAATGTCATCGCGTTCTCCAATCCCTTCCTGCGCCATCGTGCGCGGGTGCGCAGCCTACGGGTGCTGGTGGCCGACGACCACGAAGCCAACCGCATGGTGCTGCAGCGGTTGCTGGAGAAGGCCGGCCACAAGGTCACCTGCGTCAATGGCGGCGCCGAAGTGCTCGATGCGTTGGAGCAGGCCAGTTACGACGCAGCGATCGTCGATCTGCACATGCCCGGCATGAGCGGACTGGACCTGCTCAAGCAGTTGCGGGTGATGCAGGCCAGTGGCATGCCTTACGTTCCGGTCATGGTACTGAGCGCAGACGTCACCCCCGAGTCCATCCTGCGTTGCGAGCAGGCCGGTGCCCGCGCCTTCCTTGCCAAGCCCGTGGTGGCCACCCGTCTGCTGGAAGTGCTGGCCGATGTCGCCGCCAACACCCGCGCCGAGTCCGGCATCCAGTCGGTGCCGGCATTGCCGGTTGGCGATGGCGTGCTCGATACCGCGGTGCTGGACGAGCTGGCGTCGCTGGGCATGGGCGATGGCTTCGAACGCAAGTTCATCGACCAGTGCCTGGCGGACGTCGACGCGAGCATGGGCCAGCTGCAGGGCTGCGGCGAGCACCAGGCCTGGGAGGATTTCCGCGAGCACGCACACGCGCTGCGCGGTGTGGCGAGCAACCTGGGGCTTGTCCAGGTTGCCGCCTCCAGTGGCGAAATCATGCGCATGGCGGACTGGCAGCTGAAGGGGGAATGGAACGCCCGCCTCGGCAGCCTGGCGACCGCCCTGCGCAACGGCAGGAATGCGTTGGCTGCCCGTAGTGCGGGAGCATCGCACCGCGACGACAGCGAGCGCAGCCCGTCCTGACCCGCCAGACGGTCAGGCCGGGTCGCCATTGCGCCGGGCCTGCGCCCGTACCAGCCGATCCATGGTGCGCAGGGACTTCTCGCCGAGCTGCATGGCGGTGTCCACCCAGATCTCGGTGATCCGCATCATTTCATGCAGCGGCACCATGGTGGCGATCTCGTTGACCTCACGCATCGCCGCCCACGCGTGCGGAATGCGCCGGCTTTCCTTGATCACCTGTTCGACCGCGGCAACACCTTCACCCACCGGCACCACGATGTCGACCAGGCCCATCTCCTTCAGCTGGCTGGCGGTGTAGAGGTTGCCTTCCAGCATGATCTTCTCGGCCAGGCGCGGGCTGATCCGCTGGCACAGGAAGGAGTAGGCGCCCATGCCCGGGAACAGGTCGAACAGCACCTCGGGCAGGCCCATCAACACGCCTTCCTCGGCGACGATGGTGTGGCAGCTCAGTGCGGCCTCGAAGCCGCCACCCAGTGCATTGCCCTGGACCAGGGCGATGCTGTGGGCACGGGTGCCCAGGCCGGCATGGAAGGCATGCACGCCGCGCACGCAGCGTTGGGCATAGTCGAGCAGGCGGGCGCGGTCGCCCTCGCGGATCAGGCGGCAGAACAGTTCGAGATCGCCACCCAGGTTGAACACGTCGCTGTCCGAGGCAAGAACGACATGGGGTGACAGAGCGTGCGAGGCGCTGAGGCGATCGCCCAGTTCGCGCTGGTAGTCGACGATGTCATCGACCAGGCGCGAGGCGAAGCACGGCCGGCCCGGCTGGTTGACCAGGTTGGCGTGCATGTGGATCCAGTAGACATCCCGCTCGGGTTCTTCGGTGATACGCAGGGTAGGGTGCTGCGAGGGACGGGTGATGATGGGGCGTACTGCGGACATGGGAGTTCTCCGTGTGACCGTCCGGCCAACCGCAGAGCGGACGGAGAGGAGTGAGGGGGCGGGCTGAACGTGCGGCGGCGACTGATTCTATGCACCCGTCGTGAACCGCCCGCAAGCGCTGTACCGGCCATGTTCCGGTAATAAAAAGACCCCGCCGTCCCCGGCGGGGTCCCTGTACTCTCCCGTTGCCCGGAAACCCTTACTGGGCGGGCGTATCACGCAGCTCGCGACGGAGAATCTTGCCGACGTTGGTCTTCGGCAGCTCCTTTCGGAATTCTACGATTCTGGGGTGCTTGTAACCGGTCAGGTTTGCCCGCGCATGTTCCTTGACCATTTCCGCGGTCAGGTTCGGGTCCTTCTTCACGATCACGACCTTGACCACTTCGCCGGACTTTTCGTCCGGGACACCGACGGCGGCGACTTCCAGCACGCCCGGCATCATCGCGATGACGTCTTCGACCTCATTCGGGTACACGTTGAAGCCGGACACCAGGATCATGTCCTTCTTGCGGTCGACGATGTAGAAGAAGCCCTGTTCGTCCATCTTCGCCATGTCGCCGGTGTGCAGCCAGCCGTCGGCATCGATGGCGGTGGCGGTTTCTTCCGGACGCTGCCAGTAGCCCTTCATCACCTGCGGGCCCTTGATGCACAGCTCGCCCACTTCGCCCAGCGCCAGGATGTTGCCGTTGTCGTCCTTGATGCAGGCATCGGTGGACGGGATCGGCAGGCCGATGGCACCGTTGTACTCGGGCAGGGTGAGCGGATTGATGCAGGCCGCGGGGGAGGTCTCGGTCAGGCCATAGGCTTCGACGAGGGTCACGCCGGTGACCTTCTTCCAGCGTTCGGCCACGGCACGTTGCACCGCCATGCCGCCGCCCAGGGTGAACTTGACCGAAGAGAAGTCGATCTCGTCGAAGCCCGGGGTGTTGAGCAGGCCGTTGAACAGCGTGTTGACGCCGGTGATGGCGGTGAAGCGGGTGCCCTTGAGCTCCTTGACGAAGCCCTTCATGTCGCGTGGGTTGGTGATCAGGTGGTTGCAGCCACCGAACTTCATGAAGACCAGGCCGTTCGCGGTCAACGCGAAGATGTGGTACAGCGGCAGGGCAGTGATGATCACTTCCTTGCCCGGCTCGATGCCCGAGGTGGACAGCCACGCCGACGCCTGCTGCATGTTGGCGATCAGGTTGCAATTGGTCAGCATCGCACCCTTGGCCACGCCGGTGGTCCCGCCGGTGTACTGCAGGAAGGCAATGTCGTCGTGGTCGATCTCGACCGCCGGAAGCGCGTGGCGGCTGCCCAGCTTGAGCGCCTGTTTGAAGCGGACGGCGCCCTTGATGTGGTAGTTGGGCACCATCTTCTTGATGTACTTCAGCACGAAGTTGACGATCGCGCCCTTGGCGCCGAGCAGGTCGCCCAGGCCGGTGGTGACCACGTGCTTGACCGGTGTATCGGCGATGACCTGTTCGACGGTGTCGCCGAAGTTGTCGACCACCACCAGGGCACTGACGCCGGCATCAACCAGCTGGTGCTTGAGTTCGCGCGCGGTGTACAGCGGGTTGACGTTGACCACGGTCAGGCCGGCGCGCAGCACGCCGAAGGTGGCCACCGGGTACTGCAGGCAGTTGGGCATCATCAGGGCGACGCGGTCACCCTTCTTGAGCTTGAGCTCACCCAGCAGGTAGGCGGCGAACTGGGTGACCAGCGCGTCCGTCTCACCATAGGTGAGGACCTTGCCGAAGCTGGAGTAGGCGGGACGGTCGCGGAATTTCGCGACGGAAGCGTCGAAGACCGAGGCGACCGAATGGAATTCGTTGACGTCGATTTCGGCGGGAACGCCTTTCGGATAGCTCTGCAGCCAGGGACGATCCAGACTCATATTCCCCCTCCAGGAATCGTGATGTTTTAGGTTACGGCCCTGAGCGTATCGACAATGGCCGTTCATTGCAGCATACCCCGCCGTAGGGAAAACGCGAAGAGGCCCCGAGGGGCCTCTTCGCTTGGTAATGCCGGCCGCTGGCCGGCATCTGCGCTCGATCGGGATTCCGGTGGATGCCGGCCAGCGGCCGGCACTACCGTGGCCCCAAGCGGGGCGCTTGCGTCAGCCCTGCTTGCGTACCGGTGCGCCGTTGGCCTTGTAGTACGGCGCGGTGCTGCGGGCCAGCGGGGTGCGGCCACGGATCACGTCGGCCAGCTTCTCGGCCATCATGATGGTCGGCGCGTTGAGGTTGCCGGTCACCACCTGCGGCATGATCGAGGCATCGACGATGCGCAGGCCTTCCAGCCCGTGCACGCGGCCCTGGCCGTCGACCACCGCCATCGGGTCATCGGCATGGCCCATCTTGTTCGAGCACGACGGGTGGTAGGCGGTCTCGGCATGCTCGCGGACGAACGCATCGATCTGCGCATCGGTCTGCAGTGCGCTGCCCGGCGAGATTTCGCGGCCGCTGTACGGGGCCAGGGCCGGCTGCGCGAAGATCTCGCGGGTGATGCGGATCGCCGCGCGGAACTCGCGCCAGTCCTGGTCGTGCGACATGTAGTTGAACAGGATGCTCGGATGTTCGCGCGGATCCTTCGAACGCACGTGGATGCGGCCGCGGCTGGGCGAGCGCATCGAACCGACGTGCATCTGGAAGCTGTGTGCCTTGATCGGGTTGGAGCCGTTGTAATTGATCGCCACCGGCAGGAAGTGATACTGCAGGTTCGGCCAGTCGAATTCGGCGTCGCTGCGGATGAAGCCACCGGCCTCGAACTGGTTGCTGGCGCCGATGCCGGTGCCCAGGAACAGCCACTCGGCACCGATGGCCGGCTGGTTGTACAGCTTCAGAGCCGGGGCCAGCGAGACGGGCTTCTTGCACTCGTACTGCAGGTACATCTCCAGGTGATCCTGCAGGTTGGCGCCGACGCCCGGCAGGTGGTGCACCAGGTCGATGTCGAGGCTGCGCAGCAGGTCGGCAGGGCCGACGCCCGAGCGCTGCAGGATCTGCGGCGAGGCGATGGCGCCGCCACACAGCAGCACTTCGCGGCGCGCGGTGGCACGCTGCGGCTGGTCGTTGTGCAGCCACTGCACGCCCACCGCGCGCTTGCCCGAGAACAGGATGCGGTCGGTCAGTGCGTGGGTGACGATGGTCAGGTTCGGGCGCGGCTTGGCCAGGTCCAGGTAGCCACGGGCGGTGCTGGAACGACGGCCCTTCGGGGTCACCGTGCGGTCCATCGGGCCGAAGCCTTCCTGCTGGTAGCCGTTGAGGTCGTCGGTGCGCGGGTAGCCGGCCTGCACGCCGGCCTCGACCATCGCGGCGAACAGCTCGTTGTTGCCGGCCTTCGGCGTGGTCACCCGCAGCGGGCCTTCGCCACCGTGGTAGTCGTTGGGGCCGATGTCACGGGTTTCGGCCTTGCGGAAGTACGGCAGGCAGTCCAGGTAGGTCCAGTCTTCCAGGCCCGGCATGCTGGCCCAGTTGTCGTAGTCCATCGCGTTGCCGCGGATGTAGCACATGCCGTTGATCAGCGACGAGCCACCCAGCCCCTTGCCACGGCCGCAGTCCATGCGGCGGTTGTTCATGAAGGGCTCGGGATCGGTCTTGTACGCCCAGTTGTAGCGCTTGCCCTGCAGCGGGAAGGCCAGCGCCGCCGGCATCTGGGTACGGAAGTCGAGCCGGTAGTCCGGGCCACCGGCTTCCAGCAGCAGCACGCTGACATCGGCATCTTCGGTGAGGCGGGTGGCCAGCACGTTGCCGGCCGAACCGGCGCCGATGATGATGTAGTCGTACTCGTTATGGGTGCTCATGGGTGTCTCCTGCAGGCCGGGGCGCGCTGCGTGCAGGCGTCCCGGCGGAATGTCGGATCGGCGCAGTGGCCGGACGAAGGTGCGCGCTCGGGGCGCGCCGATCAGAACACGCTGGCGTAGTCGCCCAGTTCCACCTGCACCGACTTGATGCGGGTGTAGTGGCCGAGGGTGGAGAGGCCGTTCTCACGGCCGACGCCGGATTCCTTGTAGCCGCCAACCGGCATTTCGGCCGGCGATTCGCCCCAGGTGTTGATCCAGCAGATGCCGGCTTCCAGGCGGTGGATGATGCGATGGGCGCGGCTGACGTCCTTGCTGACCACGCCAGCGGCGAGGCCGAAGGTGGTGTCGTTGGCACGACGCACCACTTCGTCTTCGTCGTCGTAGGCAAGGATGCTCATCACCGGCCCGAAGATCTCTTCCTTGACGATGGTCATGTCATCGCGGCAGTCGGAGAACACGGTCGGCAGCACGTAGGCGCCATTGGCCAGCGTGCCTTCGGTGGCACGGCCGCCGCCGGTCAGCAGGCGGGCGCCTTCGGCCTTGCCGCTTTCGATGTAGCGCAGCACGTTTTCCATGTGCGGGAAGCTGGTGAGCGGGCCGAAGTTGGTCTCGGCGGCCATCGGGTCGCCGATGCGGATGCGCTTGACGCGCTCGACCACGGCGGCTTCGAACGCGGCCAGCATGCTGCGCGGCACGAACACGCGGGTGCCGTTGGTGCAGACCTGGCCGGAGCTGAAGAAGTTGGCCATCACCGCGATGTCGGCGGCGCGGTCGAGGTCGGCGTCATCGCAGATCACCAGCGGCGACTTGCCGCCCAGCTCCATGGTCACTTCCTTCAGCGACGAGGAGGCAGCGCTGGCCATCACCTTCTTGCCGGTGGCGACGCCGCCGGTGAAGGAGATCTTCTCGATCAACGGGTGCTCGGTCAGCCACTGGCCGATCTCGCGGCCCGGACCCTGCACGACGTTGAACACGCCGGCCGGCACACCGGCTTCGGTGTAGATCTCGGCCAGGCGGATCGCGGTCAGCGGGGTCACTTCAGACGGCTTGAACACCATCGCGTTGCCGGCGGCCAGGGCCGGGGCCGACTTCCACATGGCGATCTGGATCGGGTAGTTCCAGGCGCCGATGCCGGCGACCACGCCCAGCGGCTCGCGGCGGGTGTAGAAGAAGCTCGATTCGCGCAGCGGCAGCTGGATGCCTTCGATGGCGGTGGCCAGGCCGGCGTAGTACTCGACCACGTCGGCGCCGGTGACGATGTCCACGGTGGTGGTCTCGGCCAGCGCCTTGCCGGTGTCCAGGGTTTCCAGGTGGGCCAGTTCGTCGTTGCGCTCGCGCAGGATCTCGACGGCGCGGCGCAGGATGCGCGAATGCTCCATGGCAGTCATCGCCGCCCACACCTTCTGGCCTTCAGCCGCGCTCTGCACGGCGCGTTCGACGTCGGCCTGGCTGGCAACCTGCACTTCAGCGATCACCTCACCGGTGGCCGGGTTCACGGTCTTGAAGGTCTTGCCGCTGGTGGCATCGACGCGCTGGCCGTGGATGTAGAGCTGTTGGACGGGCAGGGTGGTCATGGGGGCGTACTCCTTGGAAGGGGGCGGGTGCTGCAACGCTTATAGCGCGGCAGCCTGCAACTGGAAGTCGATGTAGCCGTAAGCGATGCGCCGGGACTTCTCGGCATTGAACTGGCCGCCGACCAGGCTGCCGCGCAGCCACAGGCCGTCGATCATCGCGGCCAGGCCGCGGGCGGCCAGGCGGGCCTGCGGGTGGGGCAGCAGGCGGTTGAACTGGTGGCACAGGTTGGAGAACAGGCGCTGGTCGTTGGCGCGCTGCAGCCGGGCCAGTTCCGGCTGGTGCATGCTGGCGGCCCAGAAGGTCAGCCAGACGCGCATCGCGGTGCCGTTGATCTGGCTGTCGTCGAAGTTGCCATCGACGATGGCGCGCAGCTGGTCGCGCGGGTCGTCGCCGACGTCGGCGCGGTAGCGGGCGACCGCCTCCTTCAGTTCGCGCAGGATCTGCCGCATTGCAGCATTGAGCAGGCCGTCCTTGTCGCCGAAGTAATGGGCGACGATGCCGCTGGACAGCCCGGCCTTCTTCGCGATGGTGGCGACGGTAGCATCGGCCATGCCGATCTCGTCGATGGTCTGGAAAGTGGCCCGGATCAGCTGCTCGCGCCGTACCGGTTCCACGCCTTTCTTCGGCATTGTCTCTCCACGGATTGCGACCCGAAGGATCGGGCTGCCCGCCATTATGCTTTTTATTGATTGAACGTTCAATCAATAAACCCTAGGATGCGCTCGCGCCCCACGCCATGGGCCCGGTTTACCGGTCCGGCCCCGCCCATGTGCCCCCTCGGACTTGATGAGACGACCCCATGTCTTCCCTGGCTCATCCCAAGCGTTCGCCCCTGCGCTTGAACCGTTTTGTCTTCTTCAGCTCCTCGGTGTCGATCGGCATCCTCGGGCTGCTTACCGTTCTCTATCCCGAAAGCAGCGAGCACTGGCTGCAGTGGGCGCAGGCCGAAGTCTCGGCGGCGTTCGGCTGGTGGTACATGCTGCTGATCGTGCTGTGCCTGGGCTTCGTGCTGTGGCTGGCGTTCTCGCCGTACGGCCGCATCCGCCTGGGCCACAACGAGGAATCACCGGCCTTCGGTTACGTGGCCTGGGTGTCGATGCTGTTCTCGGCCGGCATCGGCATTGCGCTGCTGTACTACGGCGCCTACGAGCCGCTGGACCACTTCCTCAATCCGCCCGGGCAGCCCGGCGGGACCGTGGCCGCCGGCCGCGAGGCGATGGTGCTGACCTTCCTGCACTGGGGCCTGCACGGCTGGGCGCTGTATGCGCTGGTCGGCGTGGCGCTGGGCTATTTCGCCTACCGCCGCGACCTGCCGCTGGCGCTGCGCTCGGCGCTGTACCCGATCTTCGGTGAGCGCATCCATGGCCGCATCGGCGACATGGTCGATGGCTTTGGCATCCTTGCCACGCTGATCTCGATGGTGACCAACCTCGGCATCGGCGCGCTGGTGGTGCAGTCCGGCCTGGTCTACCTGTTCCACATTCCGGATACGCCGCAGGTGCTGGTGGCAATCGTGCTGGTGATGATGGTGGTGGCCACCATCGGCGTGGTGGCGGGCGTGGAGAAGGGCATTGCCTGGCTCTCCAACCTCAACGTGCGCCTGCTGTGCGGCCTGCTGCTGTTCGTGCTGGTCACCGGCCCGACCCTGCACCTGTTCGATGGTCTGATCCAGAACACCGGCGATTATCTCGGCGCATTCGTGCGCAAGAGCTTCGACATGTACCTCAACGACCCGAAGGGCCGTGAGTGGATGGGCTCGTGGACGCTGTTCTACTGGGCGTGGTGGATCGCCTGGGCGCCGTTCGTCGGTCTTTTCGTGGCGCGCATCTCGCGTGGCCGCACCATCCGCGAAGTGATCATGGGCGTGCTGCTGATCCCGCTCGGCTTCACCCTGGCCTGGCTGTCGATCTTCGGCAACACCGCCATCGACCTGGTGCTCAACCACGGCCAGGCGATCCTGGGTGACGTGGCCCAGCATGATGCGGCGATGACGCTGTTCAAGCTGCTGGAGTACCTGCCCGCCGCGCCGTACGTGGCCGGCGCCGCAGTGGTGATCGGCTTCGTGCTGTTCCTGACTCCGGTCGATTCGGGCACGCTGATGATCGCCAACCTGTGCACGCGTCGCGTTGACGATGGCGTGGAGGACGGCCATGACGCGCCGATCTGGCTGCGCGTGTTCTGGGCAGCCGGCATCACCGTGGCCAGCGTCGGCCTGCTGCTGGCCGGCAACTTCAGTGCGATGCAGACGGCGGTGGTGCTGTGCGGCCTGCCGTTCTCGTTCACCCTGGCGTTCTACATGTGGGGCCTGCTGAAGGCGCTGCGCACCGACCCGGACGCACCGCGGCGGTAGTTAGCGCCGGGCCATGACCGGTGAACGCCAAAGCAAAGGGCCGGATCGGTGAGGATCCGGCCCTTTGCGTTTGCTTGCAGGATGCGCCGGGCATGGCCCGGCGTTACCCGTTACTTTGCTGCCAACTGGCGCAGCACGTACTGCAGCAGGCCGCCATGACGGAAGTATTCGACTTCCTTCGGGGTCAACAGCATTACCGAGACCTCGAAGGTCTTCTTCGTGCCATCAGCCTTGGTGGCGGTGACCGTGGCGCGCTTGCTGGCACCGTCCTGCAGGCCGGTGATGTCGATCACTTCCGAACCGTCCAGGCCCAGGCTCTGGGCGTTCTCGCCGTTGCGGAACTGCAGCGGCAGCACGCCCATGCCGACCAGGTTGGAGCGGTGGATGCGCTCGAAGCTCTCTGCGATGACCGCCTTCACCCCCAGCAGCAGGGTGCCCTTGGCCGCCCAGTCACGCGACGAGCCGGTGCCGTATTCCTTGCCGGCCAGCACCACCAGCGGCACCTTGTCGGCCTTGTACTTCATGGCTGCATCGTAGATCGCCAGCTTTTCCGGCTGGCCGCCGCCGGCCGGGTAGTACAGGGTGTTGCCACCTTCCTCGCCACCGAACATCAGGTTCTTGATGCGGATGTTGGCGAAGGTGCCGCGGACCATGACGTCATCGTTGCCGCGGCGGCTGCCGTAGCTGTTGAAGTCGGCCGGCTGCACGCCGCGCTCCTGCAGGAAGCGGCCGGCAGGTGAATCCTTCTTGATGTTGCCGGCCGGGGAGATGTGGTCGGTGGTGATCGAATCGCCGAACAGTCCCATAACGCGTGCGCCGTGCACGTCGTCGATGCTGCCGGTCTGCATGGTCATGCCATCGAAGTACGGCGGGTTCTTGATGTAGGTGGAGGCATCGCTCCACTCGTACAGGTTGCCGTCCGGCGAAGCGATGGTGTTCCAGCGGGTATCACCCTTGAACACATCGGCGTAGTTCTGCTTGAACATCTCCGGGCCGATGGTGGCAGCGATGACGTCGCCGATTTCCTTGTTGCTCGGCCAGATGTCGCGCAGGAACACCGGCTGGCCATCGCTGCCGGTACCCAGCGGCTGGGTGGTCAGGTCGATGTCGGTGGTGCCGGCGATGGCGTAGGCCACCACCAGTGGCGGGCTGGCCAGGTAGTTCATCTTCACTTCGGGGTGCACGCGGCCCTCGAAATTGCGGTTGCCGGACAGCACCGAGGTGACCACCAGGTCGCCGGTGGCGATGCCGGCGCTGACTTCGGTCGGCAGCGGGCCGGAGTTGCCGATGCAGGTGGTGCAGCCGTAGCCGACCACGTAGAAGCCGATTTTCTCCAGCTCCTTCAGTACGCCGGCTTTTTCCAGGTAATCGGTGACCACGCGCGAACCTGGGCCGAGCGAGGTCTTCACCCACGGCTGGCGGTTCAGGCCCTTGGCGGCCGCGTTGCGGGCCAGCAGGCCGGCACCGATCATCACCGCCGGGTTGGAGGTGTTGGTGCACGAGGTGATGGCCGCGATGACCACCGCGCCGTCCTTCAGGCGGACCTTGCGGCCTTCGGTTTCGATGTCGGCGTAGCCTTTGGCCAGCTGCTCGTTGCCGACCGCGGCACCGCCGCCTTCGTTGACGAACGAGGAGACATCGTCGCTGCGCTTGTCACGGTTGGTGGTCAGGCCAACCAGGGCTTCGCGGTAGTTCTTCTGAACGTCTTCCAGCAGCACGCGGTCCTGCGGACGCTTCGGGCCGGCCAGCGACGGCTTCACCGTGCCCATGTCCAGTTCCAGTGTGGTGCTGTACTGCGCATGCGCGCTGCCCGGTTCGTGCCACAGGCCCTGCGCCTTGGCATAGGCTTCGACCAGATCGATCTGCTCTTCGCTGCGGCCGGACAGGCGCAGGTAGTTCAGCGACTCGGCGTCGATCGGGAAGATGCCGCAGGTGGCGCCGTATTCCGGCGCCATGTTGCCAATGGTGGCGCGGTCGGCCAGCGGCAGGTGCTGCAGGCCGTCACCGTAGAACTCGACGAACTTGCCGACCACGCCCAGCTTGCGCAGCATCTGGGTGACGGTCAGCACCAGGTCGGTGGCGGTGGCGCCGTCGGGCAGCTTGCCGGTCAGCTTGAAGCCGACCACCTGCGGGATCAGCATCGACGACGGCTGGCCGAGCATGGCCGCCTCCGCTTCGATGCCGCCCACGCCCCAGCCCAGCACGCCGATGCCGTTGATCATCGTGGTGTGGCTGTCGGTACCGAACACGGTATCGGGGTAGGCGACCGCCTTGCCGTCCTTGTCCGCCGTCATCACCACGCGGGCCAGGTTCTCCAGGTTCACCTGGTGGACGATGCCGGTGTTCGGCGGCACTACCTTGAAGTTGTCGAAGGCCTTCTGGCCCCAGCGCAGGAAGCCGTAGCGTTCCTGGTTGCGCTGGAATTCGATCTTGCCGTTGAGGTCCAGCGCGTCCGGTTTGCCGAACACGTCGACCTGCACCGAGTGGTCGATGACCAGTTCGGAGGGAATCTGCGGGTTGATCTGCTCAGGCGAGCCGCCGAGCTTGACCACCGCGTCGCGCATCGCGGCGAGGTCGACCACGCAGGGCACGCCGGTGAAGTCCTGCAGGACCACGCGCGCCGGCATGAAGGCGATTTCGGTGTCCGGCTCGGCCGCCGGGTTCCAGCGGGCCACGGCTTCGATGTGGTCCTTGCCGACGGTGATGCCGCCGTCCTCGTGCCGGAGCAGGTTCTCCAGCAGGATCTTCATCGAGTAGGGCAGGTGGGAGATATCGAAGCGCTGGCCCAGCGTGGGCAGGCTGAAGTAGTCGTAGGTCTTGCCGCCGACGTTCAGCTGGCTGCGGGTGGAGAACGAATCGCTCATGCGGGGTAACTCCTTCTTGCGGATGGCTTGCAGTGGCCCGCGCATGGGCGGACCTGCTTGCGGTCGCCGCGGGCCTGACGGCCCCGGTGGTTCCAGTATGAACCCGAAACTGAATGGATTCACCCGGGCCGGGTTCCGGCCTGCGGCATCGGTTCCAGACTACAGGGGAAGGTGTATGGCGTATGTCACGTTTGTGGCCGATCCTTTGCGAGGCAAGGGCTGGCGGGGTGCCGGTCCTGTTCAGGGTGGAAGTATGCCCGGGGAAGTATGTATAATTTGTGCATACTCTGGAGGGCCTACTGATGGAAGCCACTGTTGCAGAACGCGGACAGATCACCCTGCCCAAGGCGGTGCGTGATGCCCTCGGCCTGACCAAGGGCACGCTGCTGAAGGTCGAGCTGGACGGCAGCCGCATCATCCTGCGCAAGAGTGTTGACGATGCCATTTCACGGGCGCGCGGCAAGTTCGCGCTGGACGGTTTCGAATCGTCCGACGCAGCGGTACGTGCGGTGCGTGACGAGGAATAAGCCGTGATGATCGCCGTCGACTCTCCGGTGCTGGTCGAGCTGCTCAGCAATGGTCCGCAGGCCGATGCCGTGGAAGCCATCCTCAGGCAGAGCCTGGTAGGCGGCCGTGTGGTGGTCTGCGGCGCGACCCTGGCCGAGGTCTGCGCATCGCTGCGTGGCGGTGCCGAGGTGCTCGAAGCGCTGGAAGAAATGGGCGTGCACTTCAACCCGATGGAAGCCAAGTCGGCGCTGCGCGCCGGCGAGATGCACCGCCGCCACCGCCAGCGCAGCGGCAGCCGCCGCAGCCTGGACGAATTCATGGTCGGCGCCCACGCACTGCTGCAGTGCGATGGCCTGATCACCTGGAACGACACGTTTTACCGCGACTACTTCAAGGGCCTGAAGCTGATCGTGCCGCAAGCCTGAGCCCATTTTGTTTTTTCAACCTACGCATTACCCGGGAGTTGTCATGTTGGAAGCCTACCGCCACCACGTCGCCGAGCGCGCTGCGCTTGGCATCCCGCCGCTGCCGCTGAGCGCGCAGCAGACGGCCGATGTCATCGAACTGCTGAAGAACCCGCCGCAGGGCGAGGCCGAGTTCCTGCTCGACCTGCTGACCCACCGCGTGCCGGCCGGCGTCGATGACGCGGCCAAGGTCAAGGCCTCGTACCTGGCGGCAATCGCCCTGGGCAGCGAGCAGAACCCGCTGATCAGCCGTGAGCGCGCCACCGAACTGCTGGGCACCATGCTCGGCGGTTACAACGTTGCCCCGTTGGTGCAGCTGCTGGACGACGCCAGCGTCGGCACCCTCGCCGCCAACGGTCTGAAGAAGACCCTGCTGGTGTTCGATGCCTTCCACGATGTGCAGGAAAAGGCCAAGGCCGGCAACGCCAACGCCCAGGCCGTGCTGCAGAGCTGGGCCGACGCCGAGTGGTTCACCAGCAACCCGGAAGTGCCGCAGAGCCTGACCGTCACCGTGTTCAAGGTGCCGGGCGAAACCAACACCGACGACCTGTCGCCGGCACCGGACGCGACCACCCGCCCGGACATCCCGATGCACGCCCTGGCGATGCTGAAGAACAAGCGCGACGACGCGCCGTTCACCCCTGAAGAAGACGGCAAGCGCGGCCCGATCCAGCAGATCCTCGACCTGAAGGACAAGGGTCACCTGGTCGCCTACGTTGGCGACGTGGTCGGCACCGGTTCCTCGCGCAAGTCGGCCACCAACAGCGTGCTGTGGTGGACCGGCGATGACATTCCGTTCATCCCGAACAAGCGCGCCGGTGGCGTCTGCCTGGGTTCGAAGATCGCCCCGATCTTCTACAACACCATGGAAGATGCCGGCGCACTGCCGATCGAGCTGGACGTGTCGAAGATGGAGCACGGCGATGTGGTCGAGCTGCGTCCGTACGAAGGCAAGGCGCTGAAGAACGGCGAAGTGATCGCCGAGTTCCAGGTCAAGTCCGAAGTCCTGTTCGACGAAGTGCGCGCCGGTGGCCGCATTCCGCTGATCATCGGCCGTGGCCTGACCGGCAAGGCGCGCGAAGCGCTGGGCCTGGCCCCGACCGACCTGTTCCGCCTGCCGGTGCAGCCGGTCGATACCGGCAAGGGCTTCTCGCTGGCGCAGAAGATGGTCGGCCGCGCCTGTGGCCTGCCGGAAGGCCAGGGCATGCGCCCGGGCACCTACTGCGAACCGAAGATGACCTCGGTCGGCTCGCAGGACACCACCGGCCCGATGACCCGTGACGAGCTGAAGGACCTGGCCTGCCTGGGCTTCTCGGCCGACCTGGTGATGCAGTCGTTCTGCCACACCGCCGCCTATCCGAAGCCGGTGGACGTGAAGACCCACCATACCCTGCCGGAGTTCATCTCCACCCGTGGCGGCGTCTCGCTGCGTCCGGGCGACGGCGTGATCCACAGCTGGCTCAACCGCATGCTGCTGCCGGACACCGTTGGTACCGGTGGTGACTCGCACACCCGTTTCCCGGTGGGCATTTCGTTCCCGGCCGGTTCGGGCCTGGTTGCCTTCGCCGCTGCCACCGGCGTGATGCCGCTGGACATGCCGGAGTCGGTGCTGGTGCGCTTCAAGGGCAAGATGCAGCCGGGCGTGACCCTGCGCGACCTGGTCAATGCGATCCCGCTGTACGCGATCAAGTCGGGCCTGCTGACCGTGGCCAAGGCTGGCAAGAAGAACATCTTCTCCGGTCGCATCCTGGAAATCGAAGGCCTGCCGGAGCTGAAGGTCGAACAGGCGTTCGAACTGTCCGACGCCTCGGCCGAGCGTTCGGCGGCCGGTTGCTCGGTGCGCCTGAACAAGGAGCCGATCATCGAGTACCTCAACAGCAACATCACCCTGCTGAAGTGGATGATTGCCGAGGGTTACCAGGATCCGCGTTCGCTGCAGCGCCGTATCGAGAAGATGGAAGCGTGGCTGGCCAACCCGGAGCTGCTGGAGCCGGATGCCGATGCCGAATACGCTGCCGTCATCGAGATCGACCTGGCCGACATCCACGAGCCGATCGTGGCCTGCCCGAACGACCCGGACGACGTGAAGACCCTGTCCGAAGTGGCCGGCGCCAAGATCGACGAAGTGTTCATCGGTTCGTGCATGACCAACATCGGTCACTTCCGTGCCGCTGCGAAGCTGCTGGAAGGCAAGCGTGACCTGCCGACCCGCCTGTGGGTGGCCCCGCCCACCAAGATGGATGCCTCGGAGCTGACCAAGGAAGGCGTGTACGGCACCTTCGGCGCCACCGGTGCACGCATGGAAATGCCGGGCTGCTCGCTGTGCATGGGCAACCAGGCGCAGATCCGCGAAGGCTCCACCGCGATGTCGACCTCGACCCGCAACTTCCCGAACCGCCTGGGCCGCAACACCAACGTGTACCTGGGTTCGGCGGAACTGGCCGCGATCTGCTCGCGTCTGGGCCGCATCCCGACCAAGGAGGAGTACATGGCGGACATCGGCGTGATCAACGCCAATGGTGCGGAGATCTACCGCTACATGAACTTCGACCAGATCGAGGAATACCAGGACGTGGCCAAGACGGTCGCCGCCTGATGCGGTAACGAAAAGCCCCCGGCTCGCGCCGGGGGTTTTTTGTGAGCGGACGACGCATGGTAGTGCCGGCCGCTGGCCGGCAACCCGTTGAAACGAAGAACCCCCGGTGAAAGCCGGGGGTTTTCTTGTTGCCTGATGGCCTGTAGTGCCGAATCCACGCGTGGCTGCTGTTCGGGCCATGCGCGATGAGTCGAGCATGGCTCGATTCTACAACGGCCTCCACGCATGGCGTGGATCTACTGCAAGCGGAGTCCTTGAGCCGGGGCGGGCAATCAGCCGCGCGCGAGCGCCAGCAACCGCTCGGCAATCCGTTCCAGCGGCACCTGCTCTTCGGCCGCCCCAAGCTTGAACGCGGCACCGGGCATGCCCCAGACCACGCTGGTAGCCTCGTCCTGCACCAGGGTGGGGGCGCCGGCTTGGCGCATTTCCAGCAGGCCGCGTGCGCCATCATCGCCCATGCCGGTGAGAATGGCACCGATGGCGTTGCCGCCGACGTTCTGCGCGACCGAGCGGAACAGCACATCGACCGCTGGCTTGTGCCGGTTAACCGCAGGGCCGTCGTCGACCCGGCAGCGCCAGCGCGCACCGTCGCGGATGATCCGCAGGTGCTTGCCGCCGGGCGGAAGGTAGGCGTGGCCGGGCAGCACGGCCTCGCCGTCGCTGGCCTCGCGCACGGCCATCGCCGAGTGCCGGTCCAGGCGTTCGGCGAAGGCGCTGCTGAAGCTGGCCGGCAGGTGCTGGGTCATCACCACGGCCGGGCCGTCGGCGGGCATGCCTTCCAGCACCACACGCAGCGCTTCGGTGCCACCGGCCGATGAGCCGATCGCGATCAGCCGGTCGGTGGTGCGGAACTGGGGCGTGGCGGGACGCGTCGCTGGGGAGGCATCCAGCAGGAGCTTCGGTGCGGCAGCGCGCACCAGCGGGCGAACGCGCGAACGCGCCGCCATCTTCACTTTGGCGATGATCTCGTCGGCGTAGGCCTGCAGGCCGCGCGCCACGTCCAGTTTCGGCTTGGAGACGAAGTCCACCGCGCCCAGCGCCAGTGCCTGCAGGGTGGTGTCGGCGCCGCGCTCGGTCAGCGAGGAGATCATCACCACCGGCAGCGGGTGCAGGCGCATCAGGTTTTCCAGGAACGCCAGGCCGTCCATGCGCGGCATTTCCACGTCCAGGGTGATCACGTCGGGGGCCAGGCGCTTGATCTTCTCGCGTGCCAGCAGCGGGTCCGCGGCGGTGCCGACCACGTCGATGGACGGATCGCTGGACAGGATCTCGGTGAGCATCTGGCGCACGACGGCGGAGTCGTCGACGATCAGGACCCGGCAGGGGGCGTTGCCGGTCAGGGTCATTCGAACAGCTCCACGCCGCCGGTGACCGGGGCCTTGGACAGGCGTGCACGCACCGCCGATTCGGTCGCGGCCACTTCGGCCTCATGGGCATGCGGCAGGCGCTGCACCACCACGCGGCCGGTATCGGCGAAGAACCAGATCTTGCGCGGGTGGATGCCGCACAGGTCCTCGGCGATGATCGGAATATGCTCGGCCTGCAGGTACTGGCGCACGAACTCGGCGTTGCGGGTACCGACCGGGTTGCTGGTGAAACCCTTCAGCACGTTGGCACCGCCGAACACCTTGGCCTCGATGCGCTTGCGGTGGGCGCCACGCTTGAGCATGTCGTTGATCAGCAGCTCCATCGCGTAGCTGCCATAGCGCGCAGGTGCGCCGTCGCCGGCATTGCCCTCGGGCAGCAGGAAATGGTTCATGCCGCCGATCTTCAGCACCGGGTCGCGCAGGCAGGCGGCCACGCAGGAGCCCAGCGTGGTGGTCAGCGCGGTGGTGTCGTCGACCACCAGGTACTGGGTCGGCAGCAGCTTTGCCGCAATGGTCTTGAAGCGCGCGTCCTGGTAGCGCATCACATCATCGGTGCGCAGCGATGCGTTCATGCGCCTGCCTTTGCCGCACGGCGGTACAGGGTGCGTCCGCAGGGCTGGATCAGGTCGGCGGCGTGCAGGTAGTTCTCCGAGTGGCCGGTGTAGAGCAGGCCATCGTCGGACAGGTGCTGCACCAGCCGGCCCAGGATCGCGCGCTGGGTCGGCTTGTCGAAGTAGATCATCACGTTGCGGCAGAACAGCGCGTCGAACGGGCCGCCGACGTCGTAGCGCGGGGCGAGCAGGTTCAATGGGCGGAACTCGATCAGCTCGCGCAGCGCTGGCAGCACGCGGCACTGGCCCTCGTTGGGGCCGCTGCCGCGCTGGAAGTAGCGCCGGCGCAGGTCCGGATCGAGGCTGGTGACGCGATCGATGTTGTAGACGCCACGGCCGGCGGTGGCCAGCACCTGGGTGTCGACATCGGTGGCGATGATGCGTACCGGTGGCTTCAGGGTGCCGAAGGCCTCGCAGGCGGTAATCGCCATCGAGTACGGCTCTTCGCCGGTGGACGCCGCGCAGGACCACAGCAGCAGCGGTGTGCGGCTGGCGCGCTGTTGCAGCTCCTCGCGCAGCTTGTCGAAGTGGTGCGGTTCGCGGAAGAAGGAGGTCAGGTTGGTGGTCAGGGCGTTGGTGAACGCCTGCCACTCGTCACCGTCTTCCTGCTCCAGATGGTCCAGATACTGCTGGAAGCTGCGCATGCCCAGCGTGCGCAGGCGGCGCGACAGGCGGCCATAGACCATGTCGCGCTTTGCCGGGGCGAGGGCAATGCCCACGCGCTGGTAGATCAGGTCGCAGACGCGGCGGAAATCACGGTCGGCGAACTCGAATTCGCGTGGGCCGGTGACGATGGGAGTAGGACTTTGCACGGGGGACGTGTCCATCGGCAGAGGCGGCGGCCGAAGCCGCCGCGGGTGGGTCTCAGAATTCCTGCCAGTCGCTGTCGCTGGCGACGAAGGTGCTGGCGTTGCTGCCGGTGCGGCGTACCGGTACTGGCGTCGGAGCCGGCCGCGGACGCGCCACGGCGGCGGCAACATGCACCGGCTCGACACGCGCGGCCACTGCCTTCATCGCGGCCGAGACCTGGTTGTCCAGGCGGAAGATCGCCACGGCGTCGGCCAGCTGGCCAGCCTGTTCTTCCATCGCACGTGCGGCGGCGGTGGCTTCTTCCACCAGCGCAGCATTCTGCTGGGTGGTTTCGTCCATCTGCACCACGGTCTGGTTGACCTGCTCGATGCCGGCCGACTGCTCCTGCGAGGCGGCGGAGATCTCGGCCATGATGTCGGTCACGCGCTGCACCGAGGCGACGATCTCGCCCATGGTGCTGCCGGCCTGGTGCACCAGGCTGGAGCCTTCGGCGACCTTGCCGACCGAATCATCGATCAGGCCCTTGATCTCCTTGGCCGCGGCGGCCGAGCGCTGGGCGAGGGTACGCACTTCGCTGGCGACCACGGCGAAGCCGCGGCCCTGTTCGCCGGCACGTGCGGCTTCCACTGCGGCGTTCAGCGCCAGGATGTTGGTCTGGAAGGCGATGCCGTCGATGACCGAGATGATCTCGGCGATCTTCTTCGACGAGGCTTCGATGGCCGACATGGTGGTGACCACCTGGCCGACCACGCTGCCGCCTTGAGAAGCAACACCCTGCGCGCCGATCGCCAGCTGATTGGCCTGGCGGGCGTGCTCGGCGTTCTGGCGCACGGTGGAGGTCAGTTCCTCCATCGACGCGGCGGTTTCTTCCAGATTGGCGGCCTGCTGCTCGGTACGGCGCGACAGGTCACTGTTGCCCGAGGCGATCTCGCCGGCGGCGAGGGTGATGCTGGACGCGCTGGCCTGGATCTGGCCGACGATCTGGGTCAGCTGGGTGACGGTGGTGTTGGCGTCGTCCCGCATGCGTGCGAACACGCCCTGGTAGTCCCCGTGCATGCGCGCGGTCAGGTCGCCTTCGGCGATGGCCGACAGCAGCTTCGAGAGCTTGCCGAGGTTGTCATCGCTGACCGCCATCATCGCGTTGAGGTTTTCCAGCATCAGGCGGAAATCGTGATCGAAGCGCTGCGCGTCGCCACGGCGGCTGAAGTCGCCTGCGGCGGCGGCACTGGCCAGCTGCTTGATCTCGGCGTTGATGCGGCCGAGGTTGGCCTTGACCGTGTCGACGGTGGTGGTCATCGCGGCCTTCTCGCCGGGGTAGCGCGCGACGTCGCGGCTCAGATCGCCCACCGCGTACTGCTGCACCACGTCCAGCACATCGTGCAGGGTCTGCACGTGGCCGCCGACCAGAGCATTGGTTTCCTGCACCATCAGCCCGTACTCGCCGGGGAAGGCGCTGGCATCGATGCGGTAGCTCAGTTCGCCGCCGTCGTGGCGACGCGCCATCTCGCGCTGGCCGCTGATCACCGCGTGCAGCTGCTGCTGCATGCCGGACATGGCGTCCAGCAGGCGGCCGGTCTCGTCATGCGGCTGCGGGCCGATGTGGCTGTCCAGCTTGCCGCGGGCGATACCCTCGGCGACGGCCGTTGCCTGCTTCAGCGGTACGGCGATGCGGTTGCCGAT
Organism: Stenotrophomonas sp. INTA L402-1; assembly: GCF_059295135.1. Lineage (NCBI taxonomy): Bacteria > Pseudomonadati > Pseudomonadota > Gammaproteobacteria > Lysobacterales > Lysobacteraceae > Stenotrophomonas > Stenotrophomonas sp. INTA L402-1. The sequence continues at coordinate 114,413 of NZ_JCAFWP010000001.1, forward strand.
GAGCCAGCTCAGGGCCAGCACGATCAGTACCAGCACGCCACCGGAGACGGCCATGATGGCGGTGAACACCAGTGCCTGCTTCTGCACGTCGTCCATGTAGACGCCACTGCTGACCACCCAGTTCCAGGGCGCGAACAGGCCGGCGTAAGCCACCTTCTCGACCTCGCCCTTGCTGCCGGGCTTGGCCCAGCGGTAGTTGACGAAGCCGCCACCGGCCTTGGCTGCTTCCACCTGGTCGTAGTAGATGCGCACGCCGTCGTCGGTGCGGAAGTCCTTCATGTCCTTGCCGACCAGGTCCTTGCGGAACGGGTGCATCAGCAGGCGGTAGCCGGTGTCGTAGATGTTGAAGTAGTAGGCATCGTTATCGGCGCGCATCACTTCCAGCGCCTGCAGGGCGGCGGCCTTGGCAGCGTCCTCGCTGAGCTCGCCGGTACCGGCCAGGCGATGGTAGTGCTGGAGGATGCCGTAGCTGAGTTCGACCTGGGTCTTCAGCGCAGTCTTGCGGGTCTCGGTCAGGTCGAGGTACTGCATGCGGGCGGCGATCACCGAGAGCGCGATCACGCCAAGCGCGATGAGCAGCGTCAGCAGGTTGAGCTTGCGCCGGACGGAGAGGTTGCTGAAGTAGTGTTGCCAGCGATGCATGAGATTCATCGAGCAGGACCAGGTCGAAGCGGGCGGGCGGCGCCGTGCCGGTCACAGCGGGACAAGCGGTGACAACCCCGTTATCGGCCGCGCGGGCGGGGGATTGAGGTGCGGTGTCCGAACGTATTCAGGTTTCCTTGCAGCGGCGGCTGCGGCGCTGCCTGCGGCAGGCTTTTGAAGCAACAGCAACAGCAACAGCAACAGCAACAGCAACAGCAACAGCAACGGCGGTTGGTCGGCTCTGAATTTTCAGTGGGTGGCTGGATCGGGGTGGGCTGGCGGGACACGCCGTAAACCCCGCTCCGCGGTCCGGCCCAGCCGCTGGCGGCTGGGCGTTCGGGCGCTTGCGAAGCAGTGCTTCGCAAGCAAAGCGCCCTCACCCTTGGGGGCTCGATGGCGCCATCCATGGCGCCAACGGTCCCGCCAGCCCACCCCGACCCAGCCCTCTCGGCATTCCTGTGACGGACGGCAAGAGCGTTGGGTTTCCAAGTGGGAAGAGGGGGCAGATCCGTTTTCCTGCGGAAAGCGAATCTGAACCCGGAAGCGGTGCTGTTGCTCTTGCTCTTCTTTCTTCAATCCGGGGTGGACGCGCACGGAAACTGTCCGTGGCCGGGAGGGTGGGCTGCGCAGGGGCGTGAGCCGCATGGATGCGGCGACCGAGCTTACATGGACGTACTTGCAGCGGCCCCTGCGCAGCCCACCCTCCCGGCCAACCCTCAGTAGCCACGCGCCTACCGCGACCACCCCGAGGGGCATCGCCGTTGGCTGGATATCCAGATACCCCGTAAACGAAAACGCCCCAGCGCAGGGCCAGGGCGTTCTCGTACATCAGGTCAGGCAGGCATCAGAACTCCTGCCAGTCTCCATCAGCCAGTTCGGTGGCCATGGGGCGACCACCGGCGGTGCGGCGGGCCGGCGGGGCGACCGGGGCCGGTGCGGCCGGTGCGGCAGCGCGCGGGACCGGGGCAGCGGCGATGCGCGGGGCAACCACGGTCTCGGCTTCATCCACCACGAAGATCGACACGGCCTCGCTGAGGTGACCGGCCTGTTCTTCCATTGCGCGTGCGGCGGCGGTGGCTTCTTCCACCAGCGCGGCGTTCTGCTGGGTGGTTTCGTCCATCTGCACCACGGTCTGGTTGACCTGCTCGATGCCGGCACTCTGTTCCTGCGACGCTGCGGAGATCTCGGCCATGATGTCAGTCACGCGCTGCACTGAGGCGACGATCTCGCCCATGGTCGCGCCGGCCTTGTGCACCAGCGCCGAGCCGTCGTTGACCTTGCCGACGGAGTCGTCGATCAGGCCCTTGATCTCCTTCGCGGCAGCGGCCGAGCGCTGGGCTAGGGTACGCACTTCGCTGGCGACCACGGCGAAGCCACGGCCCTGTTCACCGGCACGCGCGGCCTCAACCGCGGCATTCAGTGCCAGGATGTTGGTCTGGAAGGCGATGCCGTCGATGACCGAGATGATCTCGGCGATCTTCTTCGACGAGGCTTCGATGGCCGACATGGTGGTGACCACCTGGCCGACCACTTCACCGCCCTGCGAGGCGACGCCATGCGCGCCGATGGCGAGCTGGTTGGCCTGGCGGGCATGCTCGGCGTTCTGGCGCACGGTGGAGGTCAGCTCCTCCATCGAGGCGGCGGTTTCTTCCAGGTTGGCGGCCTGCTGCTCGGTGCGGCGCGACAGGTCACTGTTGCCCGAGGCGATCTCGCCGGCGGCCGAGCTGATCGCGCGGCTGGACTGCTTGATGCGGGTGACGATCTCGCTCAGCTGCGCGGCGGTCGCGTTGGCGTCGTCTCGCATACGGGCGAACACGCCCTGGTAATCGCCGTGCATGCGCACGGTCAGGTCACCCTGCGACAGCGCGGCGAGCAGGCCGGAGATCTGTTCGATGCTGCCGGCGTTGGCGTCGAGCAGGCCGTTGATCTGCTGGGCCAGCTGCAGGAAGAAGCCTTCCTTGTCGGTGGCATCGATGCGGCCGGACAGGTCGCCGGCAGCGGCCTGGGCGATCACGCGGGCCACTTCGGCTTCCACCTGCGCTTCCTGGGTGCGGTCGCGCCATTCCACCACGTAGCCGACGGTGTCGCCGCCTTCATTGCGGATGGTCGAGACCACCTGGGCGAACTGGGCGTCGCCGTACTGCATCGGGCGACGGGCGACGCCGTGTGCCTTCAGGTTGCCCAGCAGGGTCTGGTCCATCTCGCCGCGATGCTCCAGCACGGTGACCGGCTTGCCGATCAGCGAGGCCTGCGCGTCGAAGTCCGGCAGGTCGCGGCGCACGTCGTCCTGGTACTGGCTCAGGGTCTGCTGCAGGGCGCGATTGGTGTAGACGATGGTGTTGCTGGTATCGGTCAGGTACACGCCGGTGGAGCTGTAGTCCAGCGCGGTGCGGATGCGCAGGTTCTCGCGGGCGATGGCCTGGTCGGTTTCGGTGCGCTCGCGCAGGTCGCGCTGCATGCGCTGCATCGCCTGCATCAGTTCGCCCACTTCGTCCTGGCGGCTGACGTCGATGTGGCCATCGAGCTTGCCGCCGGCCACATCGTTGGCAACCGAGACGGCGCCGCGCACGCTGCCGACCAGAGCACGGGCAAACAGCCAGACCAGCACCAGGCCGAGTGCGGCGCCGCCCAGCAGGGCGATCACGGTCAGCACGGCCGAGGCGGAGTAGGTGGATTCGGCCTCTTCGCGCGAGGCGCGGGCGAGGCGGTTGTCTTCGGCGATCAGCGCTTCCAGCGCCGACGCGGCCTTGCGGTGCTTGGTGCGGGTCTCGCCGACGAAGGTATCGATGGCGTCGTCCGGCAGGTCCAGTTCCAGCATCTCGGTGACGCTGTCATAGGAGGCCAGGGCATCCTTCCACTCCTTGGCGAAGGTGTCGAACAGCTTCTTCTGCTGTGCGTTGTCGACCAGCTTCGGATAGTCCTTGATCGACTTGTCCATGCTGGTACGCAGCTCGACGGTCTGCTTGCGTGCATCAGCCTTGACGTCGTCACTGGCGCGGATCAGCTGCTGGTAGGCGGCGTTGCGGTATTCACCCAGCATGCCGCGCATCTCGCCGGCCATGCGGATGCTCTCCATGCGAGAACCCGCCAGCTCGGTGGTGACGTTGTTCAGCGAGTGCAGGCCGCGATAGGCGACGATACCCTGCAGCAGCATCACCAGCAGGAGGACACCGAAGGTCAGCAGCAGCTTCGGCATCAGTTTCAGGTTGTTGATCCACGGCATGGGCGTTGCGAGCTCCTAAGGCAGACGCGCCCGGGCATCGGGCCCGGTTGCAGCAGAAACCACGCCGGCACCAGGTCCGGCGTGGTTCGACGGACAGCGGATTACTTGATGTTGGCCAGCTTCAGGCCGGCCGGCGAGCTGACTTCGATTTCGGCGCGCGAGGCGTCGCGCTGGATCTTGCCGATCACGCAGACGGTCTTGCCTTCCAGGGTTTCCAGCGGGAAGGAGAACTTGCCGCGGTTCTCGCCAGCGATGCGGGCCGAGAAGGTGTGGCGCGGGAAGGCGCCGCCCATGTACAGGAAGGTCGGCTGGCCTTCGGAACCCTCTGCGTAGCGGGCCTTCTCGACCTTGCCGCAGACCATGCCGTCCTTGCCGACCGAGCGCGGTGCCAGTTCCGGCGGGATCATGTCGGCCGACTGGGCGAACGCGGCGGAAGCAGTGGTGGCCAGGACAGCGGCCGAAACGAACGCAAGCAGGGACTTCATCGAGGTGTATCTCCGGGGATGGTGATGGTCGTTCCGGTTCTGCGCGCTTCTGCGCGACCGGCTTCTGTCCCCCTATCGGCACTGCCGGAGGGAACTGAAGGGTTTTGTGACCAGAACGTGAAGCAGGTCCGTTCGATCAGGCAGCGGCGTCTTCAACGACGCTGGCCTGGCCCATGTCGGCGCTGTCCAGCAGGGTCTCGATGTCGAGCAGGATCAGCATGCGGTCGTCCTGCGTGCCGATGCCGGAGATGAAGCGGGTATCGACGGCGGCGCCGAATTCCGGGGTCGGGCGGATCTGCTCGGCCGACAGCGGGATCACGTCCGAGACGCTGTCGACGACGATGCCGACCACGCGGTCGTCGACGTTCAGCACGATCATCACGGTGAAGGCGTCGTAGCGGGCATCGTCCAGGCGCAGCTTCAGGCGCAGGTCGATCACCGGGACGATGGTGCCGCGCAGGTTGATCACGCCCTTGATGTAGTCCGGTGCATCCGGGACCCGGGTGACCGCGTCATAGCCGCGGATTTCCTGGACCTTGAGGATGTCCACACCGTAGTGCTCGGCACCGAGGGTGAAGCTGAGGAATTCGCCACCGGCGCTGGCGGCGGAGCTGGTCTTGTCGTTCATCGAGGGGTCCTGGTTCTGCCGGAAGTCCCGGTGTCAGGCTCGATATCGGCCCCTCGTCGGGGGACTTTAGGTGCCGGGGGAAGGCATCCACGCATGGCGTGGATCTACCGGGGAAGATGGGGGCATCCACGCATGGCGTGGATCTACACGGGAAGCGGTAGTGCCGGGCGCTGGCCGGCAACCTGGCAACAATGTGGATACGGTCATTGCCGGCCAGCGGCCGGCACTACCGGTCGGGAGGCCTTACAGCTCGCCGTTGCGGCGCGCCTTGCGCTGGCGGTCGATGCGGAAGATGTAGCGCTGGATGGCACTGTCGGCGCCACGCGGCAGGATGTCGAAGCGCATGCCCACGCGCTTGATCTCGATACCATTGGGTTGGCGCTGCGGCAGCAGGTTGCAGACGACCAGCTCGATCTCCAGGTCGGGGCCGTCGGGCAGCGACAGCATCGCCGGGTAGCGCTTCTGCAGGCTGAACACCGCGCAGTCGGTAGGTACGGCCACCGCCAGGCCGCCGCCGCTGATGTCCACCACCCGCATCGACAGCGCTTCGGCACGGCTCTCGCCGGCGGGGATCAGCAGCTGGGGCGAATCGGTGACTGGCGTCTCCAGCCGGTACATCTCACGTCGCTGCAGATGGACCAGTTCGTCCGGCAGAGGGGCACGGAAGGCGACGTGGCCGTCGTTGTCCACACGCTGCAGTGCCTGCAGGCGGAACCGTACCAGCACGCGTTCGAGCTGGGCAAAGCACAGCAGATGCTCGGCCTGTTCGGCGGCGCGGTTGGACGCCTCCTGCGGGCTGCCATCGAGCAGCAGGGTGTCGTCGTCCTCGTCGAGCTCAAGCAGCGCGGTTGGGAACGAGCGGTCGCGGCCGTCGATATGCGCATTGATCAGTGATCGCTGGTCGATCAGCGATCGCAGCAGCTGCCGCAGCTGGCGCGGATTACGGACCAGGAAACGTTCGTCAGCGGCATCAGCCGCGTGGACATCATGCACTGCAGTGTCGTTGCCGTCGGACATGGAATCTACGGTCAGGGGCGGGCGCCAGCACGCGTTGGCGCGAGGCTCGATGGGGATATCGGCCACTGTGCCCGATTATGAAGTGAGAATTGCATCACTTTCCATGCGTCAGGGGTCGGATCCCTTTCCCGAAGGAAAGGGATCCGACCCCGGGTACATCAGAACTCCTGCCAGTCGCCGTCTGCGGCCAGCGCCGGCTGGGCCGTCGCCGTGCGCAGCGTACGCGCCGGGACCGGCTTTGCGGCCGGTGCGGCGGCTGCGACCTGGCGCGGTACCGGTGCCGCCAGTGGGCGTGCCGGGATGGCCGTCGTGCCCTGTGATGCCAGCCGGAAGCGGGCCACGGCTTCACCGAGCTGCACGGCCTGGTCTTCCATTGCACGTGCGGCAGCGGTGGCTTCTTCCACCAGCGCAGCATTCTGCTGGGTGGTTTCGTCCATCTGCACCACGGTCTGGTTGACCTGCTCGATGCCGGCACTCTGTTCCTGCGACGCTGCGGAGATCTCGGCCATGATGTCGGTCACGCGCTGCACCGAGGCAACGATCTCGCCCATGGTGCTGCCGGCCTGGTGCACCAGGCTGGAGCCTTCGGCGACCTTGCCGACCGAATCATCAATCAGGCCCTTGATCTCCTTGGCGGCAGCGGCCGAGCGCTGGGCGAGGGTGCGCACTTCGCTGGCGACCACGGCGAAGCCACGGCCCTGTTCACCTGCGCGGGCAGCTTCCACTGCGGCATTCAACGCCAGGATGTTGGTCTGGAAGGCGATGCCGTCGATGACCGAGATGATCTCGGCGATCTTCTTCGACGAGGCTTCGATGGCCGACATGGTGGTGACCACCTGGCCGACCACTTCACCGCCCTGCGAGGCGACGCCATGCGCGCCGATGGCGAGCTGGTTGGCCTGGCGGGCGTGCTCGGCGTTCTGGCGCACGGTGGAGGTCAGTTCCTCCATCGACGCGGCGGTTTCTTCCAGATTGGCTGCCTGCTGCTCGGTACGGCGCGACAGGTCGCTGTTGCCTGAGGCGATCTCGCCGGCGGCGAGGGTGATGCTGCCGGCGCTGGCCTGGATCTGGCCGACGATCTGCGTCAGCTGCGCGACGGTGGTGTTGGCGTCGTCACGCATGCGTGCGAACACGCCGTTGAACTGGCCGTCCATGCGCGCGGTCAGGTCGCCGGCGGCGATCGACTGCAGCAGCTGCGAGAGCTGGCCGAGGTTGCCGTCGGCCACCTGCATCATGCTGTTGAGCTGCTCGATCATCACGCGGAAATCGTGATCGAAACGCTGCGCATCACCGCGCTGGCTGAAGTCGCCTGCGGCGGCGGCACTGGCCAGCTGCTGGATCTGCGTGTTGATGGCCAGCAGGCTGGCCTTGGCCGCATCCATCGACTCGTGCAGGATCGCGCGGCTGCCGGGCAGGCGGCGTGCGTCCGGGGTGAGGTTGCCGGTGGCGTACTGGTTGAGCACGTCGATGGCATCGCGGATCGCGTCGAGATGTTCGAAGATGACCGTGTTGATGCCGCTGGCCAGCTGCCCGTAGACGCCCGGGAAGTCTTCCGGAATGCGATGGCTGATGTCCGGACCGGCGTGCATCTGCGCCATCAACTGGGTCTGCTCGGAGAAGCGGCGCAGCATCGCGGTCATTTCGGTGGTGGCGGCCAGCATCTTGCCGGCTTCGTCCTTGCTGGTGGCCTGGGTGCTGACGCTGAGATCGCCACGGGCAACGGCCTGGATCGCGTGCAGGGCCTTGCCGAGCGGGCCGGTGACGGCGCGCGAGATGACCACCGCCAGGGTTGCGGCGACCACAACCAGCAATACTACGACGGCAATGATCGCCAGCATGCTGTTGCGGTGGGTGGCGTTGGCGTTGTTGATCTTGTCCTGCATCAGCGAGCTGCTGTACGCGCCCAGTGCCTTGAGGTCTTCAAAGGCTTTGCGGCGCAGCGGGCGCGACTGGTCGTCGGAGATCTGCCGTGCGACGACGCCATCGCCGGCGGTGGCCGCTTCGCGCAGCTTGGCATTGGCTGTGAAGTAGCCATCGACGTCGGCCTGCACGGCGCGGTAGAGCTCGCGCTCCTTGGCGCCGGCCGGCAGCTTGGCGTACGCGGCCAGCTGTTCGCGCACGACGGCGGCGGTGTCGTCCATGCGCTTGTTGTAGTCGGCCACCTTCTCGGGCTGGTCCAGCATGCTCAGCTGGGCCAGCTCATAGGTGCGGAACTCACCCAGCTGCGAGCGCACTTCGCCGAGGTACTGCACGGACGGAATATCGTTGGAGGCCATCGCGCTCAACTGCGCGTTGGCCTCGGACAGGCGGACCAGAGCGAAAGCGCCCAGTACGACGGTCATCAAGGTGGTGAGGGTGAACCCCACGGCCAGCTTGCGGGCGATGGGCAGATCGTGGAACCACTTCATGCAGGGTGCTCCAGGTGGGCAGGGCGCCGGCGTCGTTGCGTCGGCTGGGGGTGGTTGCAGAGCGAACGGTGGTGCCCGGTGGGGGTTCGGTGACGGCCGTCAAAGCGAAATAGCGGCGCAGTTCGGATGGACTTTATGGACGCAGATCACATTCGGTTGCGTAGGGATGACGTCGCGAAAGTGGTGCCATGACAGGGCTTTCGCTTGAATGGCAAGGTTGCGCCCGAAACCTTCGTGCAGACGGAGTTCACGGTATGCCTGGCGAAGCGAGCGCGGTCAGATCGTGGCCGTGCGCGCAAACGAAAACCGCCGCCCCGAAGGGCGGCGGCTCAGTACACGCATGCAACGTGGATCAGGCGGCCTGCGGCATCCGCAGCGAACGCACCAGACCGCCGATGTCGACGATCAGGGCCACGCGGCCATCGCCAAGGATGGTGGCACCGGATACCCCGCCGATGCGGCGGTAGTTGTTCTCGATGTTCTTCACCACCACCTGCTGCTGACCGACCAGCTCGTCCACTTCCAGCGCAATCTTCTGGCCATCGCCTTCGACCACCACCACCAGTGATTCGCTGCCCGGGGCTCGGTTGCCGTAGCCGTAGTACTCGCTCAGCGACAGGATCGGCAGGTATTCGCCACGCACGCGCAGCACGCGGCCTTCGCCGGCCATGCTGCGGATGTCCTCGGGCTGCGGCTGCAGTGCCTCCAGCACATAGGCCAGCGGCAGGATCAGGGTTTCGCCGGCCACCGCCACGGTCATGCCATCGAGGATGGCCAGGGTCAGCGGCAGGCGGATCAGCGTGCGCGTGCCGGTGCCGAGGCCGCTTTCGATCTGCACTTCGCCACCCAGTGCCTGGATGTTGCGGCGGACCACGTCCATGCCGACGCCGCGGCCGGACAGGTCGGTGACCGCGTCTGCAGTGGAGAAACCCGGCTGGAAAATCAGGTCCCAGACCTGCGAATCGGTCGGGTTGTCCGGCACCGCCAGACCGCGTTCGGTGGCCTTGGCCAGGATCTTGGCACGGTCCAGGCCGCGGCCGTCGTCGCTGACTTCGATGACGATGTGGCCGCCCTGGTGCGAGGCTGCCAGGGTGATCGTGCCGGTCTCGTCCTTGCCCGCACCGCGACGCACGTCGGGCATTTCCAGACCGTGGTCAATCGAGTTGCGCACCAGGTGGACCAGCGGATCGGCGATCTTTTCGATCAGGCCCTTGTCCAGTTCGGTGCCTTCGCCGACGGTGCGCAGGCGTACCTGCTTGCCGAGGCGGCTGGACAGGTCGCGGACCAGGCGCGGGAAGCGGCGGAACACCGCATCGACCGGCAGCATGCGCACGCCGATCACCGCTTCCTGCAGGTCGCGGGTGTTGCGTTCAAGCTGGTCCAGGCCGGCGAACAGGCTCTCGGCGTGGACCGGGTCCAGCGCGTGCGAGACCTGCTTGAGCATGGCCTGGGTGATGACCAGTTCGCCGACCAGGTTGATCAGTGCATCGACCTTGTCGACGCTGACCCGGATCGAGGTTTCGGCTTCCTGGCCGCCAGCGCTGCTGGCAGCGGCGGCGGGTGCCGCCGGTACAACGGCAGCCGGTGTGGAAGGGGCGGGTGTGGCAGGTGCCTCGGTGGCCAGGCTCGGCGGCGCAGCCGGACGGATGTCCAGTTCGCAGTCGTCCAGCACCCAGGCGAAGGTGTCTTCGATCTTGCTGCGCGGCACCTTGCCGACCAGGCCGAGATCCCACGCCAGGTGGGCCTCCAGCGGGTCGAGCTGGGCGAAGCCGGGCAGGCGTTCCATGCGCGCGGCGACCTGCAGCGAACCGAGATGTTCCAGTTCGCGGATGATGCGCAGCGGGTCGTTGCCGCTCATGAACAGCGATGGCGCCGGGGTGAAACCGATCTGCCAGGCTTCCGGCGTATCGTCCACCTTGGCTGCGGCGGCCGCGGGGGCGCTCGCTGCGGCCTCCCCGGAAAGAACCGCCTCCAGGCGCGCCTTCACCGCAGCAACTGCGGCGGGATCGGCGGCTTGGCCGTGTTCGGCTTCGCGCAGCAGGGCGCGCAGCACGTCCACCGAGGACAGCATGGCGTCGACGGCGTGGCCTTCCAGCGCCCGCTTGCCGGCACGCAGCTCATCGAGCAGCGTTTCCAGCACATGGGTCAGGCCGGCGATCGCATCGAAGCCGAAGGTGCCGGCGCCGCCCTTGATCGAGTGGGCGGCGCGGAACACCGAATTGATGATCTCCGCGTCCTGCTGCCCCGATTCCAGGGCCAGCAGGCCAGCCTCCATCGCGTCGAGGCCTTCGCGGCTCTCCTCGAAGAAGGTGGCGTGGAAGCGTTGCAGGTCCATGCTCATGGCAGTGGTGGTCCGGAAGCGAAGAGGGGGAGCGGTGGCGGGCGATCAGCCCAGCACTTTCTGCACGGTGGCGACCAGCTGTTCCGGATTGAACGGCTTGACCAGCCAGCCGGTGGCACCGGCGGCCTTGCCTTCGGACTTCTTGTCGGCGGCCGATTCGGTGGTCAGCATCAGCAGCGGCGTGAACTTGTAGTCCGGCAGCTGGCGCAGTTCGCGGATCAGCGCGATGCCGTCCATGTTCGGCATGTTGACGTCGGTGACCACCGCATTGAAGCGCTGGCCCTTGGCGCGACCGAGCGCGACCGCGCCGTCTTCAGCTTCTTCGACGGCAAAACCGGCCGAGGTGAGGGCGAAGGACACCATCTGGCGCATTGACGCCGAATCGTCCACCACCAAGATACGTGCGCTCATGCAGCGTTCTCCACAGATTTCAGGTTGTCATGGGTTACGTCCAGGCCCAGGGCCTGGGTGACGCCCAGCAGGCGCGCGGCGTCACGGAAGGTTGCGGTGCAACCGTGGAAGCCGGTGCCCAGGCCTGCCTCGCGGCGGGCCTGCACGAACGCACACAGCACCTGCACGGCGGCCGTGTGGATGCGGGCGACCTGGCTGGCATCCAGGGTCAGCTCGCCTGCCTGCGCCACCAGCGGGGCGAGGCGGTTCTTGAGCTCGGTGGTGCTCTCGATGCCGAGATCCCCACCCAGTTCGACAGTGCTCATCGTTGCTCCGGACAAACGGTTCCGTGATCCATAACGGCACCCCGGTGGGGTTCTTTAGGGGAATCGACGCGGTGCGTCGATGCGGTCGCTGTGGAAAAGGGGACGGAGGGGATTAAGTCGCAACTGGCTCGGCGCTTTGCGCCGATGCGGTGCCTGTCGGGGACGCAAGGAGTTGATCCGTTGGATCAACACCTTACGTCCCCCACTGCGTGGTCGCCGTTGCCGAGGGTGGCTGCGGGAGAGCCTGGTCGATTGCGACTTAATCCCCTCCGTCCCCTTTTTCCGCTCAACTCAACAACCGGGTGGCATCCAGCAGGATCATCGGGCGCTGGCTGACCCGGGCCACGCCACGGAACAGGTCGTTGGAGATCTGGCAGATGCGCGCGGTATCGGGCGGTTCGATCTGCGAATCGGTGAGGTTGGCCACATCTTCCACTGCCGACACGCGCAGGCCGATGGTCTCGCCGTCTTCCTCCAGCACCACGATGCGGGTCTGTGAGTCGTCTTCGGCGGCCGCGGCGCCCAGGTGCAGGCCGAGGTCCATCACCGGTACCACCTGGCCACGCAGGTTCATGATGCCCAGCATGGCCGGCGCAGTGCCGCGCAACGGCAGCAGCGGCACCGGCAGCACCACTTCCTGCACCTTCAGCAGTTCCAGTGCATAGGCCTGGGTGCCGCAGCGCAGGCGCAGCCAGCGCGAGGTGCGCTCGCCGGCGCGTCGGTTCTGCGGATGCGGGCTGCTGGCGGGCCGATGTGCCTGTGCCTGCAGCTCCTGCCAGCTGCTCGGGCGGTTGCCTGTTGGCGCGTCCACGGCCACGCGCGGGGGCGGTGCGGCATCGGTGCGTGCAACTGGAGCGGGTGCTGCGACCACGGCCGCTGGTGGCGCAGGAACGTCCTCGCCGCCGGCAGCGGCCTCGAACGCGGCCTCCAGGCCGGGGCTGTCGGTGTGGGCGAGTCGATGGCTGTCGGCCGGATCGGTCTCGTAGATCACTTCGTCCGGCAGGTCGTCCCATGTAGGTTCCGGGCCAGACTTGGCGGTGGCGGGAGCAGGGGCCGTCTCGTGGATCACCTCGTCAGGCAGGTCATCCCAGGTCGGTTCGCGCTCGGGGGCGGCAACAGGCATCGCGGCGGCCTCGAAGGCGGCCTCCAGTGCTGCGTCGTCCTCTGCCGCGGCAGCAGCAACAGTCTCCGTTTCGTAGATCACTTCGGCGGGCAGATCGTCCCAGGTGGGTTCGCGCTCAGCCGTTGCGGCCGCGTCGAAGGCGGCTTCGAGTGCGGCGTTGTCGACGGCAGGCGCAGCGGCGACGGTCTCGGTTTCGTAGATCACCTCGGCCGGTAGGTCATCCCAGGTCGGCTCGCGTTCGGCGTCGGCTGCAATTGCTGGGCACGCTTCGTCGCTCGCCGGCGGCGGTGCAGCCGGTGGTGCCACGGCGATCGCTTCGCCCAGCAGTTCGTCCAGGTAGTCGTCCAGTACACCGGTGCTGTTCATGCGGCCTGCTCCAGGGCGCGGGCATCCTCGCCGAGGATCCAGTTCAGCGCGCGGCGATAGGCGGCCAGGCCGCGGCCCGGGTAATCCTCACCAACGCTCGGCAGGGTCAGGCCGGCGGCGTTGCTGATGCGGGTGTCGATCGGAATCGCGTCTTCCCACACACGGGTGCCGTGACGATCCTGCATCGTGCGCAGCGACTCGTTGCCGGCGCGGGTGCGGCGGTCGAACAGGGTAGGCAGGATCGAGATCGGCAGCGGGCGGCGGCGCGAGCGTTCGACCATCTCGCCGGTGCGGACCATGCCATCCAGGCCATGCAGGGCCAGCGGCTCGGCCTGGGTGGGGATGATCAGGCGATCGGCTGCGGCCAGCGCATTGATCATCAACAGGCCGAGGGTGGGCGCGCAGTCCAGCAGGATGTAGTCGTGCTGGCCCTGATGGCGCGCAAGCGCATTCTGCAGCGCCAGGCCAAGGCCAGGCTGGTTGGCGCTGCGGCGTTCCAGCGTGGCCAGCGCGGACTGTGCGCAGACATAGTCCAGGCCATGGATGCTGCTGGCATGGCACAGGCTGGAAAGATCGGCGGGCGGGGCGCCGAACAGCTCCAGCACGCCAGCCGGCGGCGGGTCTACCGGTACGCCGAACGCGCGGCTGAGCGAGGCATGCGGATCGAGGTCGATCAGCAGCACGCGATGGCCAAGTGCGGCCAGTCCGCGGCCGAGGGCGAGGGTGGTGGTGGTCTTGCCGACTCCGCCCTTCTGGTTGGCGACTGCCCAGATGCGCATCGGATTACTCCTTCATTGCCGGGGGAACGGCGGCGCCGACGCGGCTGCCAGCCGGCACCGGCGGCAACTTCACCGGTGCGATGGGGGAGGTGGGGGCGGTAGCCGGAGTTGCCGCGGCTTGTTCGGTATCGGTGTTCCGGGTGGCGCCGGTGGCTGCGTTCAGGCGCTGGCCGAGTGGGTCCACCGAGTGCGAGGTGTCGGCCAGGATGATGACCATCACCCGGCGGTTGCGGTTGCGGCCCTGCGCGCTGTCGTTCTCTTCGCGCGGGCGGAACTGGCCGTAGCCGACCATGGCCAGCCGCGACGGCTGCACGCCCTGGTCGGCGAACAGGTGCACCACGCTGGCCGCGCGCCCGGCCGACAGTTCCCAGTTCGACGGGAAGGTGGCGGTGGCGATCGGTACGTTGTCGGTGTGGCCTTCCACGCGCACGCTGTTGGGTACGTCGCGCAGGACCTCGGCCAGGCTGGCCAGGGTCTGCCGCGCATGCACGTCCAGCGCCGCCGAGCCGGTGGGGAACAGGATGTCGCTGTTGATCTCGACTTCGATCCACAGCTCGGTGCGGCGCACGCTGATCATGCCGCGGTCGATCAGCGGCGCGAGCGCGGCGGTCAGGCGGTCGGCGATGCTGTTGAGCTGGCGCTCGGCGCGCGCGATCTGCTCCTGGTTGTGCACCGAAACAGGCATACGCATCTGCGAGGCCATCGACGGCAGCAGGGTCGGGTCGTGCGACGGCGCAGGCGCCGAGGGCCCGATCTTGGTGCCGGACTTGATCACCGAGGGGCTGTCCCAGCCGCCACCCTGCACCTGCTTGTTACCCACCTGTACCGGATTGATCGTGCGCGGCGCGCCCCCGAAGGCATCGGTCAGCGCGTCGGCCATGATCCGGTACTTGCCTTCGTTCACCGAGGAAATCGCGTACATGACCACGAAGAAGGCGAGCAGCAGCGTCATCAGGTCGGCATAGGGGATCGCCCATGCTTCGTGGTTGGCGTGCTCTTCGTGGTGCTTGCGGCGGGCCATGTCAGTGCAGGAAGCCGGAGAGGTTGGTTTCGATGTTGCGCGGGTTTTCGCCCTGGGCGATCGAGATCAGGCCTTCGATGACCATTTCGCGGTCGCGGGTGTTGTGCGAGATCACACTCTTGAGCTTGGCGGCCACCGGCAGGAACAGCAGGTTGGCCGAGGCGATGCCGTAGATGGTGGCGGTGAACGCTGCGGCGATGCCGTGGCCGAGCTTGCTCGGGTCGGCCAGGTTCTTCATCACCGCGATCAGGCCAAGCACGGCACCGATGATGCCCAGCGTCGGTGCATAGATGCCCATCGCTTCGAAGACCTTGGCACCGGCCTGGTCCTGGTGTTCCTGGCTGCCCAGTTCGATTTCCAGCATGTGCCGCATCGATTCGGGTTCGACGCCGTCCACCAGCAGCTGCAGGCCCTTGCGCAGGAACGGGTCCTGCTGTGCTTCCACCTGCGATTCCAGGCCCAGCAGGCCCTGGCGGCGGGCGATGTTGCTCCACTCGACGATCTGCTGGATCAGTTCGCGGCGATCGCTGTGCGGCGGGCGCACGACCCAGCGCACGATCTTGAAGGCATGCTTGAACACCGCCGGCGAGGTATGCAGCAGGATCGCGGCGACGGTGCCGACGATGACGATCACGAACGCCGCAGGCGACCACAACGACGCCAGGCCGGCGCCCTTGAGGATGCTGCCGCCGACCAGCGAGGCCAGGGCGAGAAAGAGTCCAATGAGGCTGAGTCTATCCATGGTTCCGGTATCGGCGTGTATGAATGGGACTTGAGACACCGGTAGATCGCGTACAGACGGTAGTCACAGTTTTCGGGGCGCCGGGCATGGCCCGGCGGGGGTCATCGCAGCCCGTCCACGTCCAGGATCAGCGCCATGCGACCATCGCCGATCAAGGTTGCACCGGCATAACCGCGCAGGCCGCGCAGCGCTTTCGGCAGCGGCTTGATGACCACTTCCTCACGCCCGCGTACCTGGTCCACGACCAGCCCGAAGCGCGCTTCGCCAGCTTGCAGCACCACGATGGTCAGCAGCGGCGAGGCGGCCGGCGTCACATCCAGCCACTGGCGCAGATCGACCAGCGGCAGCGTGTGCGAGCGGCGGTCGAGCACGGCACGGCCATCGAACCAGCCCAGCGAGGTGCGCGGCGCGTGCAGCACTTCCATCACGCGGGCCAGCGGCAGCGCATAGACGTCCTCGCCGGCCTGCACCAGCAGGGTCGGCAGGATCGCCAGGGTCAGCGGCACGCGGATCAGGAAGCGGCTGCCACGGCCCAGTTCCGACTGGATCTGGATCTGGCCGCTCAGTTCGCGGATGCGTGACTGCACCACGTCCATGCCGACGCCACGACCGGAGATGTCGGTGACCTGCTGCTTGGTCGAGAAGCCGGGCAGGAACACCAGGTGCAGGCACTCCTCGCTGCTCAGGCGCGCGGCGGCTTCCGGATCGATCAGGCCCTTCTCGCGCGCCTTGGCGCGCAGCTTTTCCGGGTCGATGCCGGCGCCATCGTCCTGTACCTCGATGCTGACGTAGTCGCCTTCCTGCTGTGCGGACAGGCGCACATGGCCCATCCGTGGCTTGCCCTGTGCCTCGCGCAGGTCGGGCATTTCCACGCCATGGTCGATGGCGTTGCGGACCAAGTGCACCAGCGGGTCGGCCAGCGCTTCGACCAGGTTGCGGTCGAGCTCGGTCTCGGCGCCGATCAGTTCCAGGTCCACTTCCTTCTTCAGCGAGCGGGCGACGTCGCGGGCAACCTTGGGGAAGCGCGAGAACACCTTGCCCACCGGCTGCATGCGGGTACGCATCACTGCCGACTGCAGGCGGGCCGTGGCGATGTCCAGGGTGGACACGGCGCGGTCCAGCTCTTCATCACGCAGGCGTGCGCGCAGGGTCTTGAGCCGATTGCGTGACAGCACCAGTTCGCCGATCAGGTTGACGATCGCGTCCAGGCGCTTGGTGTCCACGCGCACGGTATGTTCGGCCTCGGCCAGCGGCTTGGCGGCCGGCTTCGCCACCGGTGCCGGTGCGGCGACCGGGCGCGGCGCTGCGATCGGTGCCGGTGCCACCACGGCCGCAGGCTTGGTGCCCGGTGCGGCGCCACCGTGCAGCTGGTCGAGCAGGGCTTCGAACTCGTCTTCGCTGATCAGTCCGTCGTCGGCCTTCTTCGCTGGCGCGACCGCGGTCGGCGCGTTGCCACCATGCAGCTGGTCGAGCAGAGCCTCGAATTCGTCGTCGGTGATCAGGTCGCTGCCACCCGCGATGGGTGCTGCGGCGGCGGCGGGTGCAGCCACGGCACCGCCGTGCACGTCGAACTGTGCGATCAGGTCCGGCGGCGCATAGCCCGGCTCGGTGCCGGAGGAAACCGCGTCCAGCATCGATTGCAGGTAGTCCAGCGATTGCTGGGCCGCGTCGAAGTGGTGGGCCTGCAGCACGGCCTGGCCGGCACGTGCGGCGCCCAGCGCCTCTTCAGCGGCATGGCACAGCTCGACCATGGCGGTGACGCCGAGGAAGCCGGCGCCGCCCTTCAGCGTGTGGTAGCCGCGGAACACCGCATTGAGCTGTTCGCCGTCCTGGGGTGCCTGCTCCAGCGACACCAGCTGTTCGCCCAGGCGATCCAGGATTTCCTGCGCCTCGATGATGAAATCGGCAGTGATGTCGTCGGATACCGCGCTCATGCTTACAGCCCCAGGTCCGACAACAGGTCGTCGGCGTCGTTCTGCGAGACCGCGTGGCGGTCCAGTCCCTTCAGTGCCGGCCCGGCCAGTTCCGGGTCGGTGCGATGCTGTTCCGGCGGCAGGCCGAGCGCGCCGAAGCCTTCGTGCACGCGGCGGACGATGCCGACCACGCGACGGATGATCTGCCCGGTCAGGTCCTGGTAGCTCTGGGTCAGGGCGATCTCGGTCAGGTTGTGGCGGATGCGCTCGAGCTGCGCGTCCTGGCCCGGCTGCAGGCCTTCAGCGCGCAACTGTTCGGTCAGGCTGCGGCATTCCTCGGCCAGGTCCAGGGTGCGGTGCGTCGCCTGTTCGGTCATCGCCACCACGTGGTCCAGTCGCGCGCAGGCGTCGTCCAGTTCGCCGGCTTCGCTCGGCACGGTCGGCAGTTCGCCCAGCGCCTGTCCCAGCTCGCGGGCCAGCCGCGAGAGGCCGCTCATCATCGGCTGCGTGCGCAGCGCGACCAGCCCATCGATGCGCTGCCGCCAGGCGGCCTCGTCACCGGACTCGAGTGCGTCCAGAGCCTCCTGCAGGCGCAGGGCGAGGGCGTTCTTGTCGACCGTGGTATCCATCAGGCGCTGGCCGCCAGGCGTTCGAAGATCTTGCCGAGCTTCTCTTCCAGCGTCTGCGCGGTGAACGGCTTGATGATGTAGCCGTTCACGCCGCTCTGGGCGGCTTCGATGATCTGCTCGCGCTTGGCTTCGGCCGTGACCATCAGCACCGGCAGGGTCTTCAGCTTGGCATCGGCACGGATGGCCTTGAGCAGCTCGATGCCGGTCATCACCGGCATGTTCCAGTCGGTGACCACGAAATCGAACGGCTGGCTCTGCAGCAGCGACAGCGCGGCATGCCCGTCCTCGGCTTCGGCGGTATTGGTGAAGCCCAGATCGCCCAGCAGGTTCTTGACGATTCGACGCATGGTCGAGAAGTCGTCGACGATCAGGATGCGCATGTTCTTGTTCAAAGCAGAATTCCTTTGTTGTTCATTCCGGACGGCCGGGGGCAGCCGCCTCGGGGATGTTCATTCTTCGAGGCCTGCGTCGGCAGCCTCGAACAGCTTCAGCCGGCCACGCAGGCGCAGTACCGCCTGGCCGTGGATCTGGCAGACCCGCGACTCGCTCACGCCGAGCACCGCGCCGATCTCCTTCAGGTTCAGTTCCTGCTCGTAGTACAGCGAGAGCACCAGTTGTTCGCGCTCGGGCAGGTGGCCGATGGCCTTGCCCAGCTCGCGACCGAACTCGCCGCGCTCCAGTACCTGCTGCGGGGTCGGCCCGCCCTGGGCGACGGTGTCCAGCTCGCCCTGGTCCTCGATGCGCGATTCCAGGCTCAGCACCTGGCCACGTGCAGCGTCTTCCATCAGCCGCAGGTACTCGGGCAGCGGCATCTCCATCGCGGCGGCCACTTCAGTGGCGCTGGCGGCACGGCCACTGCTCTGTTCCAGGCGGCGGATGGTGGCGGCGGCATCACGTGCACGGCGGTGCACCGAGCGCGGGACCCAGTCACCACGGCGGATCTCGTCGATCATCGAACCACGGATGCGGATCGAGGCGTAGGTCTCGAAAGAAGCACCCTGGTCGGCGTCATAGCTGCGCGAGGCTTCGATCAGGCCCATCATGCCGGCCTGGATCAGGTCGTCGACCTCGACGCTGGCCGGCAGGCGCGCGGCCAGGTGGTGGGCGATGCGCCGCACCAGGTCCGAATGCTGGGCGATGACTTCGTTCGCCGCCGAGCGCTGCACTTCCCTGTACTGGGCTGCGCCTTTCATGCCGTCACCCCACGCTGCTTGAGGATGCGTTCGAGGAAGAACTCGACGCCGCCACGCGGTTCGGTCGGCGCCTGCCAGCGCGCGGTACGGCGCGCGATCTCGGTGATCGCCAGCGCCGCCGGGCTGGACGGATAGGCCTTCACCACCGGCTGCTGGCGCTGCACCGACAGGCGCAGCCAGTCATCCTGCGGCACGCAGCCGAGGTAGTTCAGCGAGACATCGGCAAGGAACTTCTCGCAGACGCGGGTCAGCTTTTCGTACAGCACGCGGCCCTCGTTCGGGTCGCGCACCATGTTGGCCACCACCTGGATGCGGTCCACGCCACGTTCGCGCGACAGTACCTTGATCAGTGCGTAGGCGTCGGTGATCGAGGCCGGCTCGTCACAGACCACCACCACGGTGTCCTGTGCGGCCTGGCAGAAGGTCAATACGCCATCGTTGATGCCGGCGGCGGTGTCCACCACCATGATGTCCAGCTCGCGTTCCAGCTCGGAGAACACGTTGACCAGGCCGACGTGCTCGGCCGGGGCCAGCTCGGCCATGTGGCGGCGGCCGGACGCGGCCGGGACGACCAGCACGCCGTTCGGGCCTTCGACGATGACGTCATCCAGCGTGCAGCGGCCGGCAACCAGGTCGGCCAGCGTAAAGGTGGGGTTCAGGCCCAGGATCACGTCGATGTTGGCCAGGCCGAGGTCGGCGTCCAGCAGCAGCGTGCGCTTGCCCATGCCAGCCAGCGCCACGGCCAGGTTGGCCGACACATTCGTCTTGCCCACGCCGCCCTTGCCGCCAGTGACCGCAATGGTGCGCACAGGGCCGAGCGGCTCGCTGCGGGTGGCCGACAGCGGGAAGGTCTTGGTCAGCTTGGCGTACTCACGCGACGGCATGGTTCAACTCCGGGTTGCAGGGCATATCGGCCGCGCGGCGCAAATCTTCAAGGCGAAGTACAAGATTGGCTGCGCTGGCCCGGTGCAGGTCCTCCGGGACGTCCTGGCCATCGGTCACCCAGGTGATCGGCAGGGCATGATCCACGGCCACCGACAGGGCGTTGCCGAAGCGGCCGGTCTCGTCCAGCTTGCTCAGTACCAGGCCCTGCAGGTTGGCCGCGCCGAAGCGGCGGACCACCTCGTCCATGTCGCCGAAGCTGGTGTTGGCCGGCAGCACCAGCAGGGTGCGGACCTGGCGGGCGGCACGCAGCCACTGCAGCTGGGCGGCCAGGGCGCGGTCGCGCGGGCCCAGGCCGGCGGTGTCGATCAGCACCAGCTTGTAGTCCTTCAAGCGTTCCAGCAGCTGGTCCAGGTCGGTGCCGCTGTTGGCCTCGTGCACCGCGATGCCGAGCTGGCGGCCGTAGCCGTACAGCTGCTCGCGGGCACCGATGCGGGTGGTGTCGGTGGTGACCAGGGCCACGTCACGCGGCGCGTGCTTCTCGGCGAAGCGCGAGGCCAGCTTGGCGATGGTGGTGGTCTTGCCGGCGCCGGTCGGGCCGACCAGTGCGATCACACCACCTTCTTCCAGCGGGTCGACCGGGGCGATCGGCAGCTTGCGCGAAATCAGCCCCAGCATCAGGCCGCGGCCTCGATGGGCCTCGGTCTCCAGCGGGATCTGCATGGCCACGTCGCGGGCGAGGCCGGCATCGAAGCCATACTCGTCCATCAGGTCCAGCGCGGTGGCGCGCACCGGGCAGCCGCGCAGGCGCTCGTCGGTGAAGCGGTTCATCTCGCGCTCGATCACATGGCGCATGCCGGCCACTTCCTGGCGCAGCTGGCGGATCTCGGCGTCGTCCTGGGCCACCAGGGTCAGTGCCGGGGCTGGGGCGAGCACGGGGGCAGCGCCGGTTTCGTCGCTGGCTTCGACCGGTGCCGGTCCGCTGGCGACGATCCCGGGTTGCGCTTCGGTCACGGCAGCGGTCGGCAGCGGCGGCGGCTGCACGGCCGACGCCGCGCTTTCGTGATGCGTCTCGTGCGGCGGGTCGATCTGGAAGCGGGCGCGGTTGGCCGGTGCGGCGGTGCTGGGCGCCGGTGCGACGATGGCTTCGGCGAACGGAGCGAAGATCTGATCCGGCAGCGCCGGTTCGTTGACGGCGGCGCGTGCCAGGGTGGCGGCGAAGCCGGTGCTGCCGCGGGTCGGCACGATCTCGTCGGCGCTGTCCAGGGTGCGGCCGGTGGCGCCGACCGCAGCGCGGGCGAGGGCAGCCACGGCCGAGGTGGTTGCGGCGACCGGTTCCGGTGCAGGGGTATTGCTGCGGCGGCGGGTGACCGCGGCGATCACCGCGTCGGCGGCGGTGCGCGGCTTCGGCGCCGGCGGCGGAGCGATGTCACGACGCGAGGCTTCCAGTGCACGCTGCACGGCGCTCTCGTCGTAGTTGGCGGCGGCGACGATCTCGATGCCTTCCTCGATCCGGCGGTTGGACAGGATCACGGCGTCAGGACCATGTTCCTTGCGCACCAGGTTCATGGCCGAGCGCATGTCGGCGGCGACGAATCGTTTGATTTTCATGCTGTGGTCACGGGACGAAGACGGCGGGGTGGCGGTCGGAGAACTCGGGTGGTCGGTGGTCTGCACGGTGCGGGTTCCCCTTGGTATCTGTCTGTTGCGTTGGTTCGAAAGTGGTGTCTGTTTTCTGGCGCATCGGAGGGCGGCGTCAGCTGATCGTTCCGACCAGCTTCAGGCGCTTGTCCTCCGGCACCTCGCTGTAGGCCAGGACCGACAGCGACGGAACGCTGTGGCGGACCAGGCGGGCCAGCGCGGCACGCACCGGGCCAGGTACCAGCACGACCGCGGGCTCGTTGCGGGCTTCCTGCTTGCTGACACATTCGGCCAGGCTCTGGTGCAGTCGCTCAGCGAGTCCGGGTTCCAGCGCGGCGCCGTTGCCCTGCGTGGACTCCTGCAAGACACGTTCCAATTGTGGGTTGAGCGTGAACACCGGCAGCTCCGCCGACATTCCGGCGATCTCCTGCACGATGAAGCGGCCCAGTGCGGTGCGCACGGCGGCAGTCAGCACGGCCGGGTCCTGGCTGCTGGGCGCGTGTTCGACCAGCGCTTCGGCGATCTTGCGCAACTGGCGGATCGGAATGCGCTCGACCAGCAGGTTCTGCAACACGCGCACCACCGCCGACAGCGGCAGCGCCTTCGGCGTCAGATCTTCGACGAGCTTGGGCGCGCTCTTGGCCAGGTTGGCCAGCAGGTGCTGCACTTCCTCGTGGCCGAGCAGTTCCGGTGCGTGCTCGCGGATCAGGTGCGACAGATGGGTGGCGACCACGGTGGCCGGATCGACCACGGTATAGCCCAGCGTTTCAGCCTGGGCACGCTGGTGCGGTTGGATCCAGGTCGCGTCCAGGCCGAACGCGGGGTCCTTGCCGGCGATGCCTTCCAGCGCGCCGAGGGCGCTGCCCGGGTCCAGCGCCAGTTCGCGGTCGGGGTGGATCTCGGCGGTGGCCACCGGTACGCCATGCACCAGCACGCGGTAGCCGTTGGCCGGCAGCTCCAGGTTGTCGCGGATGTGCACCGAGGGGATCAGGAAACCGACGTCCTGGGTCAGCTTGCGGCGCACGCCCTTGATGCGTGCCATCAGTTCGCCGCCCTGGTTGCTGTCCACCAGCGGAATCAGCCGATAGCCGACCTCCAGGCCAAGCGGATCGACCGGGCGCAGCTCGTCCCAGCTCAGTTCGGCGGTGGGCGCCGGTGCAGCCGGGCGACCCAGTGCGTTGAGCGCGGCGGCGTCATTGCCTGCGGCTGCCGGATCGGTGGCCGCGGCCTTGCCCTTGCGGTAGACCTTCCAGGCGATGAAGCCGAGGATCGCGGACAGTGTCAGGAAAGCGACGTTGGGCATACCCGGCACCAGGCCGACCACGCCAATGATTCCGGCGGTGATCGCCAGCGCACGGTACTGGCCGAACACCTGGCCGGTCATGGCCTGGGCCATGTCCTGCGAACGCGAGGCGCGGGTGACCAGCATGGCCACGGCGCTGGAGACCAGCAGCGCCGGCAGCTGCGCCACCAGGCCATCACCAATCGACAGCAGGGTGTAGGTGGCAGCGGCATCGCCGAACGGCATGCCATGCTGCAGCACGCCTACGGCCAGGCCGCCGAGCATGTTGATGAACAGGATCAGGATGCCGGCAATGGCATCACCACGGATGAACTTGCTGGCACCGTCCATCGCGCCGTAGAAATCGGCTTCCTCGCGGACTTCCTCGCGGCGCAGCTTGGCTTCTTCACGCGTCAGCAAACCGGCGTTGAGGTCGGCGTCGATCGCCATCTGCTTGCCGGGCATCGCGTCGAGGATGAAGCGCGCGGTCACTTCCGAGACGCGGCCGGCGCCCTTGGTGATGACCACGAAGTTGATGATGGTCAGGATCGCGAACACCACGATGCCCACTGCGTAGTTGCCGCCGATCACGAATTCGCCGAACGCGGCGATGACCTTGCCTGCGGCGTCGTGGCCGTTCTGGCCGTTCAGCAGGATGACGCGGGTGGAGGCGACGTTCAGCGCCAGCCGCAGCATGGTGGTGATCAGCAGCACGATCGGGAAGATCGTGAAGTCCAGCGGGCGCTTCACGTAGACCACCGCCAGCAGCACCATCAGCGAGATGGCGATGTTGAAGGTGAACAGGGCGTCGAGCACCGGCGCGGCCAGCGGCACCACGACCATGGCCAGCAGGGCCAGCACGATCAGCGGTGCGCCAAGGCCCTGGCGGATCATTTCCAGCGCGCGGCGGGTGTTGAAACCGGTGGAGGGCTGGGCGCTCACGGGCGGCCTCCCTTGCCGAATTCATCCACCTGGATGTGCGGGGCGTCCGGCATCGGGCCAGTGCGCCAGGCGCGCAGCTGGTAGACGTAGGACAGGACCTGGGCGACGGCCGAATACAGTCTCACGGGGATTTCCTTTCCGAGTTGGCCTTCCCGATACAAGGCGCGTGCCAAAGGCGGGGCGGAGACGATCGCCACCTTGTTGCCGTCGGCCACTTCACGGATGCGCAGGGCGGTCTCATCCACACCCAGGGCGACCACTTTGGGGGCGTTCATGGCGCCGCCCTCGTATTTAAGGGCGACCGCGTAGTGGGTGGGGTTGACCACCACCACGTCGGCAGTGGGCACCGCCTCCATCATCCGGCGGTTGGCCATCTGCTGCTGCAGCTGGCGGATGCGGCCCTTGACCTCGGGGCTGCCCTCGCTTTCCTTCATTTCCCGGCGCAGCTCTTCACGCGTCATCTTCAGCTTGCGCATCCAGTTCCAGCGCTGGTAGGGCGCATCGATGGCAGCCAGCACCAGCATCGCGCCGGCGGTGGCCAGCAGCAGGCGCAGGGTGAAGCCGAGGCCGTCGGTGATGGCGGTCTCCAGCGGGTGGTGGATCAGCCCGCGCAGGGTGTCGAAGCCGGTCCACACCACCAGCCCGGCGGCAACGCCGACAAAAGCCACGCGCAACAACGACTTCGTGAACTCGGCGATGGCTTCCGGGCCATACAGGCGCTTGAGCCCGCTCATCGGGTTCATGCGGTTGAAGTCGGGCATCATCGCCTTCTGCGACCAGCGCAGGCCGCCCATCACCAGCGGGGCGACGAAGCTGGCCAGCAGGCAGACCAGCACCAGCGGCGCGATCACCAGCATGAACTGCAGCAGCAGGTCGCCGAAGTGGCCGAACAGCGCCTTCGGGTTCTGCCGCAGGCTCTGCTCTGGGCTGAGTGCAAGCTTCATCCAGGCGCTTGCACCGCGGCCGATCGAGCCGCTCATGGCCATCACCGCCAGTACGCCGGCGCCGAACACGGCGGCCGTGCCGAGCTCGCGCGAGCGCGGCAGGTTGCCCTGTTCACGGGCGTCGCGCAGGCGTTTTTCGGTAGGTTGTTCGGTCTTTTCGCCGGCGGATTCGTTCTCGGACATCACGGGCACTGCGGCAGGGGATGCCGGGGTGCGTGCAAGAAGTGTTCCGTGATGGGTTCATGTGCCAACCAAGGTTGGCATCTACCAGAGCAGGTGCAGGTGGGAGCGCAGCCTGGATTTACCCCGGCGGGTGCTGCGTCGGCGGGCTCTGCGCCAGTTCCACCCGAGGCCGGGGCAGGTCATGCAGCTGCATGAAGCGCGCCGCATCCACCGGGCGGCCGAGCAGGTAGCCCTGCAGGTAATCGCAGCCCAGCCGCTCCAGGTAGGCGCGCTGCGCGGCGGTTTCCACGCCTTCGGCCACGATGTCCATGTCCAGCGCGTGGCCCAGCGCCACGATCGCCGAGACGATCACCACGTCCTCGGCGCTGTGCTCCAGGTCGCGTACGAAGGCGTGGTCGATCTTGATTTCGGTGGCCGGCAACCGCTTCAGGTACAGCAGGCTGGAATAGCCGGTGCCGAAGTCATCGATGGAGATGCCCACGCCCAGTGCCGAGAGCGCCTGCAGCAGGCGCAGGCTGGTATCGGTATCGCGCATCACCGTGCTTTCGGTGATCTCCAGCACCAGGTGGCGTGGGGCAATGTCGTAGCGTTCGATCACTTCACGCACATCCTGCAGCAGGTGCGGCGAACTGAACTGCACCGGCGACAGGTTCACCGACATCGACCAGCCCTCGTGGCCGGCATCGTGCCAGCGGCGCAGCTGCTGGCAGGCCTGGTCCAGCGCCCAGCGCCCGATCTCATTGATCGCACCGCTGCGTTCGGCCAGCCGGATGAAGCGGTCCGGCGGGATCAGGCCATGCTCCGGATGGCGCCAGCGGATCAGCGCTTCGGCACCGGCCACCTTCTGCGTGGCTACCTGGATCTTCGGCTGGTAGTGCAGGAACAGCTGCTCGCTGCCGATGGCCCGGCGCAGGTCGGCCAGCAGCCGGAACTGTTGTTCGGCGCTGTCATTCATCCAGTCGGCGAACAGCACGAAGGCGTTGCGTCCGGATTCCTTGGCCTGGTACATCGCTGCATCGGCAAAGGCCATCAGCTGCCGCTCGCTGGCAGCGTGATCCGGACAGATCGCCACGCCGATGCTGGCGGTCACCTGCAGTTCGTTGTCGGCCAGCAACGGCCCGCTGCCGACCGCCTGCAGGATGCGCCGGGCCAGCGTCGGCAGGTCCTCGTCGTGCTCGATGCGCACCACCAGCACGAATTCGTCACCGCCCAGACGGGCCAGCATGTCGTTGGGCCGAAGCAGCTGGCGCGTGCGTTCGGCCACCGCAACCAACAGTGCATCGCCGGCCTGGTGGCCGTAGGCATCGTTGACCTGCTTGAAGCCATCCAGGTCCATGAACATCACCGCGAAGCGGCTGCCGCCCTGTTCGGCCTCGGCCAGCGCCTGCACGATGCGACGCTGCAGCAGCAGGCGGTTGGGCAGGCGGGTAAGCGGGTCGTGCAGTGCGGCCTGGGTCAGTTCCTGCTGTGCGTCGGTCAGTGAGGTACTCAACAGGGAATTGCGCAGGCGCAGCAGCTGCGCCTCCACCCGCTGGTCCAGCCAGGAGACCACCAGCACCACGGCCAGGATGGCGACGGTCAGCACCACCACCAGCATGGCCAGCCATTCGCTCTGCAGCCCATCGCCGACGGCTGCGCCGCAGATGCTGCCTTCCGGAAAGCGCGCGGCGGCCATGCCGGTGTAGTGCATGCCGACGATGGCCAACCCGAGCAGGCCGGCAGCCGCGAGCCGGTCGCCGACACGGGTGCGCTGCGCGCGCAGGCGGAACGCCACGTACAGCGCCGTCCACGAGGCGGCCACCGCCACCATCAGCGAAAAAAGCAGCCAGCCCGGGTCGTAGTCGATGCCCGGCTGCATGCGCATTGCGGCCATGCCAACGTAATGCATGCCGGCAATGCCGGTGCCCATCAGCAGCGCGCCACCGGCCAACCGCGGGTGGGGCAGGGTACGCAGCGAAACCAGCCATAGCGCGAACACCGATGAGGCGATCGCCAATGCGAGGGAAAGCAGGGTGATCGGCAGGTCGTAGCCGAGCGGAATGGGCAGGTCGAAGGCGAGCATGCCGATGAAGTGCATCGACCAGATGCCCAGGCCCATGGCGAAGCCACCACCGAGGCGCCACCACCACGCCGCGCCCTTGCCGGGTGCAGTGACCGTGCGCCCGGCCATCGCCAGCGCGGTGTACGAAGCCATCACGGCCACCAGCAGCGAGATCGCCACCAGCCACGGGTTGTACGTGCCTACCAGCATTCGTCAGTCTCCCGGACCTGCCTGTCGACGGAAACCACGGTGGGGCATGCATGAGGCAGGCCGACGCACGGCGCCGGCCACGTGCGGCATCCCCCCGGTTGCCGCGTATTCACTCTAACGCGCAGACCCGGGGGAAGGGCAAGCAGTAAAACGTGATGATCCGGTCAGTGTGTGACCGTGTCCGCAGCCTGGAAGGCGGCATCGAACAGGCGCTGTACCGGCGGACCCATTTCCCCGGCCAGCAGCGCCAGCAGGAACAGGCCCAGCAGCAGCGACACTGGCAGGCCGAGCTGGATCGGGTTCAGCGCGGGCGCCGCACGAGCCAGGACGCCGAACGCCAGGTTCACCGCCAGCATTGCCACAGTCAGCGGGATCGCCAG
Source organism: Stenotrophomonas sp. INTA L402-1 (assembly GCF_059295135.1). Classification (NCBI taxonomy): domain Bacteria; kingdom Pseudomonadati; phylum Pseudomonadota; class Gammaproteobacteria; order Lysobacterales; family Lysobacteraceae; genus Stenotrophomonas; species Stenotrophomonas sp. INTA L402-1. The sequence goes on from NZ_JCAFWP010000001.1 coordinate 142,144, forward strand.
GGTCAATGCGCCGCGCAGTACGGTCAGCAGGAAGGTTGGGGCGATGCTGAAGAAGGCGTGCGGGTCCGGCAGCGGGGCGCCGATCGGCAGCGCCCGGTAGCTGTCCACCACCAGCGAGATCAGTGCCAGGTGCCCGTTGGCGGTGAAGAACAGCAGGCCGAACAGCAGATAGAACCACTGGCCGATCACGCCGGAGGTGCCGCCACGCAGTGGGTCACTCATCTGCGCGAAGGCCAAGCCAGTGCCCTGGGCGATCAGTTCGCCGGCCATCGCGCCGGCCTCGAACACCAGCCGCAGCAGGAAGCCGATGGATACGCCGATGGCCAGTTCACGGGCGATGGTAAGGACCGTGGCGGCATCGAAACCGGTCCAGTCCGGTACCGGCGGCAGCAGCGGCGCCAGCGCAATGGCCAGGGTGCCAGCCAGCACCACGCGCACCCGTGCGGGAACGGCACGGGTACCGACCATCGGCATGGCCATGGCAACTGCGCCGATGCGCAGCATGGTCCACAGCACGGTGCCGATCATGCCGAAGGCCTGCAGGCCGTCGGCAGCCATCTGGGTGGCGGCGTCCATCGAAGCGCGTTTCCTAGCCGATCAGGTGTGGAATGCGCTGGAACAGCAGCGTGGTGAACTCCACCAGGTGGCCGATCAGCAGGCTGCCCAGCGCGAACAGCACCGCGGTCAGCGCCGCCGCCTTGGCGACGAAGGCGATGGTCGGCTCATTGAGCTGGGTCGCGGCCTGCACCACGCCCACCACCACACCGACCACCAGCACGGTGAGCAGCAGCGGGCCGGCCACCCACAACACGGTGATCAGGCCGCCACGCAGTTCGGTCAGGGCAAGTTCGGGAGTCATTCGGGTTCCATCTGCTCATGTAGCGTCGAGCCATGCTCGACTGTGCTTCTGTAGAGTCGAGCCATGCTCGACTGCCTCTCGATCACGCCGGATTGAAGCTCGCCGCCAAGGTACCGACGGTCAGCACCCAGCCATCCACCAGCACGAACAGCAGGATCTTGAACGGTGCCGACACCAGCATCGGCGACAACATCATCATGCCCATCGACATCAGCACGCTGGCCACCACCAGGTCGATGATCACGAACGGGATGAAGATCAGGAAGCCGATCTCGAAGGCGGTCTTCAGTTCGCTGGTGACGAACGAGGCGACCAGCACCGGGAACGGGATCGCATCGGGGCTGGCGTAGGTGCCATGCCCGGCGATGCCGGCAAAGGTCATCAGGTCGGTCTCGCGGATCTGCGCCAGCATGAAGCCGCGCAGCGGCGTGGTGGTCAGCGTCCAGGCGGTCTGGAAGTCGATCTCGCCGTTGAGGTAGGGCGCCATGCCGGTGCTCCAGGCCTTGTCCCAGGTCGGCAGCATGATCATCGCGGTGAGGAACAGGGCCAGGCCCAGCAGCACCTGGTTGGACGGCGTCTGCCCGGTACCCAGTGCCTGGCGCAGCAGGCCCAGCACGATGATGATGCGGGTGAACGAGGTCAGCACCAGCAGCATCGACGGGATCAGGGTGATCGCGGTCATCAGCAGCAGGGTCTGCAGCGGCAGGCTGACCGGCGCACCGCCGATCTTGCCGACGTTGATTTCCGGCAGCGGGGTGGTCGGCGCGCCGGGTGCGGCGAAGGCCAGCGCCGGCAACAGGCACAGGGCGAGCATCAGCAGCCACGGCATCAGGGTGGCAAGACGGGTACGGGTGACACGCATGTCAGGGATCCTTGCGCAGCCGCTGCTGCAGCAGCTGGGCGAAATTCGGCAGGTTCTTGAAGTCCGGCACGCGCACCGGCGCGGGCGGCGGCAGCGGTTCGGGCAGGGTGTGCAGGGTGTTGATGCCGCCAGCGGTGACGCCCAGCAGCAGCTGCTGGCCGTTGACCTCGACCACCACCACGCGCTCCTTGGCACCGACACTCAGGCTGGCCACCACCTTCATGCCGTCGGCCGGGCGGAAGCCGCTGCCGGGCAGGCGCTTTAGCAGCCAGCCGAGGCCGATGACCAGCGCCAGCACTGCCAGCAGCGCCAGCACCGCGCCGAACAGGCTCGGTGCGGCGGCTGCGTGCTGGCCGATCTGCGGGCCGACCGGAGCGGCGGTCTTGCCGACCGCCAGCAGTGTGGAGGCCAGCAGGCTCAACGCAGTCTCCGGATCCGCTCGCTCGGGCTGACCACGTCGGTCAGGCGAACGCCGAAGCGGTCGTTGATCACCACCACCTCGCCGTGGGCGATCAGGGTGCCGTTGACGAACACATCCAGCGATTCGCCGGCGCCGCGTTCCAGTTCCACCACCGAGCCCTGGTTGAGCTGCAGCAGATTGCGGATCGGCAGGCGGGCACGACCGACTTCCAGCGACAGGGTCACCGGCACGTCGAGGATCACGTCCAGGTTGAGGTCGGCGCCGGCCCCTTCTTCGGCCTGCAGGGTGCCGAACTGGGCCGGGGTCGGTTCGAGGGCGTCGATATCGTTCATTGCGGGTCTTCCTGGATGACGGGTGCGCGCGGGCGGGTGCCCGGCGGATGGGTAGCGGTGATCTTCACGGCGTTCATGCCGTTGGCGATGCCGAACTCGCCGGTGAACACCGGGATGTTCTCCACGCACAGCGGCACCTGCGGGCTGAGCTCGATCGGCAGGATGTCGCCGACCTTCAGCTGGGTCAGGTCACGCAGGGTCATGCGCTTGCTGGCCAGTACGCTGGACAGGGTCACCTCGGCGATGTTGAGCTGTTCGCGCAGGGTCTGGCCCCAGCTTTCGTCGCGATCATTGCGGTCGCTCTGGATGCCAGCGTCGAGCAGCTCGCGGATCGGTTCCAGCATCGAATACGGCAGGGTCACATGGATGTCGCCGCCACCGCCGTCGAGCTCGACGTGCAGCCGGCACACCACCACGTACTCGCGCGGCGTCACGATGTTGGCGAAGTGCGGGTTGATCTCCGAGTTGATGTACTCGAAGTCGACATCCATCACCGGTGCCCAGGCCTCGCGCAGGTCGGCGAAGGTCTGCTTCAGCAGCAGGTGGATCACCCGCATTTCGGTGGCGGTGAACTCGCGGCCTTCAATGCGGGTCGGGTAGCGCCCGTCGCCGCCAAAGAAGTTGTCGACGATGGCGAACACCAGGGTCGGTTCGAACACGATCAGGCCGGTACCGCGCAGCGGCTTGAAGCGGATCAGGTTCAGGTTGGTCGGCACATACAGCGAGTGCATGTAGTCGTTGAACTTGATCAGCTCGATGCCGCGCACCGACAGTTCGGCCGAACGGCGGATCAGGTTGAACAGGCCGATCCGCCACAGGCGCGCGAAGCGCTCATGGACCATTTCCAGGGTCGGCATGCGACCGCGGATGATGCGGTCCTGGCTGGCGAAGTCGTACGAACGTGCTTCGCCTGACGGCGGTTCCGCATCGGTCTCGACCGCGCCACTGTCCACGCCGTGGAGCAGGGCATCGATCTCGTCCTGGGACAGCAGATCATTCATCTGTGGGCCCTTACTGGGTCACGAAGCTGGTGAACAGCAGATCGTCGGCGCCGTTGCTGCCGGTCTCGGCCTTGAGCACTTTCTGCACTTCGGCCAGCGAAGCGGCCTGCAGCTTCTGCTTGCCGGCGATGTCGGCGATCTGGTCGGGGCTGACCTGCGAGAACAGCATCAGCAGGCGTGCGCGAATGGCTGGCGCATGCGTCTTGATCGCTTCCAGTGCAGCGGGATCGCGGGTCATCAGCTGCACTTCCAGCTGCAGGTAGCGCGGGCCGTCGACCGGGCCGTTGAGATTGACCACGAAGGCCGGGTCCAGCGCGAAGTACTGCGCCGGTGCCGGAGTACTGGCCTTCTTCGGGGCCTGCGCGGTCTTCTCTTCGTGCTTGGACTGGGTGAAGAACCAGACGCCGCCACCGGCGGCAGCGGCGGCGAGCACGGCCACCAGTGCGGTGATCAGGATCGGACTGCGCGGCTTGGCGGCCTTGTCCTTCTCGGCGGTCTTCTTGGTTTTGTCAGCGGCTGCGGCCACGGGGTGAAGCTCCTGAGGGTTGCTTCACCGGGATATGCAAGGGGTGTGCCGGAGCCGGGGCAGAGGGGTGCGACGGAATTCCGTCGGGGTGCCGGTGGGGCCGTGCGGAGCACGCTCCGCACCCACCAACGCGATACTGGTAGGTGCCAACCGTCCCGCTCTGGTGGGTGCCAACCTTGGTTGGCACGTCTGTCAGGCGTACGCGTCCAGCAACCCGCGCTGGCGGATCAACTGCGCGGACGACACGCTGGCCTCGCCCGGCGACGGTTCTCCGTCACCCGCGATGCCGCCGCCACTGGCCTGGCCTGACGCATTGCCGTCACCACCGGGCGCCTGATGACCAACATCAGCATGAGCCAGCTGGAAGCCCTGCTCGCCGAGGAGTTCGCGCAGGCGCGGCAGGCTGCTTTCCAGTGCCTGGCGCACATCCACGTGTGGGCTGCTGAAGCTGGCATGCACCTTGTCGCCGTTCAACTGCAGGCGCACATCGACCGGGCCCATGTCGTCCGGACTCAACCGGATGTGGGCGTGGCCGATCTTCTGGTCGGCCAGCCAGCCCAGGCGCGCGCCGACGGCCTGGTCGAAACCATCGTCACCGAGCACCGGCTTCGGCGTCGGCTCGCCATTGAAGATGGCATTGCCGGTGGCCAGCGCGGCTTTCAGATCCTGCACGGCCGCATTGCTTGGCGCATGCAGCAGCGGCGCTGCGGCACGGTCGCCGATGAAGGTTGCGTCGCTGTCTTCGCCACGTTCGTTGCGCTTGCCGGGCAGCACCAGTTCAGGCAACGGCAGCGTGGCTGTCTGGTCGGTGCCGCTGCTGGTGGTGGACGATGTGGCAGCCGCCGCTGTGGATGGCAGGGCTGCGGCGGCCGGCAGTGCGGCGGGGGCGGGTAGTGCGTTGCCGTCTACGTCGGTAGCCGTTGCGGCCACTGTTGGCAGAGCGGCGGCAGGATCGGCAGGCGCGGGTACCGCCAGCACCAGCCCGGCCAGGCCGAGTGGCGGCCAAGGGGCTTCCTCGGTCGCCGCCGGGGTGTCCTTTTCGGCAACCGGCTTGGCCGGTGCTGTGGGCACCGTGGCGGCGGTCTCTTCGGGGACGGCAGTGCTGTCCGGCCTGCGCTCGGCGCCGGCCTGGCCAGTACTGTCCGATGCCGGTCCCTGCGTGGACGGCATGGGCGAGTTCGAGGGTTTCGAGGGTGCATCGGCACCCGGCGAGCCACCCTGCAGCAGTTGGCTGAACCCCTTGTTGCCATCACCGCGTGGTGCGCGGGGGGCGCTGCTGCCGGAATGCTGTGGCTGCGCGTTGGCGCTGCTGGCCAATGGCGCGGGCATCACGAGCGGCCTCCCTGCTCGGCGCCGTCCTGATCTTCGGCCTGTACCAGGCGGGCGCGACGCGCGCCAATGTCGTCCATCTCGCGCTGGTCGCGGCGGTCGGTCACCACTTTTTCCTGTGCGCGGTAGCTGGCGGCCAGCTGTTCCAGCACGGCCTTGTCACGGCTGGCCAGGATCAGGCGGGCGCGCTCGGCTTCCACCTTTTCGCGGTTGCCGTTGACCGTGGCCTGCTGCTGCTCCACCGCACTGTCGAGACGGTCGAGGAAGGCGCGCCGGTTCAGCAGCTGCGCCGGGCTGGTCGCTGCCATCTGCGCGTTCGCATATTCCTCGGCATAGCGGCGCAGTTCGTCCAGTCGCGATAGATGGGTATCGAGCACGCGCTGGCGTTCGGCCAGATCGCGGGCGACTGCGTCCTCGTGTTCCTGGGCCCGCTTGAGCAGGGGATCGATGCGCTTGGACTGGTTCATGGCTTAACTCTCTTGTTCCACCAGGCGCTGCAGTGCCGCCTGGCTGTGCGGGAGATCTGCGGCCTTGGCGACGTCCTGGCCGAGGAACTCCATGATTTCCGGCCAGCGTTCCAGGGCTTCGTCGGTGGCCGCGTCGTTGCCGCGCTGGTAGGCACCGATGGCGATCAGATCGCGGTTGGCCGAATAGGCCGAGACCAGCCGCTTCAGCTTGCGGATGCGCAGGCGCCACGGTTCGTCGGCGATTTCCGTGACCACGCGGCTGACCGACGATTCAACGTCGATGGCCGGGTACAGGCCACTGTCGGCCACGCGCCGCGACAGCAGGATGTGGCCGTCGAGGATCGCGCGCGCTGCATCGGCGATTGGATCCTGCGGATCGTCGCCTTCGGTCAGCACCGTGTAGAACGCGGTGATCGAGCCACGGCCCTTGGCTCCATTGCCGGCACGCTCGACCAGCGCCGGCAGCTTGGCGAACACCGACGGCGGATAGCCGCGGGTGGTCGGCGGTTCGCCCACCGACAGGCCGATCTCGCGCTGGGCCTGGGCGAAGCGGGTCAGCGAGTCCATCAGCAACAGCACGTTCAGGCCCTGGTCGCGGAACCATTCGGCAATGGCGGTAGCGCGATAGGCACCATGCAGGCGCGCCAGCGGCGGCCGGTCGGCGGGACTGGCCACCACCACGGCGCGGCGCAGGCCTTCCTCGCCCAGCGTGGTCTCGACGAAGTCGCGTACTTCGCGGCCACGTTCACCGATCAGGCCGACCACGATCACGTCGGCGGCGGTATAGCGGGTCATCATGCCCAGCAGCGTCGACTTGCCGACGCCGGAACCGGCGAACAGGCCGACACGCTGGCCGCGGCCGATCGGCAGCAGCGCGTTGATCGCGCGCACGCCCACGTCCAGCGGCTGGGTGATCGGTTCACGCGCCAACGGATTGATCGACACGCCGGCCATGCCGACATGCCCTTCGGCGCGGATCGGGCCCTTGCCATCCAGCGGCACGCCATCGCTGTCGATGACGCGGCCGAGCAGGCCTTCGCCCACTTCCACGCCGCCACGGCGCGCGGACGGCACCACCCGGGCATTGGGCAGAAGGCCGTGCAGTTCGGCGCTGGGCATCAGGTAAGTGCGCTCGCCGGCGAAGCCGACCACTTCGGCATCGACCCAGCCACCATCGACCACTTCCACCTTGCAGCTGGCGCCCAGCGGTGCCTCGCAGCCGACCGCTTCCAGGGTGAGCCCGACCGCGCGGCGCAGCACGCCCTCGCGGATCAGGCCGCGGCCATGGGCGGTATCCACACGTAGGCCATCGAGGCGACGGGCCAGGCGCAGGTTGCGGGCCATGGCCCAGTCGGCCGGTGGCGGCGTCGGCTGCTGATCGGGGTTCATGCATTGGCTCCGGTCTGGCGGATCACCGCGTCCAGCGCGCCGCGCAGGCGGGCTTCCAGGGTGCCGTCGATGCGCACGGCTTCGGCGTGCACGCGAAGATCGCCGCGGCTGAGGCTGGTGTCTGGCACCAGGCGCTGTTGTGGCGGCAGGCTCAACAGCGGGGCGAGGGCGGCGATGTCGTCCGGGTGCAGTCGCACTTCCACTTCCCGGGTGCTGCCACCCACCGCGTCGATGGCCTCACCGACCAGCTGTGCCAGCAGTGCCGGGTCGGCTTCATAGGCGCGGCCGACCAGCGCACCGGCGATGCGTACCGCCAGCTCGCCCAGTGCGCCGACCACTTCGTTCTCCAGCCGCACCAGCGGTCGGCTGAAGTTGTCGAGGATGCCTTCGATCTGCGCGGCGAGGCGACGCACCTCCGCCTGGCCCTGGCCGTAGCCTTCGGTATGGCCGTGCTGGAAGCCTTCCTTCTCTGCGCTGTCCTGGATGGCTTGGATTTCCTCCAGGGTCGGCAGCTGCAGCGGCGGCTCCGGCTCGTGTTCCGGGTCCGGCTCGGTGAGTTCGAACGCATCCTCCTGATCCAGCACCGGTTCGGGCTGGGCCAGCAGGTCCGGGGCAAGCCAGCGCACGACGTTGCTCACAGCATGGCCTCCGCGCTGCCACCGATGGTGACCGTGCCTTCATCGGCCATGCGCTTGACGATGGCCAGGATCTCGCGCTGCGCGCCTTCCACGTCGGACAGGCGCACCGGGCCACGGGCTTCCATGTCTTCCAGCAGGATTTCGGCCGCACGCTGCGACATGTTGCGGGTGATCTTGTCGCGCACCTTGATGTCGGCGCCGCGCAGGGCCAGGCCCAGGCGCTCGCCGCTCACCTCGCGCAGCACCAGCTGCATCTCGCGGTCGTCGAGGTCTACCAGGTCGTCAAACACGAACATCAGGTCCTGGATGCGGTTGCTCAACGGCGCATCGATGCGGGCGATCTCGCCCAGGATCGCCTGGTCCTGGCCGCTGTCCATGAAGTTCAGGATGTTGGCCGCGCACTGCACGCCGCCGATGTTGGACGACTTCAGGTTCTGGTTGCCGGCGAACTGGCGCTCCATGATCTCGTTGAGTTCATTGAGTGCGTTCGGCGGAATGCCGTCGAGGGTGGCGATGCGCAGCAGCACGTCCACGCGGGTACGGTCGGGCAGCAGCTTCAGCGCGTCGGCGGCCTGGTCGGTCTCCAGGTGCGCCATCACGATGGCGATGATCTGCGGGTGCTCGTTGCGCACCAGGTCAGCCACCGCACGCGGGTCCATCCACTTCAGTGCGTCCAAGCCGGTGGTGTTGCGGCCGAGCAGGATGCGGTCGATCAGGTTGCCGGCCTTCTCGCTGCCCAGTGCCTGCACCAGCATGTTGCGGATGTAATCGTCCGAGCCCACGCCCAGCGAGGTCTTCGAGCCCAGCTCCTGGCCGAACTGGTCCATCACCCGTTCTACCTGTTCGCGGGTGATGTCGGTCATGGTGGCCATGGCGATGCCGATTTTCTGCACTTCCTTGGGTTCCATGTGACGCAGCACTTCGGCCGCATCCAGCTCACCCAGCGAAAGCAGCAGTACGGCGGCGCGCTGCACGCCAGTCAGTGCGGCCTCAGTCATTGGCCACCCAGCCCTTGACCACCTGGGCCACGCGCTTGGAGTCGGTCTTCACGGCTTCACGCGCCATCCGCAGTCGTTCCTCATATGAATCCACCGGCAGGGCCAATGCATCCGGCCCGCCCAGGCTGGCCCGGTCGGCGCCCAGCGCCGGCAGCGGCATGCCATCGTCATCGACCAGCTGCACGTCCGCGGTATGCGGCTCCAGTGCCTGTTCGTCGTTCTTCTTGTTCTGGCCGGTGATCGCGCGCAGTGCAGGGCGCAGCACACCGAACAGCAATGCCAGCACCACCACGGCACCCAGCAGCATGCGACCGGCGTCGTGCACCCACGGCAGCTCCCACCATGCCGGGCCTTCGACCGGCGTGGTGTCACGCACGAACGGGGCATTCATCACCGACACGGTGTCGCCACGCTCGGCGTTGAAGCCGACGGCCTGCTTGACCAGCGCCTCGACGCGGGTCAGCTCGGCCGCCGACAGCGGCTGCGGCGCGACTTTGCCGTTGGCACCGGCGCGCGGCACGTTGTCCACCAGCACCGCCACCGAGACGCGCTTGATGCGGCCGGCCGGCTGACGGGTGTGCTGCAGGGTGCGGTCCAGCTCGTAGTTGCGGGTCGCGTTCTTGCTGCTTTCGGTCGGGGCCTGCGCAGTGGCCGGTGCGGCCTGCTGGCCCGGCGGGCTGTTACTGGTCGCGCCCGGCACGCCCTGCGGGCCCGGGGTGCTGGTGGTGTTCTCGCTCATCTGCTCGCTGCGCAGCTTCTGCGGTTCACCGTTGTAGAGCTCACGGGCTTCCTCGGTCACCGAGAAGTCCATGTCCACGCTCACTTCCGGATTGACGCGGCCAGGACCGGTCATCGGCTCCAGCAGCTCGCGGATGCGCTGGTTGAACGAGGTTTCCTGGCGGCGGACCTGCTCGAACTGGGCCGCATTGACCGCCGCTTCGCTGTTCGGGTCGGTGATGCTGAGCATGCGCCCGCTCTGGTCGACCACGGTCACCCGTTCCGGAGCGAGGTCCGGAATGCTGGCCGCGACCATGTGCACGATGGCGTCCACCTGGCTGCGTTCCAGCTGCTGGCCGCCACGCAGTTCCAGGGTGACCGAGGCGCTGGCCACGTCACGCTGCCGGGTGAAGGCGCTGGGCTTGGGAATGGCCAGGTGCACGCGCGAATCGCGCACCGGGCGCAGTGTGTTGATGGTGCGCGACAGCTCGGTTTCCAACGCATGCTGGTAGCGCGCGCTTTCCACGAACTGGCTGACGCCGAAGCCCGGGTCGCGTTCCATCAGCTCGAAGCCGAGCTTGCCGCTGTCGGTCAGGCCGGAGCCGGCCAGCTTCAGGCGGGCGTCGTGCAGGTTCTTTTCCGGCACGGTGATGCCACCGGTGGCCGGGTCGAGCGCGAACGGGATCTGCGCGGCGCGCAGCAGGTCGGTCGCTTCAGCGGTGGCCTTCTGGTCCAGGCCGGTATACAGCGGGACCATGCCGGGCTTCTGCGACCAGAAGAACACGGACAGCCCGGCCGCTACGGCCACGGCGATCATCGCCATCAGTCCGAGCCGACGGGTGATCTGCAGGCTTTGCAGCCGATCGAACCACTGGCCCGCCTTTTCGACGTTCAGGGATTCCTTGGAGAGCGACAGGGCCATGCGGTTCTATCCTTACAGCGGCATGTTCATCACGTCCTGGTAGGCCTGGACGAGACGGTTGCGGACTTCCACGGTGGCGCGGAAGGCGATCTGGGACTGCTGCGAGGCGACCATGACCTTGGCGAGGTCGGCGCTGGGGTCGCCCATTTCGAAGGCTTTGGCCAGGGCGCCGGATTTCTGTTGCGCGTCGTTGACGCCGGCAATCGCACCACGCAGGGTTTCGGTGAAGCTGGCCGGCTGGGCCTGCGGTGCATCCAGCACCGTGCCCGGCAGGGCGTTGCTGCGCGGCGTTTCGCCCAGCGGGTTGAGCGCCGGCTGTCCCATCTGGGTCTGATAGGAGCGGATCTGCGAAAGGATCGACGTGACGGAGTGGGACATCTGCAACGGTTCCAGAAACAGGGGATGGGGTTGTCTGCTGGAGCAGGTGCAAGTGCCGTGCCGAAACCGGTTTTCGATTCAGTGAAGTGAGGAGGTTGGGTGTGCGTGCGGGGTTGCACCCCGCTCCCCGCGGTAGTGCCGGCCGCTGGCCGGCAACCTCAGCGGCAACGGCCGAAGCAACAGCAAAAGCGGGGCTACCGATGGTTGGCGGGGTGGGTCCGGTTACGGGGGGCGCTGCAAGTACGTCCATGTAAGCTCGGTCGCCGCATCCATGCGGCTCACGCCCCCGCAACCGGACCCACCCCGCCTTCGACAGTTGGCCGCGATCTGTTGGAACCTGCTGCTGATGGTGGGTGCCGACCGTTGGTCGGCACGGGGTCAGATCCCGTTGCGACGCAACGGGCGCTGACCCTATTGAAAGCGCCATTTATCCGGCGTCGGTTTTCTGGCCTATGGCTGCAGGGTCCAACGGCCGGAATTCTGGCGCTGGCGCGGTGCGATAGGGCCGTCGTGCTGGGTGTAGATGAAACGGCCCTGGTGATTGGTCTGGCAGGTCAGCAGCAGGGTGTAGTGGGCCGGTCCTGCGGGGTGGGCTTCAGTCATCTCGATTTCCGCGATGTGTGGGGCCAGGCGCTGATAGCGGTAGCTGCCGCCGATGCGGAGGTCGGTGCCGAGGATGTCCAGCACATACTGGTTGCCGGCGAAGCTGACCTGCACCATGCGTCCGGCATTGGGGTTGTCCGGTGCGTAAAGCGGGTCGCTGAGGTTGGTGAACTGGCGCTGGTCCACCGTGGTGGGCAGGGTGCAGTCGGCGGCGCTGGCCAGGGGCGGGCAGAGCAAGGCGGCGAGCAGAGTGAGGCGATGCATGGTGGGACCTCGTTGGGATGTCCTTGCCATGCTCCGCACTGCGGCGGTGATGTCTTTAGGAAAACGTGCAAATGCAATGGGGTCAGATCTCTTTCCGCAGGAAAGGGATCTGACCCCAGGTACTGGAAACACCAACGCCCGGGCAAGCCCAGGCGTTCGTGCCCCCTTCATGCTGGTCGCGAGGTTCAGCCGGCCAGTTCGGCCTGCTCGCGTTCGATGCCGTACTTGCGCAGCTTTTCCACCAGGGTGGTGCGGCGCAGGCCGAGCAGCTGGGCGGCGTGGGCGACGACGCCCTGGGTGCGTTCCAGTGCTTCGTTGATCAGGCCCAGTTCGATGTTGGCCATGTGGTTGCGCAGGTCCATGCCTTCATCGGGCAGCGCCGCCGGTGCTGCGGCGCGATTGACGGCAATGCCGTGCTCCAGCGCCGGTTGGTTGCCGCCGCCCGGGGTGTGGAACGAGAAGCTGCGCAGGTCCAGGCGTTCTTCGCTGGCCGTCGGTTGTACCGGTGCCGGTGCGGCCACCGCTGCCAGTGCAGCGTCGCCACGGTAGCGGGCCGGCAGGTCCTGCACGCGCACCGAGCCGCCCGGGTGCAGCACCGCCAGGCGCTCGACCAGGTTGGTTAGTTCGCGCACATTGCCCGGCCACTCGTAGCCGGTCAGGGCCTGCAGGGCTTCCGGGGTGAAGCGCACTTCGCCACGGCCGGTGCGCGCCAGCTGTGCGGCGATGGTTTCCACCAGCGCCGGCAGGTCTTCGCGACGCTCGCGCAGGGCGGGCACGTCGATCGGGAACACGTTGAGGCGATAGAACAGATCCTCGCGGAACTTGCCTTCGGCGATGCGGGTTTCCAGGTCGCGATGGGTCGCGGCCACGACGCGCACGTTGCAGCGGATGGTCTGGTTACCACCGACACGCTCGAAACTGCGTTCCTGCAGCACGCGCAGCAGCTTCACCTGCATCGGCAGGCTCATGTCGCCGATTTCGTCGAGCAGCAGGGTACCGCCTTCGGCCATTTCGAAACGGCCCTTGCGCGCGGTCAGTGCGCCGGTGAAGGCACCCTTTTCGTGGCCGAACAGTTCGCTTTCCAGCAGGTCGGCCGGAATGGCACCGCAGTTGATCGCCACGAACGGGCCGTCGCGGCGCGGCGAGCGCTGATGGATGGCGCGCGACACGACTTCCTTGCCGGTACCGGATTCGCCCAGCACGAGCACGGTGGTGTCGAATGCGGCCACCTGTTCGATCATCGTGCGCAACGCAGTCACCGCCGGACCGTTGCCGGTCGGGCCCTGGTCCTGGGCGGCGCCGGCCTGGTGCTCGGCGTCCAGGCGCTTGAGGCTGGCGCGGCGCAGCAGGGCTTCCATCTGCGCATGGCGTAGCGGCGTTTCCAGCGGCCAGATGTTGGCTTCGTGCAGGCCGTGGTGATGGGCAAAGGCTGCGGCATCACCGTCGGCCAGCAGCACCGGCGGCGGCAGGCTGCTGCCGCCCAGCCAGTTGTACAGCGCGGTGCTGGCAGCGGTGTCGTCCAGGCTGCCGACGATCACGGCCATCCAGTCGTTCTGGCGCTGGCGACCCAGGTCGAAGTCGGCCGCGTCGGAAACCCAGCGCGGGTTGAAATCCATGAATTCCAGCAGGGCAACGGTGCGCTCTGCACGCACGGCGTCGTTGTCCAGCACCAGGATGCGCGATTCGCTCACGATCGATCCTCCCTGAGGCCTTCCAGGATCGGCATGACTTCCTGGATGTAGGACAGCTTGCTGACAAAATTGTCGGCGCCAGCGCGTAGCGCGTGTTCGCGGTGCTCGGCGTCGTCGAAGTGGCTGGCGATCACGATGTACGGTGCATCGTCCTGCGACTTGATCAGGCGGGTGGCCTGCAGGCCGCCCATTTCCGGCATCGCCAGGTCCATCAGCACCACCTGCGGGCGCAGCGTTTCCGAGCGCTCGATCGCTTCCAGGCCGTTGCCGGCGCTGCCGACGATCTGCAGCCAGTCGATCTTGCGGAAATGGCGCATCGCCGCGTTGATGAAGCCCTCGTGGTCATCGACCAGCAGGACCGTGAGCTTGTTCATGTCCAACATCCTTTTCAGCCCACCCGGGCCAGCTGCGGTTGCCTAGCGCCAAGCCGGCGCCGTTCACGGGCCGGGGCGATGTCCAGTTGTTCTCGGTATTTTGCGACGGTTCGGCGGGCAATGTTCACCCCCTGGCGCGACAGCAGGCCGGCGATGGCCTCGTCGGCCAGCGGGCGGCCGGCCGGTTCGGCGTCGATCAGGCGGCGGACCATGGCCTTCACGGCCTGGCCGGAGACGCTGGCGCCTTCCAGGCGCACGGCGAAGAAGTGCTTCAATTCGAAGGTGCCGCGCGGGGTCTGCAGGAACTTGCCGGTGGTGATGCGCGAGACGGTGGACTCGTGCATGCCGATCTCTTCGGCCACTTCCTTCAACGTCAGCGGCGCCATGGCCTCCTCGCCACGCACCAGGAACGCGGCTTGGCGCTCGACGATCACCCGCGCGGTGCGCAGCAGGGTGTCGTAGCGCATCGACAGGCCGCGGCTGAACCAGCGCGCTTCCTGCAGCATTTCGCGCAGTGCCGGTGCGGCCTCGCTGGTCTCGGCCAGGGCCTGTTCGTACTGGCTGTTGATCGAGACGCGGCGGCTGGTCGCCGGATTCAGCGCCACCTTCCACTGGTCGTCGGCGTGCCAGGCGACCACGTCCGGCACCACCACGGCATTGCGTTCGGGCAGCAGGCTGTCACCCGGGCGCGGCTGCAGCGAGAGGATCAGGCGCACCGCCTCGCGCACGTCGTCGATCTCGGCGTCGTGCAGGCGAGCGAGGGCGGGGTAGTCGTGCGCGGCCAGCGCGTCGAGCGCGCCATCGAGAATGCGTGCCGCCAGGTGGCGGGCGGGGACTACGCCGTGCAGGCTGCGCAGCTGGGCCTGCAGGCCTTCGCGCAGGTCCTGTGCGGCCATGCCGGCCGGCTCGCCATGCAGCAGCTGCTGACGGATGGCTTCCACGCCGTCGGCGGCGATGTCGAACTGGGCGCTGGCCAGCAGCTGCAGCTGGTCCAGCGGTGCCTGCAGGTAGCCTGCCTCATCGCAATGGTCCAGCCAGAAGGCGGCCACGGCCAGCTCGCGGTCATCCATGTCCAGCGACAGGCGCTGCAGCACGCGCAGCTGCGGGTCGCTCGATTCGCCGGCGGCGATGCGCGCCATGCGGTCGTCGTCGCCGTCCTGCCAGCTGGCGCCGGCCACGTCCCACATCGACGACTCGGGCAGCTCGTCGAACGCAGCGGTTTCCAGCGTGGTGGCGCCGGCCTCGGTGGCTTCTGCGGTGGGTGCTTCAGCCTCTTCGATCTCCAGCAGCGGGTTGGAGTCCAGCAGGCGCTGGATTTCCTGTTCCAGGTGCAGGCCATCAAGCTGCAGCAGCCGGATCGACTGCAGCAACTGCGGGGTGAGGTGAAGTTGTTGGCCCAGCTGGGTCGAGAGTGCAGCCTTCATCGTGGTTCCCCGGCACCGCTCCCCGGCGCCTTGTGGAACGCATCTTGCTTTTGATCCGGCGGGGGCGGAATCAGGGGGTTCCTGAGGGGCTTCGTGAATGTCCTGACAGGGTGTAGGGGTATTCCCTACATTGTCGCGGAATGTTGACGATGATCGCCGCTAAGTTGCTGATTTCCGGTGTGGGTGCCGGGTTAAGCGGGCTGCGCCGTGTACGGATTCCTGTCAGGGAGCGTCGGGGTGACGGGAATTCGTCGTCAGTGCGGATCTGGCCTCCTTCGCGGAGGATCACTCCAGCTCGTGCTGGTGGCGCGCGGCCAGCAGCAGCAGATCGTTGGCGCGGCGACAGCCCAGCGACTCCATCATGCGTGCGCGGTGGGTTTCCACTGTCTTGACGCTGATGCCGAGGTCGGCGGCGATTTCCTTGTTGCTTTCGCCCTTGCCGATGCGGCGCAGGATCTCGCGCTGGCGCGGCGACAGTGCGGCGATGCCGGTGGGTTTCTCTCGACCGAGCATCGGTGCCAGCATCTTGGCGGAGATCTGCGGGCTCAGGAACACCTGGCCGGCGTGCGCGGCACGCAGCGCCAGTTCAAGCTCCTGCGGTGCGGCATCCTTGACCAGGAACCCGACCGCACCGCGATCGAGTGCATCGCGCACGTGTGCGGCGTCGTCGTGCATGGTCATCATCACCACCCGCGTGCCGGGGGCGCGCAGGCGGATGTCGCTGAGGGCTTCCAGGCCGGTGCGGCCGGGCAGTGACAGGTCCATCAGGATCACGTCCGGGGCGTGCTGCAGGGCCAGCTGCAGTGCCTGCTCGGCATTGCTGGCCTCGGCGACGAGCTGCACGTCGGCAAACCCCTGCAGCAGCCGCGCCAGGCCGGCGCGGACCAGGGTGTGATCGTCGACGATGAGAACTCGCACAGGCACGTTGGAGGTCCGTGAGGGGAGTCCACCTTAACTTAGCTGAACGGGCGCGCCAAGGGTTGCCCATCCGGCGTCATGGTGGCAGGTTTCAGCGGGCGCGGCGTGCTTCGGCCACCTGGCGGCGATGCAGGCGGAACAGATGCCGCTCCATTGCCATCTCCAGGCCATCGCCAAGACGCTGGAAACGCAGCCACAGGTAGTGACCACCGCCACCGTCCGCCGCTTCGGCGATCACTTCCACGGGCAGGTCGATATGGTCAGGCAGCCAGTCGCTGGGCTGCAGGCGCACCAGGCCGGCCTGGCCGGGGCTGGCGCCGCTGCGCGGCCCCAGTTGCAGGCGGATGCCACGGCGCGACCAGCGCACCGGGCGCAGCGTCAGTTCCTGGCCCTGCTGGCGTACCAGACGGCCGAGCAGCACCATCGCCAGATCCAGCTTGGCTTCCAGCCGCTGCAACTGCAGGCTGGACTCATTGCGGTCGTCGTGCTCGTCAACGCGACTGTCCTCGACCAGGGCCAGGCTGCGCAGCAGGCCTTCGGCACTGCTGGTGCGACCGGCGGCGCTGCCTGCCTGGAACTCGGCCGGCAAGGCCAGCTCGCAGCTGAGCGTTTCGTCGAACAGCTCGCTTTCGGCGGGGTGGTGCAGCGACGTGGTCGGCAGTTGGGTCATGCGAGTGATTCTGCCTGCAGGTAGGCATGCGCCGCGCGAAGGGAGCGGCCGGTGTGCTTCAGATGAGCTGCGGCTTCATCGCGGAGGGAGATCATGCGCGCCAGTACGCGTTGCTGGTGGTCGCGCAACGCGAGGATGGCGGCATCACTGGGGCGCTCGACAACCAACGACAGGGCAGCCACGGCTTCCAGGTGTTCGGCCATCAGCCGTTCGCTGGTGTCGTGGTCCTCGCCCTCGAGGCTGGTTTCCAGCGTATCAAGGGCGTCGTGCATAGTCTGAAGGTTCATGGCGCCACCGCTTTGGTGACCTGGCGCTGGTCTGCCGGAATCGCGTTCCAGGCCGAGTCGATCTCCACCATCAAGCCCAGGGCTTCCTTCAGTGCGGTCGGATCGTTGTGCAGGTTACCCTCGGTCAGGCGCATGATGACGAAGTCGTACAGTGCCGACAGATTGCCGGCAATCTCGCCGCCGGCTTCGTGATCGAGCGAGCCGTTGAGGTGGCCGACGATGGCGCAGGCTTCGCCGATGGCCTTGCCCTTGCGCGCCTGGTCATTCTGCTGCAAAGAGGCTTCAGCGGTGCGGATGCGCTCGCAGGCACCGGCCAGCAGCAGCGCTACCAACTTGTGTGGATCGGCATCGACGACCGAGGTGGTCACGCCGACTTTTCGGTACTGCTCGGCGAACTGCCGATTGGAACCGTACATAGGGGAAGTCTCCTGGAATGCCTGCCCATCCGCGTGGGTTGAGGGGTTCGGCACGGGTCTAACGGGTTATCGGCGCAGCCGGGGCTCTACTTGAGTACCGACTGCGCCGGAAAAATGCCTGGAAATCAGTTGCCGAGCTGCTGGATGAGCGAGCCGCCGGCCGATTGCATCTGCGTGACCATCTTTTCCATCGCGGTGAACTGCTTGGTGTAGCGGTCGGCCACCTTTTCCATGTTCTTGTCCAGCTCGTCCAGCTGCTTTTCCAGTGCCTTGATCTGCTTGTTCAAGGTCGCCGTACGCTGGGTGATCGTGCCGGTGGTCGCGTCCAGGCTGCTCTTGAGCAGTTCGGTCATCGGCTTGCCCAGCGCGCCCTCTGCACCGAACAGCTTGGTGGCCGCCTCCGGGTTCTTCGCCAGCGCGGTGTCGAGCTTGGCGCCATCAAGGCTCATGCTGCCGTCGGCGGCAATGGTGATGCCCAGATCCTTGAGGTCGTTGACGTTGGCACTCAGCTGGGCGCGCAGCTGCTGCTGCAGGCCACGGACCATGGCGTCGCCGGTCATGGTCGAGGCCGTGCGCGTCTCAGCGTTGTAAGCGCTGGAATTCTTCAACGTGGTCTGGATGCCGTTGTAGGCGGTGATGAAGGCCGTGAGATTGGTCTTCAGCGTGCTGTTGTCCGGAGTGACGGTCAGCGTCTGCGTCTCGCCTTCCTTCGCCTTGGTCAGGGTGAGGCTGATGCCAGGTACCAGGTCGGTGATCGTGTTGGAGCTGCTGGTGCGGGTGAAACCATCCACCACCACCACTGCATCCTTGGCGGGCACCATCTCGGTCATCTTCGATGCGGATGTGCCGTCATAGGCCAGCTCGGAGAGTCCGCCATTGCCGCCACTGGCGCTGACCTTCAACGCGCCCTTGCTGCCGGAATCAACGGCGGTCAATACCAGGTGCATGCCATCGTCGGCGGTCACCACGGCCGCGGTGACGCCCTTGCTCTCGGCGGCGGAATTGATCTCGGCTGCGATCTTCTCCATCGTCGCGCCGGGTTCGATGTTCACGCTGATGGACTTGTCGCCGTATGCGATCGTCAGCGTTCCGTCGCCAACCACGGCGTCCTTTGTATACGCCTTGGAGCTGAGCTTCTGGTTCTGTGCCAGGGATTTGACTTCCACCTGGTGGCTGCCCGCAGCGGCCTTGCCGGCGGTCGTGCTGGTGTCCAGGGTTGCAGTGAAGTTCGACTCGGTCGGCGTGCTGACTTTCAGGCCGGGGGTGGCCACGCCCTTGACCAGGGTCTTCAGCGCGCTCTGCAGACCTGTCATTCCGCTTTTGATGGTGCCAAGCGCCGAAAGCTTGGCGCTGGCGGCAACACCCGCCGAGTTGATCTGCTTTTCCCGGGGCTCGCGTTCCTTGGCGGTCAGCTGTGCAACCAGGCTGGGAATGTCGAGGCCGGAACCAATCGTGCCGATGGCCATGAGGGGAATCCTTTATCTTGGACGGGCCGGGCGGGTGTCCTGCACCTGCTATCGGCCTGGGAGGGGCGAGCTTGAGCGTGGAAACGCTCTCCAGCCTTCTGCAAGGCTCATGCCAATCCGCCACCGGGCACGAAGAAGGGGGCTTGCGCCCCCTTCCCGTTGTTGCCTTGTACTACCGCTGGATCAGCGCAGCAGGCTCAGCACGTTCTGGCTGGACTGGTTGGCCTGGGCCAGCATGGCGGTACCGGCCTGCTGCAGGATCTGGTTGCGGGTCAGCTCGGCGGTTTCCGAAGCGTAGTCCACGTCGCGGATGCGGCTGCGGGCAGCCGACATGTTTTCCGACGAGGTGTTCAGGTTCGCAACCACCGAGGTGAAGCGGTTCTGGATTGCACCCAGGTCGGCGCGGGCGGAGTTGATCGAGTTCAGGGCTGCGTCCATCGCCAGGATGGCGTTGTCGGCACCGTCCTTCGAGGAGATGTCGAGATCTGCAAAGCCGGTCTTGGCCCCACCTGCAGCGTAGTTGTTGGTGGCAGCAGCGGTCAGGCCAGTCTGCTCCTTAACCGCAGCGGCATCGTCTCCGCCGGCTACCACGCCGATGGTGAAGTTGCCTTCCTTGCCGGTCAGTTGCAGCTTGCCTTCCACCAGCGCGGCGGTGACGCCAGTTTCGTGGGTTTTCGCGTTGACAGCGTTCACCATCTGTGTGGCGCGGTCGCCTGCGCTTCCGACGGCAGTCAGGTCGATCTGAGCGGAGCCCTTGCTGCCAGCGACGGTGAAGCTCACAGCTCCGAAAGACGCTGCGACTGCCGGAGTACCGTTGGCGGTGTCATTGACGGCGGCACCGTTGCCAAATGCAGCCTCTGCGTCGGCAGACATCTGAACTTCGAGTGCGCTGCCATCGGCCTTCGTGAAAGTCAGGTCGGTGCCCACCGCGCCGGTGAACTTCACGCCTGCTGCCGCAAGTTCATCACTCTTCGCGGCCAGACCGTCGGTGATGTTCTGTGCAGTAACCGCCGTGCCGCCTGCGATATTAACGATCTGCACGCCTGCTACGCTAATGCTGAAGCCGTTCGCATTTGCGGTGGCATCCGGTGCGGTGAACGTGCCGAACGAACCGGTGGTGGTGGGAACAGCCTTAGCAGCATTGCCATTCGGCACAGCACCGGTGACGGAGGCGTCATGCGATGCGCTGGTCCAGTTACCCAGCTTGCTGATGTTGGCGTTGGCAACCTGCGAGATGTTGATCGTCTGGCCCTGGTTGGCGCCGATCTGGAAGGCTTGGTTGGTGAAGGTGCCGTCCAGCAGGTTGGTGCCGTTGAAGTTGGTCTGTTCGGCGACGCGCTGGATTTCCTGCTTCAGCAGCTGCACTTCGGCGTTCAGGGCCTGACGGTCGGAATCGGAGTTGGTGGCGCTGCGCGACTGCACGGCCAGCTCGCGGACGCGCTGCAGGTTGTTGCCGATCTCACCCAGTGCGCCTTCGGCGGTCTGGGCCAGCGAGATGCCGTCGTTGGCGTTGCGGGCGGCCTGGTTGGCGCCGCGGATCTGGGTGGTGAAGCGCTCGGAGATCGCCAGGCCGGCGGCATCGTCCTTGGCGCTGTTGATGCGCATGCCCGAGGACAGGCGCTGAATGGTGGTGGCCAGGTTGGCGCCGCTGGTGCCCAGGTTGCGCTGGGCGTTCAGCGACATGGTGTTGGTGTTGATGACTTGTGCCATGGTGCGGTTTCCTTGTAGGCAGTGTGTCCGGCAGAGCAGCCTGACCGGTTTCGGGGGGCAGTGGCTGGCTTCCCCCCAAGGGGTGTGCTACCGCTGCTGAAATCAATAACGGCACTACCCCTCCGGCCTTTAGCGGAGTTTCGATCCTTTTTTCTCTGGTCAAACGAAAAGGCCCCGCCATCTGCATGGCGGGGCCCGGCTCCAGCTCGAGTGGTGCAGGAATTACGACTGCAGCAGGCGCAGTACGTTCTGCGGCACCTGGTTGGCCTGGGCCAGCATGGCCGTGCCGGCCTGCTGCAGGATCTGCCCGCGGGTCAGTTCGGCGGTTTCCTGTGCGTAGTCAACGTCACGGATGCGGCTGCGCGCGGCGGACAGGTTCTCCGAATTGGTGTTCAGATTGGCGATGGTCGAGGTGAAGCGGTTCTGGATCGCGCCGAGGTCGGCGCGGGCCGAATTGACCGACTGCAGCGCCGCATCCATGGCGAGGATGGCGTTGTCGGCGTTGGCCTGGTTGGAGATATCCAGTTCTGCAAAGCCCGTCTGGGCCGTACCTGCGGTGAATGCCGTGCCATTGGTGGCGCTGCTGCCTGCCGTCAGGCCAGTGGCATTGGCCAGCGCGGTGGCGCTCAGCGAGCCACCAATGGTGAAGTTGCCTTCCTTGTTTTCCAGCTGCACCTTCCCGTCGATCAGCGATGCGGTGACGCCGGTTTCGTGGGTCTTGGCGTTGATGGCGTTCACCAGCAACGTGTTGCGTTCCGAGGCGTTCTTTGCGGCACCCACGTTGATGTCGACCACGCCACTGCCATCGGCCTTGGTCAGCGTCAGCTGACCGGCAGTGATGGCGGGGAAATCAGCAGCAATTGCCGGCGTGCCGTTCTGATGGTTGGCGACAAAGGCGCCAGTGGCGAAGCCCTCACCGGCACCGGCGCCGGTGACGGTGATCGGCAGATCATTGCCGTCGGCGCGCGAGAACGCCAAGGTGCCGGCAGCGACGGTGCCACTCATGGTGATGCCGGCGGCGGCCAATGCATCGGACTTGCTGGCCAGTGCTGCGGTAATGTCAGCGGCGGTGACATTGGCGCCAACAGCAGCGGTATGGATCGAAATGCCGCCTACTGAGAAGCTGAAAGCAGGAGCAGCGGCCGCGACATCATTGAAGTCGCCGGACGTGCCCGAGGTGGTCGGAATCGCAGCCTCGGCGCCACCGGTCGCAGTCTTGCCGGCCACGCTTGCCGGGGTCGAGGCACTGGTCCAGTCGCCCAGCTTGTGCACATTCGCATTGGTGATCTGCGAGATGTTGATGGTCTGGCCCTGGTCGGCGCCGATCTGGAAGGCCTGGTTGGTGAAGCTGCCGTCCAGCAGGCTGGTGCCGTTGAAGTTGGTCTGCTCCGCAACGCGCTGGATTTCCTGCTTCAGCAGCTGCACCTCGGCGTTCAGCGCCTGGCGGTCCGAGGCGGAGTTGGTTGCGCTGCGGGCCTGAACGGCCAGTTCGCGGATGCGCTGCAGATTGTTGCCGACTTCGCCCAGTGCGCCTTCAGCGGTCTGTGCCAGCGAGATGCCGTCGTTGGCGTTGCGCGCGGCCTGGTTGATGCCACGGATCTGGGTGGTGAACCGCTCGGAGATCGCCAGACCGGCGGCGTCGTCCTTGGCACTGTTGATACGCATGCCCGAGGACAGGCGCTGGATCGAGGTGGCCAGCGAGCTGCTGCTGGTGGACAGGTTGCGCTGAGCGTTCAGCGACATGGTGTTGGTGTTGATGATCTGTGCCATGGTGCTTCTCCGTGGTTGCTCGGTTGTTTCGGTGTGGAAGGCGCGGGACGCGCCGTGCTGGAAGACGGATGGAACGAGGAAAGGGACTAGCGGATCTTGTTGAACAGGGACATCGCCTGCATCTGGCTGAAGATCGTCTGGGCGGCTTGAAGGGCGGCGGTCTCCAGCTTGTATTGGCCGATGGCATCGGCGTAATCGAGGTCGCGCATCGTCGAGAGGGTGCTCTTGACGGTGACGGCTGTGGCTTCGCGGGCGCTGGCCGCGGTATCGATGGCGGCCAGCTGGGCGCCACCCTTGGCGCGGGCGTCGATCATCGTTTCCGAGGCCCTGTTGAGGTCGCGGATGCTGGACTGCAGCGTGTTCTGCAGCGCCGTGCGCTGGCTTTCGGTGGACGGGTCGGTTTCCAGTGCGGCGACCAGTTTGTCCAGGGTGGAGAAGATGTCGCGGCTACCCGCGTCGCTGACGTTGAACTGATCACCGGCGGCTGGCTTGCCCTCGATGCGCATGCGCACGCCGCCAACGACAATGTCCTCGCCGGGTTTGTGGGTTCCGCTGCCGACCACCGTGCCGGTGCCATCAACCACCTCATAGGCACCTTCGGCAGTGCCGGTGAAGCGGACATTGAGCGTGCCGCCGGCCCAGCTGCCGCTGCCGTCGCGGCTGACCGAGGTCAACAGGCCACTGCCGGTGTTGCCGGCGGCCGCGCTGGCATCCACACGGCCATCGCCTGTGGGGATGCGCATGAAGATCTCGCTGCCGGGCAGGGCGTCGGAGACCCGTTGGCCCGGTGCCACCTCCACCTGCCGCTGGTTCTGGTCACCGCTGTAGGTCACGGTGCCGCCGCTCCGCTGGAACGGGGCGTCAGCGTCGTTGCTGCCGCCGAACAGATAGCGTCCGCTGCCATCCCGGGAATTGGCCAGCGACAGCAGGCTTTCCTGGATGGTCTTCAGCTCGCTGACGATGGCCTTGAGGTCACTGGCCTTGGGCACCGGACTGTTGGCCTGGATACTCAACTCCACGGCGCGCGACATGAGCTCATTGACCTGAGCCAAGGCGTTTTCCTGCAGGCCCAGGCGGTTCTGCACGCTGTTGGCGTTCTTGCCGAGCTGCTCGAGCCCGGCCACGACACGGTCCAGGCCAACGGCCGTACCTGCAGCGACCGGGTCGTCCTTGGCGGAGGTGATCTTGCTGCCAGTCGCGATCTGCTGCTCGAGGTGGCTGATTTTCGACTGCTTGGCGAGCATCAGCGACACGGACTGGTTGAACATCATCCCGGTGGAAATTCGGCTGCTCATCGACGGACGGCTCCCAGGATGGTCTGGAACATGTTGTCGGCTGTGGAGATCAGCTGTGAGGCGGCCTGATAGGCCTGCTGCAACCGCAGCATGTCGGCTGCTTCCTCATCCAGGTTGACGCCGGAGATCTCGTCGCGGGCTGCCTGCGCCTTGTCTGTGATGACCTGCTGCGCGTCCAGCGAGTACTCAGCCGAACGTGCCGCCGCGCCGACCTGCGTGGTCACCCCCCCCAGCGCACCGTTGAGGGTGACGGTGCCGCCGTTGAACGCCTTGGCGTCCTCGACCTTGGCCAGCTTTGCCGCGTTGCTGTTGTCCGACGAGCCTGCCGGAGTAGGGCTGATATTGAAGGTGTCGCCGACCTTCGGTGCACCGTCCAGCACGAAGCTCCAGCCATTGGCGCTGATGGTCTGGCCCGGTGTGTAGGTCTGCGGCGGCCCACCGTTGATGGTGTAGGTGGTCGCCGACGTGAACACGATTGCGGCAGGATCGCGCAGGTTCGGATTGGATACATCGTTGACGGTGACGCCGGTCAGCTTCCCGGTGCCGGTGTTGGCCAGTGCAGCCGTACCCTTGACCGCTGCCGCTGCGGCGATGCGGGAGGGATCGGTGATGGCGGTTTCCAGGCTTCCGGCGACGCCCGCGGTCGGCTGCAGGAGGAAACGGTCGTTGGTGGCCGGGGTGCCGCCGACCACCAGCTTGACGCCATTGATCACCAGCGGATCGGCGGTCGTGCCGGTACCGGTCAACGCAACGGTGGCGCCAGTGTCGGCGCGGGTGGCCTGCCACTGGGTGCCGTCGAACTTGAGGACGATGTTCTGTGCCTCCAGCTTGGAGAGGTCACCGTAGGTCGCAGTGAGGCTGCCGGTACCGGTATTGCTCGCGTTGGGCGTGACGCGTGGGTTGCCGATGGTGAAGAAGTCGCCGCCCATCTTGCCGTACAGGTCCACGCCCTGGTGGTGCGCCTGGTTGAAGCTCTCGGCCAGGCCGACGGCGAGCTTGCCCAATTCGGCCTGGGCCGGTGTCAGCACGGTATCGCGGAACTCGAGCATGCCGCCGATCTTTCCGCCCACTGCCTTGGGATCGAGCGTGATCGTGTTGCCCTGGGTTTCCAGAGCCAGTTGCAGGCGTTCGGGCTGGTATGGATCGGTCACCGTAGTGACCTTGGACGCGGTCGTGCCCACCACCAGCGCATTGCCGCCTGCGGTATAGACGTTCATCACGCCGCCATCCTGGACGACGGCAGTGCCACCGGTGTAACCGATCAGCTGCGAGATCAGCTGGTCGCGACGATCGAGCAGGTCCGGCGCCGCGTTGGCCACGTTGCTGCCAATGGCGCCGTTGATCTGCGCAATCTCCTGCGCCAGGCGATTGACTTCCGTGGCGCCGGCAATGAGCCCGTTGTTGACTTCGCTGCTCAGGTTGTTCATCTGTGTGTTGAGCTGCACGAAGCGGCTCGCCAGGGCCTTGCCGCCATCGAGCAGGCTCTGCCGGTCGGCCGTGCCGGCCGCGTTGGACGAAAGGCCACTGACGGCGTCGAAGAAGTTGGACCAGGAGCCGGCGACATTCGTGGCCGGGTCCGAGAACAGGGCATTCACGCGGTCGGCCATGCCCGAAAGCTGCTTCAGGCGTGCCAGCTCGCCGCTGCTGTCGAGCAGGCGCGAGATGGCCAGCTGGTCGGCAGCACGGCGGATATCGGTGATGCGGGTGCCGCTGCCAACGTCCCCAAAGCCGTAGTTCTGCGGATCAGACGTGGCGAAGTCGACCTTCTGCCGGCTGTAGCCAGGGGTGTTGATGTTGGCGACGTTGTGGCTGGTGGTCGCCAACGCACGCTGGAAGGCGAGCAGGGCACCAGTACCGGTGGAAAGTACGCTGGACATGGGGTTCCTCAACGACGAGTGATACCCAGCGCCGCGGTTGCGGTGCTGGCGAAGGTCTGGCCAAGGCGCGAGCCGGCATCGGCCACGGCACTGACGGCGCGCTCGATGGTCGGGCCGCCGGCGATCGCGGCGATCTTGGCCGCGTAACGCGGATCGGTGGCATAGCCGGCGCGTTGCAGGCCGCGGGCGAAGCCCTGCACGTCGGTGCCGGCCTGCAGGGCCTGCTGGTAACGCGGGCTGGTCTTCAGCAGGCGCACATAGTCGGCGAAGCTCTCGGCCGGCGAACTGTAGGCGCGGAAGCTGGCGGTCTCGTTGCGGCGCACGCCATCGACATATTCGTGGGTGCCGGCCACGGCGCGCTGGCCGTTCCAGCCATTGGCCTTGATGCCGAACAGGTTGTGCGAAGTGCTACCGTCGGCATGCTTGATGTGGCGCTTGCCCCAGCCGGTTTCCAGCGCCGCCTGGGCGACCAGGGCGCGGGCATCCACGCCCAGTTCCTTGGCTGCACTCTGCGCGTGCTGCCAGATGCTGGCAACGAAGCCTTCCGGGGTGTGCTCGCCCAGCTGGGCGACGGCGGTGCGGGTAGCCATCGCATCGGCCGGACTGATCGCGGTGCCGCGGTTGCTGGCGGTGGCCGACCACTGGTCGCTGTTGGCGGCCCAGTCCTCGCCCTGCAGGCTGCCGATGTACGGATCCTCGGTGCCCAACGAGCGGTGCATGCTGCTGCTCTCGCGGCCGGCGATCAGGTCCAGGGCCTGTTCCATCGGTGCGACCGCCGCCTGCGCACCGTGCTGTGCACCGGCGGCCATCTGCTGCAGCAGGCGCACGGCCTGGCTGCCGTCTTCCAGCGGCAGCGACGGTGCCGACTTGGCCGGTGCATTGAGCTGGTAGGCACGACTGGCCTTGGCCGGGTCCACGCGGGTATCCAGCGCCGGGCCGTCGGCGGCCTGGCCGGACAGCTGCCGGCTGATCATGCCCGACAGTCCCAGGCCCTTGCCGCGGGTCATGGCCTCGGCAATCTTCTGGTCGTACATCTCGCGGAACATCTTGTTTTCGCCGGGGAACAGCGAATCGCCGAAGCTGGCGTCACGCATGCTCTTGACCAGCATCTGCGCGAACTGGCCTTCCAGCTGGCGCGCGACCTTGTCGATCTTGGCCGGATCGTTCTGTTGCGCCGGGTGCAGATCGAATGCGGGAGTGATACGCATATCAGATCACCTCGAGCTCGGCACTCAGTGCGCCGGCCTGCTTCAGGGCTTCCAGGATCGCGATGAGATCGCCCGGTGCCGCGCCCACGGCGTTCACCGCGTGCACGATCTCGTCCAGGGTGGTGCCGCCGCTGAACTTGAACATGCGGCTGCCGTCGTTGGTGGCGGTGATGGTCGACTGCGGGCTGGCCACGGTGCGGCCGCCGGACAGCGCATTGGGCTGGCTGACGTTGGTGTTTTCCTGGATGGTCACGGTCAGCGAACCATGCGAGATCGCCGCCGGTCCCACGCGCACCTGCTGGCCGATGACCACGGTGCCGGTACGCGAATTGACCACCACCTTGGCCGGGGCGCTGCCGGGGGTGAGTTCCAGGTTCTCGATGCGTGCCAGCAGGCCGATGCGCGCGCCTGGGTCGGTCGGCGCGGTGACCGCCACGGTCACGCCATCGACCGCACGCGCCGCACCTTCGCCGAAGGCGTTGTTGAGCGCGGCAACCATGCGCGAGACCGTGGTGAAGTCGTTGTTGTGCAGGTTCAGGGTGATGTCGCCGCCGTTGGCCAGCGGGTCGGGCAGGGCGCGTTCAACGGTGGCACCGTTGGGAATGCGGCCGACGCTGGGCACGTTCACCGAGACACGGGAACCATCCTTGCCCTGCGCACCAAAGCCGCCGACGATCAGGTTGCCCTGGGCGATGGCATAGATCTGGCCGTCAGCACCGCGCAGCGGCGCCATCAGCAGCGAACCGCCGCGCAGCGAGACCGCGTTGCCGATCGAGGACACGGTGATGTCGATCGGCTGGCCCGGCTTGGCGAACGGCGGCAGTTCGGCGTGGATCGCCACGGCGGCCACGTTCTTCAGCTGCGGGTTGACGTTCGGCGGCACGTTGACGCCCAGCTCGCCGAGCAGGTTCTTCAGGCTCTGCACGGTGAAGGGGGCCTGGCTGGTGCGGTCGCCGCTGCCGTCCAGGCCGACCACCAGGCCATAACCCACCAGCGCATTGCCGCGCACGCCACCGACCTGGGCCAGGTCCTTGATGCGCTCGGCGCTGGCCGGGGCAGCCACGACCAGCAGCATCAGCGCGACGAACGACGCCATGCGTCGCTGCCAGGAAGAAGAGGAGAAGAGTTTCATGGCCATACTCAGAACGGCGTCAGGCCGGAGTTGAAGAAGCGGCTCAGCCAGCCCATCGCGTTGGACTGCGCGACGGGACCGCGGCCGCCGTAGACGATGCGGGCCTCGGCCACGCGGCTGGACGGAATGGTGTTGTCCTGGCTGATGTCGCCCGGGCGCACGATGCCCTGCACCTGCACCAGTTCATCGCCCTGGTTGAGCCGCAGGTTCTTCTGACCCTGCACCACCAGGTTGCCGTTGGGCAGGCGCTGCACCACAGTGACGGTGACGCTGCCCTGCAGGCGGTTGCTCTGCGCGCTGTTGCCCTTGCCGGTGAAGTCACGCGCGCCCTTGGCCGTGGCACTCAGGATGTCCTTGCCGCCGAGGGTGACCGGAGCACCGAGAATGGACGGTGTACCCAGGCTCAGGTTCGATTCCTTGTTGGTGGCCGTGTTGGCACTGGTCTGCGCGGTGGTGTTTTCCAGCAGGGTGATGGTCAACAGGTCGCCAACATCGCGCGCGCGCCGGTCCGAATACAGCTGCAGGGTCGGGCCGGCAGCGTAGATCGCACCGGCGGTCGGCTGTGCCTGCGGCGGCATGATCGGCTGGATCGGTGCCATCGTCGGGTAGGGGCGCACGTCGCCCGCGATCACGCAGCCACCGAGCAGGGCGGCCACGGCGCAGGCGAGAGCAGTGCGGGCGAAGTTGGAAATGGGCGACATGGCGGTTTCCCGATTTGGCCGGTCAGAGCTTGTTGTTGAGATAACCGAGCATCGAGTCGGTGGTGGAGATCGCCTTGGCGTTCATCTCGTAGGCGCGCTGGGTTTCGATCATCGACACCAGCTCTTCCACCACGTTGACGTTGCTGCCTTCCAGCGCGCCCTGCACCACAGTGCCGAGGCCGTTGAGGCCGGGGTTGCCGTTCTGTGCCGGGCCGGACGCAGTGGTCTCCAGGAACAGGTTCTCGCCACGTGCCTGCAGGCCAGCGGGATTGACGAAGTCGGTCAGGGTCAGTGCGCCGACTTCCACCGAGGCGGCGCCGTCGGCCATCTTCACGCTGATGGTGCCATCGGTGCCGATGGTCACCGACTGCGCGCCTTCGGGAATCTGGATGCCCGGCTGCACCGGGTAGCCGCTGTTGGTGACCAGCTCGCTGTCCTGGTTGATCTTGAACGAGCCATCACGGGTGTAGGCCGAGCTGCCATCAGGCATCTGAACTTCGAAGAAGCCGCGGCCATTGACCATCACGTCCAGGGCGCGGCCGGTCTGCTGCTGGCCACCCTGTTCAAAGTTCTTGGCGGTGGCGACCACGCGCACGCCGGTACCCAGCTGCAGGCCGGTGGGCAGCTGCGTCTGCGCCGACGATGAGCCGCCGGGCTGGCGCACCTGCTGGTACAGCAGGTCTTCAAAACTGGCACGGTCCTGCTTGAAGCCGGTGGTGTTGGTGTTGGCGAGGTTGTTGGAAACCACCGACATGCGCATCTGCTGCGCATCCAGTCCGGTTTTCGCGATCCACAATGCCTGGTTCATCTTCGATGTCCTGTCTGCTGAAGCCGGCCGCGTGGTGCGGCCCTTGTATGCGGGTGTGCAAGCGGTGTGCCAGCGCCGGCATCAACCGGCGCCGGAATTCCGTCAGCTGCCCAGGCGCAGCATGCTGTTGGCGCTGCGCGCGTTTTCGTCGCCGTGCTTGATCACCTGCACCTGCATTTCGTACTGGCGCTGCAGCTGGATCATCTGCACCAGCGCGCCAGCGGCATCCACGTTGCTGCCTTCCAGCTGGCCGCTGTGCACGGCCGTGCCCTGTGCCGGTGCGAACGGCTGCAGCGGGTCGGTGTTGCGGAACAGGCCGTCCAGGCCACGCTCCAGGCGTTCATCCGGTGCCTGCACCACTTTGATGCGACCGATCTGCGCCATGGTCTGCGGACCTTCGCCCTGCGGGATGATCGAGAGCGTGCCGTCGGCACCGATCTCCATCGCCTGGTAGGGCGGAATGGCGATCGGGTTGTTGTTGTCATCCAGTACTGGACGGCCGCTGGAGGTCACCAGCTGGCCGTTCGGCGTCACCGACAACGCCGCGCCGCGCGTGTACGCCTCGCTGCCGTCACTGGACTGCACGGCCAGCCAGGTGCCGGTCTGCAGGGACAGGTCCAGCGGCTTGCCGGTGATGTGCTGCGAACCGGGCGTGCGGTTGAATCCGGCGTCGACATGCAGCGCATCCACCCGCGAGGCAAAGCCCGGGCCACGGATCGGGAAGGCTTCGGTGTTGGCCAGCGCTTCCTTGAAGCCGGGGGTGTCGGAGTTGGCGAGGTTGTGGCTGAGCGTACCCTGCGCCTGCAGGGAGGCGCGGGCACCGGTCATCGCCACGTAAAGGGCTTTATCCATGCGGGGAGTTCCGTGACGGGGTCAGCAGGTCATCAACGGATGTTGATGACGGTCTGGGTGATCTGGTCCTGCGTGGTGATCATCTGCGCGTTGGCCTGGAAGTTGCGCTGCGCGGTGATCATGTTGACCAGCTGCTCGGTGAGGTCGACGGTGGACGCTTCCAGCGAGCCGGCCTGGATCTTGCCGAGGTTGGAGGTGTCCGGCATGCCGGTGCGCGGGGTGCCCGACTCGAACGTCTCCACCCACAGGTTGTTGCCCTTCTGCTCCAGACCCTGCGTGTTGTTGAACGTGGTCAGTGCGACCTGGCCGAGGGGCTTGTCGTCGCCGTTGGAGTAGCGGGCATAGACCACGCCGGTTTCCGACACGGTGATCTCGTTGAGCTTGCCAGCGGCATAGCCGTCCTGCTGGGTGTTGCGCAGCGCGAACTTCTCGCCGTACTGGGTCGAGCCGCTGATATCCAGCGTCATGTTCAGCTGGCCCGCGCCGGTGGTCGGGGTGAAGGTGCCGAGGCTGACCTTGCCGTTGGCAGGATTGGTCAGCTTGCCGCTGTTGTCGAACGTCACCGGGGTCGGGGCGCCGGCCGGCTGGCCATCCACGTAGTTGCGCACGGTCCACTCGTTGGGGTTGGCGCCTTTCACGAAGTACGAAACCTGGATGTGGCTCACGCCCAGCGAGTCGTACACGGTGATGCCGCCGCTGGAGTGGTTGTAGCTGTTGGAGTCGGTTGGGTCGAAATTGGTGACCGTCGGTTGCTTGGCGTTGGCGGGCAGGGTGAAACCGACCTTCACTTCGCTGGTCTGCTTCGGCGCGCTGTCGGTAGTCAGCAGCTGCAGGTCCACCAGGCGGCCGGCATCGAAGTTGGTGCCATCGGCGTTCGGCGCGAACACCTGCAGGCGCGCGCCCTGCGGGTTGATCACATAGCCGGCGGAATCGGTCTGGAAGTTGCCGGCACGCGAGTACACGCGCGAGCCGTTCATGTTCATGGTGAAGAAGCCCTCACCGGAGATCGCCATGTCCAGGCTGCGGCCGGTCTGCTCGTTGTGGCCCTGGATGAACTGTTGGGCCACGTTGGAAACACGCACGCCCGAGCCGGTCTGGTTCTTCGACAGGCCGTAGCTGGTGGAGGCGAACAGGTCAGCGAACTCGGCGCGTGATTGCTTGAAGCCGGCGGTATTGACGTTGGCGACGTTGTTGGCGGTGACGCTCAGGTCGGTATTGGCGGCATTGATGCCGGACAGGGAGACGTTGAAGCCCATGGGATGCTCCTGGTAGATGCGGAATGTGCGGCTCAGCTGACGCGGAGCACGTAGTCGATCGGGGCCGTGCCCAGGCCCTTGAGATTCAGGTACAGGCCGTCGGAGCCGACGGTCACGCTCTCCACCGGGGCCTGCACGAAGGTGGACAGCTTGGTGCTCTTGCCGGCGGTGTCGACGTGGTTGGCGACGATGGAGTACTTGCCCGGTTCCATGCGCTTGCCGTTGGCGTCCTTGCCGTCCCACTGAAACGCGGTTTCGCCAGCGGCCTTGGCTTCTACGCTCAGCGAGGTGACCTTGGTGCCGTTGGCATCGGTGATGTCGACGGTCACGATGCCGGCCGAGGGCGCAGCCACCGTGCCTTCGACGCTGCCTTCCTTTTCCAGTACCAGCTTTTCCGACGGCACCAGTACCTGGTGGCCAACCAGAGCGGCACCGCGCAGCACCTGGTCGCTGGCCATCGATTCCTGGAAACCCTTCACCGTCTTGTTCAGATCGGTGATGCCCTGCACGGTGGACATCTGCGCCATCTGCGCGACCATCTGCGTGTTGTCCATCGGCTTCAGCGGATCCTGGTGCTGCAGCTGCTCGGTCATCAGGCGCAGGAAATCGGCCTGGTCCAGCGTGTTCTTCTTCTTGGTGGCGTTGCTGTTCGGGGCGTTCAGGCCGAGCGCGGCGTAGACGTCCTGGTTGGTCTGGTTGTTGACGGCGGTGGTCATGGTGGTATCCGGTGCTACGGGCCTCAGCGGCCCATGGTCAAGGTCGCCAGGGCCAGTTCCTTGGCGGTGGTCAGCATCTCCACGCCAGCCTGGTAATTGCGCGAAGTCGAGATCAGGTTGACCATCTGCGCTACCGGATCGACATCGGGCTGGTAGATGTAGCCATCGCCGTCGGCCAGCGGGTGGCCCGGTTCATAGCGCTTGATCGGCGCGGCTTCGCTCTGG
Source organism: Stenotrophomonas sp. INTA L402-1 (assembly GCF_059295135.1). Taxonomy (NCBI): domain Bacteria; kingdom Pseudomonadati; phylum Pseudomonadota; class Gammaproteobacteria; order Lysobacterales; family Lysobacteraceae; genus Stenotrophomonas; species Stenotrophomonas sp. INTA L402-1. The sequence goes on from NZ_JCAFWP010000001.1 coordinate 174,646, forward strand.
GTGATCTCCTTGACCTTCACCGACGTGATGTTCGGATCGTTCTTGCTGGTCACTGCCTGGAAGATCGGTTCCAGCGGCTTGTACACGGCATCGGCGGAACCGGCGACGGTGTCGGCGTTGGAGAGGTTGGAGGCGATGGTGCTCATGCGCACCGACTGCGCCTGCAGCGCGGAGCCGGCGATATCGAATATCGGCAGGTTGCTCATGGCTTATTGCCCCGTGATCGCGGTCAGCATGGAACGCACCTTGCTCTCGACGAAGCTGAGCGAGGCGCGGTATTCGAGTGCGGCGCGGCCATAGGCGGCACGCTCGGCATCGGGATCGACGGTGTTGCCGTCCAGGCTGGGTTGCACGCCTTCGCGCGCGATCTGGAACGGGTTCAGGCCACTACTGATCTCGTAGTGCTGCTCGTGGGTGGTGGCCATCAGGCCATTGGCATCCTGCCCCTGGGCGTGGCGCAGGGCGGCATCGAAGTCCAGATCCTGGGCCTTGTAGCCGGGAGTGTCGGCATTGCCGAGGTTGCTGGCGATCAGCTTCATCCGCTGTTCGCGCAACGGCATGGCCTGGGCGTGGACGCCCAGGTAGTCGGTAATCAGGTTGCGCACGGTGCACTCCCACAGGAACGTTGCCCGGGAAGCTGCAAGGGGTGTGCCAAATTCGAGAGGGTAGTGCCGGTCGCTGGCCGGCTTCCCGGATTGTCCGCGGTTGCCGGCCAGCGGCCGGCACTACCGGATCAGAGGCCTCAGGCCGCCATCGCGACCTTGCGCAGGCGGTCCAGCACGAAGTCGGCCAGTTCGTGCGGCGAATACTTGGCGACGAAGGCGTTGGCCCCGACGCGCTCGACCATCGCATTGTTGAATACGCCCGACAGCGAGGTATGCAGCAGGACATACAGGCCGGCAAGGCCCGGGTGGCGCCGGATTTCCGTCGTCAGCGTATAGCCGTCCATGGCCGGCATTTCGATGTCCGAGATGACCATGGCGTAGCGCTCGGCGGGGTTCTCGCCCGAGGCCTGGATCTGCAGCAGGTGGTCCAGCGCCTGCTTGCCGTCGGAAAGCAGGGTGGCACCCACCCCAAGCTGGTCCAACACGCTGCGGATCTGTTGGCGGGCTACACGAGAGTCGTCCACCACGAGCACCTGCAGTTGCGGGCCGTCGGCGGGCATTGCCATCGCCGGGTCGAGTACTGCTTCACCGCGTACCTGGGCGATATCGGCCAGCACGCTTTCAACGTCGATCACCTGGATCAACTCGCCCTGGAAGCGGGTCACCGCCGTCAGATAGCTCGATTCGGCGCCCAGTTCCGGTGGCGGATGGATGTCTTCCACCGCGATGTTGACGATGCGCTCCACGCCGCTGACCAGGAAGCCCTGGATCGAGCGGTTGAACTCGGTGACGACCAGGTAGCCGGGCGAGGTGTCCGCATCGGGCTCACGCTCGGGGTGGCCGATGGCCAGGCCCAGGTCCAGCACCGGCACCGAGCGGCCACGGACGTCGGCCACGCCGGCGAACTGGCTGGGCAGTCCGGGTACCTGGAACAGCTCCGGGCGGCGCAGGACTTCCTGCACCTTGAAGACATTGACGCCAAAAAGCTGACGTCCGCCGAGGCGGAACAGCAGCAGCGCCAGGCGATTGTGGCCGGCCAGTCGGGTCCGCTGGTCGATCCGGTTGAGCAGGTCATGGGACATGGCTGCTGTATCGGCGGGGTAGGCGCCGAACTTGAGCGCTTTTGTAGAGTCGAGCGATGCTCGACCCTGCCTCTGTAGAGTCGAGCTTGCTCGACTGGTCATGAAAGCAGTCGAGCAAGCTCGACTCTACACAAGCCCCTCTGGCACACCCCTTGCACGCACCTGGGCCAGATCCCATCGACAGGAGGCGCCATGCGCCGGGTCACATCGCTCTTCGCCATCGCGCTGGCCCTGGCCTCGCCGTGGGCGGTTGCCGCCGACTGGCAGCCGGTGGCCAGTATCCGCACCGCAGCGTTGTCGACGCTGCCGGCCGGCAGCGAGGGCGAGGCCCAGGTGGCCGATGCGCTGCGCTTGCCCAGGTGTGCTGGCGCGCTGCAGGTGCAGCCCACCGCCAACACCACGGTTGAAGTCAGCTGCCCGGATGCCGGCGGCTGGCGCCTGTTCGTGCCAGTAAAGGTGCGGCGCAACCAGACCGTGCTGGTGCTCAACCGTGGAATCGGTACTGGAGAAACCCTCACCGCCGCCGATATCACCACTGCCCAGCGTGATGCCGCCCGGATTGCCGGTGCGGTGCTGGCCGATCCGAATGCAGCGATCGGCCGCATCGCCCGCCGTCCGTTGCAGGCCGGAGCCCTGCTGTCGAACAACGATCTGGTGGTGCAGCGTCTCATCAAGCGAGGAGACAATGTGGCCCTGGTTTCGCGTCGCGGCTCGGTCGAGGTCCGTATTGCAGGCCGTGCGATGGGCGATGCCGGTGAAAACGAACGGGTCTCGGTGGAGAACCTGTCCTCGCGACGGATCGTGCAGGGCACGGTCGATGCCGCCGGTGACGTAATCGTGGCGCGTTGATTTACCGCAAAATATCCCTAAAGATCACGGCCCTGCGGCCGTTATCCCTTGTGAACGGCAACTCCAGGACACCCCATGAGCCAGAAAATCGACGGCAACCTGCAGGTCCCCCAGGCACTGCGCAGCGTGACGACCCCGGCCAACAAGCCCGGCGTCAGCACCGATGCGGCGACGCGCCCGGTCGAAGCGGCCGACAGCCTGCGCCTGACCGGCGAGGCCACCAATCTGCAGGCCATCGAGCGTGAGCTGACCACCGCCCCGGCAATCGACGCCCAGCGTGTGGCCGCAGTGCGCGAGTCGCTGCAGAACGGCACCTACAAGATCAATCCGGACGCGATCGCATCGCGCATGCTTGAGCTGGATCAGCAGCTGCACGGATGACCGCGGCGATGAGCGAACAACTGCAGCGGCTGGCCCAGGCGCTTGACGTTGAACGTCAGGCGCTGGTCGATCATGACGTACACGCGCTGATCCGGGCGACCGGTGCCAAGCTGGAGGCGCTGCGTGCACTGGAAGGCACGCCGCCGCTTGGTGAGGGGGATCACCTCCAGGAACTGGCCGAACGCAACCGAGCCAATGGCGTGCTGCTGTCGCGCCGGCGCCGCGAGGTCGATTGGGCGCTGCGCCAGCTCGGGCGTACCGAGGCTTCCTCCTCCTATGATGCCAAGGGCCAGTCGCATACGGTCACTGCGCGGCGCCCACTCGCCATCGCCTGACGCGACGGCGGTCGCACATCCCACCCCCGCGGGCTGAAGCCCGCCGCACGACCGCGTATATTGGGCGCCTGTTCGAATGCCCCGAGTCGCCGTGTCCGCTGCCAATGCCTTGGTTACCGCCCCCCTTCCGCCGCAGCCGGTGCTGCAGGCGCTGCTTGAGCGCCTGCGCGAAGGGCTGCTGCTGTTCACCGAAGACGGGCAGGTGGCCCTGGCCAACCCGGCCGCGCAGAACCTGCTGGCCAGCGGTGAGGGCGGCGGCCTGCCACCGCCGCAGCGCCTGCGTGAACTGCTGCCGCCTGATGCCTTGGAGCAGGCGCGCCAGCATGGTCACTGGAACGGCAGCCTGCCGCTGGGCGAGGGCGTGGTCATCGCCCATCTGTATCACCACGGCCCGGTCGGCCAGGGGCACTTCCTGGCGTTGTTCCGCCATATCGAAGGCCAGGAAGACTACGAACGCGAACTGCAGCAGCGCCATGCAGAGCTGCGGCAGGCCTACCTGCGCCTCAACGGTACCCAGGAAAAACTGCTGCAGTCGGAGAAGATGGCCTCGATCGGCCAGCTCGCCGCAGGCGTCGCGCACGAGATCAACAACCCGATCGGCTACGTGCACTCCAACCTGGGCAGCCTGCAGGAGTACCTGCGCAGCCTGTTCACCGTGATCGAAGCCTACGAACGCGCATTGCGGGCGCCGGACCCGAAGGCGCTGATCCCGGAGATCGACGATATCCGTGACCGCCTGGACATCGATTTCATCAGCCGCGACCTGCCGCAGCTGATGGCCGAGTCGCGCGAAGGCATCGAGCGGGTGACGCGCATCGTGCGTGATCTGAAGGACTTCTCGTATTCCGGCCGCGACGAGTCGTGGAAGCTGGTCGACCTGCACGCGGGCCTGGAATCGACCATCAACATCATCTGGAACGAGCTGAAGTACAAGGTCACCCTGGTGCGGGAGTTCGGCCAGTTGCCGTTGGTGGAGTGCCTGCCATCGGAGTTGAACCAGGTCTACATGAACCTGCTGCTCAACGCCGGTCACGCCATCGCCGAGCGCGGCACGATCACCGTGCGCACCGGCGTCGATGGCGATCACGTGTGGGTCGAGTTTGAAGACACCGGCGGTGGCATCTCGCCGGAACTGCGCCAGCGCATCTTCGATCCGTTCTTCACCACCAAGCCGGTGGGCAGCGGTACCGGCCTGGGCCTGTCGATCTCCTACAGCATCATCAACAAGCACCACGGCCGCATCGACCTGGACAGTACCCCGGGCGTGGGTTCGCGTTTCCGCGTGGTGCTGCCGGTGAAGCAGCCGCGCTGACCGCTTATGGTAGTGCCGGCCGCTGGCCGGCAACCCCTTTGAGCCAGGCATCGAGAGCAGCCGACCAGCGGCCGGCTCTACCAGGGCTTGTCCCCGACCTGGATTCGCGCTTCGGGTAGTGTCGGCCGCTGGCCGGCAACCTCATTGAACCCGACATCCAGAGCAGCCGGCCAGCGGCCGGCGCTACCAGAGGGGATCGTTACCGCAATGGGCGATCCTCGCCGCCATCTCCGCTTTCCACCGGCGCCGGACCGGCGTTGCTGCGGCGCTGTTCCTCATAGGTGCGGAACGCCTGGTGGATGTGCTTGCGCAGCTCGTCGTCGTTCCACGGCTTGGTCAGGAAGCGGTAGATCGCACCGCGGTTGATCGCGTCGGTCACGGTGTTCAGATCGGTGTAACCGGACAGCACCAGGCGGATCGTGTCCGGGTACAGCATCTTCACCCGGCCCAGGAACTCGGTGCCGCTCATGTCGCTCATGCGCTGGTCGGACAGGATCACCTGCACGTCATTGATTGCCAGCAGGTCGAACGCATCGCGCACGTTGCCGGCGGCCAGGATGCGGTAGCCGTCGCGACGGAACAGACGCACCAGCGAGCGCAGTACGTTCTCTTCGTCGTCCAGCAATAGCAGCGTGCGGTCGGGACGGGTCTCGGCAAAGGCTTCCGGACGCAGGTAGCGGCGGCGCAGGGTCATGCCGGCGGCATCGGCCGACATCGGTTCGCCGAACAGATAGCCCTGGAACACATCGCAGTCGTTGCGGCGCAGGAAGCCCAGCTGGGCCTGCGATTCCACACCGTTGGCGATCACGGTCATGCCCAGCTGGTGGCCCATGGCGATGATCGCGCGGGCGATGGCCGCCTCACGGTTGCCGGCCGGCGCGCTCTTGATGAAGCTGCGGTCGATCTTGAGCTTGTCCACCGGGTAGCGGACCAGTGCACTCAGGCTGGAATCACCGGTGCCGAAATTGTCCAGGCTCAGGCTGATGCCTTCGTTGCGCAGATTGGCCAGCGTCTCGTGCACGAAGTTGACGTTGTTGGTCAGCGCGCTTTCGTTGATCTCCAGCGTCAGCATCTGTGCCGGCACGCCCGCGGCCTGGATCAGGCCCATGACTTCAGCGAAGAAGTTGGGCCGCAGCAGCTGCAGGGTGGAGACATTCACCGCGATGGTGAAGTCGTCGAAGCCCTGGTCGCGCCACAGGCGTGCCTGCTTCAGTGCGCCTTCCAGCACCCAGGTGCCGATCTGCACGATGATGCCCAGCCGCTCGGCGGTGCGCATGAAGCGCTCCGGCACCAGCATGCCAAGCGTCGGTGACTGCCAGCGCAGCAGCGCTTCCATGCCGACCACGTGGCCATCGCGGGCGCTGACCAGTGGCTGGTAACGCAGTTTCAGTTCGCCGTTGGGAATGGCGTCCACGATCTGGCGGGCGATGATGCTTTCGCTGTGCGCGCTCGGTGGCGTATCCACGGCGTGGATGCGCACCGCGTTGCCGCCTTCGCGGGCCGCCTGGTACAGCGCATCCTCGGCGTGATCGAGCAGGCGCGAGGTGCTGCTGGCATGGTCCGGGCACAGGCTGACGCCCAGCTTGCCGGTCATGAACAAGGTGTACGGCAGCACCGACAGCGGCAGCTCCATCTGCTGGCGGATCTCCTCGGCGAAGTCCTCCGGCAATGGCACGTCGGCAGTGCGTGGCACTGCGATCAGGAACTCATCGCTGCCGTGGCGCCACAGCTTGCCGCGACCACGCAGGTAGGACTGCAACCGCTGCGCCACCAGCACCAGGGCCTGGTCACCCACCTCGGCGCTCATGTTTTCGTTGACCGAGGCGAAGTGGTCGATGTCCACGTGCATCAACATCAGTGCGGTGCCGCCCGAGGCCGCCTCGGCGACCATCGCCTGCAGCTCGGGGTTGCCGGCGCCAAGGCGGTCAGGCGCATCATCGATGCTGACCGGGGGCTGGTTGGGATTCCACATAGGCTCAGTAGTCCGGTGACTCAACGGCGGCCATGCTGGCCGCCTGGTAGGGGAGGTGTACGTCGATCAGGGTGCCTTCGCCGTGTGCGGATTCGATCCGCACATGGCCACCGACGCTCTGCGCACGCTCACGCATCACGATCAGGCCCAGCCCGCGCGGACCGTCCGGGTCGAAGCCCTCGCCATCATCACGGATCTGCAGGTGCAGGCCGCGCTGGCCGACATCGCGCAGCTGCAGCAGGACCTGGCGGGCGCGGGCATGGCGCAGGGCATTGGTCAGGCTCTCCTGCGCGATGCGGAAGCAGGCCTGCTCGATGCTGTTGTCAGGACGTTGTGGCAGCGGTTCGATCTCGGCCAGCAGTTCCACCGGCGACGAACGGAACAGCACCCGTGCCTGCCAGCTCAGTGCGGCCTCCAGGCCCAGGGCATCCAGCTGCGGCGGGCGCAGCAGCGTGGAGATGTCGCGCAGCTTGGCCACGGTGGTGTCGGCCAGGCTGACGATCTGCGCCAGATCCTCGGCGCGGCGCTGTGGATCATGCTCGTCCTGCGCAGCATGGGCGGACAGCTTGATTGCGGTGATCGCCTGGCCGATGTCGTCGTGCAGGTCGCGCGAGATCGCGCGGCGTTCGTCTTCCTGCAGCGAGAACAGTCGGCCGGCCATCGCCTGCAGCTCACGGTTGCTGGTTTCCAGTGCACTGCGGGTGCGCTCGGAATCGCTCAGGTCGCGCACGATCAGCAGCTTGCAGTCGCGTCCGCCATAACGCACTTCGCCTACCGCCAGGCCGGCATGGAAGCTGCGGCCGTCAGCGCGCTGCATCGCCACCACGCTGCTGTGGCCGGGCCCCAGATGGGGCTGGCCAGCGCGCAGCTGGCTGCGCACGCGGGCCAGATCGGCGGCGTCCACCAGTGCCGACAGGGGCTCGCCCAGCAGGGTGTGGCTGCCATAGCCGAACAGGCTGGCGGCCCAGGCGTTGGCGTACAGCACGTGTTCGTCGGAGAGGATGACCACGCCGTCGGGCAGTACCCGTACCAGCTCGCGGAACTGTTCCTCGCGCTCGCGCAGCAGGCGTCGCGACTGCTCGCGCTCCGTCACGTCCTGCAGTGTGCCCAGCACGCGGTTGCGGCCGGCCTCGTCGATGCCGCTGGCCGCACGCAGATGCACCATCAAGGCGCGCCCATCCATCGACAGCAACGGCAACAGCACGTCCACCTGGACCGGCTCGCCGGAGCAGAGCTCGGCCAGCAGCTGTTCGGTCTGGGTGGCGGTGGCCGGGTCTGCCGGCACCAGCAGTTCGTCGAAGCGATGCCAGCGGCGCGCCTCGGGCGGGCGGCGACCGAGCAGGCGATAGACCTGGTTCGAGTAGCGGCCAAGTCCCGTGGAGGGGTCCAGCTCCCAGGCGCCGATGCGCGCCAGCTCGTGGGCTTCCTCCACCCGCGCCAGCGCCTGGTCACGGCGCAGCTGGGCCAGGTCTTCGGCGGTGCGGTCGATGGCAATCAGCAGGCGGGCGTTGTGGCCGTCATAGCTGATGGCATTGGAGCGAAGTTCCATCTGCCGCAGCGAGCCGTCGCGCAGCTGCAGTTGGGTACGCAGGATGCACAGTTCCTCCGGTGCCTCGCGGATCGCCTCCAGCTTGGTCTGCAGTGCCTGGTCCTGGCCTGGTGGCCACAGCGAATCGATGGTCTGCTCCAGCAGTTCGTCACGGTCCCAGCCGAAGGCCGTACAGGCCGCCGGATTGGCATCGAGGATCGCCAGCGTATCGAGGTCGTAGACCAGGATAGGGCCGGGGTTGCCTTCGAACATCTGCCGCAGGCGCAGCTCCGAGGCTTGCTGGCGTGCATGGGTGTGCAGCACATGCTCGGCCAGCGGGCGCAGCAGCAGATACAGCAGGCCGGCACTGGCGAGGGCAAAGAACGAGCCCTTCAGGCCCTGCCACAAGGCCGCCTGCTGCGGGTCGGGCACCAGTGCCTGCACCGCACTGTCGGTGGAGATCATCCAGGCCAGCGCCATCGCCAGGTAGCTCAGCACCACCCGGCGCCGGTCGCGGCTCAGCGCCTGCGCCATCCGCGGGTCGGGAACTGGGGCGTTGCCGGTCGGTTCTGCGGGCATGGACAGGGCGGAAGAAAGGGGCGCCGGCCATCTTACCGCGCAGGTGCGCCCAGACCACTCAATTATCCGCCGCAGGCGCCGTTAACCACTGCGTGCCCCGCTGACGGGCGTGTCATCCGGAGCAAGATCGCGTGGACCAAGGGATCATCGCCAGCCTGCTGCAGCACCCGCTTGCGTCGGCGCTGGTCATCGTTGACCGCACGGGCCGCCCGCTGGCGGCCAATCCGGCTGCGCGCGAGCACGGCCTGCCGGCGACCGTGGCTGCGTATGCGCCGATGCTGGAAGATCTGCGCCTGATGGCCGCCGATGGCGGCATCGTGGCCTGCACGCTGCCGGGTGGCCCGCACGGGCACTACGACGGCCACCTGCGCGCCGTGCATGATGGCGCCGGCAACCTGCTGGCCTTCACGCTGAGCATTCCCGAGCCGGTGCCGCTCGGCGGCGGTGGGCGCTGGGAGCTGGCGCTGGACAGCGCCGGGCACAGCCTATGGGACTGGGACATTCCCAGCGACCGTGTGGTGCGCACCCCGGCACTGGGCGATGAAACCGCTACCGAGATTCTGGCCCGCGTGCACAGCGAGGACATCGCACAGGTGCGGGCTGCACTGGATGAGCATCTGCGTGGCTTGAGCGAGCAGTACAGCGTACAGTTCCGTTTCCGCCAGGCCGATGGCCAGTGGCGCTGGGTACTGGACCGCGGGCGCGTGGTCGCGCGCACCGCCGATGGCCAGCCGCTGCGCATGGTCGGCACGCATACCGATATCGAACAACAGAAGCAGCTGGAAGGGCTGCTTCAGGAACAGCAGCTGCACCTGAGCGAGGCCCAGCGCATCGCCAGCATGGGCAGCTGGTCGTTCGACCCCAACAGCGGTCATTTCTGGTGGTCGCCGGAGCTGCGTTCGCTGCTGTCGTTGGAGCAGGGGGCCGTACCCGGCCAGCGGCGCTGGCTGAAGCAGCTGCATCCGCGCTCGCGTGGTGCGCTACGCGCAGCATGGCGGCGCTTGTGGCGCGACGGCCGGGCCGCCAACATCGAACTGGAACTGACCCGCGGCAATGAGCCGTCGCAGCATCTGCGGCTATGGATGCAGCCGCTGCTGGACATGGATGGCCAGCCCAAGCGCCTGCTCGGCCAAGTGCAGAACATCACCGAGCAGCACCAGACCGATGCACTGATCCGCTGGCGTACCGAACTGCTCAACCGTGTTTCCGCGCTGGGCCGCATCGGCGGCTGCGAGATCGAAGTGCAGACCCGGCATATGCAGTGGACCGAGGAGTGCTACCGCATCCACGGCCTGCGCAAGGAGCCGATCACCCTCGACCAGGCACTGGCGCTGTACACCGAGGATTCGCGCAATGCCTTCGACGCCGCGTTGGTCCGGATTGCCGGCGGCGGGCTGCCCGAACAGCTGGACCTGTGCTTCTACCGCCAGTCCGGCCTGCGCGTGTGGGTGCAGGTACTGATCGAGCTGGATCGCCGTGACGGCCTGCCGCCTCGGTTCGTGGTCCTGTTCCGTGACATCACCCGCGAGCGCGAGGCCAACGAGCGCATCGAGCTGCTGGCGCACTACGATCTGCTCACCGGCTTGCCCAATCGCGTGCTGCTCGGCGAGCAGACGGCAGAAGCCATCGAGGAAGCGCGCGACCGCGGCACCTCGCTGGCGATGCTGTTCATTGATCTGGACGGCTTCAAGACCATCAACGACAGCTTCGGTCATGCCACCGGCGATGCGCTGCTGAAGGCTGCCGCCACCCGCCTGCACCAGAACCTTCGCAACAACGACCTGTTCGGCCGCTTCAGTGGCGACGAGTTCATCGTGGTGTTGCGCGACCTGGCCGAGCCGGAAGACGCCGGCCACGTGGCGCGCAAGCTGATCGCTTCGCTGGCCGAGCCACTGCGCCGTGGTGAGACCACGTTGAAGGTCGGTGCCAGCGTCGGCATCGCGATGCTGGGCGATGCCCAGACCGATTTCGATTCACTGCTGCGTGCCGCCGACGCCGCGATGTACGCGGCCAAGGAAGCGGGGCGCAACACGTACCAGTACTACAGCCAGGACGCATTGGCCCGCATCCAGCGCAAGCTCGAGTTGGAGCATGCCCTGCACGGGGCGATCGAACGCGAAGAGTTCAGCCTGGCCTACCAGCCGCTGCTGCATGCGCACCAGGGCGAGCCACCAGCGATCGAGGCACTGCTGCGCTGGCATCGTCCCGGCATCGGCTACTGCAGCCCGGCCGAGTTCATTCCGATTGCAGAGAAGTGCGGCGAAATCGTGCGCATCGGCGACTGGGTGCTGAATGAAGCCTGCCGCCAGGCGATCGCCTGGGACCGGGCTGGCCTGTGTTTCGACCGCATCGCGGTCAATGTGTCGGCGGTGCAGTTGCGTGACCGTGGCTTTGCCGAGCGGGTGATCGAGATCTGCCATGCCCACGGCTGGCCGCCGCAGCGGTTGGAGCTGGAGCTGACCGAGTCGGCGCTGATCCGTGACACCGACATCCTGCGCCATTGCTTCGACGTGCTGGAACGGCATGGCGTGCCGCTGGCGGTGGATGATTTCGGTACCGGCTTCTCCAATCTGAACTACCTCAACCGTTTCCCGGTGGGGCGCCTGAAGATCGACCGCAGTTTCGTGCAGGGCATGCTGCATGACTCAGGCACGGCCGAAGTCACCCAGGCCATCGTGCACCTGGGCCACGCGCTGGGGATGAAGGTGGTGGCCGAGGGCGTGGAAACGCATCAGGAAGAAGATATGCTGCGTCGCCAGGGCTGCGACGAGATCCAGGGCTACCTGTACTCGCGCCCGCTCAGCCCGCGCGACCTGGCGCAGTGGCTGCGCCAGCAGCACGCCGCGCCCGGGCGCACCGACGCTGCCAGCGAGGTCGTGCTGGCGCGCTGAGGCTGGCGCCGGGCCATGCCCGTCGGGATCGCCGCACGCCGACGCACCGCTCTGGTAGGTGTCGACCTTGGTCGACACGGATGCCGGTGCTCGCGATCATCCACGCATGGCGTGGATCTACTGCGATGCGGCAACCATTCGCTGCGGAAATTCGGAGCGAAGCCGTGCGCGCACTGCTTCCACCACATGTGCATAGCGTCGGCGCTGGATGAAATAGCCCATGTAGAACAGCAGCAGGGCCACCAGCATCGGCGACGCAGCCGGGCGGACCAGGATGATCGGCACCAGCATCAGTGTCAGGCCCAGCGCGAACCAGCTGCACCGCCCGACCACCCGCACCTCCCTGCGTTGCGCGTCGATCATCACCCGCCCGCGCATCAGCGGAAAGTAGCGACCGCCAAAGCTCGGCGCGAAGCTCTCGCGAAAGGCAACGCTGCCGTCCGGCAGCGCGCGGAACACCAGGCGAAGCCAGGTATCGGTCGGCAGATCATGCTCCAACCCGCCCAGCGAAAGCTGCGCCAGCTCTCCCGGCGTAGCGGCGATGCGCTGATTGAACAGGACGATGCCGGTGCGGAAGAAGAACGGCGCCCAGAGGACCAGCAGCAGGACTTCGATCAACAGCACGGCGATCAGGGCGATGGCCATCGGTCTTCCATGAACGGGACCTGCGCATCATGCCATAACGATTTCGCCACCCCAGTAGATCCACGCCATGCGTGGATGTTGCCCGGAACCAGCTACCGTCCTCGCGGGGCGGTCCAGTGAATCGAGCAGTCTCCTGGATTCAATCGTCTTCCACCAGGTCGCTGAGATCCAGAATCTGTGGATCAACACTGTGCGCGACCGCGCTTCGTATCATCCCGGACTTGGGCCGGAGGGAATAGCCTCGTATCGTGTGGATCGGGTTGAACTCCAGCCACGGGCAGGATGAGTGCCCCACGATAACCGGCATGTTGAAACTGATGTCTTTCGGGTCATCCAGTGGCAGGGTCCAATTGCCGCCGTGACACTGACACACGACATCGCCAAGGTATCGCGCAAACACAAGCCTCAGAGCATCCTGTTCGTCCTCCGACAACGTTGCAGCCATCGTCGTGTACAGCGTCTCCAGGCGATCAAGGCTCTCCAGGCTGCCGTCAAGGTCGACGCCGCGGAGCTGTGCTTGTTCGATCAGCCATTCAATCTGATCGTCCATGATGATCAGAAACTGTTCGAAGGTTTCTCGCGCTTCTTCCGGATTGAATGCCATGCGGCCACCAGGGAGGGAGAGCGACGAGTGTGCCCCGGGCCTGTGATCCACACCATGCAACAAGTCCGAAAGGGTGGAAGGGCGAACGCATGCATCCACGCATGGCGTGGATCTACCGTTTCATCAATGCGATGCCTGCAATGGAATAGCTGGCGATCAACAGCCCGAACGCGTACTCCGCGACGATGATCAGCCAGAAGGTCATCGGCTCGATGTCCCGCCATGCATCAATGGTGCCGGCGCGGTGATGGCTCAGATGAACATGCCCGGTGTTGATGGCAGTTGCCGGCGCCCAGGCAAATAGAAAGGCCATCAGCATGAAGAGCAGGCTGCCGAACAGGAATGCGACAGGTCTATGCCAGGGTGGCCGCAAAGTGGCGTAGGCGGGGCGCGAGGTGAAGGTGACCGCGATGAGCACCATCACAGCAAATCCCAGCCAGGTCATGAACGTGGTGCTCATGCGACGACACTCCGTGTCCAGCCGTAGGTGGCATGGGCGGATCATGCCATGGGTTTGGAGCGGGTGGTGGTGAAGACCATCCACGCATGGCGTGGATCTACCTCAAGGCTTCCCCATCCAACCCCAGGTCCCACGCCAGACCCAGCAGCGCGTCGTCCGTGCGGGACAGGGCAGGGCGCGCATCGGCCAGCTGCTGCAGTTCGCGGATCTCCTCGCGGGCCACCTCTTCCAGCTGCTGCAGCTGCTCACGCACGCTCGCGTTGCGCGGGCGCTCGGTGTCGGCGAGGGAGGGCAGGGCGCGGATCAGGGTCATGGTGCGTGTACAGGATGCATCCAACGGCGGGTTACAGGCAAAGGCCCCGGACGAACCGGGGCCTTGCGGGCTGCCGGCGGCGGCAGCGGACATCAGGATCAGAACAGCTCGACGGTGCCGGCGCCCATGCTCTGCTGGGCAACCGGCTTGTGCGGCGGGCGTTCCCATTCGCTGCGCAGTTCGCGCAGGCGGCTGCCGGTGCGCTGCAGGGCGGTGGCGATCTCTTCGTCGAACACGCCGCCATTGCGGTGCAGCAGTTCCTGCAGGGCCACCGCCTCGCGGTTGATCGCGGTCAGGCGGTCCAGGTGGGTGTGCACGCCGCCCAGTGCCTGGGTGGCGATGTCTTCGAACTGCAGGGCGCGTACAGCTTCGGCCACGCTGCCATCGATCGAACGGGCGCAGTCGGAGACTTCGCGCATGCCGTCGCCCAGCGACGCATTGATCTGCGCCACATTATCGAGCATCGCCGCCGCTTCCTGGCGCGCTTCACGGGAGCGGTCCATGTCACGCGAGGCCATGTGCGAAACCGTCTCGCGGACCTTGGCGATGGCGTCCTTGGAGCTGTGCGCCAGCTTGCGGATCTGCTCGTTGAACGTGGTCGAGCGCTCGGACAGGTTGCGCACTTCGTCGGCGACCACCGCGAAGCCACGACCGGCTTCACCGGCACGCGCGGCTTCGATGGCGGCGTTCAGCGCCAGCAGGTTGGTCTGGTCGGCGATCGACTTGACGTCTTCCAGCAGCGCGAAGATGCCATCCAGGTGCTGCGCCATCTGGTCGATGTGCTGCACGGTGGTGCTGCTCTGGCCGCTCACCTGTTCCAGTGCTTCCACCAGCTGCTCCATGCGATGGCTGGCGTGCTGGGCGAAACGGGCAACGTCGAGGCCGGCATTGCCTTCATCACCGGCACGATCGACGATGCGCGACAGGGCCTGGCTCTGCTGGCGCGACTTGCGGTTCATGGCGTCGAAGCTGCCGCCCAGGCTGGACACCGCCTGGCGGATCAGGTCACGGGCGCGTTCCACTTCGCCACGCGAACCGTCGATCTCGTTGCCGACGAAGTTGCGCAGTTCGGTCAGCAGCTGGTCCTGCTCACGCAGGACACGGGCGTGTTCCGGGGAACGGTGCGCCTGGGCGCGGGTGGTCCACCACGCAAAGCCGAGCCAGCTCAGCGTCATCGTGGTCAGGATCGCCCAGCGCAGGGCGGCCGGCCATTCGAAACCGATGGCGAAGGGGAGCAGCAGGGTCAGAGCCAGGGGGGCGGCCAGACGGATGAAAATGCGTGAGTACATGGACGTTCTCGGGAGGTGCACGGAGGATGTATCGGCCGTACCCCCTTTCTCTTTAACGTCGAAATGCCTCGAAGTGCATTCTGAATGCGCCGGTTTTCCGACGCCTCGGCGGCTTCGGGGTCAGAGCCCTTTCCTTGCCGGAAAAGGATCCGACCCCATGGGGCTCATGCCAGCTGGCGGTCCACGGCCTCGATCATCGCCTTGCGGCTGAACAGGAAGTCCCAGTAGCTGCCGCCCAGCTGCCGCCACAGCACCGCCGAGCGCACCGCGGCCAGCAGCAGGGCGCGGATCTCTGCGACCACACCGGCCTGGCCCAGGTAATGCGGGTTGCCCTGCACCATCACCCGCGGCTTCAGGTGGCTGATGGTGTCGGCGTACAGGCCACCCAGGTTGGCCAGCACGTCCGGGTGCCCACTGTCGCCCAGCTCGACGGCCTGGCGCTGGGCGCGTTCGATGCCCGAGGCGACCTTGTTTACGGTGGCGCCGTCCTGCACGAAGCGGCGCTCCAGCTGCAGCACTGACAGGGCCAGCTTGGGCAGGATCGGGTCCTGGCCCTGGCTGCGGAAGTAGTTGTGCAGCAGGCGCAGCCCAGCCTTCAATGCATGGCGGTCACCGAACACCTCCTGCGGCGAAGACGCGTCGACGCGGAACACACTGTCCACGGCGGTGCGCACGGCAGCGGCGTCGGAATGGCCGGTATCGGCGATGCGGCGTACCTGCTGCAGGGCCTGGGCAATGCCGGCCAAAGCCAGGACGCGGTCGTCGACAGTGAAACTCATGCAGCGATTACCTCAAAAGGGGAAGGGGTGGTGCGCAGGCGCTGTTCCAGCGGCGCATCGGTGGCGGCGATCACCGCGCCACCCAGGCACACATCACCGTCATACAGCACCAGTGATTGACCGGGAGTAACGGCGCGCTGCGGGCGCGCAAAGGTGACCAGCACGCTGCCATCGTCCAGCACCTCGACCGTACACGGCTCGTCGGGCTGGCGGTAGCGGGTCTGCGCGGTGCACTCGAAGCGCCGTGCCGGCGGCGCGCCGGCAATCCAGTGCGCGGTTTCCGAACGCAGGCGGTCGGACAGCATCCACTTGCTGTCGCGGTCCTGATCCACGTACAGCACGTTGCTGGCCACATCCTTGCCGACCACGTACCACGGCGCGGCCGGGCGGCCGCGCACGCCGCCGATGTTCAGGCCCTCGCGCTGGCCCAGGGTGAAATAGAACACGCCCGGATGCTCGGCGATCACGCTGCCGTCGGCCGGATCGAGGATCTGGCCTGGCTTGGCCGGTAGGTAGCGGCCGAGGAATTCACGGAAGTCGCGCTCACCGATGAAGCAGATGCCGGTGGAGTCCTTCTTGGCGTGGGTCGGCAGGCTGACGTCACGCGCGATCCGACGCAGGTCGGTCTTTTCCAGGTCGCCGATCGGGAACAGGGTGGCCGCCAGCTGCGCCTGACCCAGCTGGTGCAGGAAGTAGCTCTGGTCCTTGGAACGGTCGGCGCCACGCAGCAGCAGCCACTGGTGGCCGCGCTGGGTCACCCGCGCGTAGTGGCCGGTGGCAATGCGCTCGGCGCCCAGCTCGCGGGCGGCATCCAGGAAGTGCTTGAACTTCACTTCGCGGTTGCACAGCACGTCCGGGTTCGGGGTGCGGCCGGCCGCGTACTCGGCCAGGAAGTGCTCGAACACCCCCTGCCAGTACTCGCTGGAGAAATCACGGAAGTGGAACGGGATACCGAGCAGGCCGCAGACGGCCACCGCATCGCGGCGGTCGTCCTCGGCGCGGCAGTCGCCGCTGCCGTCGTCGGCCCAGTTCTGCATGAACAGACCGGCTACGGCCTCGCCCTGCTGCACCAGCCGCCAGGCGGCGACCGAGGAGTCGACGCCACCGGAGACGCCCACCATCACGCGCGGAGTGCTCATGCGACCTCCCGGACCAGCGAAAGCGGATGGCGCTGGCCACCCAGGAAATCAGCCACCACCTGCCAGACCAGCGGGCTGCGCAGGCGCTCCGTAGCGGCCTGCAGCTCGGCCGGGGTCAGCCACAGCGCGCGATCGATGCCGGTGTCCAGCGGCTGCGCCGGGTCGTGCGAGACCGGATGCGCCGCATAGCAGAAGCGCAGGAAGGTGGTGCCGTCGCCGGCCGTCCACTGGTAGCAGCCGATGAAGTGGGTCAGCTGCACCGTCCAGCCGGTTTCCTCGCGGGTCTCGCGCAGGGCTGCCTCGGCCAGGCTTTCGCCCGGCTCGAGGTGGCCGGCCGGCTGGTTCAGCACCTGGCGGCCGTCGATGGTCTCCTCGACCAGCAGCACGCGGCCGCCGTCGACCACTACGGTGGCGACAGTGGCGTGCGGTGCCCAGCGCGGGTCCGGCGTGGTGTTCAACTCAGAACTCGTCCTTCTTGGTCAGTTCCAGCTCCATGGCGTCGGCGGTGCGGATGGCCGCATCGATGGCGTCGCTGAGCTGGTCGGCCGTGGCATCGGCGTCGATCTTGACCACGAACATGGCGGTGGTGTCCTGCTTCACCCAGCCGCCCATCTTGGCGTCCTGCGAATCTTCCAGCAGGCGGTTGGCTACGGCCACCGGGAACTGCTTGGTCTTGACGTTGTAGGCCGGCGACCAGATCTCGCGGATGTTGTGGGTGCCGAAATCTTCCACCGACGAGCGCACGTAGACCATCTGGGTGCGATCACCCTCGACGTCGAACACCATGCGGTAGTCGCCGTCCTCGTCGACCTCGTAGGTATAGCCCAGCTTGTCCAGGTGGCGGGCCACGGCCTTGTCGGCCTGGGTCTCGGCGGCGGCGGCGGAGCCGGCGGCGGCCAGGGCGATCAGCAGGGCGGGAAGAAGGGTCCTTTTCATGAAGATCCTGTGAAACAGTGTTGAGAGAGGGTGCAATTGTGACGGTGGGCGTGCGTGCCGTCCAATCTGCGGCAGGCCGACGCAGGCTGGCCCGTGCCTCTATAATGGGCAGATGCCCCATGAGTCTTCCCCCGATTCCCATCACGAGCACGGCGTTGCCGTGGAGCCCGCGCGCCCGGAAGTGGCGCCGCCGCCGTTCTACCAGGTGATGCTGCTCAACGACGACTACACCCCGATGGATTTCGTGGTGGACGTGCTGCAGCAGTTCTTCAGCATGGACCTGGACAAGGCCACGCAGGTGATGCTGCACGTCCATACCCGTGGCCGCGGCGTGTGCGGGGTGTTCACCCGCGAAGTGGCCGAGACCAAGGTCGCCCAGGTCAACGAGTATTCGCGGATGAACCAGCACCCGCTGCTGTGCACGATGGAGAAGGCCTGACCGGCTGACGGTTTTCGTCCGGGCACATCGACTCCGGACCCGGTGTGCCCACCAAGGTGGGCACCTACCAAGGCAGGGGCTTGTATCGATAGTGGATGGGGCGTGCCCACCAAGGTGGGCATCTACCAGAGCGCGGGATCAGCCCTCCGCCAACGCCTCCAGCGCCATTCTCGCCACCGCCTCGTCGACTTCGGCGGGGTCGCCATCATCCCGGAACCACACCGCTGACAGCCCCGCGCTGGCTGCGATCCAGCGCAGCAGGCGCGTGCGTTCCAGGCCCGCCAGCGCGCCGACCTGTTCCAGCCGGGTGGCAAACCGCTCGGGTCGGGTGGCCACATGGATGCCGGGGCCGCACAGGTCCGGATTGCTGAACATCGTCGTGTAATCGAACGCGCGGTCGCCCAGCAGCCGCTTCGGGTCGATCGCCAACCAGCCGCGCGCGCCGAAATCCAGCACGTTGTCGTGGTGCAGGTCGCCGTGCAGCGGCCGGATCTCCTGTTCCTGCTGCAGCAGTCCCTCCGCCAGCGATCTGCACTGTTCCAGCAGTGGCGGCAGCGCAGCCCTTGGCTGCAGCAGGTCGGCGAACCATGTTCGCAGGCAGACCAGTTCCGCTGGCGGTGCGCTCCGTGGCCGGTGCAGCCGTTGCAGGACCTGGCACAGGACCGTGGTGCAGGTGTCATCGTCGCCCTTGATCGAACGTTGCCGCAGCGAGTCGCCGCCGGCACGTTCGATCAGGATCGCCGGCCCCTCGTGGGCCAGCAGGCGGGCGGCGCCGTCACCGTCCCACCAACGCAGCAGGCGATGGCTGTTCTGCTCTTCGGTTTCGCTGCTGATCTTCAGCATGGCCGGCTCGCCGGTGGCGGTCAGCACCGGCCAGAGCCGGGCATGGGGCGTTTCGATGGCTGCGCCATCACGCCGCAATCGCCAGCGGCTCAGGTAGGGTTCGCTCATGCTGGGTGGGCTGTCCTGGAGTGAATGAAGATCAAGCGATTCGCACTGATAACGCCATCTGAACGCAGCAATCCGCTAGGGTGATGGAAATCGCGTAGTCAGGCCGCATATTGTCCCCATCTGCCGCCGGAGTAATCCATGTTCAGCAAAGACCTCGAACACACCATCGGCCAGTGCTACAAGCGCGCCCGTGAGGCCCGGCATGAGTTCATGACGGTCGAACACCTGCTGTTGGCACTGCTCGACAACCCGTCCGCCCAGGCCGTACTGAAGGCCTGTGGCGCCGACGCCGAACGCCTGCGCCAGGAGCTGGAGCAGGCCATCGAGGCCTCCGTGTCCCGCCTGGCCGAAGATGACGGCCGCGATACCCAGCCGACCCTGGGCTTCCAGCGCGTGTTGCAGCGGGCCGTTTACCACGTGCAGTCCTCGGGCAAGAAGGAGGTCACCGGCGCCAATGTGCTGGTCGCCATCTTCGGCGAGAAGGACTCGCACGCCGTCTACTACCTCAACCAGCAGGATGTCACCCGGCTGGATGTGGTCAATTACCTGTCCCACGGCATCGCCAAGCTGGGCGAGGAAGGCGAGCAGCCGTCGTCCTCCTCCGAGGGCGAAGGCCGCATCGAAGGCGGGGAGGGCGAGCCGAAGGGTGATGCCCTGACCGAGTTCGCCAGCAACCTCAACGAACAGGCCCGGGCGGGTCGCATCGACCCGTTGGTTGGTCGAGCCGACGAGATCGAGCGCACCATCCAGGTCCTGTGCCGCCGCCGCAAGAACAACCCGCTGTACGTGGGTGAGGCGGGCGTAGGCAAGACCGCCATCGCCGAGGGCCTGGCCCGCCGCATCGTCGAGGGCTCGGTGCCCGACGTTCTGGCCGATGCGGTGATCTATTCGCTCGACCTGGGCGCGCTGGTGGCTGGCACCAAGTACCGCGGCGACTTCGAGAAGCGCCTGAAGAGCGTGCTGACCGGGCTGAAGAAGGTGCCCAATGCGGTGCTGTTCATCGACGAGATCCACACCATCATCGGTGCTGGCTCGGCGTCGGGCGGCACCATGGATGCCTCCAACCTGATCAAGCCGGCGCTGGCGTCCGGTGAGCTGCGCTGCATCGGCTCGACCACCTTCCAGGAGTACCGTGGCATCTTTGAGAAGGACCGGGCGCTGGCCCGCCGCTTCCAGAAGATCGACATCGTCGAGCCGACCGTCGGCGAGACCTACGAGATCCTGCAGGGCCTGAAGTCCAAGTACGAGCTGCACCACGGTGTGACCTATTCCGACGAGGCGCTGCAGGCGGCGGTGGACCTGTCGGTGAAGCACATCGGCGACCGCCTGCTGCCGGACAAGGCCATCGACGTGATCGACGAGGCGGGCGCCCGCCAGCGCCTGCTGCCGGAAGGCCAGCGCAAGGAACTGATCGACGTCGAGGAAGTGGAGGCGATCGTGGCCAAGATGGCGCGGATCCCGGCCAAGCAGGTCAGTGCCACCGACAAGGATGTGCTGCAGCACCTGGAGCGCAACCTGAAGATGGTGATCTTCGGCCAGGACCCGGCCATCGAGACGCTGTCCTCGGCGATCAAGCTGGCCCGTTCGGGTCTGGGCAACCCGGAAAAGCCGATCGGCAACTTCCTGTTCGCCGGCCCGACCGGTGTCGGCAAGACCGAAGTGACCAAGCAGCTGGCGTTGCAGCTGGGCATCGAGCTGGTCCGCTTCGACATGTCCGAGTACATGGAGCCGCATTCGATCAGCCGCCTGATCGGCGCGCCTCCGGGCTACGTCGGTTTCGACCAGGGCGGCCTGCTGACCGAGAAGATCGTCAAGACGCCGCATTGCGTGCTGCTGCTGGATGAGATCGAGAAGGCGCATCCGGACATCTTCAACATCCTGTTGCAGGTGATGGACCGCGGTGTGCTGACCGATACCAACGGTCGCGAAGCGAACTTCAAGAACGTGGTGCTGGTGATGACCACCAATGCCGGCGCCGCGCAGGCCTCGCGGCGGTCGATCGGCTTCACCAAGCAGGACCATGCCACCGACGCGATGGAGACCATCCGCCGCAGCTTCACCCCGGAATTCCGCAACCGTCTTGACGCGGTGGTGCAGTTCCAGGCGCTGGGCTTCGAGCACATCCTGCGCGTGGTCGACAAGTTCCTGATCGAGCTGGAGATGCTGCTGCAGGACAAGCACGTCAGCCTGTCGGCCACCCCGACCGCGCGCGACTGGCTGGCCCACCATGGTTTCGACCCGCTGATGGGTGCCCGCCCGATGGCCCGCGTGATCCAGGACAAGATCAAGCGTCCGCTGGCCGACGAGCTGTTGTTCGGCAAGCTGGTCAACGGTGGCAAGGTCAGCATCGATGTCCGCGATGACGAGCTGGTGGTCGAGACCCAGGCTGAGCCGGAGCGGCTGCTGCCGGTCACGGTGGAATGAGCTGATGCCATAGGCTTGGCGTGAAAGACTGGAAATGACAAGGGCGGCTTCGGCCGCCCTTGTTGTTTCCAGTGGGGCCGTCGTCCGCGGCCTTGCTTGAACGGAACGGAGGTGCCAATGCTGTCTTCTGGTCGCGATAGGGTGTTGCCCTGGTTGTATCGCGAAACGATACAGGATACAGTGATGATCATCGGTTTTCGCCACAGGGGCCTCGAGCGGCTCTACCGTTCCGGCAGTAGCAGTGGAATCCGCCACAGTCACGCCAGCAAGGTGTTGTTGATCCTGTCGATCCTGGATGTTGCTTCGGGTCCTGAGGATCTGGCCTTGCCTGGATTGCGTCTGCATAAGCTCCGGGGCGGCCTGAAAGGGCGTTGGTCTGTATGGGTCAATGGAAACTGGCGGATTACCTTCCGTTTCGCCGGCAGCGACGTGGAGCTGCTGGATTACCTGGACTATCACTGAGGCCGCGCATGATTCATCACCATCCGCATCCCGGGCAGGCGATCAAGGCAATGGTCTTTGATCCAATGGATCTGTCTGTGACCGAAGCGGCCGAGCGCCTGGCAATGTCGCGGGTAGCCCTTTCGCGGGTTCTGAACGGCAAGGCGGGCATCAGTCCTGACCTGGCCATCCGCCTTGAGATGGCGGGGGTGAGTACTGCGGTTTTCTGGATGGGGCTGCAATCCAGCTACGATCTCTGGTTGGCACGGCAGCGCGCGCAACCGAGAGTGTTGTCGCTGGTTGCCGCGACGCGTTGACGTATATCGCGACAAGGGCGGCTTCGGCCGCCCTTGTCCTGTCTGGGGTCAGCGGCTGCGGCGGCGCGCCTCACGCTTGAATCGCTCGGCATCGATCGGCTCGATGCGCGCAACCTCGCAGCTGCCGCGACCTGTGTCCAGTGCGCTTCGGCCCTCGCTGCACAGCTCGTCAGCTTCTTTGCCGTCGGTCTTGAAGCCGAGGCGGGTGGCCAGTACGGCAGAAGGGCAGCTGTTGCGGAAATGCACAACATAGTGGTCTTCGCCGGAGCGAAGCAGGATGTTCTTGTCGGCGCCGGCGCGAACGATCTGCTGTTCGCCGGTCAGTGATACGCACTGTGCCGGCGCGGTGTCGGCGGCATGGGCGGACGACGCCAGCAGGGTGACGGCAGACAAAGCCAGGGGGATGAGCAGGGAAGACAGGTTCATGGCGGGGCAGGGGGCAGCGATCCGGACTGGATCGGATCCCAAGATGCCGCCGCCGCTGCAAATGCGAATCTGCCGCAAGCAGGGCTGACCGACGCCACGGTGAGATCGGTCACGATGACCTTTGGCGCCTCAGGCCGCGATCGAACGGAATCCCTGCTGGCGCCCCTGGTCGCCGCCGTCTTCGATGACAAAGGCGACCGCCTCGTGCGGAATGTGCAGGCGCTGCTTGAGGGTGCTGCCCATATGCGGAATCTCGCGCTGCACGGCCAGGTACAGCGGGTGCGAGGCGTCCATGCTGGTGCAGACCAGGCAGGGCTGGCCGAACCAGGTGCCGTCCGGGCCCTTGCTGGCGTAGCAGCGGCTGGTGACGGACTGGGGGTCCAGGACGATCAGGTAGGTCATGCGCGCAACGCCTTCTGTGAAGAACGCATTGAGTCTAGAGTCGCGGCGCGATGCGGTATTTCGGACAGGGACGAAACTCGAGCGGTCCCGGTGCCGGTCGCTTTCTTCCGCGCACGACAAAGGGCCAGCAGCGAGGCCGGCCCTGTCGGAGTGGCGCAATGCGCCGACCGCTTACTTCATGCGGTAGGTGATACGACCCTTGGTCAGGTCGTACGGGGTCATTTCAACTTTGACCCGGTCACCGGTGAGGATGCGGATGTAGTTCTTGCGCATGCGGCCGGAGATGTGGGCGATGATTTCGTGCCCATTTTCCAGACGAACGCGGAAAGTGGTGTTCGGCAGCGTCTCGCTGACGGTGCCCTCGAACTCGATGGAATCGTCTTTCGACATGTAGTCCTGTGCGGTTCAGAAAACGGCCACGCTGGGCCTAAGGCGCGGTATTTTACGCGTGATGGGCCCGGCTTGCAAAGTTTGTGTTAACCCTCGGCCAAACGCTGTGCTGGCAAGCGTCCTACCGCCTGGGTCCAGGGGCCTTCACGGCCGTCACGCTGGACGGCCTGACGGACGTGCTCCAGGAAGTCCGCGCGCGGCAGGTGCTCGGCGCCCATCCGCAGCAGGTGCGGATTCTCCACCTGGGCATCGATCAGTTCCCAGCCCCAGCCACGCAGGGTGGCTGCCAACGCGGCCAGGGCGATCTTGGAGCCGCCACTGGCGCCACTGAACATGCTCTCGCCGAAGAACATGGCGCCGATCGCGACGCCGTAGATGCCGCCGACCAGTGTCTGCCGATCCCAGACTTCGAAGGAATGGGCGAAGCCAAGGTCGTGCAGTTGGCTGTAGGCCTCGACCATCACCGGGCTGATCCACGTACCGTCCTGGCCAGGGCGTGGTGCGGCGGCGCAGGCGCGCATCACCTGGCTGAAGGCGGTGTCGGCGGTGATCTCCCACGTGCTGCTGCGCAGCTGGCGGCGGAAGCGGCTGGACAGATGCACGCCGTCGGTGCGGAACACCATGCGCGGGTCCGGCGACCACCACAGGATTGGCTCACCCTCGCTGAACCACGGAAAGATACCGCCGGCGTAGGCATTGAGCAGACGCACCGGATGCAGGTCGCCGCCCACCGCCAGCAGGCCATCGGGCTGGCGCAGTGCGGTCTCGGCCGGAGGGAAGGGGGCGTCCGGCGCATCGGCCAGGCGCCAGGGCAGCTGGCGGGTCATGGGGCCATTGTATTCGTCGTGGTGATTCGTGATGTCTGGCACCATCACTGTTCACCGGCAAGGAGCCTCCGAATGAGTGACTCGATCAGCGCCATCCTCGACCTGCATGACGCCCCGCGCACGCGCAACGACAGCCAAGGCATGCTGCTGTCACTGGCCACTGAACAGCCGCGTCGGCTGGGAGAGTTGATGCTGCAGGCGCTGGCGCGGCCTTCGCCGAGCTCGGCCTTCCTCGACATGGCACTGGACCTGCTGCCGGATGACGCGGTGCCCGCGGTCGCGGCCGACGCGTGGCGCCGCTATCGCGCGGGCGAGCGCGGTGACGTGTTGACGAGCGTGATGGAGTTCACCAGCTATCAGGCGCCGCAGGTGCTGCAGGACGATTGGGAGGCATTGCTGGCGGTCGCCAGTGAGGATGAGGTGCAGTTGGCCACGCAGGTCTGGCAGGGCCTGCCCAGCGCGACGGCCGCGCATTGGGCGCAGATCCTGGCCGAAGCCGATGACGATCGCGAAATGGCGCGGGCCAGGGCGTTGCTGCTCGCCGCCCAGCCCGAAACCTACGCCATTGCTCGCGGCTACCTGGTCGACTGGGGGCGGTTGGATGCAGAGGTTTGGGCGCACTGGGCCGGCGTCGCCGAAGGTCCGCAGCCGCGTCGCCTGCATGGCGAGCGGCCATTGCACTTCCGCTTCGGCCGCGAACAGCATCGCGCGCAGCAGGCGGACGAACCGAGCTGGCGCAAGCGCACCTGGCGCCTGCACCCGACCTGGAATGGTGGGCAGGTACACCATGCTGGGCAGATGGGAGGGCCGCTGGAAGCGCTGTGTAGCAGCTGCCATGCGCCGCTTCAGCGCCTGCTGCAGACCGATGCCGCCGCGCTGCAGCCGGGCGCGTCGGGCGAGATCACGCTGGGGCTGTGCCTGGACTGCTGCGGCTGGGAAGACCCGCCCGTGCGTTTCTATCGCCATGATGCGGCCGGCCTGCCCAGCTGCCACCCCAGCCAGCACCGTGAGGTACCGAACACACCCACCGACAGTGGCGACCTGATGCAGGCCGAGGTGGGTCTGGTCGCCATGGGCAGTGCGCGCTGGCAACAACAGGACTGGGGCCAGTCCAATCATCGGCAGAACCTGTCGCGCGTGGGCGGCGCGCCGAGCTGGGTGCAGAGTGCCTGGTACCCGGCGTGCATCGATTGCGGCGAAGAGATGCCGTTCGTGATGCAGCTGGATTCGACACTGCCGACCACGGGTGAGGGCACGCTGCTGTGGGGCAGCGGCGGCATGCTCTATACGTTCTGGTGTGCAAAGTGCCAGGTGAGCGGGCACTTCTGGCAGTGCACCTGAGCACAGCGCCCTCGCTATTGCCTTGGTAGGTGCCAACCTTGGTTGGCACGCTTTTCGGTACCGCGCCAATCGAGCAAGCGCGCCTCTACGGTTCTACGCGGAACGGCCCATGCCCCTGCAGCTCCTGCTGGTAGCGCCGCACACTCTGTCGCTCCTGCCGGCACCACTCCTGCAGC
Source organism: Stenotrophomonas sp. INTA L402-1 (assembly GCF_059295135.1). Classification (NCBI taxonomy): domain Bacteria; kingdom Pseudomonadati; phylum Pseudomonadota; class Gammaproteobacteria; order Lysobacterales; family Lysobacteraceae; genus Stenotrophomonas; species Stenotrophomonas sp. INTA L402-1. The sequence goes on from NZ_JCAFWP010000001.1 coordinate 200,479, forward strand.
GCTTCCGCGAAGTCCGGATCGGCCACCCAGTGCCGGCTGTGCACCAGCGTCGCCAGGAAACCGCGTGCCAGCTTGTGCTCGCCCTGTGCGCCCGGCTCGAAGCGGGTCAGCCCTTCGCGCAGGCAATACTCGATGCCTTGGTAGTAGCAGGCCTCGAAGTGCAGGCCGGGCAGCGTGGCGCCGCCCCAGTAACGGCCGTACAGCGTGTCTCCACCGCGCAGGCATAGCGCGCCGGCAATCGGCTCGCCGTCCTGTTCGGCCAGGAACAGTACCAGCCCGCGCCCCAGCGAAATCGCCAGATGGCGCAGGAAGGCCTCAGTCAGTGCCGGGGCGTTGCCGTACTCGAGGAACGTCTGCAGGTAGAAGCGGTACATCGCCTGCAGGTCGGCGCGACTGGCCTCGTCGCCGTGCACCACGCGGAAGGTGATGCCCTGGCGGGTGACCTTGGCCCGTTCCTGGCGGATGTTCTTGCGGTGCTTGTGGTCCATCGCGCCGAGGAACTGCTCGAACGTGGCCCAGTCGCCCGGGTTCTGCCACTGGAACTGCACATCCTCGCGCAGCAGCCAGTCATCGCCGAACAACGCCTCGTCACCTGCGGTGTGGAAGTTGATATGGGCCGAGGAGACGTCCAGTGGCGGCAGCGTCTCGCGCAATGCCGACAGCAACGCGGCGCGCTCCAGATCGTGACGGGCCAGTAGGCGCGGGCCGGTGACCGGCGAGTACGGCACCGCGCCCAGCCACTTCGGATAGTAGTCGCGGCCATGACGGGCATACGCGTTGGCCCAGGCATGGTCGAACACGAATTCGCCGTGGGAGTTGGTCTTCAGGTAACCCGGAATGGCGCCGACCAGCGTGTTGCCCTCCCACAGCGTGAAGTGCCGGGGCTGCCAGCCCCAGTCCTCGCGCAGGCAGCCGTGCTGTTCAAGCCCGGAAAGGAAGGCATGACTGACGAAGGGGTTGCGGCCGTCGTGCAGGGCATCCCAGTCGGTGGCGGAAACGGACTGCAGGGAGTCGAGGAAACGGTGGGAAGGCATGGGGAAAGGATAGGGCAGATGAAACAGAAAGGCCGACGCACTGGCGTCGGCCTTTTGCATGAGTCGAGCGTGGCTCGACTCTACGGATGCAGGTTCGCCTCTCAGCTCGCCTTGCCCTGTGCGTCCAGGTAGCGCTCGGCGTCCAGTGCGGCCATGCAGCCGAAGCCGGCCGAGGTGATCGCCTGGCGGTAGTGCTGGTCGGCCACGTCGCCGGCGGCGAACACGCCTTCCACCGAGGTCTGGGTGGCATTGCCGCCGAGGCCCGAGCGGATTTCCAGGTAGCCGTTGTTCATCGCCAGCTGGCCGTCGAACAGGGTGGTGTTCGGGTGGTGGCCGATGGCCACGAAGAAGCCGTGGGCGTCGATGTCGCGGGTGCTGCCGTCCAGGGTGGACTTCACGCGCACACCGGTCACGCCGGCGTCGTTGCCCAGCACTTCCTCCACCTGGTGGTGCCAGACGGTCTCGATCTTGCCTTCGGCGACCTTCTTGAACAGCTTGTCCTGCATGATCTTTTCCGCCTTCAGGGTGTCGCGGCGGTGGACCAGGTAGACCTTGCGGGCGATGTTGGACAGGTACAGTGCCTCTTCCACGGCGGTGTTGCCGCCACCGACCACGACCACGTCCTGGTCACGGTAGAAGAAGCCGTCACAGGTGGCACAGGCGGACACGCCGCGGCCCTTGAACTCGTCCTCGGTCGGGATGCCCAGGTACTTGGCGGTGGCGCCGGTGGCGATGATCAGAGCATCGCAGGTGTACTCGTGGCTGTCGCCGATCAGCTTGAACGGGCGCTGCGACACATCGGCGGTGTGGATGTGGTCGAAGATGACCTCGGTCTCGAAGCGCTCGGCATGGGCCTGCATGCGCGCCATCAGGTCCGGGCCCATCAGGCCGTGGGCGTCACCCGGCCAGTTGTCCACCTCGGTGGTGGTCATCAGCTGGCCACCCTGCTGCAGGCCGGTGATGACGACCGGCTTCAGGTTGGCGCGGGCGGCGTAGACGGCGGCGGTCCAACCGGCCGGGCCGGAACCGAGGATGACGAGGCGCTGGTGGCGGGAGGGCAGGCTGGTGCTCATGTAGACTCGCGAAAAGGTAGATGGGACAAGGCGCTGGCGATGTTTGCGCAGCATCCGTGGCTGGTCATAGAGTGGCGGCTGGGGCAGGGCGATTCAAGCCGATGAACAGAACGCCGTCATCCAGCAGTGGTTCCGGCCCTCTGATTGCCCTGTCAGATGTCGCATAACTGAAAACTGACGCCGTCTCATTTATTATCAATCACTAACAGCGCATTCCAAAGGTATGGTCTAAGGTGGCGAAGCAGGTCCCCGAACGCTCCAAGTCCGACGACAGCAAGGCGTCACGTCGCACGGCCGCGGCGGCGACGACCGACAATCCACGCCGCCAACGCCTCTGGCGCGACCTTGGCCTGATCGCCATCGCGCCGGCGCTGCTGTACCTGGCGGCCAGTCTGTTCACCTATTCAGCGACCGACCCGGGCTGGTCGCACACCGGCAGCGTGGTCGCGCCGGTGCACAACCTCGGCGGCCGCGCCGGCGCCTGGATCGCCGACGTGCTGCTGCAGCTGTTCGGCTACATCGCCTTCCTGTTGCCGGTGGTGCTGGGCGCGCTGGCGTGGATCGCCATGTTCGGCCTCAAGCGCGAGAGCAAGGGCGAGAACGATCTGGACCCGGCACTGCGCCTGGTTGGCCTGGTCGGTTTCCTGATCGCCGGCACCGGCTTCCTGCATGTGCGCCTGTTCAGTGGCGACGTCTCCAGTGCCGGCGGCATCCTCGGCAAGCTGGTCGGCAATTCGCTCACGGTGGGCTTCGGTGCGCTGGGCGCGAACCTGTTCGTGCTGGTGCTGCTCTTGGCCTCGATCACCCTCGCCACCGGGCTGTCCTGGTTCACGGTGATGGAGAAGATCGGCCGCGGCGTGATGTCGCTGGCGCCGTTGCTGGCGCGCAAGAAGGAAGAAGTCACCGAGTGGCAGCAGACCCGGGTGATGCGCGAGGAACGCCAGGAGGTACGCAAGGCCGATGCCGAGGTGCGCGCCAAGCGCGAGCCGGTGAAGATCGAGCCACGCCCGGAGCCGGTGATCGAGAAGAGTGACCGGGCCAAGCGCGACACGCAGATCCCGATGTTCCGGGGCGTCAACGGCGACGGATCGGACCTGCCGCCGCTGGCCCTGCTGGACGACCCGAAGCCGCAGCCGGTGGGCTACGACAAGGAAACCCTGGACGCGCTGTCGCGGCAGATCGAGTTCAAGCTGAAGGACTTCCGCATCGACGCCCAGGTGGTCGGCGCCAACCCGGGCCCGGTCATCACCCGTTTCGAGATCGAGCCGGCGCCGGGCATCAAGGTCAGCCAGATCAGTTCGCTGGACAAGGACATCGCGCGCGGCCTGTCGGTGAAGTCGGTGCGCGTGGTCGACGTCATTCCGGGCAAATCGGTGATCGGCCTGGAAATTCCCAACGTCACCCGCGAGATGATCTACCTCTCCGAGCTGCTGCGTTCGAAGGAGTACGACAAGTCGGCCAGCGTGCTGACCCTGGCGCTGGGCAAGGACATCGCCGGCCGCTCGACCGTGGCCGACCTGGCGCGCATGCCGCACCTGCTGGTGGCCGGTACCACCGGTTCGGGCAAGTCGGTGGCGGTCAACGCGATGGTGCTGAGCCTGCTGTTCAAGGCCTCGCCGAAAGACCTGCGGATGCTGATGATCGACCCGAAGATGCTCGAACTGAGCGTCTACCAGGGCATCCCGCACCTGCTGGCGCCGGTGGTCACCGACATGAAGGAGGCCGCCAACGGCCTGCGCTGGTGCGTGGCCGAGATGGAGCGCCGCTACAAGCTGATGAGCGCGGTGGGCGTGCGCAACCTGGCGGGCTTCAACAAGAAGGTGAAGGAAGCCCAGGACGCCGGCCAGCCGCTGATGGACCCGCTGTTCAAGCCGAACCCGGAACTGGGTGAGGCGCCGCGTCCGCTGGAGACGCTGCCGTTCATCGTCATCTTCATCGACGAATTCGCCGACATGATGATGATCGTCGGCAAGAAGGTGGAAGAGCTGATCGCGCGCCTGGCACAGAAGGCGCGTGCGGCCGGCATCCACCTGATCCTGGCCACGCAGCGCCCGTCGGTGGACGTGATCACCGGCCTGATCAAGGCCAACATCCCGACCCGCATCGCCTTCCAGGTCAGTTCCAAGATCGACTCGCGCACCATCCTCGACCAGTCCGGCGCAGAAACCCTGCTCGGCCACGGCGACATGCTGTACCTGCCGCCGGGTACCGCCATGCCCGAGCGCGTGCACGGCGCCTTCGTCTCCGACGAGGAAGTGCATCGCGTGGTCGAACACCTCAAGGCGATGGGCCCGGCCGACTACGTCGACGGCGTACTGGACGAAGTGCAGACGATGGGCGACGGCGTGGTCGTCGGCGCTACCGGCCTGCCCGAGAACAGCTCTGCCGGCGATGAGTCCGACCCGTTGTATGACGAAGCGCTGCGGGTGGTCACCGAGACCCGCCGTGCCTCGATTTCCGGCGTGCAGCGCCGGCTGAAGATCGGCTACAACCGTGCAGCGCGATTGATCGAGGCCATGGAAGCGGCCGGCGTGGTCAGTCCGCCCGAGCACAATGGCGACCGCACGGTGCTGGCACCGCCGCCGCCGAAGTAAGACCCGACGTATCCCCCACGACGTCCAAGGAACCGACGCATGCTTCACCCCGTACCAAGCGCGCTGGCACTGGCGCTGGCAGCCTTCCTGGCTGCCGGCCCGGCACTGGCAGACACCGCCACCTCCGCGCCCGCCACGGCGCCGCCTTCCACCAGCGGCGATACCGAAGCCAGCAATAATTTCAGCATTGTCCGTTACCGGGCCGACTACCAGGTGCGGCCGGATGCGGGCAATGTGCAGACCGAAACCTACGAAGTCCTGCTCAAGACCAAGGCCTCGGTCGAGCAGTTCAGCCAGGTGCGGCTGAGCTACAGCGAGAAGATGGAGACGCTGGAAGTACTCGGCGCCTACACCATCACCGCCGACGGCCAGCGCCGCGACGTGCCGGCCGACCGCATCTACACCCAGGAAAGCTATTCCAGCGCCTCGGCGGCGATGTATGCCGACCGCAAGGTGCGGGTGATCGTGTTCCCGAACCTGGCCCCGGGCACGCGCCTGTTCTACCAGGTGCGCCGCACCCAGGCCACGCCGTACTTCCCCGGCTACTTCGGCCTGTGGGAGACCTTCAATGTCTTCACCGAGTACGAGGACGCCGAGGTCACCCTGAGTGCGCCGGCCAACCTGCCGATGTTCGTCGACAGCCGCGGCGTGCAGGGTAGTGATCGCCCCACGGTGAAGAACGGCCAGGCACAGTGGCGCTGGCGCTACCAGCGTCGCGAAGCCATGCCAGCACAGAACTGGTCGGCGGCGGGCTGGGAGTTCGGCCCGAACATCATGGCCAGCACCTATCGTGACTGGTCGCAGATGGGTCGCGCCTACCAGCTCAAGGCCGGCCCGGCCGCGCAGGTCACGCCGGAACTGCAGGCGCTGGCCGATGAGATCACCGCTGGCATCAGCGACCGTCGCGAGCAGGCCGACGCGTTGTACCGCTGGGTGGCGCAGAACATCCGCTACGTGGCGGTGTACCTGGGCAATGGTGGCCTGGAGCCGAACAGTGCGCAGAGCATTCTCGACAACCACTATGGTGACTGCAAGGACCATGTGACGATCCTGGAGGCGCTGCTGGCGGCCAAGGGCATCGCCAGCTCGCCGGTGCTGATCGGTGCCAGCGGTGGCCCGACGCTGCCGAAGATCCCGGTGCTGGGCCGCTTCAACCACGCCATCACCTACATCCCCGAATTCGATCTGTACCTGGATTCGACCACCGCGTGGGCGCGCTTCGGGCAGCTGCCGGAAGGTGACCTTGGCGCACCGGTGATGCGTACCCGCGATGCCTCACTGGCGCGCACCCCGGCCAATACGCCGGAGCGCAATGCCACCTCGATGGAGGTGCGCTTCACCTTCGACGCCAACGGCAACCTGCGCGGCGAGACGATTCCGAAGCTGGGCGAGAACGCCGAGATCGGCATGCGCGCCCAGTTCTCCCAGCTCAACGCGCAGAACCGTGCGCGCGCTGAAGAGCAGATCATGGCCGCGTCCGGTTTCGATGGGCGAGGGCAGCTGCAGATCCAGGGCGTGCCGGTCGACCTGACCCGGCCGTTTGGCTACCGCATGGCGTTCCAGGCCGAGGACTACGCCGACTTCAGCGTGGCCGGCGGCATGGCCGTGCCGGACCCGCCGGGTGGTGAATCGGTGCGCGGCCTGTACGCCACCGCCTCGGCGCCGGCCAACGAGACGCCGTTCTACTGCAATGCCAGCCTGCGCGAGGAAACCTATCGCCTGCAGTTCCCGGCCAATGCGCCGATCATCGCCATCCCGGCCAGCCAGCGTTTTGCGAATGCCGCCGGCGATTATCGAGTCGACTGGAGCCGCGAGGGCCAGGACGTGATCGTGCACCACCGCCTGCAGCAGAACGCGGTGCGTGGGCCGGAGGCGTTGTGCCAGCCACAGGACTATCCGGCGTTCCGCGCGCTGTACCGCGAAGTGCGTCGTGGCTTCCGTGGCCAGGTGCTGTACGGCAAGCTGCCGGGCTCCGGCGGCTGAATCGCCGATGGACGTTCAGGGCGGCATAATGTCGCCCTGATCGCCCATTCATCTTTATTTGGGCACACTGGCAACCACCTTTCCTGGCGCCCGCGCCCACAGGATTCCCGCATGAACTTCCGCTTCCGCCGTTTCCTTGCCACCACCACCCTGGCCGTGGCCTGCGCCGCCGCCGGCAGTGCCTGGGCTGGCGCCCGCGATGACCTGAAGACCTTCACCAGCGGCCTGAAGGGCCTGGATGGCCAGTTCAGCCAGCAGGTGTTCGACAGCCGTGGCAAGGTGAAGGAATCGACCAGCGGCCGGGTGGCCCTGTCGGCGCCGCGCCTGTTCCGTTGGGAATACGTGCGCCCGCACGAACAGCTGATCGTGGCTGATGGCAAGAAGGTCTGGATGTACGAGCCGGACCTGGAGCAGGCCACTGTTCGCGAGCAGGGCAAGGAAGAGCAGAACAGCCCGCTGACCGCGCTGATCAACCCGGCGCTGCTGGAACAGCAGTACGACGTCAGCGAAGAGGCCGCGCAGCGCGACGGCCTGCAGTGGCTGTCGCTGTCGCCGAAGCGCGAGACCGAAGCCAGCTTCCAGTACGCCGCGCTGGGCTTCAATGCCCAGGGTCTGGCCAAGATGGAAATCACCGATGCGGTTGGTCAGCGCACCGTGATCAGCTTCAGTGGCTGGAAGCGCAACCCGGGCTTTGCTGCCGGCACCTTCAGCTTCACCCCGCCGAAGGGCACCGACGTCATCGGCAACTGATCGGGGATGCCGGGCATGGCCCGGCGCTACCTGCCCTGGTGGGTGTCAACCGGCACCGCCCTGGTGGGTGTCAACCTTGGTTGACACGCTTTCGGCTAGCTCATCCGTTGTCCGGATGAACGATCACCTGCCACGCGGTGCCATCAAATCGAATCAGGTCCCAGGGCGTCAGCACCCAAAGCACGCTACCGACGGAACTGATATCAACAATCGTTGCATCTCTCGGTTCTTCGGGGATGCCTTCCAGCAACGGTTCAACTACGCCGGTTTCTAGACCGTAGACGTAGAGGCCGCCATTCTCTGAGCCGATGTAAACCTGTTGCTTGTACTGGCACGCAGAGTTGAAGTTGATGCCTTCGCCGACCTCGTGTTGGAGGCACTCGAATCCAGCGGAGATGTCGCCCGTAACGATGGTGCCGTGCATTCCTACAAGGACGAGGCGGCCCTGGTCGGTCCTGCAAGCATGAAGCAGCTCCGCAGTAGTGACTTGTTCGGGCACGGTCCAGCTCGAGCCATCCCAGTGCGCAATCAGGCCTTGGGAGCCGATTGCGTAGAGGTCAGCAAAGCCCGTTCCGCAGAGGTCGTTCACGCTGCCCACGCGGAACTCAGCGAGTAGCTGGTTGAATCCTTCATCCTCCCGGACATGGGTCATGTGGGCTCGCCAATCGGCGAATCTCCGGCGAAGCTCTGCGTCGCGTTCCATTGGATCTCGAGGAAGTGCGGGAGCATCGCCCAGTTCGAGCAGGTGGCCGAAATCTTCGAGCCAACTGACGAAGTCATCCAGATCCGACTCGTCTTCGTCCTCCTCGCAGAAGGCAGTCGCGAATTGGGTTGGAAGCTGCCGCCATCCGCCGTCGCCCCGATGATGGATCTGTCCTCTTGTGCCCGCGCAGAAAAGGACGTCGCCCAGCAGTCGCAAACGGGTAAGACCTCCGGGAAAGTCGGCGCCTTCAGCCGGGACGTACTCGATCGTTGCCCCAGCACGGGAGTAATCTTCCAGCTGCCCATGGAAATCCAGGGCAAGCACACGACGGGGGCGACCGCCTTCTTCCTCTGGGACAAACTCTGTGGACATGACCTGGAAGTCCTGCAGGTCATGGTAGAACCACTCCTCTTTGGGGGTGCGGCCAAAGACGAACATGCGGGTGGGTGGGCCTGGATCCGGGTCGTAGTATTCATGCCCAGGGCCTAGGGCGGCAGCCAGATAGTAGATGTCCGCATCGACCGCGCAGCCGGCAACGAACTCAAGGACATTGGATTCGGGATCGCGCACGAATGGTTTCTGAATGGTTGAGTTCCAAATTCTCGGTTACTGATGAGGACACACGGGCCCCGCGAAAGCATGCTCCATGTGAATCAGCGACTTACTGATGGATTCGCTGCGCCGGCTTCGGTTCATTTCCGACACATCGCGGGGCTGCCGGCCAGCGGCCGGCACTACCGGAATCGTGATCACCCGGCGCGGTACAATGACCGGGTGCCAAGACATCGCTCCACTTCATTCCCCGGACCCGATCTGCTGAGCGTCGATCGGGAACACATGCGCCCGCTGGCCGAGCGCATGCGCCCCCGCACCCTGGACGAAATGGTCGGGCAGAAGCGCCTGCTGGCGCCGGACAGTGCGCTGCGCCGCGCGGTCGAATCCGGTCGCGTGCATTCGATGATCCTGTGGGGGCCGCCGGGCTGCGGCAAGACCACGCTGGCGCTGCTGTTGGCCGAATATTCCGACGCCGAGTTCCGTGCGATCTCCGCCGTGCTGTCCGGCCTGCCGGAAGTGCGCCAGGTGCTGGCCGAGGCGGCGCAACGGTTCGCCGAAGGCCGGCGCACCGTGTTGTTCGTCGATGAGGTGCATCGCTTCAACAAGGCGCAGCAGGATGCGTTCCTGCCTCACATCGAGCGCGGCACCATCCTGTTCGTCGGTGCCACGACCGAGAACCCATCCTTCGAACTGAATTCCGCACTGCTGTCGCGCTGCCGTGTGCATGTGCTGGAAGGTGTTTCGCCTACCGACATCGTCGAGGCACTGGAGCGTGCGCTGGGTGACCGCGAACGCGGCCTGGGCGAGGAGGGTATCGAGGTCGCCCCCGAGCTGCTGCTGGAAATCGCTACCGCCGCCGACGGCGACGTGCGACGTGCGCTGACCCTGTTGGAAATCGCTGCCGAGCTGGCGGGCGGGGAGGGTGGTCGCATCACCCCGCAGACCCTGACCCAGGTGCTGGCCGACCGCACCCGTCGCTTCGACAAGGGCGGCGAGCAGTTCTACGACCAGATCTCGGCGTTGCACAAATCCGTGCGCAGCTCCAATCCGGATGCCGCGCTGTACTGGCTGACCCGCATGCTCGATGGCGGCTGCGATCCGTCCTACCTGGCGCGCCGACTGACCCGCATGGCGATCGAGGATATCGGCCTGGCCGATCCGCGTGCGCAGAGCATGGCGCTGGAAGCCTGGGACATCTACGAGCGGCTGGGCAGCCCGGAGGGCGAGCTCGCCTTTGCTCAGCTGGTGCTGTACCTGGCCAGCACCGCCAAGTCGAATGCAGGCTATGCGGCCTTCAACCAGGCCAAGGCCGATGTGCGCGAGAGTGGCACCGAAGAAGTGCCGCTGCACCTGCGCAATGCGCCGACCAAGCTGATGAAGGAGCTGGGCTACGGTGCCGAGTACCAATATGACCATGATGCCGAAGGTGGTATCGCACTGGACCAGACCGGTTTCCCGGATGCGATGGGCGAGCGCGTGTACTACAACCCTGTGCCGCGCGGCCTGGAAATCAAGCTGAAGGAAAAGCTGGACCGGCTGCGCGCCGAGCGCGAAGCGGCAAGGGCAGCTAAGGGCCGCTGACCCGGTTCATGTAGAGTCGAGCCATGCTCGACTTCGCTCTTGCACGGACTACGGGTGCCTTCTGGAACAGCAGTCGAGCATGGCTCGACTCTACAGGGGGCAATGGCAGCCGGGCGTGGTTCGTCGCAACATTGTCCAGCGCGCGTGCATTTGGCACACTGCGCGGCTTCTCTTTCAAGGATCGATGCCGTGCAGGAAATGATTCTGCCGTTGAAGCGCTACGCCCAGTTCGAGGGCCGCGCCAACCGCCGAGAGTACTGGATGTACCAGCTGTTCCTGTTCCTGGTCGCAACTGTGGTGATGCTGCTGGCCGGTGTGCTGGCGATCCTCCTGCGCAACAGTCCCGATGCACTGGCCGGCATCCTGATCGGCATGGTGGTGCTGCTGGGCGTGATGTGGCTGGCCACGATCGTGCCGCTGATTGCCGTGACCGTGCGCCGCCTGCATGACTGCAACCAGTCGGGCTGGCTGTTCCTGCTGGCGCTGGTGCCGGGCGGTGGGATCGTGATCATGATCTTCTCGCTGCTGCCGGGCACGCCGCAAGAGAATGTTTACGGTCCGGTGCCCGCGGGGCCGTGAGGCTGCGGTAGTCGAGCATGGCTCGACTCTACAGAAGCGGGGGGGGGCGAAGCCGGCGTGATGCCGGCTTCGTCATTTGCAAGGGGGTGTCGGTTGCGCGAGGCAGGATACCGGAGGGGGCTGACGGCCTATGCAGCGCGTGCCGTTATAGGCAAGCCCAGCAGGCTGTCGTGGATGATGCCCCATTGCGGGTATTGGCTATCGTGCAGCTTGACGTCAACAAAGCCGGCTTCCCCCAGCAATCGCACCAGGTGAGGATACGAATAGATCCTCAGTTCCAAAGTTGAGCCGTCACCACCATGGAAGGACAGGTCAGAGAATCGTTGCTCCCTGCCATCGCTGGTGATGTTGACAAGAACCCGATCCGCACCTTTGCCCTCGATCCGGTAGTCGTTGAGCTCAGGGAAGTGCTCAATCGTGGCCTCGTGAAATCCATAGGGAACGGTGAGCACAAGCAGCCCGCCCGGCTTCAGCAATGCACGCAGGTTTCCGAGCGTGCGCTCGCAGGGCCCATCCACGTGTTCCAGCACATCTGAGCTGACAACAAAGTCATATTTTCCCAGGTAGTGTGCGGCTGGGTGACGGATGTCCAGCATGGGGCGCTTGTGGAAGTAGGTATTGATGTAATCGAACTTGCGCCGCAGGGCATTAGTGTAGATATGGGCGTCGGTCATGCCGATTCCCTTGATCTGTCCGCGCCTGGGGATCCGCTCAAGCACGCGGATCTCCCGCGCTTGGTCCATCTCCGACTGCAGGGCTGCCATGAGGGCACGGAAGCGCAGAGTGGATCCGCAGCCAATACAGCTGCGGGTTTCCCTTTCGGCGATGGCCTCGCGGGATGCTCGCAGGCGGAAACCGCAGATGTTGCACGCGGGCCTCTCGGTGGTCGGTATGCTCACGGGGAAGACGTGTGGGCGAATCGTGTCGAGCCCTTTTCGGGCAAGGCTGCGGCAAATGGCGTACACGCTATGACAGTCCCTGTTCTTGTTGATACCGCCTAGCTTGCCGTATGGCCGTGGCGCGAATCCAGCCTGCCCATTGCCTCGTTTCGTGCCGAAGGCCCTCATGCGCGCGTGATACACAGTGTGACGTTCGATCGATGTGATAATCATTCGCGTTTAAGGTAGACTGCGGTCCCTTGTGAACCGGCGGCCGTGAGCCGCTTCTGCCGCCGCTGATGAAGCATTTCGTCCCGCCTTCGCGCCGTGGTCCACTGGCCCGCGGCCTGGTCGCCTTGATGATGGGTCTGCTCCTGGCCACCCCATACGCCCATGCGCAGCAGCGCAATCCGCTGCAGAAGATCGGCCACACCGTGCTCGACGAGCCGGCGGCGAGCTATCGCTTCGAGCATTTCGTGGTGGACAGCCCTGACCAGCAACGCCGCTGGCGGGTGAATGTGGCGATCCCGGCCAAGGCCAGCAAGGCGCCGCTGCCGGTGCTGTACGCGCTGGATGGCAATGCCGTGGCGATGGTGCTGGATCAGCCGTTGCTGGCCGAGCTGGCGGCACGCAAGGCGCCGCCGGTACTGGTGCTGATCGGTTACGACAACGACCTGCGCATCGATTCCAAGGCGCGCACCCGCGACTACACCGCGTGGATCGATCGCGCCGACGACGAGAGCGGTACGATCCAGGCGGTTGGCGGTGGTGCTGCCGCGTTCCTGGATGTGATCGAACGCCGCATCAAGCCGGAAGTCGAGCGCCGCGCACGCATTGATACGCAGCAGCAAGCACTCTGGGGCCACTCGCTGGGCGGGTTGTTCGTGCTCAATGCGCTGTACACGCGTCCGGCGGCGTTCCAGTCCTATCTGGCAGCCAGTCCGTCGCTGTGGTGGAGCCAGGGTGCGGCGCTGGGTGATCCGGAACAGCAGTTCGTGCAGAACGTGCATGGCCAGCCGGCAAAGCTCTGGCTGATGCTGGGCGGTGCCGAGCGTGTCGGTGATCGCGGCAAGCGCGACATGAACAATCCGCGCGTGGTCGCGCACCTGCGCCGCATCGGTGGCGCCACCCCGGATGCGGCGATGCAGCTGTCCGAACGGTTGGCCAAGGTGCCGGGCATGCGCGTGCAGTACCGCGAGTTCCCCGGCCTCGGCCATGGCCCGATGCTGCCCGCGTCGTTCCACGCTGCGCTGCACGAGCTGTATGGCGTGACCGACCGCAGCGCCGGTGACGGCGCGCCCAACGGTGGTGACAACGCCGCCGAATGAATCCCTTCGCATGCCAAGGCATGCGACCCCACTACCCAGGCGAGGCTGCCGATGTGCAGCGGCCCAGGCAACCGATGAATCCCGCGTCACGTGGCGCGGCCTACGTGTGCAAGGAGCCTTCCATGTCGTTCCGTCCGTCTTTCCGTCTCACCTCTCTCGCCGCTGGCCTGTTGCTGGCCGTGACCGCCACCGCACAGCCGGTGTTCGATCAGCCGGCCAACGCCACCTTCAAGGGTGAGGTCGTCTCGCGCGGTGAGAACGTGGTTCCCAGCAGCACTGCCGACGTGGTCGGTCGCGGTTTCGTGCCGGGCCAGAAAGTCAGCCTGCTGCGTGGCGACAGCGTGCTCAACACGCAGCCGCTGGTGGTCGATGCCGATGGCAACTTCAAGACCCAGCTGAGCATTCCGGCCGATGCCGTGCCTGGTACCCACCCGGTGGTGGTGCGCGCCAGCCAGCCGGCTGCAGCCACCGTGCTGAAGCTGCGCGTCTCGCCGCAGCTGCCGCTGTCCGGCCAGGCGCAGTTCGCCACCCAGTCCAACAAGCTGGTGCCGGGCCTGTACCAGTCCGCCTACAGCGCCGCCAGCAACGCGGTGTTCGTGACCTCGGCCGTGGGCCGCCCGCCGGTGACCCAGTCGCAGCTGCTGAAGCTGGACCCGAAGTCGCTGAAGGTGACCAAGGCGATCACCCCGGCGCAGGTGCCGGGCAGCACCAATGGCGCGGTCTACGCGGTCTACGGTGTCGGCGTGGATGACACCAACGGCAATGTCTGGGTCACCAACACCCGCCAGAACTCCATCGCGGTCTACCGCCAGAAGGACCTGTCGCTGGTCCACCAGTTCCCGGTCGATGCCGTGCCGCATGCGCGCGACGTGGTGGTTGATGGCACCCACGGCAAGGTGTTTGCCTCGGCCACGGGTGAGGACCACCTGTCGGTGTTCGACGCCAAGACCCTCAAGGAGCTGCCGGCGGTGACGCTGGAGTCCGGCGTGGACGACGGCAAGTTCACCCCGATGAGCCTGGTGCTGGACGAGAAGGGCGGCAAGCTGTTCACCGTCAGCATCGGCACCCCGGAAGCGGCGGTGATCGACGTGGCCAGCGGCAAGGTCGAGAAGGTCATTGACCTGGGCAATTCGATCAGCGCCTCGGGCGTGGCCTTCGACGCAGCGCGCAACCGCCTGTACGTGGCCTCGCAGGGCACCGACAACCTGCTGATCGTCGATGTGGCCGCCGGCAAGGTGCTGCACGATGTGCCGGTCGGCGCCGGCGCGCTGAACGTCGCCTTCGATGATGCGTCCGGCCTGGCCTACGTCAGCAACCGTGGCGCTGGCACGGTCACCGTGGTGAACGGTGACGGCAAGGTGGTCGCCAACCTCGACGGCGGCACGTTGCCGAACCACGTCCGTGCCGATGGCAAGGGCAACGTGTTCGCGGTGAACAAGTCGCGCGGCGCCGAAGACCCGAAGGGTGACCGCATCACCCGCATCACCCCGAAGCAGTAAGTCACACGGCGGGGCGGCGTGCACGTCGCCCCGCCAGCAAGGAGAACGAGCATGAACATCGCGTCCCGTCTGCGCCTGTGTGCGCTTCCGTTGGCTGTCTCGCTGGCACTGGCCGCCTGTGGCGGTTCATCGACGCCCTCGGACACCGGCAAGCCGGTTGAGCCCGCCGCCGCCGCAACCGCGGCTGGCGAAGTTGCGTTGCCGGCAGGCTGGCAGCGCGTGGCCGGCACCGACATGCCGGCCGTGCGCGACCAGAAGGCCGTGCTGCCGGCCCAGGTGCATTCCGATGACGGCGCCGACGTCGAGGTGGCCGATACCAGCCGCATCATTGCCGGTGGTGACGACGTGATCGCAGTGATCGAGGCGCTCGGACTGGACAAGCAGGTGTTCGCCGCGCCGACCAATACCACCACCCAGGCCGGCCTGGCTGCCCCGCACCAGTTCCTGTTCAATCGCACCACTGGCGTGGAGGGCGTGCTGAGCCTGCAGGGCTCGCTGTTCCTCGGCAACAGCCTGCGCCGCCACACCGAGCTGGCGAAGAAGCTGCGTGAGGTGGGCGAACCGGCGGTGGTCATCGATGACCTGCAGCCGGCGCCGGACAAGGTGCGCAAGGTCGCCGCCGCACTAGGGCTGGCCGAGGCAGGGCAGGCACTTGCCACGCAGGTGCAGCGTCAGCTCGACGAGGCTGCAGCGATTGGCAAGGGCCTGGGCCATGCGCCACGACTGATCCACGTGTCGGCCACCGGCGCCGGTGGCTCACCCACCGTTGCGGGTGCCGACAGTGCGTCGGCGCAGCTGATCGCACTGGCTGGTGGTGTCAACATCGGCACCGAAGCAGGGGTGAAGAACTACTCGCAGCTGAGCAACGAAGGCGTGGTCGCCGCGGCGCCGGAGGTGATCCTGGTGACCGAGCATGACCTGCAGCTGTTCGGCGGTGCCGAGGGCCTGTGGAAGGCGTACCCGACGCTGAAGCAGACCCCGGCCGGGCAGGCCAATCGGGTCTGGGTGATGCCGGATGTGCAGCTGAAGTACACCAGTGTCGGTTCCGGTGCTGGTGCGCTGGCGCTGGCCAAGGCCCTGGCGGCGTTGCCGAAGGCATGAGTCCGGCGGATCGGCGCCGCCGTCGCGGGCGGACGATGTTGCTGGTGGCGTTGCTGGCACTGCTGGGGGCAGTGCTGGCCTCGTTCGCCGTGGGTCCGTTGCGGTTGCCGCCGCTGGAGGTGATGCAGGCGTTGGCGGTGAAGCTGGGTCTGCTCGATCCGCAGGCGGTCAGCAGCCGCGATCTCGCCGTGGTCTGGCAGCTGCGTATTCCGCGTGCCCTGTTGGGCGCGATGGTCGGTGCGTCGCTGGCGATGGCCGGTGCCAGCCTGCAGGGACTGTTCGGCAATCCGCTGGCCGATCCCGGCATTGTCGGTGTCAGCCAGGGCGCCGCGCTGGGTGCAGTCGCTGCCATTGTTCTCGGCGCTGCGGGCGCAGCCGGCTGGCTGGTGCCGGTGGCTGCATTCGCTGGTGGTGCACTGGCGATCGGCCTGACCTACGCATTGGCCCGGCCCGGCAAGGGTACGGGCAACGCCACGCTGCTGCTGGTCGGTATCGCGATGGCCGCGTTCTGCTCGGCGTTGATCGGTTTCCTCACATATATCGCCAGCGAAAGCGAGCTGCAGTCGCTGGTGTTCTGGCAGATGGGCTCGCTGGCGCGCGCCAACTGGGCCGATGTGGTGGCCGTGGTGCCGTTGTTCGCCATCGGTGTGTTCGCGCTGCAGCGATTGGCTACGCCGCTGGACATGCTGGCGCTGGGCGAACGCCAGGCCCAGCACCTCGGGCTGGATGTCACCCGCACGCGTCGCCGCCTGGTGGCGTTCAGTGCGCTGCTGGTGGGTGCAGCGGTGGCGTTTGCCGGTTCGATCAGTTTCGTCGGCCTGGTGGTGCCGCACGTGGCACGCCTGCTGGTCGGCCCTGGTCATCGCTGGTTGCTGCCGTTGTCAGGCCTGCTGGGTGCACTGCTGATCGTGGTGGCCGACACCGCCGCGCGCACATTGGATCCGCCGGCGGAGATTCCGCTGGGCCTGTTCTCGGCTGCGCTGGGCGCGCCGTTCTTCCTGTGGCTGGTGCTGCAGCAGCGCCGCAAGGCCGCGCCATGAGCGTGTTGTTGAAGCTGCACGAGGTGGTGGTACGTCGCCAGCAGCGCGAGATCCTGCACGGCATCTCGCTCGCGTTCGAGCCGGGGACGGTCACTGCACTGGTTGGCCCGAATGGCGCGGGCAAGTCCACGTTGTTGGCGGTCGCCGCCGGTGACCTGCGCGCTGACGCGGGCGAAGTCAGTCTGCTGGGCCGGCCGCTGACCAGCTACAAGGCCGGGCCACTGGCGCGCGAGCGCGCGGTGATGCCGCAGGAGCACGGCGTGCGCTTCGCGTTCAGTGTGGAAGAAGTCGTGGCGATGGGGCGGCTGCCGCATCCGCCGGATCCAGCCGTGGACGACGCCCAGGTGGAAGCGGCCATCGATGCCGCTGAACTGCAGGCGCTGCGCCTGCGCGAGGTGCAGCAGCTGTCGGGCGGTGAATCGGCACGGACCACGTTCGCGCGCGTGCTGGCGCAGGACACGCCGCTGCTGCTGCTGGATGAGCCGACCGCAGCGCTGGATCTGCGTCACCAGGAACGCACGCTGCGCAGTGTGCGTGCCTGTGCCGAAGCCGGTGCGTGCGTGATCGTGGTGCTGCACGACCTGAATCTGGCCGCGGGCTATGCCGACCGCATCGTGTTGCTGGAGCAGGGCAGGGTGGCGGCCGATGGCACGCCGCTGCAGGTGCTCACCGAAGACAACCTGCAGCGTGTCTACCAGCAGGATGTGGTGGTGCTGGAGCACCCAAGGCGTGGGGTGCCACTGGTGGTGGTGACCTGAGCATCAACGTGCTCTGCCTGGCGACGTATGATGTGCGGTTCGTTCTCTTCAATGGACTGATGCAATGATCCGTACTGTTTCACATGGCGTGCTGCTCTCGGCAATGGTCGCGTCCGTATGCGCCGCCAGCACCGCGTCCGCATCCTCGGTCTCCCTGATCAAGGCCGCCGAGCAGGCCTCGCTGATCGAGAGCCGGTATTCCGCCGGCGGGAGTGCTCCTGTGGTTCCGGTGACGACCCGCTATTTCGCCAGTGATGAAGTGCTCATCAGCTGGGATGACCAGCAGGTGCTGATGCTGTGCAGGGAGGCGGTGTACCTGCAGATTCCTGCCGGCAAGGCAGGTGACGTTGCGCTGGCCGCTGAACAGCGGCAGATGATTGCCTATCAGGCAATGATGTCCGGCCTGGGTTCGCTTGCGGCCGTGGCCGAAGCGGCGGGGGATTCGGTGGTGGTGGCAGACGACGGTAGCGAGACCCGTCGCGCAGGTGAGAGCAGCTGGGCCTACGGGGTGGAACGCCATGACGTCACTACCCAGCGCATGGCCGATGGCGCGCTGCGGATCCGGGCGCGCAAGACCGAGACCGTGAACAAGGCCAAGCCTGCGGAGCCGGACGACATGTTCAGTACCGAAGACGACCAGGCGGCGCGACTGTCGGAGCTGGCGCCGGTCGGCAGCTGGACCGAGGTGGTGGTCCATGGCGGCCCGCGCCAGGCGCAGGTGGATCCGGCGATGTCGTTGAAGGGATGGATCTCGATGGGGGACGACCAGGCTGCGACCGTGGCTGAGGCGCGCAAGCTGCATGAGTGCAAGTGAGCTGAGCTGGGGTCAGAGCCCTTTGCCCGTGGCAAAGGGATCCGACCCCGAGACCCGTCGGCCTCATTGTTCTATTAATGTGCGCAATATTCACTTGCGCGCCAGATTGGCAGGTCTAGAATGCGCCCCATGAACCGGATGCCGCTCCTGAAGTTTTTCATCCTGACCCGCGCAAGCGCGGAACGGGCGTGTCTGCCTGGAGCCCCACGAGGCCGTTGAATCGGCCATCGCTGGACCTTCGACAGAGCGCCCTCCGGGGCGCTCTTTTCGTTTCCGCAGTTCCATTTCCCGTAACCCGATGTACCGCAAGGAGAACGTGCCATGCACCAGATCGCCGAGACCGAACGCTAGCCGCGCGCCCTGTCGCCAACCGGGGTGCGCGGCCCCCGAAGTTGGCTTTGCAGGAACCTTTCTCATGAACACCCAAGTCCTTTCCCGCCGTCGCAACCTTGGCATCATTGCCCACATCGACGCCGGCAAGACCACGCTGACCGAACGCCTGCTGTGGAAAAGCGGCGAGATTCACCGCGTCGGCGAAGTGCACGACGGCAATGCGACCACCGATTTCTCGGCGATCGAGCGCGAACGTGGCATCACCATCGGCGCCGCCGCCGTGCAGGCGCAGTGGGCGCCGCGCGACCTGCCGCCGCATCGGCTGACCCTGATCGACACTCCCGGCCACATCGACTTCGCCATTGAAGTTGAGCGTTCGCTGCGCGTGCTCGACGGCGCCGTGGCTGTGTTTTCGGCCGTGGATGGAGTGCAGCCGCAGTCGGAAACCGTGTGGCGCCAGGCGCGTCGCCATCGCGTGCCGTTGATCGCGTTCGTCAACAAGATGGACCGCGTCGGCGCTTCGTTCGAGCGCGTGCTGGAGCAGCTGCAGGACAAGCTGAGGGCGCGGCCGTGGGCGCTGGGCGTGCCGCTGGGCAGCGAAAGCGACTTCAACGGCTGGGTCGACCTGGTCGATGAGCGCGTGCTGCACTGGCAGGATGGTGCCGTAACCACGGTGACCCCGTGGGACGACGCGGCGCGCACCCTGTGGCAGCCGCAGCGCGACGCACTGGTCGAGGCCGTGGCCGACCACGACGAACTGCTGGCCGATGCCTGGCTGGAAGGTCGCGCGATCGATGCCGAACAGCTGCGCGCGGCGATCCGACGGGCGACGCTGGCCGGTGCGGGCGTGCCGGTATTGGCCGGTGCGGCCTTCAAGGACAAGGGCATCGAGACGCTGCTGGATGCGGTGGTCGATTACCTGCCGTCGCCGCTGGATCGGCCTGCAGTCACCGCTGAAAGCGAGAGCGGCGAGGTGGTGCTGCCGCCTGATCCAGACGGTCCGCTGGCCGGCCTGCTGTTCAAGATCACCCACCAGCAGCACGGCGCGCTGAGCTTCGTGCGGCTGTACTCGGGCACCTTGAAGGTCGGCGATGCGGTGGCCAGTTCGCAGCATCCGCAGGGGCGGCGTGTCAGCCGCCTGGTGCGGGTGCAGGCCGACCAGACCCATGACATCGAGCAGGCCGTGGCCGGTGACATCGTCGCGGTGCTGGGCTGGAAGGATGCGGTCAGTGGCGAAACGCTGAGCGGCCGTGCGCAGCCGCTACGCCTGGAGAACATCCAGGCACAGGCGCCGGTGCTGGCCTGGCGGCTGGAACCGGCGCGCGCGGCCGACCTGATCCGGATGGCGCAGGGTCTGGCCAGCCTGGCCCAGGAAGATCCCTCGTTCCGCGTCGAAACCGATCGCGACACGGCGGAGACCCTGGTCTGGGGCATGGGCGAGCTGCACCTGGAGGTGATGGTCGAGCGCCTGCGCAGCGAATGGAAGGTCGAGGTGGGCGTAGGTTCGCCGCGCGTGGCCTACCAGGAGACACCGCTGCGTGCGATGGCCGGCGTAGTGGGGCGGCTGGTCAAGCAGACCGGTGGCCAGGGCCAGTTCGCGCATGTGGTGCTGGATGTGTCGCCGCGCGAGGACGATCAGGTCGTGTTCAACGACCGCATCGTCGGTGGCGTGGTGCCGCGCAGCTTCATCGCGGCGGTGGAGAAGGGCGTGCGTGCCGCGCTGTCGGAAGGTCCGCAGGGCCATCCGGTGGTCGGTATCGAGGTCAGTCTTGTCGATGGCCAGACCCATGCCAAGGACTCGTCGGAGATGGCGTTCCACCGTGCCGGTGCCGAGGCGATCAAGGCGGCGCTGGTGGAGGGCGGTACGCAGCTGCTGGAGCCGGTGATGGCGGTGACGGTGCATTCGCCGTCGGCGTCGGTGGGTGATGTGGTCGGCGACCTCAACCGTCGCCATGGCCGTATTGCCCGCATCGAAGACCAGGAAGGTCGCGCCGAAGTCAGCGGCTTTGCACCGCTGGCGCAGCTGGTGGGCTACACCACCTCGCTGCGTTCGCTCAGCCAGGGGCGGGCCAGCAGTGAGGCGCACCTGCATGGTTACGAGCCGGTACACGCGGCATGAGGAAAGGTGAGGGAGCCCGTTCGCGGGCTCCCTTTTTTGTCGTCGGGAACGCCCATCCACGCATGGCGTGGATCTACCGGGTGATCGGGTTGCAGGCCCTGCAGTAGATCCACGCCATGCGTGGATGAATTCGCATCGACACCGGGATAATGCACTGCATCGCAACAAAACTGCAGAAAAAGCTGGATTAAAGTGATGCCTCACGATAAATTGCGCACCCCCCGTTGCTCGCCGCCGCCCGCACCCCTCTCATGCGTGATGACAAAGACCCCGGAACCCTGGAGCTGACCCTGCCGCGAAAGCGCGGTCGTCCGCCCAAGTTCGGGTACGCAATGAGTGACGCGCAGCGCGCAGCGCGCTATCGCGCGCGCCGGGCCGGGCAGGCCAACCATGCCGACGTGCGCTCCTGCTCGGACATGGTGCTGCTGGACAAGATCCGCGCTGCTGTGAGCGCGCGCGACACTGAACTGGCCGGGTTCCTGGTCCACGTCCTCTGGCAGCGCTACCCCCTGCAGTTGAAATAGGCCGTCGGTGGGGTGGCCGTTGTCATCGAGCTTGTTGATAATGCGGGATTCAGGTTGTTCCCGCTGGCGCGCCCGGGATGGCAGGCGCGCATGATCGAACGGTTCCCAAGATGACGACCACCAGCGACACCACCACCGAAGCGGCGCCGAGCAGCGCCCCCCTGTTCTACACCCGTCCGGTGCCGCTGCAGGCCGATGTGCATGCCGATCTGCGCATCCTGCCGGGCAGGCTCGAGTTTGCCGCCGGCAACAACGCCATTCCGCTGGTGCTGGGCGAGTTCTCGCTGGCCCTGCATCACTTCCCGATCCTGTTTGCCGGCCCGACCGCCGTGCCGATGGCTGCCGTGGGCGTGTCCGACCAGAACCTGTTCATCAAGGACGGCCTGTGGGAGGATGAGGCCTATATCCCGGCCTACCTGCGTCGCCACCCCTTCATCTTCATCGACACCGGTGCAGACAACGACTTCCTGCTGGGCATCGACGAAGAGAGCGCGCGCGTGGTCAAGGGCGGTGACGAAGGCCAGCCGCTGTTCGTTGATGGCAAGGCCACCGACATGGTGCAGCAGGCGTTGGAGTTCTGCGGCCAGTACACCCGCGAGCACGAACAGACCCAGGCCTTCTCCAAGGCGCTGATCGACAACGGCCTGCTGGTCGAGCGCAACGCCACCGTCCGCACTCCGGATGGCCGCGAGTTCAATCTCAACGGCTTCCTGGTGGTGGACGTCGAGAAGTTCGTGGCGCTGCCGGAAACGACCGTGGTCGAGTGGCACCGCAGCGGCTGGCTGGCGCTGATCCACCAGCACCTGATGTCGCTGGGTCGCTTCAATGACCTTACCCGTCGCCAGGTCGAGCGCCTGGCGGCCTGATCAGGTCGATGGTGCGGCTTCCGCCTTGCGGGAGCCGTGCCACTGCTGCAATCCCCGCAGCAGTCGCCGCGCCTCGACCCAGTCAGGCGCGGCTTCATGCCCCAGTTCCCACAGGTCGGCCGCCGTGCCGGCCTGATCCGTTGCCCGGCACATCTGCAGCGTTCCCTGCAGCCGGTGTGCATGATGGCGCAGTGTCGAGGCATCGGCGTCCTGCACGGCCTGTTCAATCCTGGCCAGCTCATGGGCAATGTCCGCAGCGTAATCCGGCGCGGCGCGAGGGGTGTCATCGGGCGCAGTGCCGTGCGCCGAGGGCGGCAGGTCCAGCGCCTGCAGCAGGCTCGCAACCTGCAGCGGCTTGATCAGGATGGCGTCGAAGCCGGCCCTTCGGCAGCGTGCCGCGTGCCGGCGCCCCATGCGGGCGGACAGGGCAATCACTCGCAGAGGTGCCTGTGCCTGCGCGCGCAGCTGCTGCGCCAGTGCATAGCCATCCGAGCCGCGAAGCCCGATATCCAGTACGACCGTGCCGCGCGGTCGTAGCGCATACTCGGCCAATGCGGCGTCGGCATCGGCAACCGCGCGTACGTCGGCGCCCAGCCGACGCAGTTGCTCTGCGACGACATGCCGGCTGAGTGCATGATCTTCGACAAGGAGCAGGTCGATGCCCGTCAGTGGCGTCTGTTGCAGCGGCTCGATGGGCGGCTGATCGCCGTGAACGGCGCGGACCGGCAATCGCAGGGTGAAGCGGCTGCCGCGCCCATGCACGCTGTGTGCGGTCAGGTTGCCGCCCATGGCAACGGCCAGTTCGTGCGCAATCGTCAGGCCCAGCCCGCTGCCGCCACGTCTCTGGCCATCCTCGTTCTGCTGGAATGGTCGGAACAGAAGCGCCAGTTGGGCGGGTGCGATGCCGATGCCGCTGTCGATCACATCCAGCAACAGCTCCCGGGGAGACAGGGCGGGTTGTAGTTGCAGGCGCACCTCGATACCGCCGACATCGGTGAATTTCAGTGCATTGCCCAGCAGGTTGTCGACAATCTGGCGCAGTCCATCAGCATCGAGCACAACCGCCGGCGCTGGATCGGGCGCGCGATCCAACTGGAGTGACAGCCCTCTCCGCAGTGCCTCCGGCCGGATTGCTTCCAGTGCACGGGCACAGAGTTGGCCGACGTCGCAGGGCGTGGGATGCGGCCTGAAGCTGCCGCTGGCAAGGCGCGAGAACGCCAGCGAGCGATCGAGCAGCCTGCGCAGCGAGTGGCCGGCGGCAAGGGCTGCCGCGAGCAGTTCGCGCTGCCCCTTGGGCAGGTGTGACTGGCTCAGCAGGTCGATTGAAGCCAGTACTGTCTGCGCGGAATTGCGCACTTCATGGCTGATCATCCCCGCCGCGCGCCCGAGGCGTTGTTCCGCGCGGCCGATTCGCCAGCGTAACGCCTGCCAGAGCACGGGCAGGCCGATGAGTGCCGCGGCCAGGCACAGCAGCCAGAGCTGGAGCGGGGGGCGCACCCGGTCCAGTGCGCTCTCGATGGATGTGGGCAGCATCTGCTGCGCCCACAACTCCAGCAGGCCTGCGTGCTCTTCGAGGGTGATGGCGCGCAGCGCCTGATCGATGCGCGCCAGCAGCTGCTGGTCCTCCCGGCGGACAAGCAGGTGCAGATCGGTAGAGAATTCGCTGTCGAACGGGTGCAATTGCAGGTTTCCCGTGAAATGCTGCCGGATCATCGAGTGCAGCGTTGCTTCCAGGCCGATCGCAGCATCGGCGTTGCCGCTTTCAACAGCGGCCAGGGCCGCATGGCGGTCGGGGAGATGCAGGAGGCGGATCCGGGGGTGGTGGATCGTCAGCCAGTCGGCATAGGGACCGCCTTCAACTACAGCCAGCACCTGCGCTCTCACGCCGGTAATGTCACGGGGCGGGTGCTCGCCTTTACGCACAGCCAATACCGTCTTGCCGCCATGGAAGGCGCCGGAGGCCATCAGGTAGCGGCAGGGAAGCGGGTGATGCGAGGGGCTGCCCATGACCAGCACCAGGTCGGCTTCGTGACGGCAGACGGCAGCGACCGCTGCGCTCGTGCTGGCGTAGGTGAGATCGCGGAAGCGCAGGCCCGAATGCCGAGCCACAAGCCTGGCATAGCCGTGGGCGAGGGTGGGCAGCGCACTTGAATCTGCCAGCGTTGGGGGAAGCGGGCGCAGTGATGGTGCGGTGGCGACCCGCACTTCGCGGCCGGCGGACCATCTCTGCAGCTGTGCATCCTCGGCCGATGCAGCCGGCAGCAGGATCAGGACCAGCAACAACGTGCACGACGTGCGTAGGCGGAGGCGAACGCACCCCATCACTGGAGCTCCAGCTGCTGCCGCAGTGCATAGATCTCCACGTCATTGCGCAACCCGAGCTTGCGCAGGGCCGCGACCTTCTGGGTACTGACCGTCTTGACGCTGCGGTGGCGGCGCAGCGCGATCTCCGAGACAGTCAGGCCGGCCAGGAGCAGGTCCAGTACTTCGCGTTCATTGCGGCTTAGTTCCTCGCGGCACGCCGGAAACAGGCAATCGGCAGGGAGGCGGCACAGCCCCTGCGAGATGCGCACGATGGCATCAGACAGCATCTCCAGGGGCTCGGACTTGCTGACTACGCCGGAGATGCCGGTCGCCAGCAGGTGGTCGATGCGGGTGGATGGCGTCAGCGTGGCGAAGGCGAGCAGGGGAACATGTGGAAAGCACTCGCGCAGCAGGGGAGCCAGCTCATCACTGCTGCGGTCGCCAGGCGCCAGGATGAGATCGATGATGGCGACATCCACTGCCAACTGGCGCAGGCTGCCGATGAGCTCATCGCTGCGGGCGTGGCTGGCGACAATGCTGAAGCGGACGTCGCGGGACAGGTGCAGGGCGGTGCCGCGGCGGACGATTTCGTGATCGTCGAGGAGTGCCAGCCGCAGTCGGCGCGGTGCAGGATATCCATTCATGCGCAGGGAGGTGATCGGCGCCCGCAGGGCGTGGCGATCATTCTGGCGCCGCTGTCGCGTCGAGCATCGAACTTGTTGGAATTTTGCGATTATTCCTAAGAATCGATGCGTAAAGCCCATCAATCTAATGCCACCGATTGATGAGGTGGATCGTCAGTCCCCAATCACGCGCTTCGGGGTCTCGAAGCCGGTAGCCGGGCTCCATGTAGACATTGAGATTGATTAACCACTGATGCTTCAGGAAGATCTACCCGAGGAGAAGGCTCCGCGTCATCGCACCGACTGCGGCACCCGCCTCAGCTTGTGGGTGTCGTAACCCATGGCCGCAATCCGCTCGACCGCCTGCTGGTAGTCACTGTCCGACACCTGCGGGGTGCGGGCCATGTACCAGACGTAATCGCGCTTGCTTCGTGCCACGATGGTCTGGTGGTAGCTTTCATCGAGCCAGGCGATGATGTATTCGGCCTGGATCGGCCAGATGAACTGCATGCCCCAGATCGCGCCGTTGCCTTCCTTCTCGACACGGCCGACGGGGTGCATCGACTTCTGTGGCGCGTCGAAGCTGCCTTTGCGGTAAGTGAAGGTGGTCTGGATGCGTCCATCGGGGCGCAGGGCATAGCTCTCCACGGCGTCGAAGGCCTCGCGCTCAGGGCGCGACGGGATATGCGCGATCACGTACCAGTCGCCCATGAAGCGCGGTACATCCACCGACGGCGGACGCGGCAACGGGCGGGTGTCGCTGGAGCTGCAGCCGGAACCGAACAGGCCGACCGCGATCAGGGGGAGCAGCGGAAACATGCGCATCGGGCACCTCAGCGGGGTCGGAACAGATAGTGGGCCACCAGCCACTGCTGGCCGTCGTCGTAGCCGAACAGCTCGGCGCATGCCATCCAGAACATCCGCCAGCGCTGCCACCAGACCTTCGCTGCAGCCTGGCCATAGGTGGCGATCAACACCGGCATTACCCGCTCGCGGGCTGCATCCTGCTTGGCCAGCCAGTGGTCGGCCGTGCGCTGGTAATGGGTGCCGTCCAGCAACCACCGTTGCTCCAGGCGCAGGTCGCGCTGGAAATGCAGCAGTGTGTCGGCCGCCGGCATCAGTCCGCCGGTAAAGAAGTGGCGACCCATCCAGTTGTCGCCGCCGTCTGTCTCGAACGGATACATCAGTGCGCGATGGGCGAAGATGTGCACGAACAGTGCACCGTCCGGTTTCAGCCACCGTGCGATGCCTGCCAGCAGGCGCTGGTAGTTGCGTACGTGCTCGAACATCTCCACCGAGATACAGCGGTCGAACCGGGCCGTCGGCAGGTCAAGCTGGTTGACGTCGCGGGTCATCACCTCGACGTTGCCCAGGCCGCGCGCCTGGCACTGCGCCATGATGTACTGGCGTTGGCTGTGCGAGTTGGAGACGGCGGTGATATGCGCCTGCGGGTAACGTTCGGCCATCCACAGGGTCAATGAGCCCCAGCCGCAGCCCAGCTCAAGTATCTGCTGGCCATCGGCCAGTCCGGCGCGCTGGCCGTACAGTTCCAGCATGGCGTCCTCGGCCTGGTCCAGCGTTTCGCGCCCGGTGGCGTAGTAGCAGCTGCTGTACTTCAGCCGCTTGCCCAGGCAGGCCTGGAAGAATGCCGCGGGAACTTCGTAGTGCTGGCGGTTGGCCGCTTCGGTATGCAGCGCGAGTGGGCTGTCGGCCAGCTCGGCGATGCGCTGGCTGAAGCGTGCCGATTGGCCTTCGATGCCGCCTTCGCTTTCCTCATGCAGGCGTTGCGCGCACAAGCGGCGGATGCCCGCACGCAGCGCCGCATCGGGCACCAGCCCACGTTCGGCCCAGGCGATCAGCCCGGTTTCCGCATCTTCGGCCGGATTCAGTGAAGGGATCGCGCTCATGCGGAATGCTCCTTGGAAGAACGGGGGAACCAGGGAAAGAACATCGATGTAGTGCGCTGGTAGGCGCGGTAGTCGTCGCCTCGGCTGCGCAGTGCTTGCTTTTCAGTGAAGGGAATGCCGCTGAGATAGCGCAGGAACACGTACATCAGCAGCGGGCCGGCCCAGGCCAGCCACCACAGTGGCGAGCCGACCGCGAGAAGGACGTAGCTGAACCAGTGCAGCCATTCGAAGAAGTAGTTGGGGTGGCGGGAGTAGCGCCACAGCCCATCGCGGCAGGTGCGGCCCTTGTTCGCTGGATTCGCGCGGAACCGGGCCAGTTGATGGTCGGCCAGGCTCTCGCCGCCGACGCTCAGCAGCCAGACAAGTGCGGCGGCCACGATCCACAACGTCATGCTTGTCTGCGGATTGGCCGCCACCGCGACGAAGGGCAGGGCGAACAGCACGACCAGCAGCGCCTGGGCCATGAAGAAGCCGAAGATCTTGCCTTGATGCCCTTGCCAGTGCTCGCGCAGATAACGGTAGCGGCTGTCTTCCTGTTCGTGGCGGACCCGGTGCCACAGGTGCAAGGCGAGTCGACTGCCCCACAGGCCACCGAGCACGCCGAGCGCCATCCGTGGCGCCGCCGCACCATCGCCGAGCCACGCCAGCAACAGGGCTGATGCGCCCACGCCCTTGGCCCAGAGCACATCGACCACGCCGATGTTGTCGTGGCGGCGCTGCCAGGCCCAACCCCAGCTCATCACAAGTACGGCATACAGCAGGACCCACCACAGATTGATCATGACGGTGCTCCTGCCAAGGGCGGCGGGAGGGTGCGGGAGCCGCGACGAGCGGCCATGCACAGCAGCGAAAGCGCGATGCTCCAGCCCACACCCAGCACCAGCAGGCCCTGCCACAGCGGCGCAGTGAAACGGACCGCCTCGAAACCGCGCGCTGCGGAGAGATACGCCAGCGGGGCCAGCAACAGGCCAAACAGGGCTGGCAGGGCAGGGTGGCGCAGCAGGAAGCGCATCGAAGTGGTCAGCGTCATCGCAAACGCGGCCCACAACGCCATGATCCAAAGGGGCGGAGTCCAGCCCAGCGGGGCAGCAGCGTAGCGCACGGCGCCGCTGGCGGCGGCACTGGCGTCGACCAGCCACGCGCAGGCCAGCGCCAGCAGCATCAGCCGAAGGTCCAGTCGAGGGTGCGGTGAAGTCAGCAGCTGGCTGCCGATATAGATCGTTGCGGCCAGCAGCGCCGGCCACTGCCAGCCTCGCCCTGCGCCGGCGCCGGCCACGGCACACAGCCAGACCAGCTGGTTGCCAAGCAGATTGGTCCAGAACCGGCGCATGTCAGCGGCTGTCGCCCGCAGCAAGGACGGGCCGGTGGTCCGGACGGGCCAGCAGCAGATGCGAGACGCCGATCGAACGTTCCAGGAAGCCGCCCTCGCAATAGGCCAGATAGAACTCCCACAACCGGCAGAAGCACGCATCAAAGCCCTGCGCCTGCACCGCAGGCAGCTGGGCCAGGAAGCGCTGGCGCCAGGCGCGCAGGGTCAGTGCGTAGGAGTGGCCGAAGTCCTGCTGGGCGATCAGCTGCAGGTCGCTGGATCGGGTCTTGGCGGCCATGATCGCGTTGATCGATGGGATGAAGCTGCCCGGAAATACATAGCGCTTGATGTAGTCGACGCTGCGCCGGGCCTGTTCGTAGCGATGGTCCTCGATGGTGATGGCCTGCAGCAGGGCAACGCCATCCGGCTTGAGCAGGCGTTGCAGTGTAGCCATGTAGGTGTCCAGGTACTCGGCGCCGATCGCTTCGATCATCTCGATCGATACCAGCTTGTCGAACTGGCCCTGCAGGTCGCGGTAGTCCTGCATCAGCAGCGTGATCTGATCCTGCAGGCCCGCCGCCTCTACGCGTTGGGCGGCCAGTGCATGCTGTTCCGCGGAGATGGTGGTGGTGGTCACATGGCAGCCATAGTGCTGGGCGGCGTGTACCGCGAAACCGCCCCAGCCGGTGCCGATCTCCACCACACGGTCGCCTGGCTTGAGTTGCAGCTGCTGGCAGATGCGGTCCAGCTTGCGCCGCGAGGCGGATTCCAATGACTCGGATTCGCTGTCGAACATCGCCGACGAGTACATCAGGTCCGGCGACAGGAACAGGGCAAAGAAGTCGTTGCCCAGGTCATAGTGCGCGGCGATATTGCGGCGGCTGCCTTCACGGCTGTTGCGGCGCAGGCGGTTCCAGACCCGCAGCATCCCCCCACCCAAGCGGGCCGGGCCACGCTCCATGCCGTCGAGCAGATCGCGATTGCGCACCAGCAGCCGGATCAGTGCCACCAGATCATCGCAGTGCCACTCGCCCTGGATGTAGCTTTCACCTGCGCCCACGCTGCCTTGCGCAGCAACCTTGCGATAGAACGCCGGGTCATCGATGGTGACGGTGACATGCAGTTCACCGCGGGCGTCGCCCAGCCAGACCTCGCCGAGTGCATCGCGCACGCACAGCCGACCGTCGCGCATCGGGGCCAGCTGGGCCAGCAGGCGGCGGCGCAGGAACGCGTCCAAGGCGCCGGGGCGCGGCAGGGCAACCCAGGGAGTCATCGAGTTCATCGCGGTTTCTCGGTAAGAGTGGGGTGGTCGTGCACCGGGTTGCGTTTCAACCACAGCCGCAGTGCGTGCCAGTGAATGGCGGCCACCACCTGGGTGGTCATCAGGGGATAGCAGGCCAGGACCCGGGCCAGCCCGCGGCCATCCAAGGCACGCCGCTGCATGGCCTGGGTGGCATCAAACTGGCGCACGCCGTCCCGCCAGACCTGCATGTGCACGCGCAGGTCCTGGTCGGGGCGATTGAACCGCCAGTCGTAGCCGCAGTCCATCGGCATGAACGGCGAGACATGGAAGCACTTGTCGAACTGCCAACGCAGTGAGCTGCCTTCGTGCGTGGCGGTAGCGACCGGCAGCACATAGGCGTGCCGTTCCTTCCAGGGCGTGTTGGTGATCTCGGCGACAATGCAGTCCAGCGTGCTGCCGTCGGCCTGGTAGCAGTAGTAGAAACTGACCGGGTTGAACACGTGCCCGGCAAAGCGAAGATGGGTGAGCAGGCGCACAGGGCCGGTCGGCCGGTAGCCAAGAGTGTGGGCAGCGTGATCGCGGATGGCATCGGCCAGGGGCCGTGCGGGATCGCCGAAGTAGTCGCTGCGGCGGAACTCGGCCAGGTTGCGGCGATTGACCGACCACAACCAGCGCCCGTCGAACGCCGTATCGAGTTCGTCCAGATCGAGCAGCAGCTGGGCGATGGGGTAACGGAAGGCATGCGGGTGCGGATGATGCCGGCGATGCATCACCTGCCCGATGTAGAGCGCGCTGGCACTCATGCCGCCACCTCATCCGCGCCGGATGCCAGCCGATGTGGAGCGCAGGCCTGCAGGGCATCGACCACGCGGCGGGCGCTGCGGATGCCATCCTCATGGAAGCCCCAGCCCCAATAGGCGCCTGCGAACCACGTATGGCGACGGCCCTGCAGTTCCGCCCAGCGCTGCTGTGCCCGCACCGCGGCGTGGTCGTGCACCGGGTGGGCATAGCGCAGCGTACGCAGTACTTTGGCCGGGTCGATTGCCTCGCTGCGGTTGAGGGTAACCACCAGGGGCGTATCGCCGGGCAGGCCCTGCAGCAGGTTCATGCAATAGCTGACCGTGCAGGGCGCGGCGCGATCCTCTGGCACGTGCGCGTTCCATGCCGCCCACGCCTTGCGGTTGCGCGGCAGCAACGAGGCATCGGTATGCAGTACGGCCTCGTTGGATTGATAGCGGATGGCGCCGAGGACCTCACGCTCGATGGCATCGGCGTCGGCCAGCAACGCCAGCGCCTGGTCGCTGTGGCAGGCCAGGATCACTTCGTCGAAGGCCTCCGCGCCGGCCGCGCTGTGCACGCGTGCACCCCAGGGCGTGCGTTCGACCATCCTGACCGGGCATTGCAGCCGCTCATGCACCCGCCAGCGGCGGCGCAGCGTATCCACGTAGCGCGCCGATCCCCCGCTGACCACCCGCCAGCTCGGGCGCCCGGTCATCTGCAGCATCTGGTGGTTGGCCATGAACTGGGCCAGATAGCGCGCCGGGAAGTCCTGCACGGTGGCGGTCGGTGAGGACCACAGTGCCGAGGCCATCGGCAGCAGGTGCTCGTCGATGAAGGCCTCGCCATAGCGCTGGCTGCGCAGGTACTCGCCGAGCGTGGGGCCGTCTTCCTCGGCCAGCAGCAACGGTGCATCCCGATAGAACCGGCGCAGGTCGGCCAGCATGCCCCAGAATCGAGGTGACACCAGATTGCGGCGCTGGCAGAACAGGCCATCCAGCGAGGTGGCGTTGTACTCCACGCCGCTGCGCTCGCTGTGCATCGAGAAGCTCATCGTGGTCGGCTGCGAAGCCACACCCAGCTCGTCGAAGAGCGCGGTCAGCAGCGGATAGTGCTGGGGATTGAACACGATGAACCCGGTATCCACCGCCATGCGCACGCCATCCACATGCACGTCGTGCGTGTGGGTATGGCCACCGAGGTAGTCGTTGGCCTCGAACAGCGTGACGTCGTGTTGGCCATCGAGCCACCAGGCACTGGACAGCCCCGAGATACCCGAGCCGATGACGGCGATGCGCATGTCAGTACCTCGCCTTGGCCAGGACCCACTCGGGGATGGGCTTGAGACCTTTGACCAGGCCCAGGGCCGCCATCGCGCGCAGTCCGTACCAGGTCAAATCCACTTCCCACCAGCGGAAGCCCTGGCGGACAGTGCCGGGGAAGAAGTGATGGTTGTTGTGCCAGCCTTCGCCGAAGGTGAGCAGCGCCAGCCAGAGGTTGTTGCGGCTGTCATCGCGTGTGTCGAAACGGCGGCGGCCGAATCGATGCGCCAGCGAATTGATGGTGACGGTGGCATGGAACAGCACCACGGTGGAAATGAAGAAGCCCCACACCAGCAACTGCGGGCCCGTGGTGTGCAGCACTGGCGCCCATCGCTCCAGCGCGGCACCCAGTGCGTACAGTGCTGCGGCCAGCAGTACCGGCACTGCCGTATCGAAGCGGTCCAGCCAGCGCAGCTCGGGGAAGCGCGCCAGGTCCGGTACCCGTGACAGATCGGTGGCGAACGCCTCGCGGGTCAGGAACCAACCCATGTGGCTGCGCCAGAAGCCGCCCTCGCGTGGCGAGTGCGGATCCAGCGGCTGGTCGGCATGCCGATGGTGGTGGCGATGATGGGCGGCCCACCAGAGCGGCCCACGCTGCACGCTGGAGGCGCCGATGACAGCGAACACGAACTGCACCGTTCGCGATGCATGGAAGGTCCGGTGCGAGAAATAGCGGTGATAGAACGCCGTGATGGCGAACATGCGCACCGCATAGAGCGCTGCGGCGACGATCACCGCTGTCCACGAGATTCCGACCCAGAGCACAGCGATGCAGGCCAGGTGCATCAGTGCGAATGGCACGGCGCGCAACCAGTCGATGTGGCCGGGCTGTTCGCCGGTGGTCTCTGCGACGTTGCCGGTGTCGATCCAGCGCTGCAGCGTACGCAGCAGGCGCGAGCGTCGACGGGGGAGGGGCGCTACAGAGGCCATTGGGGGATCTCGGCGGGTGTCGTGTCTACCTGTACGCAGCAGCGCGTGCAATGGATGCGCTGCGACGCGAAGAATCTCGACTTCACCTGGGCGTCACGGCGCAGCGGTCGACCAGAGGATGCGTCCAGGCCTGCCGCCATTCCGCGGTAGTCTGCTCGGCAGCAGGCGAGCTGAAGCGCACCGTCACCTGCGGATAAGTGCCGCGTGCATCGCGCAGGTTGCTGGTACCGCGGAATTCCAGCAGGCGGCGGTCGGTGTTGGCATAGACCAGTGACAGACGCGGGGCGATGCCGCCGTACCAGGTGTCCAGACTGACGTCGATCGACTGGCCATCAACACCCTGCCAACGTACCGGACCGATGCGCCGCACCTGCACCGGGAAGTAGCGCTGCCGACCCGGCACCAGAAAGGGCAGACTGATGCGTTCGCCGCGCAGCAGCGCCGGCCAGTGCAGGCGCACCGCGGCGTCGAACCCTGCATCGATCACCGCGTCCGGCGGCAGTTCAAGCCGGCGCTGATGCGGCTGGCTGGCGGCATCTTCCTTCCAGGCAATCGACACCGAGTCGCCAGTGGCGTCGACTTCGGCGGTCTGGCCGCTGCGGCGGTCCTGCAGCGAATAGCTCCGTGCCTGCGGGCGGGCGCTGGCGGGCAGATGCTTGCGGGCGAAGGGCTGGCCATCCGGGCACTGGTACAGCACCCAGCGCTCGGCACCCTCCGTTGCCTCGCGCCGCCAGTGCACTTCACGGTAGAGGATGTCGCCCTGCGCGGAGGTGGCCACACCCTCATTTCGCAGCCAGGGTGCCGCCAGCGCGGCGTGGGGCAGGCACAACAGCAGCCAGGCAGTGCGCATGGTGTTCATCCGGAAGCGGAGGTCTCTCAGGTCATACGGCGGGGGCGCCCGGTTGGATGCGCAGTGCCGACTGCATCCAATGGCTGCCCCTGCGCGTACAGAGGAAGACCTTCACCTGCCCGCCGCGAACGCAGATGTACCCTGACGCCGCCAGCACACTCCTCAACTTCGATACCGCACGCACCGTGTCCAGTTCCCAGCAGCCCAGCAGCGAGCCGACGAACTGGGCCGGTGACATGGACGGCGTGGCGCGGCTGCGCGACCGCGATTGTTTCATGCGGATCTACGACTACTTCATGCCGCGGCTGTGCGTGTACCTGCGCGGCCTGGGCGCACCCGATGCCGTAGCCGAGGAGCTGGCGCAGGAATGCCTGTTGCGCCTATGGCTGCGGGCCGCCGATTTCGATCCGGCACAGGGGGCGCTGAGTACGTGGCTGTATCGCATCGCCCGCAACCTGCATATCGATCGAGTGCGCCGTGAGCGCAGCTGGATGCAGGTGCAGGCCGCAGTGGAGGACGCGGCGACGCTGGATGTGATCGAGCGCAGCAGCGCCGAGCAGTTCGCCGACCAGGCGCGTCTGCGCCAGCGCATCAACGAGCTGCCTGCGGTGCAGGCACGGCTGGTGCGGATGTCCTATTTCGAAGCCAAGAGCCACAGCGAAATCGCCGAAGCGCTGGGCATGCCGCTGGGGACGGTCAAATCGCACCTGCGCCGTGCCTTCCTGCAACTGCAGGCGAAAGTGGGAGGTGTGCCGTGAATCCGCACCACCACCTGCACGAATCCACGCTGATGAGCTATGCCGCCGGTGCGCTGCCGGCGCCGTTGAGCATCGTGGCCGGTGCCCATCTGGAGCAGTGCCCGCATTGCCGTCAGCGCCTGCGCGATGCTGAGGCGATCGGTTCGGTACTGCTGGAGCAGACCCAGCCGCCTGCAAACGACACGCGGCGCGAACAGTTGCGCGAGGCCATGCTGATGCAGCTGGTCACGGAAACGCCGATGGCCATGGCGGAATCCCTACGCCCTATGCCGAAGGAGCGGCCCGAGGCTGATCCCGATCATCTGCCGGCGTCACTGCATCCCTACTTTGGCACCTCGCTGGGTGACCTGCGCTGGCGTTGGATGGCGCCGGGGGTGCACTGCATCCGGGCCGAGCAGATGCCCTCGCTGATCATGCTGAAGATCGCCCCCGGCAAGTGCCTGCCCATGCACAGCCATGGCCGCAGCGAGCTGACCCAGATCCTGCGCGGTTCCTACAACGACGCGCTGGGGCTGTTCGCGCCGGGTGACGTTGCGGATCTGGACGAGGAGGTGGAGCACCAGCCGGTGACCGCGCCGGGTGTGCCGTGCATCTGCGTGTCTGCGTTGGATGCGCCGTTGGTGTTCAGCGGTTGGCTGGCGCGGAAGATCCAGCGTTTTGTGAAACTCTGAGGCGGGTGCGATGAAGGTCGGGACGGGTGCATTGCGGATTCTGTTGACCGGTGCCGCAGGCCTGGTCGGGCAGGGTGTGGTGCTGGCCTGCCAGCGCTCACAGCAGGTCTCCGGCCTGACCGCGCTGGTCCGCCACCCCGGCAGTCTGAGCGGCACCGGCAGCGAGCTGATTGTCCCGGACTTTCTGCGTATCCAGGAGCGGGTGGAGGAGCTTGCCGGGTTCGATGCATGCCTCTACTGCGCCGGTGCGCCACCGGTCGGCACCGCCGAGCCTGAGTACAGACGCGTTACCGTGGACACCACACTGGCGGTGGCCCGTGCCTGGGCGGCCGCGAATCCCGAGGGACGCTTTCTGTATGTATCCGGTGCGGGTGCAGACCCTCAGAGCCGGCTGATGCCGCTGAGGGTCAAGGGCGAGACCGAAGTTGCTTTGCAGGCCCTGCCGGTGCGCTCGGTGATGCTGCGCCCGGGTGGCGTCAGGCCGGTCGCGGGAACCGGCACCCGTCATGCCCTGTTGAAGCCCTTGTACTGGGGCGGCGCGCCGTTGATGAAGCTGGCCGGTGCGATTGCGCCTTCGTTGATGACCAGCAATCTGGCCCTGGGCCAGGCGATGATTGCGCTGGCCGCCAGGGAGCATCCGCCGGCCACCGTGGAGTGCGCGGACATCAACCGGATCGCCGCTGGCATGCGCGATCCGGCGTCCTGACCTCAGTGCGGCGTCGCCTCCAGCGCGGTGCGCACCGCCGCTGCAAGATCACTGCGGGTAAATGGCTTTGGCAGCAATGAAACGGCGCGTCCCTGGCTGCCCACCTGGTCGTGGTCGCGTGGATAGCCCGACGTGAACAGGACGGCGACTTCCGGCCAGCGTTCACGGACTTCGTGCACCAGTTCCCAGCCCGACATGCCGGGCATCACCACGTCCGAGAACAGCAGGTCCACCTTGGTGTCGGGGCGTTCCAGCAGCCGCAGTGCGGAGGGTCCGTCGTGGGCTTCCAGCACGCGGTAGCCGAGCAGCCGCAGCGCATCCACCGTGTGGGCGCGGACATCGTCATTGTCCTCGGCCACCAGAATGGTTTCCTCGCGCGGTGAGTAACCCGCCAGGCCGGTCTGTGGGGTGCGTGCTTCGCAGGGCAGGGACAGCGGAGAGCGCGGGAACATCATGGTGATGCTGGTACCGCCGCCTTCCACCGAGTCGATCAGCACGTGGCCACCGGACTGCTTGACGAAGCCATGCACCATGGACAGGCCAAGCCCGGTGCCGCGGCCAACCTGCTTGGTGGTGAAGAACGGCTCGAACACGCGCGCCAGGGTCGCTGCGTCCATGCCGTGGCCATTGTCGCGCACCCGCAACATCACGTACTCGCCTGGCGTTGCATCGGGAAACAGGGCGGCGTAGTCGTGGTCGAGGTGGCTGTTGTCGACTTCGATCACCAGCCGGCCGCCATGCGGCATCGCATCGCGGGCATTGACCGCCAGGTTCAGTACGGAGGCCTCCAGCTGGCTGATGTCGATCTCCACGCACCAGATGTCCTCGGCGTTGCGGATCTCCAGCTGCACCAGCTCACCCAGTGCACGCTGCAGCATGTCGTGCATGTCCAGCAGGCGTTCGTTGAGGTTGGCGGCCTGGCTGTGCAGCGGCTGGCGACGGGCAAACGCCAGCAGGCGCTGGGTCAGGCTGGCGGCACGGCCGACGCCTTTCAGTGCATTGTCCAGTGCACGGCTGACCATTGCCCCGGGTTCTCCGGCGCGTTCGTTGAGCAGCATGGCGTGCTCGACGTTGCCGGAGATGACCGTCAGGATGTTGTTGAAATCATGGGCGATGCCGCCGGTGAGCTGGCCGACCGCCTCGATCTTCTGTGACTGGCGCAGCGCGTGTTCTGCTTGTAGCCGCGCGGTGGTTTCCACCGCCTCGGAGACCACGGCGGTGACCACGCCTTCGGTATCCAGCAGCGGGCGGAACGAGAAGTCGAAGCTGCGCCGCCCGGTCGGGAGTTCCAGTTCCAGTGCATGCAGCGAACTGCGGCCCTGTACGGCTGCGGCGACGGCCTGGTCGATCAGCGCACTGATGCCATCGGTTGTGGCAAACCAGAGCGATTCGCCGAAGCGCGCGCCAACAGTGTCCTTCTTGTCCGCAAGCACCGCGGCCAGTGACGCGTCATTGGCATCAACCACGCGTCCGGACAGATCCAGCAGCACCTGATGCTGGAAGCTGGATTCGAAGATCGCCTGCAGGCGCCGCTTGCTGGCCCGCAACTCGGCGGTGCGTGCCTGCACTTGTCGCTCGAGAACCTGGTTGTCCTCGCGCAGCGCCAGTTCGGCCTGCTTCAACAGTGAAACATCGCTGCCCATGCAGATGTAGCCGACCACGCTGCCATCGGCCGCATGTTCCGGTACGCAGTCCATCTGCACGAATCGTGATTCGCCGCTGCGGTGGACCAGTTCGACCTGGAAGCTGGTGCGCTCGCCCTGCAGTACCCGCTCCAGGCTGGGCAGGGCGTGCTCGAAGGCGGAAATGCCGCTGACATCCCGTGCCGCGCGACCCAGCAGTTCGGCCAGGCTGACGCCGTGCCAGTCCAGGAACGCCTTGTTCGCGAAGCGGTAGCGATGCGCCGTGTCGAGCTGGGCGATCAGCGCAGGGACGGCATTGGTTACCTGCTGCAACTGCGCCTGGCTGTCGTTCAGTGCGGCCTGCGCCTGCACAAGCTGGGTGCGTTCATGGGCCTCCTGCCGCGCACGACGGATCGCATCCGGCAGGCGCTGCAGGCGCTGCTTGACCACGTAGTCGCGCGCGCCGCGGGTCAGCGCCTGCACCGCCAGTTCTTCGGTCAGCGTGCCGGAGACGAAGATGAAAGGGGTCTGCGGAATCCGCTCGCGTGCCAGCGCAAGGGCCGCATCGCCGTCGAATCCGGGCAGCACATGATCGGCGAGGATGACGTCGAACGGGCGGTTGTCGATGGCCTCGATGAATGCATTGCGGGTCCACAGGCGCTCGGCCTCGAAATCGAGGCCGGCACGCTGCAGCTGTGCGCTGATCAGCTCCGCATCAAGCGCGCTGTCCTCCAGCATGAGGATGCGCAGGCGCTCGCTGCGGCGCGATCCATCACGCATTGTGCTGCCCCGAGCCGCTGGGCCGATGCGGCGGGGGCTGGTTGGTGATGCCCCAGAACATGCCGAGCCCCTGGATGGCGTCGAAGAACTCCTTGAAGTCCACTGGTTTGACCACGAATGCGTTCACGCCCAGTTCGTAACTGCGCACCAGATCCTGCTCTTCGCGGGAGGAGGTCAGCATCACCACTGGCGTGCTGCTCAGGTTCGAATCGCCACGGACCTGCTCCAGCACTTCCAGGCCATTCACCTTGGGCAGCTTCAGGTCCAGCAGCACCACCACCGGGCCGCCGTGGTTGGCGCCGGCGAATTTGCCTTCGCAGCGCAGGTAATCCAGCGCTTCGGCGCCGTCACGTACATGGATGACATCGTTCAGCAACTGGCAACGCGACAGCGCCGCCAGCGTCAGCTCTGCATCCTTGGGGCTGTCCTCTACCAAGAGGATCGGCCGCAGGTCCCTCATGGGTGATCTCCTGTGGAACGGGGTAGGGTGAAGTGGATCGTGGCGCCCTTGCCAGGTTCGCCCTCGGCCCAGGTCCTGCCGCCGTGGCGGCCGACGATGCGGCGCACGTTGGCCAGGCCAATGCCGGTGCCTTCGAATTCCTCGACGTGGTGCAGGCGCTGGAATACGCCGAACAGCTTGTCCACGTAGCGCATGTCGAAGCCACAGCCGTTGTCGCGCACGAAGAAGTGGTCTTCGTCGTCGTTTCGCTGGTGACCGACCTCGATGACCGCCTGCTCGCGCTCGCGGGTGAACTTGATCGCGTTGGCCAGCAGGTTCTGCCAGACCAGGCGCAGCATCGTCGGGTCGGCTTCGACCTCCGGCAACGGC
Organism: Stenotrophomonas sp. INTA L402-1; assembly: GCF_059295135.1. Classification (NCBI taxonomy): domain Bacteria; kingdom Pseudomonadati; phylum Pseudomonadota; class Gammaproteobacteria; order Lysobacterales; family Lysobacteraceae; genus Stenotrophomonas; species Stenotrophomonas sp. INTA L402-1. The sequence continues at coordinate 239,222 of NZ_JCAFWP010000001.1, forward strand.
GCAAGCGTCCACTGCACGTCGCGGCCGCTGTAGTCCAGGACCAGGCTCCGGCGCACATCCTCGGCCAGCGCGGCCATATCCAGCCGCGCCCGGCCCAGCGTAGAGCGGCCCATCTGCGAAAAGCTCAGCAGGTCGTCCACCAACGTTCCGGCAGATTTGGCCGACTCCACGATCGTATCCAGGAAGCGGCGCTCGGTATCGTTGAGGCGTTCGCCGGCCGAGCTGCCCAGCAGTTCCGAGTAACCGACGATATGGCGGAATGGCGCGCGCAGGTCATGGCTTACGGAGTAGGAAAACGCTTCGAGTTCCTTGTTGCTGCGGACCAGCTGCTCGTTGAGCTCAGCCATTTCCTCGGCCTTGCGCAGCACGATGTCGACGATGGCCGTGCGCATCTCGTGCGCGGCATCGCGGTCGGCGTCGTTCCACGGCAGGCTGCGCTGCTGCACGGTCTCTTTCCATGCTTCGAATGAACTGCGCGGGGACAGTGCCACGCCGGGCGCCGCCGCTTTGCGTGGGTCGCCCCCCCAGCGCACGGTGTGCACCACTTCCGGGCGGAACCACATCAGATAGCTGTCGTGCAGCTGCGAAATGGACACCGCCAGTACGCCGCTGGCCACGTCGGCCAGGCGCGCGCCGGGCACCCAGTCGGCTGCCAGATGGTCACTGCAGTACGTTTCCTGCCCGGCCTGCTGTGCGGCCAGCCAATCGGCCAGGGCCAGCACGTCGGTCGCGGGCGGGCACTGGCCCACACGCATGCAGTCGCCCTTGTGCACAATGGCGGCGCCTGCGGCACCGGTCAGCGACAGCAGGCTGGCTTCATCGTGGCGCAGCGCAGCCATGAAATCCTCGTCGCCGGCCATGCGTGCCAGCAGCTTGACCAGCACCGAGCGGCGCGCCACGCGTTCTTCGATGGCGCGTGCACGCTCCTTCAGCGCGATTTGCAGCGACAGGATCTGGCCCATGAATTCACAGGCGGTGCGCACGTGACAGGGCAGGCGGCGCGGCTGCACCGTGTGGCAGGACACCAGGCCCCACAGCTGGCCCTCGTGCACCAGCGACACCGACATCGACGCGCCGGTGCCCATGTTGCGCATGTACTGCAGGTGCACGGGCGAAACGCTGCGCAGCACGGCCAGGCTCAGGTCGGTAGCCGCCGCGTCGCGATGGTCCTCGGCCCGCATCAGAGGGGTAGGGGTATAGCTGTTGTCCGCGATCAGGCGCACCCGGTTGCGCCGGTACAGCTCGCGGGCCTGGGCCGGAATGTCCGACTCGGGGAAGCGCAGGTCCAGGTAGGACGGCAACAGGCCGTTGCCATCCTCGGCGACTACGATGCCGTTCCAGCCTGCATCGAACTGGTAGACCAGGGTCCGGTCGAAGCCGGTCAGCCGGCGCATGTGCGCGGCCGCCAGCTGGCACAGATCTTCCACGGTGGTAGCCGATTCGATGCCGGTCATCAGTTCGCGGATCGACGGATACAGTTCTTCCAGCGAACCCGGTTGGCCGGGAACCGGCGCCTCCAGCTCGATCAGCAGATCGCTGGCGGAGCGATGCACCAGCAGCTGATGCCGCCCGTGGCCGTCCAGGTGCACAGCGCCTACATGGGCGCTGCTGCCCACCGTGGCCTGCTGGAACAGCGCCTGGAAGGGCGCCAGCACGCCGCCCAGTACCTCGCTGACGTGCTGCATCAACGGTTCGCCGAACTGCTTCAGCAACCCCGGCTGGCTGATGGCGCGCTCACGCACCCGCAGTGACTGAGGCTCCACTACCAGAAGCACGCCATATGGCTGGATGGCACCGGGCGTATGAATCGGTTCGCGCGCACAACGGGACTGGGCGGTGTCGTGCGTGGACTCAGCAGAAGGCATCAAGGGCGGGACTCATGATTCGTGGATGGCTGGAAAGGCCCAGCGTCGCATCCGGCATGCATGGATGGTGAAGCAAAATCGTGCATTCGCCTACCAGCACGTGCGCGTGAAGAGCGTTTCATTCAAACCTGAATTCTTCATCTGACCATTCCAACAGCACTTGCATGTTTCGCGAAAGGTACATGTGCGCTGCACGCGCGCTCGACACCGACTTGCCTAGGGTGAACGCACATTCCTGAGTGACCACGCCCGTGAACCTGCAGACCTTGCCTTCAACGCCATACCGCATGCTTGCCGACAGCTGCCAGTTTGAGCTGCTGGATGTGGATGCCCTGCAGGATCCGGCCAGTGGGCGCCTGCTCCACCTGTACTCGCTGGTTGCGCGCTGCCTGTGCTGCGAGACGGTGTTCAAGGCGGAAGAGGGGCAGGGACTGGTCAGCCACACCGCCGCGCGGGTGGTGCGATGCCCCACGGGTTGTGGCCAGCAGGCGTTCAAGCCGGCATTGCTGCGTGCCTGGCAGCCGCAACGCGTCGCACAGGCCTGAGAGCACTGATACTGGCTCACAGCACCCCGGGATTGGCGCGCCACACCGCGAAGTTCAGCGCCGAGGCGAACGATATCCAGGCCAGATAAGGCAGCAGCATCACCGCCGCACCGCGATGGATGCGTGCGAAGGCAACGATCGTTGCGCAGACCAGCGTGATCAGTACCAGGATGTCGACGAAGGCCAGCGCTCCCAGCTTCCAGCCGAAGAACAGCCAGCTCCAGAGGGCATTGACGGCCAGCTGCACCAGATAGAGCACCAGGGCCGGTTGCGCGTTGCGCCAGCCGCGTTCGCGCCAGACCAGCCACGCCGCAACGGCCATCATTGCGTAGAGCAGGGTCCATACCGGGCCAAACACGTTGGCAGGCGGTGCCCAGGTGGGCAGGGCGAGGGCAGCGTAGAAGTTGGCAGCGGATGTGGATGCCCACGCACCGACTCCCGCCGCCGCAAAAGTGACCACGCCCCATCCCAGAAGACCCAAAACCTGTGAACGCCGCTTCATTCCGTACCGCTCCTTCATGCCTATATCCATGCATACGAACAGAAGCGGCGCATGGATGCAGGCCGGGTGCGATCAGTCTGAAGTGCCCCCGACGCTGCTGCCTTGGCTGGCCGGCAGCAGCGATGGCTGCTGATCGAACCATTCGCGCGCCTTGGCCAGGTGCCACTGGCGCTGGTCGCCATTGAGTTCGATGCCAGCGCCCAGCAGCCCCCAGCGGAGGTAGAGATCGCCACGCTTGCGCTGCTCCAGAAGATCCAGCCGCGCACGTACCGACAGGCGATCATTTTCGGCGTGCAGGCCGTCGATGAGCAGATGGCCCGGGCGCCAGCGCAGCATGGCCTGTGCATCGACCTGGCCGGAGTCGAGCAGCGACAACGTCCAGCGCGGGTAGTCGGTGCGCTTGGCGAACACGGCCAGCAAGGGGCGTGCATCGCTCAGGGTCAGATCGGCGGTAGCGTCCACCTGGAACGGGGACTGCGCGTCGATGCGGCCCCGCTTGAACACAGCACGGCCCTTCCACGCGCTGTTGGAATCGGTGCCCGCCACCTGCACATTGCGCAGCTCCACGGTGGTACCGGACAGATCGAAATGGCGCTGGTTGAAGTCCCCGCGGCGAAGCGTCGCGTTCACGTCGACATCGCCGCCCATGTCCAGGCCTGCAACCTTCGCGCTGGCGTTGCGCCCCTGCAGGCGCGCGGTGCCGTGGCCGACGCGGCCATCGGTGTCGAGCATGGCGTCGCCGCTGAGGCTGCCGGTGCCACGCAGCAGGCGCACCTGTTGAGAGCCAAGGTAGCGGTTGTAAGCGGCCAGGTCAGGGATGGTTGCGTCGCTGAAACGCAACCGCGCACGAACGCCCTTGCGTAGTTCCTGCAGGCGGCCATCGCCGGTGAGGTCCACGGCCAGGTCACGCCCGTCGAACAGCCGCACGTCCCGGGCATCGCCGGGGCGCGCGGTGAAGCGGCGCAGCCGGATGGCCAGCTGTGCCTGGTTGGGGCTGCCTGCCTTCAGCTCGCCATGCGCGCTGGCGGTGCCGGCCAGACGCACGCCGGCCACTTCGGCCACTGCTGCGGCCGAGGGAATATCCACTGTGCTGCCTTCGATCAGCTCGCCACTGCGCAGGCGCAGATCGGCCTTCAGCGTGCCGCCGCCGTCGAGCTGCAGCCATGGCTTGCGCACGAACAGGGCAGGGATCCAGTTGAGCGAGGTGAAGACCCATTCGGCACGCACGGTACCGGAGCTGCGCTCCAGCAGCTGGGCAGGGTGCTGGAACGGAATCTCGCGCCCGGTGATGTGCAGGTCGGCATCGATGCCGGCGACCGAATCCGGGCGCGGCGGCAGGCGGGCCTGCAGGCGCAGGTCGTTGGCCACATTGAGCTGCAGGGCCAGCACACCGCGATTGGGCGCGCCATCGCCGAGGAAGAGCGGCACCTGCCACAGCGCGTGGTCACCGGGTTGCAGCTGGCCGTCGATCATATGAACTGCCAGTTGCAGGCGTCCGGGCACGGGCGCGCTGGAGATCTTTGGCGTTGTGGCGTCCGTATCCATGCGCAGGCCCTGGCTGCGCGCGTCCACATCAAGTTGTGCATGCAGCAACTTCAACTTGGCCAGGCCGGGCGCCTGGTCGCGATAGTGGCGCGGATAGCTGAAACGCGCAGTCAGATTCATGTCGCCCAGCAGCTGCACGCCGTCATAGCTGGTGTCTGCTTTGCTGAACGAGACATCGGAATCGAACAGTTCGGACGGGCCGCCACGCAGCTGCTTGAGGAACCCAACCGTGCCTTGGCCCTTGCCGATGATCAGCAGCTTGCCGAGCCGTGCGCTGCGGATGCTGTCGCTGTGGATGGCGTCGAAGCGCAGGGTCCAGCCCTGATCGCTGCGCGGCGGTGACGGAATGGCGTCCTCGACGCGACTGATCTCGGCCGACACGCCAGTGGCCTGCAATCGCGGAACCCGCACTTCGCGGCGGAACAGGGGCAGGACTGCCAAGCGGGCGCTGGCACGCTCGGCGTGCAGTACGTAGACGGTGTGGTTGACGTGGCCGCGCATATGCACGTTCCAGGCAATGACGTGGCCCGGCAGCAGCGTGATGGCCGGGCCGGTCGTCATCACGAACTTGTGCGGCTTGCGGTTGGTGACCTGGTCGAACAGGGGCGTGTTGAGGAAGATGTTGCCGGCCAGCAGGTAGAGAACGTACACGCCAAGCAGGATGTAGCCAGCGACGCGCCATTGGCGGAGCCGGAGCGGGATGCGCGCGGGAATAGGGGGCATGTACTGTTCCAACGGCTGGAATTCACTCAACTATTGCGGAACCGATGGCGGTGGCGCGTGAAGCGCGTGCGGGGCGCTTGCTGGATTCTGCTAGTGTCCGCCTTGTGCATCACGCCACTCCGCGAGGAACCGCATGGAAATCCGACCCGCCAGCGCGGACGACTTCGAGACCATGTGGGTGATCTTCCAGGCCGCCATTGCGACGGAAGATGCGCTTCCGTTCGCCGGCACCTTCGAGGCCGGGACCTTTCGGAGCCATTGGTTCGGAGTGCAGGCGGCCTTTGTGGCCGTTCTGGAAGGGCGCGTGGTCGGAATGTACAAGATGGGCGCCAACTACCCGGACCTGGGCGCGCATGTGGCCAGCGCTACCTATGTGGTCGATCCCCGGGTGCAAGGTCGCGGCATTGGCCGGGCGCTGGTGGAGCACAGTCTTGATCGAGCCAGATCGGAAGGCTTCCTGGCCATGCAGTTCAACTACGTGGTCAGTTCCAATGCGCCAGCGGTTGAGCTGTACCGGAAGCTGGGCTTTGCCGTGGTCGGGACGCTACCGGAGGCGTTCCGGCATCGGTCGCTGGGGTTGGTTGATGTATATGTGATGCACCGGTTCCTGTAGACAGCGATATCGCTGTCCATCGGCTTCGGTGCGTCGGGCGGAATGGGATTGAAATGCCGTGGCGATGTGTACCGCCGACGGCACAGCTATCAGGCGAAGAGGCGCTCGATGTCCTGCTGGGCGTGCCGCAGTGCCTGTGCACGCGCATCGTCGCCCATTGCCAGACCTTCGGCCCGGATGAACTGCAGGTCGGTGACGCCGAGGAAGCCGAACAGGCTGGTCAGGTAGGTTTCGTGATGGTCCATGGCCGCACCCGGCACATCACCGGCGTACATGCCGCCGCGGGTGGAGGCGATAAGCACCCGCTTGCCGCCCGCCAGGCCTTCCGGCCCCTGTGCGGTGTAACGGAAGGTCTTGTCGACAATCGCAATGCGGTCGATCCAGGCCTTGAGCTGGCTGGGAATGCTGAAGTTGTACATCGGTGCCCCGATGATGACGACATCCGCCTGCAGGAAGGACTCCAGATCGTTGGCACCGAGCGCCACGTCCTGCTGCAGGGCATCGGCTTCGATGGGGGCGCCCTGGGCAGCGGCAAGGTGGGGCGGAGCAAGGTGGTCGACCGGTGCCAGGGCGAGGTCGCGGTAGGTCACGTTCACGTCGCCATGCTGCTTGCGGGCAGCTTCGATGAGCTGGGCGGTGAGCTGGCGGCTGACCGACTGCTGGCCGAGGATGCTGGAATCAATATGCAGGAGCTTCATGGCGGTTCTCGTAGTGGGGGGGTAGGACGGGCCCGGCGAACGCACTGCCATGGGCCACGCCTGCACTCTATTTCCGCGCATTGGGCCCCACTAGCCGGTCGCAGCGGATTTCATTCGTCCACGGATGGGGGCAATCCCACTGCGGGTGGATTCGTCCATGAATGGACGGGTGAATTCCCCCTGGGTCGGCTAGTGGGCGATGGAAGGGGCACCTAGAGTGCGTCCCGCTGGAAATGATGATGTCGTCGTTCCTGCCGCTGCCACCGTCCCTCTTGTTTCAACCTTGTTTCAACACGCCTCCAGGAAATGCAGACATGTCCTCTTATTCCACAACCACCTTTGGTGCCTCGTCCTCCACCCGCCTGCAGGGCGCAGTCGAACTGTTCGGCCGCCTCCTGCTGGTCGCACTGTTCCTGCTGTCGGGATTCGGCAAGCTGAGCGCCTACGAGGCCACGGCGGGGTACATGGCCTCGGTTGGTGTTCCCGCGCTGATGCTGCCGCTGGTGATCCTAGCGGAGATCGGTGGCGCGCTGGCGATCATTGCCGGCTGGCAGACCCGGATCGTCGCCGTGCTGCTGGCGGGCTTCACCCTGGCTACCGCCTTCCTGTTCCACAACAACGTCGCTGACCAGACGCAGATGATCATGTTCCTCAAGAATGTATCCATTGCTGGTGCATTCCTGATGCTGGTCGCCAACGGCGCAGGCCGATTCAGCCTGGATGCGCGCAAGGCCCGATGAGGGCAGGGTGCTGCGCCGAGCACGGCGACACCATTTGCAACACAATGCAGGGACCTCCGAACCGGAGGTCGTCTGCATGGAGACCACGGGTGATCGATCTCAATGATGTGGCCCTGTTCGTACAGGTGGCCAAGGCCGGCAGCTTCGCCGAGGCCGCCCGCCGGATCGGCATGCCCTCCAATACCGCCAGCCGGCGCATCCAGCAGCTGGAAGAGCAGCTGGGTGTCCGGCTGCTGCATCGTTCCACCCGCAAGCTGACCCTGACCGATGCCGGTGAGGGCCTGTACGCGCGCAGCGTGGAGCAGATCGAGGCGCTGGCGGACGCTACCCTGGAGCTTTCCGAGGGTAGTGAAGTGCCGGTGGGCAAGGTGCGCGTCGCCGCGCCGGTGGACTTCTTCAACTGGTTCCAGCTGGAGTGGGTGCAGTCATTCCTGCAGGCCCATCCGCGGGTGCGCCTGGAGTTCGTGCTCAATGATGCGCGCGCCGACCTGGTCGCTGACGGCATCGATGTTGCGATTCGTGCAGGTGCAGTCACCGGGCCAACACTGATCGCGCGCCGGGTGGGCAACAACCGTGCCGTGCTGGTGGCCAGCCCGGCCTACCTGGAGGCACGGGGAGCGCCCAGCGCACTGGAGGACCTGTCCACGCACGACTGCATCGCCGTGCCCTCGGGCTCAGGGCGCACGCAGTGGCGCTTGATGGGGCCGGATGGCCCCGCCGAGGTCGAAGTGCGCGGGCGATTCAGCGCCAACTCGGCCTTGGCCTTGACCAAGGCCTGCGTGGCCGGCATGGGCATCGCGCTGCTGACCGAGGCGATGGTGGCGCAACCGCTGCGGGAAGGGACGCTGGTCCAGGTGCTGCCCGACTACCGTATTGATGGCCTGGAGCTGTTCGTGGTCTACCAGAGCCGGCGGCAGTTGCCACGCGCCGCCAGCGCGTTTGTCGACTTCGCCACGACCCATCTGATGCATGGCAACTGGTAAGCACCTGAGCGGGAGGCGCTGCCGCTTCCACGCGTGGCAGCTATTGCTCCAGCGATGGAGGAATGAAATCCGAACTGGCGGGCTACTGCCATGAGTGCTCAGTGCCTACCTTGGGCGTAGGACGTCGTCGCGACGTTCGAAACCTGCTTCCAAGGAGACCACGCCATGCTTGCCGTCCACCCTTCCGAATCCACCGCGATCTCTCCGGTCGCCTCCGTGCGCCGCATCGTGCATCGCACCCGCGGCCGCAGCCACGGGCCCATCACCCGGCTGGTGAGCCCTTCCGATCTGGGCGAACGTCTCAAGCCGTTCGTCTTCCTCGATCTCATCGACGCCCGCGATCTTTCGCGCGCCGAAGCCCCTGCGCTTGGCCTGCATCCGCACTCGGGCATCGCCACGCTCACCTGGCTGCTGGAAGGGACCGTCGACTATGAAGACGACCAGGGGCGCCAGGGCAGTATCGAGGCCGGCTGGATGGAGTGGATGCAGGCCGGCAGTGGCGCTTGGCACGGCGGCGGATTCGGTGATTCTGATCGCTTGCGCGGTTTCCAGCTGTGGCTTGCGCTGCCGCCCGCACTGGAGTTGGGCGCGCCCTTCAGCCGCTACTTCTCTCCTGGCGAGATCCGCAGCGAAGGCCCGGTGACCGTATTGCTGGGAGCGTACGGCATGGCCCGCAGCCCCATCGATGCCCCGGCACCGATCAACTACGTTTCGGTGAAACTGCGGGCGGGAGAATCGTGGCGGTTCCAGCCGCCGCCGGGACATGACGTGGCCTGGGCCGCGGTGAGCGTGGGCTCGCTGCGTGTACCCGAAGCGATCGGTGCAGGTGAACTGGTGGTCTTCGAGGAAGGCGGCCAGGAGGTCGCGTTCTTCGCCCGCGAGGACACCGAGTTCGTGTTCGGTACCGCAGCACGGCATCCGTATCCGCTGGCAACAGGCTACTACTCGGTCCATACCAGCCCGCAGGCACTGGAGGCTGGTGAAGCGCGTATCCGGGAGCTGGGGGAGCAGATCCGGCTGGCGGGAGGCGCTGGCTGATGGCGTCGGCTCTGGAGCAGGGCAGGAGGGTGGGGCCCGGCTATCGTGAGTGGTCGCTACTGCTTCTGCGCACGAAGGCGGCAGCCAGCCGCAGTGCATCGTCGCTGCCGCGATCACCGCGCAGCGCGTGGACCAGCCGAGCGGGCGTGACGCCGGTCCATCGCACCAGGTCATGCGTGGCATGGGCCTGGTCGCTGTAGCCGTGGCGCGCAGCGGCGGAGGCGATGCTGGTGGCTTCTCCATCCAACGTGTGCAACAGAGCCTGCAGTCTGCATACTCGGGCATATTCTTTCGGCGTCATGCCCACGGCCGTCAGAAAACGCGACTGCAAGCCACGCAGGGACATGCCAAGCCGCCGCGCCAGTTCGGCGATGCGCAGGTCGCCTTCCGCTGCATCCAGCTCCGCAACGGCCTGTTCGATGCGCTCGTCCAGGGTGAAACTGGCACAACATTCCTGCAGCACCTGCCATAACGGCTCGGGCGTACTGCTTGCCGCGCTGGCGCGTGCGGCCGCACTGAAGGTCTCAGCAAAGGAGGCATCCAGCGTGTACAGGTCCGGTGCCTGGTCGCGAAGGCCGGGCAGGCGGGCACCGGCGATCAAGGCGCTTGCGGCCGGCTGCAGCCGCACGCCGATGCAGAACACCGGGCCGACGGCCCGCAGGCGGATCGGGCCGCATTGCTGTGCGGCGAAACAGAACGGCAGATCGGAACGGATCCGGCCATCTGCCCCGTGCAGATGCAGCGGCACGCCAAGTTCCGCCAGCAACTCGCACCGGCCATCGGGATAGATGACCTGCACCTCATGGCCTGGGGCTTCGTCCCGCAGCCACCAGAGGCACTGGACATGACGGCGCAGGTCGTCGGGGGCAGGGTGCTCGCGGTAGTCCATGCCGCATCGGACGTCATCCTGCGCATTTTTACAAGCGTCCCCGGGGCTGGGGCGCTAGCCTGCGTCCAACCGATCCAGGAGGTCAGGGTATGTTGAAGTCGACGTTGGTGGTGCTGGGCGCAGGGCTGGCGTTGGGAAGCAGTGCAGTCACCGCTGCTCCGGCCAGGTTCGACTGGTTGGCCGGGCATTGGTGCGGTGGTACCGAGGAGCGCAGGCTTGATGAGGTGTGGCTGCCAGAGGCAGGCGGCGCCTTGCTTGGTATGTCGCGCACGTTGAGCCGCGGCGATATGGAGTCATTCGAGTACATGCGTCTGGTGCCTGCAGGCAAAGCGGCTGGCCTGCATGTGCAGCCAAATGGCGTGGCGGCAACCGCGTTCGTCATTGCCGAGCACGGCGCGAACTGGGTGGTGTTCGAGAATCTGCAGAATGACTTCCCGAAGCGCATCGAGTACCGGCGTGATGGAACGTCATTGCAAGCGAGCATTTCGGGACCGGGAGATGATGGGAAGATCCTGCGTATTCCGTTTGACTATCGACTCTGCAACTCATGACGTCGCGACGAATACTCCTACTGCCGCGGTAGCAGGGGAGGCGGGAACTGGACGTCGCCTGAGACCCGCATTCTCCGAACATGAATCCAAGCAGATGGAAAAGAAAGGCTTCCATGGATCGTATTGACATTGCCACGCTGTCAGCGCTGAAAGTAGTTGATGTGCCAATTAGCCAGGCAATCAACGTTCACACATCTGATCTGGCGAGGCCGGCCGAGGCCGGATGCCACGGTCAGTCGTTGGCACGCAGCTGGTCAATTTTCTATGGAGAAAGATCCCCATGTTCATCAAAAATCTTCTTGCATTCGGCATGGCCGCCATCGGTACGACCGCGCTGCCATCCGCGGCGTCCGAGAGAGCGCTGAGAGGGCACTTCGCACTTCCGGGATCAACCGAGAAGGTGACTGCCGAAATTTCCATTGAAAAAACGGGCCCTCTTTCCCGTGAGTTACTTATCACATTCTCCGAAAAGACCACGGGTAAGCGCATAACGAAGTTCGAAGAGGAGTTGACGCAGGATCTGCATGTTCTGGCAACCGACAGCAACTTCTCCAGCTTCCTGCACGAGCATCCGGGCAAACCGGAGCCGGATGGTCGCTTCCGGGTGGCGATGAACTTCCCGAAGCCGGGCCTTTACCATGTTTTTGCTGACGCGGTTCCTGCTGGGCTTGGACAGCAGGTGGTTCGCTTCGACGTTTCAGTGGATGCAGCAACCGGCGCCTCTGGAACCGAGCCTCCCCTGTCATCCAGTGAAGGAGCCGACGGCCCCTATACAGTGCAACTGGATCAGAAGGGGTTGCAGGCGGGCAAGGAGAGCATGCTGAAACTAACGGTTCTCAAGGACGGAGAACCTGCCCAGGACCTGGGCCTGTACCTTGGCGTCCCGGCTCACGCGGTGTTCGTCGGAACTCATGACCTTGCTTACGTCCACGCCCACGCAATGTCGATCAATACACCCGAGGGCGCGCACGGTTCCCACAGAGCAGGGCATGTTCAAGCTGGCCCTATCCCAGCACAGATGATGCTCCACGCGAATCCTCCTAGACCGGGCCAATATGCGCTTTGGATCCAGTTCATGGGTAGCGGTGAGATCCGAACGGTTCCGTTGGTCGTCAATGTTGCTGAGAGTTCCTGAGACGAGCCGGGGTCTTGCTGAAGCAACGCTTTGACAGGCCCTCTGTCGCGGCAGGTTTGAGCGTGGCCGGATTGCCTAGATGCACGTTGCTGGAAGCTACGGGCCCAGTTGGCCAGTCACCCAAGCGAACGCTTGCCCTGACCTGTCGGCAGGGGGGTGCATCAACATTGATGCGCATACCTGCGCGCATGATTCCCACTGTTGACTCTGTCAACGTTGTAAGTCTGACACTCACCATCAATCGCAATTGGCGAGCACTTGATACTTGGAAGTCTCAATGCAGAAGAACATACCTGACCCGAAAAGATGGGCCGCTCTAGCTCTTCTTTGTACTGCCCAATTTATCGTTATTCTTGATACATCCATCATCGGCGTGGCCCTACCCGCAATGCAGGCTGAACTGGGCTTCAGCGCCAGTGGGCTTAGCTGGATCTTCAATGCCTATGTCATCGCATTTGGCGGTCTGCTGCTCCTGGGCGGGCGACTGGGTGACCTCTTCGGTGCGCGGAGGATATTTGCGAGCGGCTTCTTCATACTTACCGCCGCATCCCTGGTAGCGGGGCTGGCACAAAGTCAGGAGATGCTGCTTGCCGGCCGCGCCTTGCAGGGCGTTGGCGCCTCACTCATCGCGCCGTCCGCATTGATGATCCTCATGCGTCTTTTTGGACACAATGGTGCCGAACTTGGCAAGGCATTCGGCTTCTGGGGTGCCGCTGCTGCTGCCGGCGGATCTGCGGGTGTGTTTCTAGGTGGCGTCATCACCGAATGGCTGACTTGGCCCTGGACCTTCCTGATCAATGTACCGCTCGGCCTGTTGGTGCTCGCCTTGATACCGGCTGTGCTCCGCAAGTCTCCGCGCAACGCCGGCGCAGTTGATTGGTTTGGGGCGATCAGTGTGACGACTGCGCTTGTCAGTCTTGTCTTTGCCATCGTTACCATTGAAACGGCTGGATTCTATTCTCCGCAGGTTCTGGCAATGCTGGGTGTATCACTCGTTCTGTTCGCCGTCTTCTTGGTCGCGCAGTTCGTGAGGCGCGAGCCGCTTCTTCCCATGAGCATCTTCAAAGCACGAAACCTGGCGGCGGGCAACCTTGTAATGGCGCTTCTTGGCGCCGCTTGGATTCCACTTTGGTTCTTCCTGAACCTCTACCTCCAGCAGATCCTTGGTCTCTCTGCGCTAGCCAGTGGCTTGGCACTTCTGCCGATGACCGGCACGATCATGATCGTGATGGTTGGCCTTTCCGGTAGGCTTATTGGGCGGTTTGGCGTGAAAGCAAACCTTGTGATCGGATTGGTGCTTATGGGTGGAGCGCTCCTGATGTTTGCGAATCTGCCGCCGGATGGTTCATTCGTGACGCACGTTCTTCCTGCTTCTCTCCTCGCCGCGTTCGGGATGGCCTTGGCGTATATTCCGACGACAATGGCAGGCATGGCTGGCGCCAAACCCGAGGAAACCGGCCTGGCTTCGGGCCTGATCAATACAACCTACCAGATTGGCTCTGCCATAGGTCTCGCTACTATGGTTGCGCTTTCTACATGGGGCTCCAGCTCTGTTGCAGGCCAAAGTGCGGAAGGTACGCTGACGGGTTTCCAGGCTGCGTTCTTGGGTGCGGCAATTGCTGCCGGCCTGGCCGCTCTGGCTGCAGTGGTGCTCATTGGATCCAACGGTTCGAAGAGGGATGTGCCAGTGGGCTAGATGGGCTGAGGTCAGCGGATGCGGTGCGTCCGCTGACTCAACCATGATGAAATCGGGAGGGCTTCAATCAAGCTTGGATCCAATGGATCCAAGCAGGAGGGGGCGTAGCTGTGGCGGTCGAGTCCAATGGCTGAAGCCCATGACGCTGCAATGCGCGTACTGCCGGGTAGACAGGTGACTATCACCCTATCCTGGGAACAAATAGGATGCCGACTCCAGCCGAGCCTGATGGACCCATTCAGCGAGGGCGGCTCTTGTTGAGACGGTCAACTCGAACTGAACTGGCATGCCGGTCTTACGCTGCAATACGATAGCCCTCATTAGCAATGACCGCACCATGCGATACGTCTCGCAGTCGTAGGCTGATCAGATCGCAACCTCTCAGCTTTGTGTCGATCGCCAGGTTGAACAGCGCTAGGTCACGAGCACCTCCTGCAAGCTGTAGGCGCGCCCTGATCGACCAGATGTCACTGAGTGTGAGCGGCGCCTTCTGACCAGCGCCGCCGAAAGCGGCCGCTTCTGGATTCTGCGCCTCGCGCTTCCAGCGGGTTGGCAGGTTGTCGCGAATTCCCAGCTCCCGGGCCACCTGGGCGCAGCTGATGCCGGGCTGGTTCGCCTGCTCAACCGCACCGCGCTTGAACTCGGCACCGAACTTCCTACGCTTTGACATGAACACTCCTCATGGCCTGAATCGGCCTTCTTGTAAGTGTCCGTGAAAACGGGGTAGAACCCGATATATTGAGGGTAGGGGAGGGCTGCTCCCCGCTCCATGCCGAGCTGCGCTCCCCCTCCGAGATTGAGTAGCGCGTGGCGCAGCAAGTTCGGTGGCATGAGCGTGCCCGACGCCAAGCGGCTCAAGGACCTGGAGGCCGAGAACACACGCCTGAAGAAGTTGCTGGCCGAGCAGGTGTTCGAGAACGGCGCCCCCCACGAGGCGGTGGCCATCGACGTGGCGAGGGTGGCGTGGGCTCACGAGAAGGAAATTGCCCAGCGCCTGATCGAGCCCGGCAAGCCGAACCAATGCGTTTACGTTGAGTCCTTCAACGGGCGGCTGCGTGTTGATTGTCTGAACGAGCATTGGTTCCCGACGTTGCTCCATGCCAGGACCAGTATCGAAAGATTGCGGCGTGACTACAACGAAGAACGGCCTAAAGTCTCCGCCACGATGGCCGACGCGAAATCTTCCAGCAGCAGCTCGCATCCCTTTGGGGGTGACCAGTCGACCGCACTTAAACGAAAAGCCGACCTAAGGGGCGGTCGTTTCAGGGCACGCATTGATCAGGCTCCATGCCAACGTCGGAGCCGGGGACTGGGCAAGACCCGTGCCGGCCACCGCTGCAGGTAGGTGAACATAATATACATTATGCGAAATGCTGTATCGGGCATGATCCGGTTCGTGGGCTCGGCCTGGCAGTGGCTCCGGCTCTGGCTTGGCTCTGGTGACGAAGCAGGTAAATCTGTTACCTCGCGCCATGTAAAGGTGTTACTAGTTCGGAAGCAACGGAGGCTTCAGTCGCTGGACCGTGGCTCCTGGCGATCCATCGCCTTTGCTCTGTGGCAAACCGGGGTTCGCGTCTCTGTACATGGCAGCCTGGTGTCAATGCCGGTATGCTTGCCCTATGACCTGCTTAGTATCGCTCGACCCTCGAATACCGGCGTGATCGCTTCGATCGATCACGCCCCTGTTGCTCATGTTGGTCAGAGCGCCGGCTTTATACTCCGGTGAGAGCACGTGCCAGATAAGCGCGTACACATCGGTTCGATTCCGACCAGGGGCACCACCACTGAACAGGACTTCTTGTCCTAGAGGCAGGTGCAAGATGGTGATTCCCCGTTTCGACAGCCTCCCCCCAATCTTGGTCGCCGCCGCCCAAAAACGTGCGAGGTTGGCGGAGCATTGGCTGACGGCCGAGGAAGTATCTAGGATCGTCGATCCAGCCTATGAGAGCTCGCTGCCAACAGCGGCGACGAAGCTCCGCCAACAGTGGCGACTTCTCGCCGTATACATGGATCCGCCGTCATCCCACTACCGCTACCCCGCATGGCAGTTTGAGGAAGACGGTCAGCCCGTCAGCCAGTTGCATGACATCCTGACGGTCATGCGAGCAAAAGGGCCGTTTACACCGGATGATCAGGGGCGCACTACCGGCTGGGGTGAGGTCGAGTGGTTTATGAGTTGTCACGTTTTACTGGGAGGCGCGACTCCTGAGGAGATTTTCAGGGTCGATCCTGCAGCGGTCTTGCGCGCTGCGCTCATCGAATTCGATGAAGATGAATAGCCACTTTCGGTGCCTGAGCGTGAGTGGCGCCTGATTGACTTGGACAAGTCACCAGTAGCCGAGGGGTCGCAGCACGCCCCTATTGCTTTGGACGCTTCCGAACCGCAGGTGAAATAGCTCTTTTGGACCGCTTGAGTGCCACTTCAACCCGAGCCGGCAAGTTTTGAAGCGCTGAAAGTTGTCCCTCGAGAGCGTCACACTTCCCGCGCAGGATATCCGCAGACCGGCTGGCGGTTGCTGCCGCCGATTGGGCGGCCTGAATATCCTGACGCAGTTGCTTCTCAAGGGCCCTGTGTTCTTCGGATGTCTTGCTTAGCTGCGTCTGGAGTTCCTTCACCTCCTGGCGTGCTCGATCAACATCGTTTAGCGCCCGATTCTCGACAGATCTGACGTACTCGGTCCAGTCTTCTCGCTCAGATTTCGCCGTCTCCAGGGCGTCATGAAGCCGGACGTCGAGTTGCTGTCTTGCTGTCTCGGTACGGTCGGCTCTTCGACGCTCGAGGTCGCGCTGCTCTGCAAGTTCAGAGATCTGTAGCTGAAGCTGGTCGACCAGGTGCTGTAGCTCTGAAGCTTGGGTCGTTGCAATTCTCTCCCCGGTGATTGCAACGTCACGCACTGCGCGCATTTGCGCCAGCTCTTCAGCCGCAAGTCGGGAACTGGCCTCCAGTGCATCACGCTCGGCAGCCAGGGCCTGCTCGGACGATGCAAGCTCTCGACGGGCGGCCTCCTGGGCATGCTTCAACGCCAACTCCCACCATTGCCCGGCGAGTTCTGCCAACACCGCTGGTGCATCTTCCAGGTGCGGACGCGCTGGCTGCAGGCGCGTGCCAAGTCGGTTCCACCATGTCTCCAGCCAGCGGGTCACCGTGTTCGGCGAGCCTGTTCCCAGGTGAGCCCGGATCCGCTCGACGGTTGGGCGTTCGCCCTTGGCGACCAACTCGTCGGCGGCGGTATGGACGTCAGATTCAGTGATGCCGCGGGCCATGCGAAGTCTCCTGTACTGGCACCCTACTCTGCTGATAACGTACTAGCGATAAGTGATGATTATCGAGGGTATGGTCTTGTTGCTGTAGCGTACATTACATAGTATGAAAGATATCTCTACAATTCCCATGTCCGCCGCCACGGCCACCCAGCTTGGCGCTGCCCGAACAGTTGGCCCAGCAGGCGGCCGATGCGGTCCGCGAACTGCTGGCCGAAGCTTCCGCCGAGAACACCACCCGCAGCTACACCAGCGCCCTGCGCTACTGGGCCGGCTGGCATGCGGCGCGCTACGGCATCGAGCTGGCCTTGCCGGTACCCGAAGCCACCGTGCTGCAGTTCGTGGTCGACCATGTGCAGCGCCGCTCGACCGACGGCGAATTGGCATGGGAGCTGCCACCAGCAGTCGACCAGGCCTTGGTGGCCGCTGGCCTCAAGGCCAAGGTCGGCCCGTGGACCCTAGCCACCGTGCGCCATCGCGTTGCCGTGCTGTCCACCGCGCACCGACTCAAGCACGTGGCCAATCCCTGCGAGCAGCCGGCAATTCGCACCGTGCTCAGTCGCGCGGCGCGCGCCGCGGTCAAGCGTGGCGAGCGCCCCCGTAAGAAAACTGCGATCACCCTGGGCGAGCTGGAGGCCATGTTGGCCACCTGCGACGACAGCCTGGAAGGCATTCGGGATCGCGCCCTACTCTCCTTTGGGTTCGCCAGCGGTGGCCGTCGGCGTAGTGAGATCGCCGCGGCCGACCTGCGCGACCTGCGTCGGATCGGCGAGGCGGGCTACATCTACCGGCTCGAGCACAGCAAGACCCAGCAGGCCGGCGTTACCGCCACCTCGACGCCAGACAAGCCGGTATTGGACAGGGCCGCTCTCGCCCTGCAGGACTGGCTGGAGGCGTCCAGAATCACCGAGGGGGCCATCTTCCGGCGGCTCTGGAAGCAGCGCGTCGGCCCTGCCCTGTCCCCCGCTGCGGTGGGTGAGATCGTGCAACGGCGAGCCCGCCTGGCCGGGCTGGAGGGGGATTTTGGTGGACACAGCCTGCGGTCAGGGTTTGTGACCGAGGCCAGCCGCCAAGGCGTGGCGCTGCCGGCGATCATGCAACTGACCGAGCACCGTTCGGTGTCGAGCGTGGTGGGATACTTCCAAGCCGGCGGAGCCACAGCCAATCCAGCGGCGCGACTTTTGGAGGACGACAAGGGCGCGGCGAAGGCATGACTATCCATCGCCGAAATTCTTTCGTGGACTGAGGCCGCGCAGTCACCGTCCGCTGACCCGATCAATCAAAGATCTTTCCCCGACTTACCGTTTGGTCGGACAATTGAACTGCGCCGGCAACTCAGCCGAGCAATGATATCCGCCCACGCCAAATTATAAGGATTTACTCGTGCCAACTAATGCGAAAGTCCTCGAAGCGGTTGCGAAAACTGGGTTTGTTCTTGAACACGAGGTGGTGACAGCGCTACAGAAGGCAGGCTGGAAGACTATCAATGGAAGCTATTACATTGATGACGTAAGCAATCAGGCGCGAGAGCTCGATGTTATCGCCTACAAGATAACAAAAATGGACGATGTACACGTACTCACTTGCGCTCTGATCAGCTGCAAAAAGATCGCAAAGGATGCCGCAGCCTTTCTTTCGCGCAAGCGCCCAGCCAAGGACCCAAATGCTGACTGGGAGCCTGCGCCACAGGCCACGAGACTGCAGCCGATGAAGGCCCATCTCTCCAGCTCGAACTGGAAAGATCGCTATTTTTCATCGATGAGCCCCGCCGTTAGGACGATGCTAGTGGCGGCTCGGGACGTTTTTGCATTTCAGATGGTGGGCAATGAGGGGCAGGCTAACAATGACAAGCCTTACTACGACTCTTTTACCAGCCTAATCAAGGCTCTCGATCACGAACTCGGAAAGCGGGCTGGGGGCGATATGGCGCGAAGGAAGAGGATCTACAGCTACTCACTGCATGCAGTCTTTGATGCTCAAATGGTGGAAGTTCAATTCAATGAAGACAGGAAGCAAGTGCGCGAGGTCGATCGCATCACTTGCTTCGTTCGATATATGGTGAGAAGGAAAGACACGGCTGCGTCCGTGCATTTCGTGCAATCTTCCGCACTGAAGCAATGGATTGGCGATATCGATTTGCTTCACTCGCATAATGTTAAGTTCTTCTCAAATGAGGTCGGCAAGAGCTTTGAGGCCATTGCGACTTCATCTGAAGTGCGCAGTTACTTCAAAGAAGAAATGGGCTATATGCTCAGGCACTATTTGAGCAAGGCGGCTTCGAGGCTGAGAATTTCCATGCCAAGTGGGGAAGTCATCCTTAGCACTAACAAGCGGGGAATCGAGGTTTCGATGGATTTTTCTGAGAGTGATGCGGATAAGCTGAACAGTGACGCTGAGCTTCGAAGGGAGTTTGCAAGCATCTTTGAAAAAAGAGCTCGGTACAAGGGTGGGATAGAGGTCGGAACGTTCGACATACCATTCTAGGAGCTTGTCGCTTGCCATCGTTTCGCTTCAGCCGAGGGTCTTCAGGCAGATGCCTTTACCGAACCAATCCGGGCGCAGGCAATGAATGCAAGAATCCATCGAAGAGCCTCCTATCAGTCGGTGAGTCCAAGATCATAGCAAGTTGGCCAATGTTGTCCTGGGTAGCAAATGCACGGAGCGACGTAATCGTGCGTCCGATTTGATCAAGCCTAGAATCTATGCCGCTGGTCGCTTTATCAAGATGGCGAGCTTCTTTGTCTGAAATTGTGCTTAGATCGCACTCTGCCAGTCTATTGAGCGTCGGGTCGAGCTCGTTGAGCAGTTCCCTAAGCGTCTCCGCCTCGTTTAGTGCACTCACGCTACTGATGCGTCCAACAATCTCACTGACATAGTACGGCATGTCCCGCCTAGCCAGCCCCGACTCAATGGCAAATTCTCGCTCTTGAGGGGTCGCCTTTCTATTCTTGGTTATCGCACCGTCTCCGATACGCATCATATTCCTTACCGCATCGGCTATCTGCCGCGGAACACCTGATCCCCTCAGACCCATAGTAGCTCTGTAAAGTGGTTTCGCGTGGTCCCGCATGGAGCGAAACTGCTCCAGGACCGCCGGCAGCCTACTTTGAAGTGCCTCCAGCCTTTCCCTTCTCTCCTTAGCCTTAAGATCTCTGTCGAACGCTCTTCGCAAGTTTGTAAACGTAATTGAGAACGCCCGCTTACCGCAAATGCTTCCAATGTTTGTGACGCTTCCACTAGTAGTAGTTACTACGTATCCATTGCCGTGGGGCTGTTTGCAGTTCTTGAGACCACACGCTTCTCTCGTTTGAAATGAGTAGACGCCAATGATCTCCCTAAGCTGGACTGACTTAGCGTCAAGCACTTTGACATAGCCAGGTGTCTCATAGAGCTCATCCCAAGAACTAAGACGAATTAGGCTTCTATCGAAACTTAGAGTGATCATTCGGCTTGAGCCTAGGTTAAGTTGAGTCGAGGGCGCTCTGGCAAGAGCGGCAGCAGGCATTGACTGAACAATCAGTGTGTCTGCTGCAGTTGCAGATTCTATTCTAGAAAAGCGGTTCCCACCCACCAAGCTGACCGTCGTTAGAGCCAACGCCCAGAAGGGTGGCCGCATGAGCTCTTGGTGGAGTGCGTGTTTTCGTTTAGTTGGACAGGCCCGGGCCGCCGTGGACAGAAGTAGAATTGCTTCCTCTACCCTCGATAAATCTTCCTTATCCACGACTGACCTTGAGCCTGCTGTGGCTCCGCATAGATGACACATAAGGGGCGGACGGATTTTGGCGTTAGTCGGATTGCTGCAAACGACCTGGATCTCTCCAAGATCCTCGAGCACGGGCTGCCCCTTCTGCAAGAACCCAGCCACCTTCCCTGACACACACCTTGCGGGCGTCTCTCAAGGGGTGGCTTCGTCTCTGCCGGCGACTTGCGCGGCTCCAGCGCCGCTTTGATCCGCTCGTACCCCTTAGCTCCGGCCTCGGCTAGGCGCCGGGCCTGTTGCTGTTGCTCGCGGGACGGCGACAGGCCCGGCATGGTCGATACTCTACGCTCGGACGTTCAGGGCCTGCCTCCGCCTCCCAACATCAGCTCCTGCCGAGAATCCCGTTCGGGCGCAGATAGACGTCCCCGGTCTTCGTGTCCAATAGGATGTTGAAATTCCGAAGGACCTCACTCCCGACCGTGCCGTCGCCAGTTGAGCTGTCTTCATCAATGGTGAAAGACACCTTGGGTTGCTCCAGCCGAAGGCCCTGAATCTCTACCGAGGCGACACGGACGTCGACCGCGCGGATCTTCTTACCAGCGCTTCCGCTGAACTGTGACGTTCCGATCTTCTGCGTAAAAACACCCGAGAGGTTGTGCCGGGAACTGTAGGCATAACTCAGATCGATGGTTCCGTTGCTCCCGGTATCCAAAGAGAGCCACGCCTTGAATCGTGAGCCTTCAGTCTTCAAAGTCACTTCGATAGCGGGGGTGTTGTCGATCCACCGCGTGTTCACTCTGGTGTAGCCCGCTGTACTGGGCAAACTGCTATGCACGAACAAGGTCTTCTTATCGTAGTCGACCTCGACTACACGTCCCTCAAAGAATTTCCAGCCCAGAACGGCATCGAAAGGCCGATTTCGGTAGTCAATTACTGCGGCACCTAGCGTCCTGCTAGCGGCTCCAAGGGTAACTCTATTGCTCGTACTGTATTCAACCAGGCTCGTTCCGTCTGAGCCGGCGTTCTCCGATTGATCATCGATTTTCATACCAGCCAGAGTACTGGTAGCAACTGACACGGCCATGCCGTCCGCCCCCGTATCTATCAAGAAACGAAGGGGGCGCGACTGATTGATTGTGCCTTCTGCATAAATTCGATGGTCCTTGCCCAGATCAAAGGGGATCGCAATAGTCTCTGCCGAGGCAGTAGGTGCGCAGGAAAAGGCAATCACCGCTAGAAGGGCAAAAGACTGGGGGCGGCATCTCGTAGACATTGGCAGCATCCATTGGCTAACGCATGAGTCCATGCGCACCTTGGATGCACCACCGGATCAAATAGTTTAATGCCAAGACTGGGCACTTGCTCGGGCGCGCATCCACTGCCTCGTTTGCCTCGCCTTGGACTCTGGCGGCGGCCTGCGCGGCTCCAGCGCTCCCTTGACCCGCCCTTGCTTCCTCACCCCAGCCTCAACCAAGCGGCTGGGTCTGCTGCACCTGCTCAGGTGTCAGTCGCCGGTCGGGCAACGGTTCGAGCGGCTCCAACGGTGTCACGTCCAGCAGCCGCGCCACGGCCGCGCGCAGGCGCAACTCTGGTAGAGCCTCGCCAGGCACCGGCGTTCGGCATAGCGCTTGCCTTGGACGATGCTGGCCGCCCAAACATCCTTGGTCTGTAACACCTTCCGGGGGATTCTGACGCAAGCGCGCCCCACCTTCCTTGGCCGCCGAGACGTTGCCAATCTGCCTGCCGTTCCACCAAGGCACCCAGATCTCCCCCATCTGAACTCAGCCAGAGGGGATAGGGGCGGTGCGGGAGCCTTGGTAGCCGTGCGATGGACGCATGGCCGGAAGGATACGGCCGGCGGTCTCACGCTCTGCGACAGCGGTCGACGCTTCAGCTCGCTGTGATGAAGGGTTCACTTTGAGCGGCGCACACTGCAGTCTCGTGGCTCTTCTCCGGTGCAGAATCCTTTGCTCCCGTGTCCAGCCCTCAAATGGCACGGCTATGCACCCTCCCAACGCCTTCAGGATCCATACGATCCTGCCTCTGCTTGCGCTCAATGGGGCGATCATCCGCTTGGAACAGGTGCGGACAACATGTAAAAACTGCGGACTGAGGTCCTCACTGACCGAGGACGCCGGCTTTCAAACCGATCCCAAGGGCACCACGCTTACATGCCCAGCTTGCGGAGCCACAGGATTGATGGACGAAATGGAGGTCTGGCACCACTGGCTTGAACAGTGCCGCCGCGAGCGATTGGTGGCACTCTTCAATCCAAAGCCGGATGATCCGCTCGACGTCCAAGGCCCGAAATGAACGATGGCTTCTCTGGTACACCGATGAGTGCGCGAATCGTTCGGGGAAGTGCCAGCTCCCGCCGTCAACCGGCCTTCGCAATAGGTTCAACCAGCCCCACCAGCATCTCCATCGCGGTGGCCGGGCCAGTCTGATCACCTTCCCGCTGTAGGAAGGAAGTCCAGTCGGCTCGCACCAGCTGCACCAGCTCCGGCGGCGACAGGGGAACGCAACGCATCGGCCAATACGGAAGCCTGCGCTGCCCCACCCCCCCCTGGCCAGCTCGATCAATTCGGCATGGCTTGAAGCGCCTGCAGCTCTAGAGAACGCAACATCCAGACCATCCGGCGGCCCCTCCATGTACACCAGAAATCGTCTGCCGTCGTACAGGGTGACGCCACTGATACCTGCATTTCTGTTGAATCGAGCCGCGTCTGCCATGATCGCGGCCAAATGCTCCACAGCGAGCTGGGGTGTGGCCTCACTGACGAAAACAACAGCCCTGTTGGGCATGGCACTCTCCGGCTCCTCGGGGAGACCGAGCGTAGATCCGACATCGTAAGCACCGCGTAGAGGCCGCCAGATCGACGTCAAAGCTCGCCCCCGCCGCTACACACCCCGGGTACAGCCGGCCAGGCCACCCTCAGGCCATGTGCGTCCGATTCGCCCAACACTCTCCGAGCCAGATCAGATCGCCCCTAGGTCCTTGACCACGGCCTGCCCGTTCTGCAGGAACCCAGCCAGCAGCCGACCGCCCGCCACCTGCCTGCCCATCTGCTCATTAAGGTGGCTGGCCTGGAGGCGCGCATGGGCCATTAAATCGGTCTGGGACATGCTCGGCGTCACCGCCTGGAGCGGTTCGCCGGGCGATGCCAGCTGCCCGCCGATCGGCTGGACTCGGGTCGGGCACTGACTGTCGCTCTTGGCATACGCCGTGGCCATCATTCGCCCGTTCTTCGGCGACCAGCCGCCCAGCACTAACTCTGTCCCGAGCTGCTCTAGCGGCAGGCCTGCCTCGGCCGCTGCCTTCTGGTATTTCGGCCATAGTTGGTCCACCACCAACCCCAGCTCGGCGGAAAGCTGCTCCATCGTGAAGTCCGCGCGGAAGCTGGCTTGCAGCGTTAGCTCGTAGATGCGGAGGAAGAACTGCGTGGAGCCGCGAGTGGCCAGCGCCAGATTGTGCTGAGGGATCAGAAGCAGCTTCGCTCCCGCGGAATGCGCTCCTGTTCGGGCATCCTCTGCCAAGGTATCCACGGCGACGACAAGGTGGTCACGAGTGAGCAGAACGTTGAGGATGCTCATAGCGGGCTCGTCTAGGTGTCCGCAAACTATCCCCTGTCCGCCTCCCGCCTGTCGAGAACGCCATGTCGACCGAAATCACGGAAATCCTCGATCGCCTCCACGCCTGCGAGGCAGGACTTGAGATGCACCGCGGCCACCTAAAGGCGATGGAGTATGCGTTGCGAATCTGCGTACTGACCCACCCTACACCCAACGACCTCTCCGACGCATGGCATCAGCTTCTGCCAAACATTGTGGCAAAACACCGGGGCGACAGCAGCGATCTCTTCGCCGCAGCCTTCGAACAATCGTTGACGGTTCTGAGCGAGCAAATTGGTGCGCCAGATAGCTCTTCATAGGCTACGACCACTTTCTCGGAGATGGTAGCTTGGCGCCGCTTGCCGCTTGCCGCTTGCCGCTTGCCGCTTGCCGCTTGCCGCGTAGTCAGCGCTCTTCAACCGCCTGGATAGGCACACGCAGGCGTTCGAGGACGGCAGCGAATCCAAAAAAAGGGATCTGATGATGGTCCTTCAGCCTTGGAAGCGGCACCCCTCAGCCGTCGGCTGGATGTCTCCCAGCCAAGCTCCCCATCGTGAATGCATACCCGGCTTCTTCCAGAAGTGCTCTCATGCGCAGCTCCACACGACGGGGGGAGCGCAGTCCATTTGGTGCATAGAGAGCATATACGTAGCCAGCGCCGTCAATGATCTCGCGGCGGACTGCGCACTCGGTTGATTCAGTAGCTTCGCACCAGACAGACATTAGCCTGGCCGGGCTGATCGACTGCCCATTGCGAAGTCGGAAGAAGAGCCAGCGCACACCTGGCGGTTGAGCTGAATCTACTCTAGCCATTGCGAGCCCCGGATTCGTCTGGATAGATCACTGAGAACTTCAGGATCCAGGCTAGGGCGCTCATCTTTCGAGGAACGTGGCAGATCTATGCGCTCACTGCCGTTCACTAGAGCGGGAAGATCTGACTGCAGATCAATCCACCACTCGGAAGGAAGCCGGAGCCCAGTACCCGTTCGATCGTAGATGCATATCGGGAAATTCATAGCGTTGCTCCTAGATGTACCGAGCATACGCTTGCGCAATGTCAGGGCAAAATGCGACTACTACAAGACTGACGCATCAACTCTCCTTGCACATGTGAACACGTGTGCCTCGTCTCGCTGAACTTTCAGGAACGACTCAAGCCAGCAAAGAGCAGCGCCCCGATTCGCAATCACCCTTCCCAACTTTTCCGTCAGGCACCGCGCACACTCCATTCCTCCAGGGCTTTCCCCTTGGCAGGTCCGGCACTGAGCCATCGTCGTTGTGGTAACCGGGCGCGATTGATACATGATCTTCGTCATCAAGTTCACAGCTTGAGCGTGGGATGACATTTCAGCGATCCTGTTGATACGGAAGGAGCCGCGCTTGGCGCGGCCACCCCTTATGCATCAACGACGATCGTCGCGATCGACACTGACCTTTTGGGCCTGACCAGGGCCTGGGTGCCCAGGCTCAGTGCCGTTCGGCTGCTGTTGTTGCTGCCCTTGCTTTCCGGCCAAATCCTCACCGCCGAGATCCTTCCCGTCTGTTTGGCCCTGCTGACCCGGATGCTTCTTATCGGCATCTGAGTTGTGACTGTCGCTCTGGTTCTGGGAAGTGTTGTTCATGTCTTACTCCGATGCAGCCATCTGCTGCCACCCCACAATGGCCCCCAGCCTGTTACGCAGCCGTGCCCAATTGGCACCAGTATGAACAAGCGCCATGAACAGGTCGCCGATTCTAAGGGTGTACAGTGCAGCTCTAAGAGGAGAAGAACATGGAACGCAAGAGGAACAAGGATTTCGTTGACGTCGAACGTGAACTCACGCATTGGGGATTGGCATTCAACTCTGGTGCGCTACCCGCCATTAGCTTCCGCCATGAAGTTGACCCCGTCATCCGGCTCGCATGTGACATCTACATCAGAGCCCCTCACGGAACACGCGCAGAATGGCTGGACGACCTCGAGGGCAGACTTGCGGCCCGATCCAGCTTGCGTGGTCACCCTGGTGCAGCGGAGATCGCAGGCCAATGCTGGTCGCGTCTCTCTTGCTCCTAGGAGTTTTCTTCCCGCGAGGCTGCGTCGTTCCCTTCTCGCATGAGCTGATCATTCAGCACGTGAACGATGGACATGACCGCATCGGCGAGCGCTCTTGAGTCGCTGATTGACCCGTAAAAATAGATCCTGGAGCCTTCAACCCGGACATCTGCCAAGGAGAGCTGAGACGCCAGCGCCTCGCACTTCCTTACGAAGAGTTCTGTCCAGCGGGCACCCGGCGCAAGATCCAATAGCGCAACGATAGCCTCATCAGTCGAAGAATCTACGCGCTCATGTAGATGTGGGACATCGAAGCCGACGATTCTTGGGAGCATGGGGGTGCTCAATAGGGGATCCTCTAGCTTATGGGTGATTTGAGTATATCCATGATACGCCTACCCACAGTCCAGCCAAGCCTATGTCCATTACGTGTATCCAACTCGTCGAGCTACGCAGTCGGTCACCCAAGCAGCATCACAGGGCGCGATGACGGGCATCTTTGCCCAGCAGTCGATGCTGGCCCGGGAGCAGTGATTGGAGATAAGTATCGCCGCTGAGGCGCGCGGCGCAGGGGGGGGGGCGTGTGCCTCCAGTATTCGACTCTATGGTAAGACGGTACTACCCTCGATAAACATCACTTATCGCTACTCCCCGTACTGAAGTGCACTGCCACTCTCAGCTTGGCGCTCGCCGAGATCCAGCCCTATTGGGCTGCCGAAACAGGAATCACACCGTTTCGCAGAATCTCCAACTTCCCAACATCGCCAACAGGCACAAGCACTGTAGCCTTCCGCGTCGGGTCCCACAGTGCATAGCTGTCACCAAGACGGCCAATCAGGCTTAGGTCGCCCTGCACCTTTCCATCAACAGTCACAGCCGCCACGTGCTTGCCGCCGCCAGAGGAAATCTTCTCGGCACGCTGGGAGCCAAGCATGCTTGAAGCTATCGAGACGTAGACCAGCATTACCAAGGCGTAAAGCAGCCAAGGGGAATCTTTCACTGCGGTGGGCATCATCGGCGAAAGATGCACGATCAATGCACAGATGACCGTCAGAAGAATCCCTATCAGAAGAGGCCACGTGTTCGACCACCAAAGCAGCAGCCCTAGGGCAGTGAAGAAATGCACTGGAAACAGCCATGCGAACAGTTTGCTTTTGGAGCTGCCGCTCGTGACCTTCATCTCCACCCAGCCGCCAAACAGCGAGGCCAGCAGCATGAGAAATAACACCATGCCGATCCCAGCAAGCCCTGCCAGCGCAAGCTCACTCACCGCAACAAACTGAAAGGGATCCAGGCCGAAGTGGTCCCAATACGCCTTCAGATAAAAGCCCCCTTGAACCAAGCCAAACGTGACCAGCGCCGATCCCAACCAGCGACATTGGCCATCGTTAGTGCTTTTTGCGTACGTTCCATGTATTGCCCTCCATCAATGCAGCACCCTCACATGGTGACATGCAGCGCCCTACCTCGCAGAATCCAACCCTATTAACGTGACGCGTCACGCTCGATCGCCCCACCCCATTGGCGCCCCACCCCTCCCCCACTATAGTTCCAGCCCTCACAAGGACGAGACGGCACACATGCCCTATATCGGAATCGGACTCCACGTACTGGCGGCCATCTACTTCGCGGTGCACGCCATCCGCTCGGGCCAGAGCCTCTATTGGC
The DNA here is from genome assembly GCF_059295135.1 of Stenotrophomonas sp. INTA L402-1. NCBI lineage: Bacteria > Pseudomonadati > Pseudomonadota > Gammaproteobacteria > Lysobacterales > Lysobacteraceae > Stenotrophomonas > Stenotrophomonas sp. INTA L402-1. The sequence continues at coordinate 267,018 of NZ_JCAFWP010000001.1, forward strand.
TCATCCTGCTCTTCTCGTTCCCGCTGCTGGGCAGCGTCGTCTACTTCCTTGCTATCTACTTCCCGGAAGCCCGCAACTCGCGCGGCGCCCGTCAGGCCATCCGCTCCGCCAAGCAGCTCATGAACCCGGGTCAGGACCTGCGCAACGCACGTGCTGATCTGTCGCGAACGCCCACCGTGCAGAACCGGGTTCGTCTTGGCATGACGCTGCTGGATGCCGGCCAGGCGGAGGAAGCCAGAACCCTGCTTGAGCAGGCCGCAAGCTCGCCACTGGGCGACGACCCCTACATCCTGACCGGCCTGGCGCGTGCTCGCCTCGAGTCCGGGCACGCCGCGCTTGCAGTCGAGACGTTGGACGACCTGTTTGCCCGCCATCCGGACGTGCGCCGCAAGCCGGAACAGACCCTGCTTTACGCGCAGGCACTGGCTGCTGCCCAGTCGCCCGACGCCCGCGCCGCGTTCGAGCGCGCTGTGGAATGCGGAAACGATGCGGCGGCCCGCTGCCTCTACGCCGAGTGGCTGATGGCGCAACCGCAGCCTGCCGACCGTGAGCAGGCCCGCAGCCTGTTCGCCAGCATCATCGACGATGCCCAGCATTGGTCGCGCCATGCGCGCAGCCACAATGCCGCATGGCTGGAGCGGACCAAGGCCGCGTTGAAGGGCCGCTGACGCCTGGCGGCCTTTGGCAACCCTGTCGCATCCGTCTCGCTCATGGTCTCTCCGGGCGGATGCCGACAGTCCGCAGGCCTGCACTACCGACATCGCCGATAGCATTGCAGCGCAAGGCTCCAGCCGCGTTGCGCCATATACAACGATTCTGAAACTGTTGAATGTAGTGACGGCATCGGCCCTACTGCATTGGCATCGCGCACAACCGGGCGTATTTCTTGCCGTGCCACCTTGAACAGGTGGCCGGGCTTCGAAACCCCGGTTGTGCAATCGTAAAAAGCGCTTGCCAGTCGGCACCACCACCGCGTGGTGCCGACTGGCAATCCGTCAGCCGGCTATGGCGGGCGGTGCGTGGGGGCCTTGCGCCCGCCGGTCTGATTGCACACCGGGTTTCGAACCTCGCACCGTCCGCCACCTTTATCGGTGGCGGCTTCTGCCTGCACGCAAGGAGCCCAGCCATGACCCAGCCCCACTCCCCTGCCCCGCACCCGATCCAAGACGCGCCCGCCAACGGCCCCGCGTTGGACCCGAACACGCTTATCGCCCTCCTGCACAGCATCGGCTCCGGTGCCGCCTCCGATGGCCAGCCCTGGCCGGAACGCCATCAGATGCCCGGGCGACGCATTGCCCTGGCGGACACCGATTGCTCCTTGGCCGGCCTTCGCGTGGTGCTGGAGATCCTGTTGGCCGCGCAGCGTGCCCGCGAGAACGGTGAACTGGAGCAGTATGTCGGCCCGCGCGTCATGGAGGGGCTGATCATGGCCGGGCTGGGACTCACGGCGCACGCCATCGATCGGGTACGCCCGGAGGGCTGAGTGGCTTGCTGCCGCTGGGCGGCCACAGCGCTGTGCCTCGCGGCAGTGGTCGCGGCACAGCTTTGGTGGTCGGTGCCGCCGTCGCCTGAGCAGCTCGCGTTCCAGAGCATCATCGACAATCGCTTTTCACAACTGCGCCGCCAGGCAATGCAGTTCGTGGAGTCTCGGCCACGACAGGGCTTCCAGTTTGTTGAGCGGCATCGCGATGCCGAGTTCCAGGTTCATTGCCGAGGTATACCAGTGCTGTGGCTGGAGAGGCGCTCGAAACATCTGCTGTTGCGGGTCTCACTGGACGCGGAGCAGCGGGCGCCCGCCGTTCTGCAGCTGCGGACAATCCTCAAATGGCAGTTGGAGCCATTGGATTATCTGGAACAGGTGCTGGCTGGAGTGCCGGAGCCTGCTCTGATGGACCGGATGCTGCAGGTTCTCGCTGGCGATGTGCCTGATGGGGCGCGATGTGGTGTGCCGTAGTCGAGCATGGCTCGACGCTACAGCGGCGCGGGCTGCGGCGGCTCGGGTTCGTGAATGGAGCCTTCCAGCAAGGCCACGTAAGTGTCCAGGCGGGTGCGCATGCTGATCAGCATCCAGCCCAACACGTACAGCAGCACCATTGCGAAGATCAACAATGCGCCTACCAGGCTGACGTCGAAAGCGCCCGCCCAGTCGCCCCATTTCCATCCGCGGAACTGCAGGTAGAGCGCAATCAACAGCGGGAACGGCCCAAGCCGCTGCAGCCCGCCGTACATCAGGCCCATGCGCTCGATCATATTGGTACGGAGCGTGCTGACGTAGCGCAAGCGTCGCTCGCGCTCGATGCGAGAGAAATGGCGGAGCTCGGTAACCACGGCTTGCCAGTGTGCGAAGTCGCCGTCCATCTCCATGGCGTGCGACAACCGTGGCTGACTGAACTGGCGGAAGCCTCTGCGGGCGGCCAGAACACCTCCAAGAAGGAAGCCTCCGATCTCGATCGACAGGCACGCAACAACCACTTGCAACACCACACTGACGGGTAGCCACCGATCAGGCAGCTGGCCACAGAGAATGCCAATGATCGCGGCGGCCAAACCAACGCGAAACGCCCACGTCTCCACCCGGCCCGCCTTCGGGTAGATGCTGTGCTCTACCAGCCCCTGCACCCGCTGGTAGAGCCAGTGGAAGGTCAGTTCTTGTTGCTTGGTCTGGTTTTGCGGATCGAAATCGCCCCCTGTCTGCATGTCCATTGCGTCCCCCGCCCCACGGCTCAATGCCGATGGCGCCCATCGTAGCCGAGGTGTGTGGCAGGCGGCTTGGATGAACCATCCGCCGACATGAGAGGTCCGCCTTCACTTTCACAAACAGCTAACAAATAGAAGCATAGCTTGATCAGCCCGAAGGAGGGTGCCCTATGACTCCACATCCCACGGGCGATCTGGGCGACGAGTCGCAGCAATTTGGACTTCTGGTCAATTCCGTCACTGATTACGCGATCTACATGCTCGACCCTCGCGGGGTCATCCGTACCTGGAACCCAGGCGGAGAGCGCATCAAGGGCTACCGAAAGGAAGAGGTGGTCGGCACCAACTACGCCAGGTTCTATACGCCCGAAGACATTGCTGCCGACGTCCCGGCACGCAACCTTGCCATTGCCGCGAATGAAGGTCGCTACGCAGGCGAAGGTTGGCGGCTTCGGAAGGACGGCTTGCGCTTTCATGCCAGCGTGGTCATCGACCCGGTGAGGGTGGACGGCGTACTCGTCGGCTTCGCAAAGATCACGCGGGATGTAACCGAGCGCTACCTTGCCCAGGAGCAGCTGAGAAGTGCACAACATGAGCTGTTGCAGGCGCAGAAGATGGAGGCCATCGGCAAGCTGACACTGGGCCTTGCCCATGACTTCAACAACCTGCTCAGCGTGGTCACCAACTGCCTGGATCTGATCGCCGCGCAGCCTCACGGCGAGCTTTCTGACAAGTACATCCGCACGGCCCTGAGGTCGGTAGAACGTGGCGCTCTGCTGACTCGGCAGTTGCTGACGTTTGGTCGAGGCCATGAACTGGCGCCAGAACGGTTCGATGTCGGCAAGGCGATAGGTGACATGCACGACATGCTGCAACGTTCCGCCGGCGATGCGGTTGCAGTCGAGCTCGACGTTGCGGGCGATCTTCCGTCCGTCAACCTCGACCGTGGTCAGTTGGACTCCGCCATTCTCAACCTGGTGTGCAATAGCCGTGACGCAATGCCGCGCGGCGGATACATCAAGATTACAGTGCGTTTACAGACAGAACGTCATCCTGATGACCCACACCAGGAACCTGGCAGGTTCCTCTGCATAACCGTTGAGGACAACGGCCAAGGGATTGCGCCGGACGATCAGGCACGAATATTCGAGCCCTTCTTCACCACGAAAACCGTCGGACGCGGCAGCGGGCTGGGCCTCAGCCAGGTCTTCGGCTTCACCAGCCAATCGGGCGGTTTCATCCGTGTAGACAGCACGCCTGGCTCAGGAACATCTGTTGCCCTTTACTACCCTGTCGCCGAGTAGCCAATGCCTCTTTCAGTACTGTTTGTCGACGACGAGGATGATCTTCGCGAGATCGTTGTGGATGCACTTGCCGCCCAGGGCTTCGCGGTGACCACCGCCCGCAATGGCGTTGAAGCGATCCAATGCCTGCGCGGCAGCGCTCGGTTCTCTATTGTCGTGACTGATTACAGCATGCCAGAAGGCGTGTCTGGCCTGGATGTGGCCTCGGAAGCCGCCGCCGTCCAGCCCGACGCCCGCATCCTGCTGGCATCGGGCTACAGCCGCTCGCAGTTGCCTGTGTTGCCGGACAACGTCCAGTTCCTTTCCAAGCCCTATCGCTTCACGCAGCTGATTGCTGCAATCAAGAGCCAGTTCTGAGCTGCACTCCCGTACGTTCGAGCAGGAGCAGCGAAGGCGCGCCTCAAGCAGCGATGGCGTAAGGCTCTACAAGCCCCACCAGGCGATCCATGGCGGTTGCGTTGGCATTGCCCGCGTCGCCTCGCTGATTGAAGCGGGTCCAGTCGGCGTGTGCCAGCCGCCGCAGTTCCTGCGGCTCAACAGGCAGCCACTTCATCGGCCAGAAAGGCAAGCGGCGTTGTCCCACCCTGCCCCGTTGCAGCTCAACGATGCCATTGTGGCTGCTGGCGCCCAGCACACGTGAGTACGCTACCGACAGTCCGTCCTCCGGCCCCTCCAGATACTGCAGGAAGCGCTCGCCATCGAACAGGAGCACGCCGGCAACCCCGGCATTGCGATTGAAGCGGGCTGCGTCGTCCACGATCCAGTCCAGCTTGCCGCTGGGCAAGCCCAGCCTGTCGCCCGCGATGCCCTTGCCGGCACCGCTTGCATATACCACCGCCCTGATGGGCATTGTGCACCTCCTTGATGAGACACGACCCTAGCAGCAAGGGGCGTGTGTCAATGTGAGGTGTCGAAGAAATACACAACAGTTCAGTTTCGCATGACGCTGAATATGGGCCGTCATCACAAGATGGAGGCGATGCGCAGTGCACCATGCGCGAAATCTCCAGGTATGCCGCAATGCCCGATACAGGCTTCTTCTACGTTCTCGACCTCGACGCTGCCCGCGACGAGCAGGGCCATCTGGAACATGTGAATGCGATCAGCATTCGATGCAACCGGTGCCGGCACATCACCCATCTGAAGGTGCCTCAACTGGAAGGCATGCCTGGAGGGACGCTCCTTGCCTGCGCAGGCTGTGGTGAGCGGCAGGCTGTCAGCAACGCGCGCCTGGTCGAATGCGATCACGTGCTGGGACATGCGCCACCCGCGTCGCTGCAGGCCTGAGCTGCGCCACGTTCTGCGGCCACCCGGACACGCACGGCATCGCTGATGCCACGATGGAACATCTTGGCGTAGGGGCAGACGCGTTCGGTGTTGCGCACCAGTTCGCAGGCCAGGTTCGCATCCATGCCGGGAAGATGGACCACGACCTCGGCAGACAGCAGGTACAGCCCATCTGCCGGATCACGGGCGAAGGTCACCGCCACTTCGACGCTGGGGTTGTGCAGCAGCAGGCCGGCACGCGCGGCCACCAGCACCATGGCGCCGTGGAAGCAGCCGGCGTAGCTTGCGGCCAATAGCTGCTCGGGATTCGAGCCGCCGCCGGGCCCGCCGAGTTCCGGCGGCAGGCGCAGGTCCACCGCCAGTGCACCGTCGTCCGATCGCACCACGCCGGACGCGCGCCCGTGCTGGGCCTGGCCACCGCTTACCCGCACGCGGCCGGTGTACAACGGCTGCACGTCGTCGCCCTGGTAGCGGTCCAGCATGGCGGGCGAAGGTGGCTTCAGCTCGGTCATTGGCAGGCGATCGATGGCCGCTCAGGCGGGCTGCCGCTGCAACAGGCCAGACTGCTGCAGCCAGGTTTCGAAGCCGATCGGCCCCAGCCACGCCTGCCCCACCGGCACCAGCGTATCGATCTGCAGCGGCGCGCCGAAGTAAAGGGCCTCGGCGTCTGCCACGACCTGTCGCGGGTCGCCAGTCCGCTGCAGATACTGCCTGGCCAGATCCGCCATCGCGGCGCGCTGGGGACCTGCAATTTCCACGACGCCGTTGCGGGGCGGCTGCTGCGCGATGCGTGCCACCGCTTCGGCAACATCCTCGGCGGCAATCGGCTGTACGTCGGCGGCCGGCAAGCGCAGGGTCGCCCCATTGCCGGCGGACTGGATGATGCCAGGCAGGAACTCGAAGAACTGCGTGGAATGGATGATGGTGTACGGCAGGCCAGAATCGCGGATCAGGCGCTCCTGGGAGATCTTTCCGCGGAAGTAGCCGCTGGCCGCAAGCTTGTCGGTGCCTACGACGGAAAGCGCAACATGGTGGCGTACGCCGGCACGGGCGGCGGCGGCAAGGATGTTGTGGCCAGCGGTCACGAAGAACGAAAGCACTGCCGCATCTTCGAACGAGGGCGAGTTGGCCAGGTCCACCACCACGTCGACGCCGTCCATGGCGGCGTCCAGGCCTTCACCGGTCAGCACATCCACGCCGGTGGAGGGCGCGGCCACCACGATGTCATGCCCGGCGGTGCGCAGGCGCTCCACCACCTTGCTGCCGATGCGGCCGGTACCACCGATGACGAGGAATTTCATGACGTGTCTCCTGGAATGTAGAAGGGGCGACCGGCTGTGGCCGGGCATGCAGGAAGCGTAGGCAGCGTGGGCGCGAGGCAGTAGGTCCGCGCTGGGGCGCGGACTGTTGCCCATTACGCACCAATACGCTCAGGCCCAGGCGGGCTGTGCGCCTGGTTTCATGGGCGTGGCCTGTTGGCGCGCCTCCCAGTGCGAGATCACATCCAGTTCGAGCGCGCGCACCCGCTGCGTGCTGAAGTCGATGAAGGCCCGCACGCGCTTGGGAAGCTGGCGGCGGCTGAGGTAGCACAGGTAGTGGCCGCGATCGAGCGGCGCATGCCGATCCAGGCAGGTCACCACCCTGCCCGCCCACAGCGCTTCACGTATCTGATAGCTGGGCAGCTGGGCGATGCCCAGCCCGTCGATGACGGCCTGCAGGGCCAGGTCGGCATCGTTGAACACCAGTGCGGCCGGCGGCTGCAGGTGCACATCGGTGCCGTCGACCCGGAATTCCCAGGGCTGCATGCGCCCACCCGGCAGGCGCCGCCCGATGCAGGCATGCGTGGACAGCGCATCCACCGACGACGGTAGACCATGCGCCCGCACGTACGCCGGTGACGCGCACACCACCAGCTGCATCGGCACCAGCTGCTTGGCGATCACCTGGCTGTCTTCTAGCAGGCCGTCGCGGAACGCCACATCGATGCGGTCACCAGCCAGGTCGGGGGCCTGCTCGTCCAGCAGCAGTTCTACCGAGACCTGCGGGTACTCGGCGCGGAAGGCGGCCAGCAAGGGGGCGATCACCCGCCGGCCGAAGCCGTGGCTGGCACTGATGCGCAGGTGCCCGCGCGGCGGGCCCTCGCGCAGGTCGCGCATTTCCTCCAGCGCCTGCAGGATGCAGTTCACGCCCGGGTTGCAGCCCTCCAGGAACAGCTCGCCTTCACGGGTCAGCGTGGTCGAGCGCGTGGTGCGCAGGAACAACCGCACGCCCAGCTGGCTTTCCAGCTTCTGCACGCTGCGGCTGACGGCCGAACGGCCGATGCCAAGGCGGTCGGCCGCGCGCGCGAAACTGCCCTCGGCCGCCACTGCGATGAAGGCCAGCACGCCGGCGTAGCTGGTGGAGAAGGATGCATTGAGCGCATCGTGGCCGTCGCTGGCCGGGCTGGGCTGTGCGGTGTTCATGGGCGGCCTGGCTCCAGGCGGGCACGGTGCGCGTGCAGGTGGTTCCGCGCCAGCGCGAGGCGTTGCCTGCACGCGGAAAGGTCGAGCCCCAGCAGGGGCACGATGTCCTCGAACCCGGCGCCCAGTACGTCGTGCAGCAACAGCACCGCACGTGCATCGGGCGGCAATTCGCGCAGTGCGGCCAGGAAGGTCTGCCAGACCTGTTCGCTGGCAGGGCGGAATGCGGTGCGCAGGTGCGATGCGGTGTCCATGCCCGGCAGACGGCCGAGCATCGGCCGCTGTGACAGGCCATTGGTGTTTTTCATGCAACAGCATGCGGCCCGGCCCCGGCCTACCGGTAGTGCGGGCGCAGGCCTAGCCTCGCTGTGTCCTTCACTCGCTACAGGAACACGCCATGACCGCACGTCTGGATTACGCCGCGCAATCCCCCGAACTGTTCAAGAAGCTCGGCCTGTACTCGCATGCCGCCCATACCGCCTCGATCGAAGCGGCCATCATCGATCTGGTCAACATCCGTGCATCGCAGCTCAACGGCTGCGGCTTCTGCCTGGACATGCACGTGAAGGAGGCCACCCTGCGCGGCGAGCGCCCACTGCGCCTGCATCACCTGGCGGCATGGCGTGAATCGACGCTGTTCAGCCCGCGCGAGCGCGCCTGCCTGGCCTGGACCGAGGTGCTGACCCAGCTGCCGGCGCAGGGTGTGCCCGACGAACTGTACACGCGCGTGCGCGGCCAGCTGTCCGAGCAGGAGATCGTCGACCTGACCCATGCGGTGATGGCGATCAACGCCTGGAACCGCGCCAACGTCGCCTTCCGTACTACGCCCGGCACCCTGGACGCGGCCTTTGGCCTGGACAAGGCCGACCTGGCCTGATCGTTCCGCCGCTGCCCCATGCAGCGGCCCTCCCCTACCGCACTGGAGACCTGCCATGCGTCGTTCTGTTCTGGCCCTGCTTGCGCTGCTGCCACTGTGCAGCGCTGCCGCCACCCCGCCCCCTGCTGCGCCCGAGCCCCTGGTGCACGAGGTGATGACCCGGGCCCTGCCGGAGCAGCCCGGCAAGGAAGCGCTGATCCTTACCGTGGAATACCCGCCGGGTGGCGCCGATCCGGTGCACCGCCACGATGCCCATGGCTTCGTCTACGTCCTGGAAGGACGGATCGTGATGGGCGTGGCCGGCGGCAAGGAAGTCACCCTCGGCCCGGGCGAGGCCTTCCATGAAGGCCCGGCCGATCTGCACACCGTAGGTCGCAACGCCAGCGCTACCGAGCCGGCGAAGTTCGTGGTGTTCCTGATCAAGGACATCGGCAAGCCGGCGGTTCTGCCGCCGCACTGATCGCACGTCCGGCGCTGGCACCAACGACAGGTCCCCGGGTGTCACAATCCGGGGACCTGTCCCGTCTACGCTGGCATGGACGATTCCACTGCGCTGTTTTCCCGCCTCCGCCCGCGCCTGTTCGGCGTGGCCTACCGCATGCTCGGGTCTTCGCACGAAGCCGAGGACGTGGTGCAGGACGTCTGGCTGCGCTGGCATGGCGCCGACCAGTCACGGATCGAGAATCCCGAAGCCTGGCTGGTCGCCACCACCACCCGTCGCGCCATTGATGGCCTGCGCCTGGCACGGCATACGCGCGAACACTATGTCGGCATGTGGTTGCCCGAGCCGCTGCTGACCGATGACACCAGCACCCCTGAATATGTGCTGGAAACCGCCAGTGATCTGTCGGTCGCCTTCCTCAGCGTGCTGGAGCGGTTGGCACCGGATGCGCGTGCGGCCTTCCTGCTGCACGACGTGTTCGATCAGGACTACGCGGTGGTCGCGCGCACCCTGGACAAGACAGAAGCCGCCTGCCGGCAGATCGTGCATCGTGCGCGCCAGCAGCTCAGGCAGGAGCGCCCGCGCTACAACGTCCCGCAGGACGTTCACCAGAAACTGCTGCGCCGTTTCGCCGAGGCCGCATCCAGTGGCGATTTCCGCGCGATGAAGGCACTGATGGCCGAGTCGGCCCAGCTGGTGGGTGACGGCGGTGGCATCGTCACCAGCTTCCCCAAACCGATGGTCGGGGGCGCACGCATTGCCCAGCTGCTGTATGCCCCGCACCTGCGGCGCAGCGCGCAATTGCGGATGGTGCCGGCCATGCTCAACGGACGGCTGGGACTGCTGCGCTATTTCGATGGTGAGCTGGAAGCGGCGATGGCCTTCGAGACCGATGGCGAACGGATCACGCAGATCCTGGTGCAGCGCAACCCGCACAAGCTGCAGCGGCTGGCACTACCCACCTCCATCCAGTAGATCCGCGCCGCGCGTGGATGGCATCCATTGCGACCTCGTTCTTGCGGGATCCGACCGGGGCGCCGATGCGCCCCGGTCGTGAACGTCTGCCTGCGCAATGGCCGCAGGATCCGATCAGAAGTCCCAGAACACCGGCACCCAGCGGAAGGTCTCGCCCTCCAGCGACACCCGGCCCACTGACGGGAACGGAAGATGCGTGGCCACCAGCATTTCGCCGGTGCCTGCCAGTTCCTTCAGCAGGGCGATGCGGACGCGCGCGGATTCCTCCGGGTCATGCTCGAAGCCGTTGTGCCAGTTCGGCTGGTCGAAGCCGACCGCGAACACCGCGTCACCGGCGAAGGTCAGGGCCTGCCCGGCAGACGCCACGCGCACCACGCAGTGGCCCGGGGTATGCCCACCGGTGCGGCGGGCCGTCACGCCCGGCGCGATCTGCTGTTCGTCCTGGAAGGTGTGCACGTAGCCGCTGTACTCGGCCCAGAAGTGCTTGGCCGTGGCGCGCAGCGCATCGGGGAACCCCTGCGGCATGTTGGTGCGGCTGAAGTCCGGCGACTTCCAGAACTCCACCTCCGCCGCGGCCACGTGGATCTTCAGGTCCGGGCGCAGCTGTTTCTTCACGCCTTCAACCAGCAGCCCGCCGACGTGGTCCATGTGCATGTGGGTGATCACCACATCGGTGATTTCGCCCAGGTTGATACCGGCGGCACCGAGGCGGCGGATCAACTGGCCGGCGCGCGGCAGCTGCAGGTCCGGGTCCATGCCCAGGCCGGCATCGATGAGGATGGTGCGATCACCGCTGTGCACCACCATCACGTTCAATGCCCAGTCGAAGGCATCCTGCGGCAGGTACATCTCTTCGAACCATTCGGCACGGTCGGCGGCCGGAACGTTGTGGCCGAGCATCTGGGTGGGCAACGGCAGGACGCCATCGCTGATCACCAGCACTTCGACGTCGCCTACCTTCAGGGCGTAGCGCGAGGGCACCAGTTCATCGAGGGCGGGGGCAATGGGCGCGGCGGTGTTTTCCAGACTGAACATGAGGGATCTCCACGAAGGGGCATTGGGCGGGCAGCGATGCAAGGCTGGCGCGAACGATTCCGGGCGCTTTCCCACGGCGCAGGGCGTGGCGTTGCCAAGGCACGGATGCCTGGCAGGCCAGCACTGCAGGGTTCATGGGAAGACGGGCCACTGCGCAAGCGGTGGGCCCGGAACACGGCTTGTGCCGTGTGCGATCAGCCTAGGCAGCACACCGTTGCCGCGGTAGGCCCGTGGAGGGGGACGTAATGTTGCATTCCGGGAAGCAATGCGAATCACATACCCAGATCAGACAGCCCCGGGTGATCATCCGGGCGACGCCCCAGTGGCCAGTGGAACTTCCGATCGCTTTCCTTGATTGGCATGTCGTTGATGCACGAAAAGCGGCGCTGCATCAGGCCATCCGCACCGAATTCCCAGTTCTCGTTTCCATAGGAGCGGAACCAGTTGCCGGAGTCGTCATGCCACTCATAGGCGTAGCGCACGGCAATACGATTGTCGGTGAAGGCCCATAGCTCCTTGATCAGCCGGTACTCAAGTTCTTTGTTCCACTTCCGGGCCAGGAACTGCCGGGCTTCCTCGCGGCCATGGGTGAACTCGGCACGGTTGCGCCACTGGGTGTCCAGCGAATAGGCCAGCGAAACCTTGTCCGCATCGCGGGAGTTCCAACCATCTTCGGCAAGGCGCACTTTCTCGATGGCCGATTCACGGGTGAACGGGGGAAGTGGCGGACGGGGTGCTTCAGTGGACACGGTGGGGCCTCCAATCAAGTGGATAAACGGGTGCTTCGACGGATTTTTTGATGACTCAGGCGTCAGCGCCTGGCCTGCTCCAACAACACCGCTGCAACATCCCTTGCAGTGTCTGCGGCGTCGTAGTCGCCCATCACGCGCGAGACGGTGATGGCGCCTTCCATGAGAACCAGCAGCTGCCGCGCCAGTGCGTCCGGCTGCTGGATATCCAGTTGCGTGGTGAGTTCCAGCGTGTAATCCAGCAGCTTCTGCTTGTGATGTTTGGCGATGTGGCGAATCGGATCATCGGGGTCGCCGACCTCGCCTGCGGTGTTGATGAAGGCGCAGCCGCGATAGCCCTCGGACTGGAACCAGCCCTTGAGCACGGTGAACATGCCGAGGATGCACGCTTCCGGGGTGTCGGCCTTGTTGCACTCCTGCTGGAACCAGGTGAGCCAGCGCACGTCGCGCGCGTTCAATGCCGCAGCGGCCACCTGGTCCTTGTTTTCAAAGTGCCGGTAGATGCTCTTCCGGGCAACGCCGGAGGTCTTCACCAGCAGGTCCATGCCGGTGGCGTGGATCCCGTTCTGGTAGATCAGCGCCTCGGCCGTGGCCAGGATCTTCTGCTGGGTTTCGGTGGTGGTTGTGTTCACGACGCCAAGGTAGAACGATCGTTCTACCCTGTCAACGGGTGGCGCGGCGACCTCTCGCGCGGGCAAGCTCGCGCAGGACGATCTATCAAGAAATTCGTACATGTCATCATCCAGGCGCCTGATTTCGGTCGCAAAGTACGTCTCACCACACACCCATGAGACGCCTCGCATGAACACCTTTGCCCGTACCCTGGCCGTTGCCGCCCTCGCCCTCTCGGTTCAGGCCGGCTTGTCCGCGCAGGCCGCCGAACCGGCCAAGCCGGCGGCAGTCACCAGCATCGCGCGCACCGCCAGCTATCTCACCACCGCCGATGGCGTGCAGCTCTACTACAAGGACTGGGGCCCGAAGGACGGCCCGGTCGTTACCTTCAGCCACGGCTGGCCGCTGAACTCGGACAGCTGGGAATCGCAGATGATCTTCCTGGCCAACCACGGCTACCGCGTCATTGCCCATGACCGTCGTGGCCACGGCCGTTCCAGCCAGCCGTGGGACGGCAACGACATGGATCACTATGCCGATGACCTGGCCACGGTGATCAACACGCTCGACCTGCATGATGTCACTCTGGTGGGCTTCTCCACGGGCGGCGGCGAAGTGGCGCGCTACATCGGCCGCCATGGCACCGGCCGGGTGAAGAAGGCGGTGCTGATCAGCTCGGTGCCGCCGCTCATGCTGAAGACCGCTGACAACCCCAATGGCCTGCCGATGGAAGTGTTCGATGGCATCCGCAAGGCGCAGATGGACAACCGCGCACAGCTGTACAAGGACATCCCGTCCGGCCCGTTCTACGGCTTCAACCGCCCGGGCGCGAAGGTATCGCAGGGCCTGATCGATGCCTGGTGGGCGCAGGGCATGCAGGGTGGCCACAAGAACACCTACGATTCGATCACCGCGTTCTCGGCCACCGACTTCCGCGCCGACCTGAAGAAGTTCGATGTGCCCACCCTGGTCATCCATGGCGACGACGACCAGATCGTGCCGATCGACATCTCCGGCCGCCAGTCGGCGAAGCTGATCAAGGGCGCCAGGCTGATTGTTTACCCGGGCGCGCCGCACGGCCTGACCGACACCCACAAGGACAAGGTCAACCAGGACCTGCTGAGCTTCCTGCAGGAAAAGTGAGTGACCGGGGCTCCGGCATCGCGCCGGAGCCCGTCTCACATCAGAGTGTTTCTGCCCCGCCGCGTGTCCGATCCCGGTCAGAGCCGTCCATGCGTGGATTCGGGCGGTGCAGAATTTCATCCGGGCCCGGCTGCAAGGGCGTGGAAATGGCCATGCCAGAACCTCGGTACCTGGCAGTAATCCTCTGCCCCTCGTTCGCAAAAATAGCTCGGCTTTACAGGGAGCGAGCGGGTAATCTGAAAACACGCGTTCGTGAAGGTGGTCACGGTTAAGTCCAGGGAAAGTCCATACCTTCAATCTCGCTGTAACGTAATTGTTGAAGATGCGAGTGGATTCCGGGCGGGCCAACAATCAGCTGTGACATGGAGGTGGGGATGTGCACGGTATCTTGCAGGTCTTCAGCAAAGCTTGCGGCTCTCCTTTATTTGATGATTGCCTCCTGCATCGCCGCGATCATGCCGGTTGGCGCCAAAGAGGGCCGATCACTTGTGCTTGTCAGACTCTCACCTGAGCAGGGGGCGGTCTTGGCAACCGGGCTACTCAGGGGGGTGTTGAGGCCAATCAACGGCTGTGTCTACTTCGTGGATCCAGGTGGCACGGCATATCTTGCAGCATGGCCTCACGATTACTCGCTGGCCATGAAGGGAGGCGTTCCCGTAGGCGTGCAGGATGAACGATCGGGGGAAATGATGGAATTCGGAATCGCCGCATCATTCGGAGGGGGGCATGGAGGTGAATCGCTCCGTTCGAGTCTTGCTGCGTCCATTCCGGATGCCTGTACTGGCCCACTCATGACGATTCACTTGATGGGTCAGGCAAAGGAGCAGCCATGATCAATCTGCGCACGTAGCTATCCATGCGCGCCCTGGCATTGTCCGCACTCGGTGCGTTCGCATTCTCCCTGTACGGCCAGCCGATAACTGGCAACCCCACGGCACACACCTACTCGCGAACGTTCAATGTATCTGAGGCCGAAGCAAAATACAGGTCGATGAAATCGATCTCTGCGGCAGGCCTGGAAGCCAGGATTCAGGCATCTGAGCCGGATACGTTTGGTGGCTTGTACGTTGAGCATGAGCCAGAATTCAAGATCGTAGTGCTGTTCACGAAGAGGCCGAAAGAGACCTTGGCAAAGTACACGCAGGATCCTGTATTTACCGGCCGCACTTCCGCTCAATCGCTCGAGATGCTCCTGGCGACCCAGGCCGAGGCGGAGGCCCAGCTTCTCGCAAAGAAGGTTGGTTTCGAGTCGGGCGTTGATATCAAGCGGTCCATTGTGACCTTTTACGTGAAGGACGAAGCGGCCGCTAGACGCGCACTCCGGCCATTGCTGGGCGCTGTCGATTTCATGGCGATCAAGCAAGTGAAAGGCTTTACTGTCACTACCGCAATCTCCGGCGGCCATAAGTTGACCGGTACTGCCTTCAGTTGCACTACTGGCTTCAACGTCTTCGACGCAGATCGTGAGCTTGGCGTCCTCACGGCCGGTCACTGTGACAATACGCTGACCTATCAGGGCATTGCCGCGCCTCTCGTTTTCCAGAGCGAGCAGAACGTAGGCGACTACGATGTCCAGTGGCATAAAGGGCCGCCCAGGGGGCCACGCCACGCGCAGACAAATGAAATCTCCCTGATCAATGGTCCGTCGCAGACGCTCGAAATAACCGGCACGCTCCCCTCCAGTTCGACGCATGTGGGGGATGTGATCTGCAAGAGTGGAATTCATGGCCACTACGCATGCGGGACCATTGAGGATATGAATTCAAGGTCCAATCATAATGGGACCATAGGCAGGTACATTCGTGCACGCAACCTTTCTCCAGGCCCTCTCAGCGTCGAAGGTGACAGCGGTGGGCCGGTCTTTTCCAACAATGCGGCCGTCGGCGTCATTCACGGCCGGGGCGGTGAAGACACGGGATTTGAGAACGACCTGTTCTACATGCCCATCGAGCGGGTTTCAGCACTTGGCGTTACCGTATTGACGGAGGCCTTTGAAGTTACCGGCATCGCAGATCGCACAGAAAATTATTTCAGGCCATTTTCCGTTCCGGTTGCGTACAAGGGAGTTCCGAAGTTTCCGATAGAGTTGACGCTTGAGCGCCCGGTGTGCCCGAGCGGGCCCTGCGAACCCGCCACGGAAACGTTGCCGGACAAGATGCCCTCCCCGCTCAACTACACATGGGCCTGCTTCTACCCCATCGTGCTCTACCCGCCTCCCGTCATTCCCCCTCCCCCGTTGACCTGGAGGGAGCGGATTACCTTGAAGGATGCGTCTGGAATCACCGCCGAGCCCGTTGAGTACAACCTGCACTGCAGTGGATGCCCTGATTGTCCATAGCCCGCATCTGTTGATGAGTGCAGTGCTGGAACCACGTGCGTGGATTCTTCGTCAGCCGAGCATGGCTCGGCTCTACATAAGCGCCAGCTCCCTGGCAAGGAACGGTGCCGTCCTGCTGCCTTTGGCGCGCGCCACCTGTTGTGGCGTCCCTTTCGCCACGATGGTGCCCCCTGCCCCGCCAGCTCCGGGGCCTACGTCAATCACCCAGTCCGCCTGTGCAACCGCGCGCATGTCGTGCTCGATCATCACCACCGTATTGCCCGCGTCCACCAGCCGCTGCAGCTGCACCAGCAGCCGGTCCGCATCCGAGGCATGCAGGCCGGTAGTGGGTTCGTCCAGCACGTACAGCGTGCGCCCGCGCTGGCTGCGCTGCAGCTCGGTGGCCAGCTTGATGCGCTGGGCTTCGCCACCGGAAAGTTCGGTGGCCGGCTGGCCCAACCGCAGGTAGCCCAGGCCGATTTCCTGCAGCAACTGCAGCGGCCGGGCAATGGCCTCTTCCTCGCTGAAGAACGCATGCGCCTGGTCGACCGTCATCTGCAGGACCTCGGCGATGTTGCGGTCATTCCACTGCACCTTCAGCGTGGCTTCGTTGTAGCGGGCGCCATGACAGGTGGGGCACGGCGCATAGACGCTGGGCATGAACAGCAGTTCGACGCTGACGAAACCTTCGCCCTCGCAGGTCTCGCACCGGCCCTTGGCCACGTTGAACGAGAAGCGGCCCGCATCGAAACGGCGGCGGCGCGCGGCCGGTGTGGCGGCGAACAGCTTGCGCACGTGATCGAACAGCCCGGTATAGGTGGCCAGGTTGGAGCGTGGCGTGCGGCCGATGGGCTTCTGGTCGACCTGCACCACCCGCTGGATGGCGTCTACATCGCCCGCCAATGTGCCCCGGGTCGTTTCGATCACGGTTGGCCCGTCGGTGGGCGCGCTATCGGCGTTGTCGTCCGAAGGCTCATGCCCGAGGTGCAGCAGCAACAGCTCGGGCAGCGCCTGCGCCATCAGGCTGGACTTGCCAGAGCCGGAAATGCCGGTCACGGCCGTCAGCAGCCCCAGCGGCACCTGTGCGTCCACGCCCTGCAGGTTGTGGCGGTGGATGCCCTTCAATTCCAGCCAGCTGCTGGCGTTGCGCTGCCGGCTGGCAGGTGCGGGCACCTGATCGAACAGATACAGGGCCGTGCGCGACTCCTGGATGTGGCGCAGGCCATCGGGCTCGCCACTGTAGAGCACGCGCCCGCCGTGTTCCCCTGCCTGCGGCCCCACATCCACCAGCCACTGCGCGCGGCGCATCAGCTCCAGATCGTGTTCAACCACGAATACCGAGTTTCCGCCGTCACGCAGGCGCTCAAGCGCGTCGTACAGGGCCTGGCTGTCGGCGGGGTGCAGGCCGGCCGAGGGCTCATCGAGCACGTACAGCACACCAAACAGCAAGGAACTGAGCTGGGTGGCCAGCCGCAGGCGCTGCAGTTCGCCGGCCGACAGTGTGGGCGTGGCCCGATCCAACGAGAGATAGCCCAGGCCCAGGTCACGCAGCTGGTGTACACGCGCCATGACTCCGCCTGCCAGTCGTTGTGCTGCCAGGCGCTTCTCTTCGGACAAGGCCGAGGTCAGGCGCACATCCGGAGCGCCCTCGTGGGTCGCCTGGCCACTCGCGGCCCTCCGGGCGCGATCGCGGGGTGTCGCGCTCCTGCTGGTGCGAGCGCCCTTGCTGTGCGCGCCGAAATCACCTTGTGCGATGGGCTCCAGCAGCGCCGCCAGCTGGTCCAGCGGCAGCCGCATGAACTCACCGATATCCACGCCGGCAAAGGTGACCGAGAGCGCCTCCGGCTTCAGGCGTTTTCCATGGCAGGTCGGGCACAACCGGCCTTCCATGTAGCGGGAAACGCGCTTGCGCATCAGCGCGCTCTGGGTGTTGGCAAAGGTGTGCAGCACGTAGCGGCGTGCGCCGGTGTAGGTGCCCATGTAGCTGGGCTCCTGCTTGCGCTTCAGTGCGGCACGGGTCTCTGCGGGCGTGAACCCGGCATAGACCGGCACGCTGGGCGCTTCCTCGGTGAACAGGATCCAGTCGCGGTCCTTCTTCGGCAACTTCTTCCACGGCACGTCGATGTCGTAGCCCAGCGTGACCAGGATGTCGCGCAGGTTCTGGCCATGCCATGCCGGCGGCCAGGAGGCGATGGCGCGCTCGCGGATGCTCAGCGAGGGGTCCGGAACCATCAGCGCTTCGGTCACTTCGTAGACATGCCCCAGGCCATGGCAGGTGCTGCAGGCACCCTGTGGCGTGTTGGGCGAGAAGTCCTCGGCGTACAGCATGGGCTGGTTGGCCGGGTACGCACCCGCACGCGAGTACATCATGCGCACCAGGCTGGACAGCGTGGTCACGCTGCCCACCGATGAACGTGCGTTGCTGGCCCCGCGCTGTTGCTGCAGGGCCACCGCCGGCGGCAGCCCGTCGATGGCATCCACATCGGGCACGCCCGCCTGGTCGATCAGGCGCCTGGCATACGGCGCAACAGACTCAAAGTAGCGCCGCTGCGCCTCAGCGAAGACAGTACCGAAGGCCAACGACGACTTGCCCGAACCCGACACCCCGGAGAACACCACCAGTGCATTGCGTGGGATGGAGACGTCGACATTCTTGAGGTTGTGCTCGCGCGCACCGCGCACCTCGACGCAACCGCTGGCGGCGGCAGCGCATGACGATTCACCAAAGGGGGTGTTGGACATCGATACGATCCTGCAGGCAGTGAGTGGCGCGCGCCAGGGCGCGCCCAGTGGCTCATTCTCGCTGCTGAGAGGTGAATTCGGCGAGGGCGGGCACGGTGACAGCCTGCATGATCCCGTGCGCCTCGCCCTCCGCCCTACCCTCGCTGCAGCACTACCACCCACACCCCCATCAGGGCACTCCCCGCCAGCAGACTCAGCCACACCCGCCCAACACTACGGGCACTGAAGACGCCCACAGCAACGGCAATGAACAGCACGAACCCCAGCAGTGAACTGGCCAGGACCGAAACGGACGTCCTCACCCCGACCAGCACGGGCAACAACAACGCCAGTGCCGTGGCGGTAGCGGCGGTGAACACGTAGCCGCCCACCGAGGCGGCCAGCACGCGGCTTGCCACCTGCCAGCGATAGGCCGCTTCCCGCCCGGCCGGAGGCTTGGCAGGGCGCGCCGCCTCCGGCGCCCGTGGCCAGCGGCGCTGCAGCACCACGGCCACTCTGGCCAACATCAACCCGAATGCCAGTGCGACCAGCTCCACGCCGGCCTGCTGCCATGCGCCCCGCTGCAGATACATCAGCAGCCACTGCCCGGTGGTTGCCATGTTCACCAGCGGCAGCGCCAGGCACAGTGCTGCGGCCAGCCACAACTGCTCGATCCAGGCCAGGCGAGGTGGGCGCCAAAGCGCGTGCAGCACCGAGGCAGCGCAGGCCGTAAGAAAAATGCGTATTTCCCACGCACTGCGACCGCTCATTTCCAGTGGCAGCAAGCGATTGCCGTACAGGTAGACGATGCTTGCCAGCGCCACCCCAGCCAGCGATGCGACGTTGAATGCTTCCACGCAGCGATAGATGCCCGCCGTGGCCGAGCCGAACTCATGCTCGCTGCGCTTGCGCCGCTTGATCGAGAACAGCAGCGTGCCGATGGCGATCATCGCCGTGCCCAGCAGGCCGCTGATGAAGTACAGCCACTTCATCGGCCAGCCGCCGAAATCGGCCTTGTGCAGTGCTTCAATCGTCTCATGCACCTGCACAGCGCCAATGGCATGCGGGTGTGCGCCATGCTGTTGCAGTAGCGTGCCGCTGGCAGCATCGAACACCGCGCGGCTGGCCTCGGTCAGCAGATGCCTGTCTGCGCGCCCCTCGGGCTTGCGACCGATCACCTCCACCACGCTGTGCACGGTGCCGGGCGCCTGGACCATGATCAATGCTGGCGGCTGCCCGCTGATGGCCTGCGCGCGTGCCAGCAGGTGCTGCAGGTCCGGCAGTTGCGCGGTGGATACCAGGATGCCTGGCGGAGCCGGCTGTGCAGGCGCCAGCTCGGCTTCATAGCGCGCATAGGCGTCATCCGCATCGCCATAGGCCGCATGCACCGGCCACGGCAGATAGCTGCTGTAGAAGAAGGTCAGCCCGGTGTAGCCGATCATGAACAGGAACGGCAGGGTCAGCACGGCACTCAGGTTGTGCGCGTCCAGCCAGCTGCGCTGTCCCTTGCCGGGGCGAAAGGTGAAGAAGTCCTTGAAGATGCGTTTATGCACCACCACGCCGGACACCAGTGCCAGCAGCATGCAGGCGGTGATCCAGCCCACCAGCCAGTAGCCAGCCATGCCGCCGTGCAGGGTGTAGTGGAAGGACATGAAGTGGCGCCCGCCTTCGGTTTCCCGAAGGCGAGGTGGAGGCTGTGGCATGCCGGTGCCGGCATCCACCCAGCGTTCGTGCGCGGTGCCGTCGCCATCCTCCCACGACAGCTCCAGTGGCCAGCCCGCCTGGGCAGGCCAACGGATCTGCCATGACCTGGCATCGGCGGCATTTGCTGCCAGCCAGTGCTGCGCACGTACCGCCTGCATTCCCGTGTCCACCGCCGGCGAGGAGACCGGCACGGGGCCGGCCTCCATCCATCGCGTGATCGGCTCACGGAACACGCTGAGCGTGCCGGTCAGGAAGATCGCGCACAACAGCCAGCCACAGGTGAGGCCGCACCAGGTGTGCAGCCACGACATGCTCTGCCGGAAGCCCGCTTTCATGCCTGCCCCGTGGCGGGCAGGCCGTTGCCCCGCCGGCTGCGAAAGGTCACAGCGAGCCGCGCAGCGTCAGCATCACATTGCGGGGTTCGCCAAAGAAGTTGCCGCGGCGGATCTGGCTGATCATCGCGTAGTAGCGGGTGTCGAACAGGTTGGCCACGTTGACGCCTACGCTCCAGCGCGGATTGATCCGGTAGCCGGCGCGCAGGTCCCACACGGCACGTCCCGCTGCGCCCATGCGCCAGTCCGGGTCGTCGTAGGCCGGATAGGAGTAGCTGCTCTGTGCCGATACACCACCGCCCACGGAGAACGCGTTCCACTTGCCCGGCAGCTGGTAGGACGTCGACAGGCGCAGCAGGTGGCGGGGCGTCTCGGCGCTGATGGTCGCGCCCTCATCGTCGCGGCTGGTGACGTGGGTATAGCCCGCCATCATCTGCCAGCCCGGCGCCAGTTCGCCGCTGGCCTCCAGCTCAAAGCCCTTGCTGCGCAGCTTGCCGCCATTGCGGTAGCAATCGGACGACGCCAGCGAGCCACGGCAGCTGCCCGGGTCGGATTCGTCCACCACGGCGTTGCCGGTCTTGCGGATGGAGAACACCGCGGCGGAGACATTCAGGCGGCCATCGTTCAACTCACCCTTCACGCCCAGCTCGTAGTTGGCGCCGATGGCCGGATCCAGCACCGAGCCGGACGCTGTGACGTACGAGCTCTGCGGCTGGAAGGTATCGGCGTAGCTGACATAGACCGACCATTGCGGACCCAGGTCGTAGACAAGGCCGGCGTACGGGGTGAATTCGTGCTTCTGTTCGTAGTCGCGGCTCCTGGCGCCGGTGAAGCCATCGCTGGACTGGTACTTCACCCAGCTCAGCCGGCCACCCAGCGTGAGGTGCAGCGGTTCTGCCAGCTGCAGGCGCAGGTTGCTGTACACGCCGCTCTGCTGGGCGCGGGCGTTTTCTGACCAGTCCCACGCGGGCTGCAGCGGCTGCGCGATGGCGCTGTGGTCGGGTGCGTAGACATCAATCGGCACGTCGATGGCCAGGTCCGCCGAGCTCTGGCGGGTACGCTGGCGCGACCACATCGCGCCCAGCAGCAGCTGATGGCTGCGGCCGAAGGCGTCGAAACTGCCGGTGGTGTGCAGGTCGATGCCATCACTGCGCACGCGCGAGCGGTTGAAATAGATGTCATAGAAGCGCGAACCGATGCCGGTGGCGCGGTCCACCCCGCCCAGCGGAACCGCGACACGCTGGTCCAGGTCCGACTCGGTGCGGTTCACCGACAGGCGTGCCTTCCAGCGTTCGTTGAAGCGGTGCTCCGCCTCTGCAAAGGCTTCGTCGACGGAGCCCTCCTGCCGGTTCCAGTCCTGGATGAGCGAGGTGGAACGCTTGATGTCCAGCGCACCGCCATCGGTGTAGCGCGGCAGGCCGAACAGCCAGTAGCCGTCGGTGTCACTGGCCTGATGGCGCAGGCCGAAGGTCAACGTGGTATCCGTGCCCAGATCGGCGACGATCACCCCATAGGCCACCGGCGTCTTCGATGAGGTGCCCCGCTGGAAGTAGTCGCGGTCCTGATATGCGGCGACCAGTCGGCCGCGCACACTGCCGGTAGCATTGAGCGGGCCACCGCCATCCACCTCGACGCGGTAGTTGTCCCACGAGCCCACGGTTGCGGCCAGATCCAGATGGGCCTGGTCGCGCGGACGCTTGCGCACCATGTTGATTGCTCCGCTGGGGTCGGCTGCACCCAGCATCATGCCACCAGCACCGCGCAGCACTTCAACGCGCTCCAGTACCGCGGTGTCGATCGGCAGCCAACCCACGGGGGCATAGACGATGCCGGCCACGCCGTCGACCAGATAGTTGCTGTCGTCCACGGTAAAGCTGCGGATCGAGAACTTGTGGTTGCCGAAGTTGCGGGCGGTCTTGGTCACACCCGTGGTCTGCGCCAGGGCCTCGTCCAGCGTGGTGAGGTTGCGGTCGTCGAGCTGCTGGCGGGTGATCACGCTGACCGATTGCGGGGTCTGGCGGATGCTCTGTCCCAGCTTGCCCAGGCTCAGTTCACGTGCCGTGTAAGCGCCATCGCTTGGGGCATCGGCGGTCACGTTCACCGTCTGCAGGGTGGTCTGGGCATCCTTGCTGCGCGCAGGCGCTGCTGCTTCCTGCGCCAGGGTGAACACGCCCGGACGGGTGGCATTGACACGCACGCCACTGCCCTCCAGCAGGCGCGCCAGTGCTTCCTGCGGCGTGTAACTGCCGGTCAAGGCCGGAGCGCGACGGCCCGCCACCGCCGATTCGCTGAACAGCACCTGCTGCCGGGACTGCTCGGAAAAGCGGCGCAGTGCGGCATCCAGCGGTTGCGCCGGAATATTGAACTGCACGCGTGCAGCCGGCTGCGACTGTGCAATGGCCGGCGCTGCCAGCGCGCTGGAAATGCACAGTGCCAGCAACGGCAGCCGCTTGGCGTGTACCCCCGTAGAGAACGCGCCAGCAACAAGTGCGCGCTTGATCTTCATGTACCCCATTACCGCTCCATCATGCTTGGCCACCACTGGCCTCACTGGGGTAAACGGAAAATAGCGGTGGGGTGGGAACCCGCGCCGGAAGAAATATTCGCTCCGGCGTCAGCGGGTCACAGGCCGTTCGTCGATGCGATAGCCGCCCTGGGCAGTGCGGGTCACCTGCACGGGCAACAGATCCGGCAGCGCTTCCAGGAAGGTGGCCGGGGCATCGGTGGCTGCGTAGCCGGAGACCGGCAGGAACTTCAGCCCTGGCTGTCCCAGCGTAACGGGATGGCCCAGATACTGCCCCACCTCCTGCGCCACTTCGTCCAGCGGCGTGCGCCGGAACACCAGGCGCCCGTTGCGCCAGCCGCCAACGCTGTCTGCACTGGCGGCAATGGAGCGGTAGGCGGCTGTGAGCGTGGTAACGGCCAGGCCCTGTTCGGCGTGCAGGCTGACCGGCGAGGCACCTTCGGCGCGATCCGGCTGCACCCGCACGTGCCCATGCAGCACCTTGACCACGACTTCGCCCGGCCCATTGCGCACATTGAAGGTCGTGCCGACCACCCTCACCCGGCTGCGCTGGGCATCGACGGTGAAGGGACGGTCGGCCGCCGGGGCGACCTCAAAGAACGCCTCGCCCTGGCTGAGCACTACTTCACGGCGGGATCGATAGAAATGCACGGCCAGCGTGCTGCATGCATTGAGCGAAATCCGTGAGCCGTCCGGCAATTGCAGATCACGTATCTCGCCCGCGCCGGTGGCCACGTCCTGTACGTAGCTGGGCGCGGCGTACCAACCGTAGCCGACGTACCCCAAGGCCAGCATCGCCACGGCCGCAGCCGCCGCAACGCGTGGCAGGCGCCACGATCGTGCACGCCGCGCCGCCCTGCCCCGCCGTAGAGCGGCAGGTGCAGGTACTGCTGGGGTGATCACCGCATGCGCGTCCGAGGCCAGTACGGGGCGTGACAGGTGGCCAAGGTCCTGCCAGGTTCTGGTCACATCGGCGAACGCCTGTCGATGTGTTTCGCTCTCGGCCAGCCAGTGCTGCAGGGCTGCCTCGTCCTTCGGTTGCCAGGCCGTATCCTGCCGCCGTACCAGCCACGCGGCCGCCGCCTCATGCAGGGCAAACGGGTCGGAACCTGCGGGAGAAGGGAGATCGGTCATCGGCAGGGAAAATCAGCATCGATGGCAGGCGCCAACGCCTCGCCCGCCTTGGTCGGACGATGCAGTTCCTGCATCTGTGTCAGAGACGCATAGCGTACCCGCACTTCGCAGTAGGCAACCGCTCGCGACAGGTGCTTGACCACCATGCGGCGGGAGATCTGCATGCGAGCGGCCACGTCCTCCTGGGTCAGCCCATCGAAGCGGCAGAGCACGAATGCCTCGCGTTGACGCTCGGGCAGCTCGGCCAGCGCTTCTCGCAGGCGCTCCAGGCGCTGCCGCTGGGCACTGAGCTGCAACGGGCACTGTGATTCATCGCTGGCGATGGCTTGGCCAGCATCCTCGGCATCTGCCAGTGGCAGGGTCTGGAGACGGCGGCCTGCGGTGTGCTCACGATATTCATCGGCCACGGTGTTCATTACCGTTCGCCGGAAATAGGCACCTTGCTGGTCGCAGGACGCCAGTGCAGGGTTTGCCGCCAGCCATTTGACTGCACCGTCGTGCAGGGCGTCCTCACCGTCCGCACCTCTGACGCGTGCAAGGCCGCGGAGGATGGGCCCGCGCCAGCGGGCATAGGCTTTCGCAAGGAGGTTCCCGCCCGTTGGCGAGGCGTCTTCCGGAATGCCCGCCTCCGTGGATGAGGCCCGATCCGCGTTGCTGCCCGTGCCCCGGCCTAGCGTGGACACATCACCCTCAGGGCAAATGCATGCGGTCTGCACAGGTGGGGCGGGGAGTTCACGTTGGGAGCCGGAGTTCTGGCCGCCATAGGCGACGGAAGGGGTGGGATGATGCAAGTGTAGTGAGAGTCATTTGCAATTGGAACTGCTCGCCCCGCACCGGCCCTGTAATGAAATGCAAGCAGCAGCTCACCAGTGATGGTGCTGGACGCCAGCGAGACCTGCCGAATGCGCTGATCGCGGGCATGCGGGTTGATTGGAGCCTGTAAGTACATCGGGGCCGGCCAGCGGCCGCACCATCCTTGGGAGTCATTAATGTGACGCGTCACGACGGAGCTGGTTTCAGCCTGCGACCCCAACCCCTTTACCTGCCTCGCCCAGTCGCAACGAGGCCAGATAGCGGCAGTACTTGCCGATGAAGAGGCCAGTGAATCCGCCTGCCAGCAGCAGGTAGGCGGCGCTGAAGCCGGCGTTGGCGGTCAGCGACGGCGATAATGCAAATGCGACTTCGAAACCGTACTTCACCAGGAAGGTGATCAGCAGCAGCGGCAGCAGGCTGAAGTCCGCGTTGCGCCAGAGCTTTCCGGTAGCGCCCTCCAGGGTCAGCTTCACGTGGCCCAGCAGCAGCCATCCCAGTGCTGCCCCGGTGCCGATGCAGGCCAACCACTCGCCCCAGGCGGTCAGCGAGGCGCCGAAGCGATGACTGATCGACCACGCGCCCCACACGGCGAACAGGACGGGCACGATCGCCAGCTTCTGCAACGAAGTCTCACCCGGCTTCATGGCGGCGATGCCACGCGTGACCAGGAACGCCAGGAGCAGCCAGACCCAGATCGGCGTCTGCGAGGTGAGTTGCTGGAGCATGTTCATGAGCGGTCGCCTTGGTGGGTGGTGGCGAGGTGCCCTCGCCTTGGCGCCCACTATTCGCTTCCGCCCGGGTTGCAACCAGTGACAGCTGTCAGTCTTCGGGTGTTACTGGGCGGTAATCGGGCGCACTCAGGACGCTCTCGATCCAACCCACATAGCGCGATACCCGAACGTTGTGCACCACCTGCCCGTAGAAGCCGGCCTCAAGGGCATGCTCGGGAACGGCGGTGATCCAGGAGCCCAGCCCCACCAGCTGCCAGACGCCGTGATCCTTGATCACCAATGGGCCGCCGCTGTCCCCGTTACCGAGCACGCCTTCAAGCGGCAGGCCCTGTGGCGGGGCATCGAACCGATACCAGAGATAGCGATCATTGCCGCCGGTAATCGCGTTGTATGCCCGCCGCAGCGTAGTGCGATGCGGTCCGCCCGGCACCAATCCCATCGCACCATTGCCAGTGGCGCCCTTCCCGATCAAGGCGGCGATCTGCGTGACCTCGGCGCTGCCGCGATACAGCGCCACGGGCTGCACGTCGCTCACTGGGGCTGTGAGCCTGATCAGCGCAATGTCATCCGATCCGGCCAGGAACGCGTGGATCTTCGCCGGGCTTCCCGTTGCCATAGCCTCATTGCCCAATGCGTCAGGCATTCTCCTGTAGCCGGGGTGCACGAACACGCGCTCCACGCCGTAGTCCCTGCCGTTGATGGCGATGGCCAGCCCCATCCCTTCCATTGGTGCGGCATGCGCTGCTGTCAGCACCCACTGCGGCGCGATCAGAACGCCCTGCCCTTCGCCCGGCATGTCAGCCAGGGCCGGAAACTCGGATCCATCGATCCGGTAGCGGGCATCGTCCACATCGTGGCGGATGACCACGGCCCCGGCAGCGAGCGGCAGCGCGGCAAGCGCCAGAAACAGCCAGCGGATCATGGGTGCCTTCATCCTTGCGGTCAGTCGCTGCAGCCTAGCCGAACATCTCCCGCGAAGGGAAAACGTCCGACCAACCTCACGTGTTCGACGACGAATGCCGCAGAACCGGCCACGAAACCGGGGCGGCCACGGGCCTTTAACAGCCTGCCTCTATGCTGGGACCTCATTGCAGACCCACGAGGTATGACCATGACCAAGCTGCACACCCTGATGTTGACCGGCTGCCTGTTGGCACTGAGCCCACTGGCCTCGGCCGAGACCGTGAACCTGACCAACAGTGCCGACGGCGCCAACCGCGATGCGGGCATCGCGGCGGTCAAGAAGAAGCTGCAGGACGCGTGCACCGACCGCAAGGGCTCGCCCGATGCGGCTTCGTTCGAGGTGGTCTTCGAGAAGACCAGCGAGAACCCGAACGTACCCAAGCCGTACTACGTGGACGGCAAGATGAAGTGCGAACTGCCGGGCTGAAGGTCCCGGCCACGCGGTCATCGATTGAGCATTAGACGCTGGCGGCCGACGTGCGCCGCCGGTACCGCTCGATCCAGTCCAGTGATGGGGCAATGCCGCCGAACGGGAAGAAATGCGGACTGACCGGACCATGGGCGTCTGTCAGCCCACTCAATAGGCGATCCACAAACACCTCTGGCCCCGCCGTGCCGAGCAGCCGGCCGATCGAGATGCCATACCGCGCCAGCATCGATGCACTGGCACTCACGCCGCACATCGCGGCGTAGCGCGCCAGCCGCGCAATGCTGGCCGGGCCCGGCACGCCCACCAGTACCGGAACCGTGATGCCACGGGCGCGCAGCGCATCCAGCCAGGCCAGCACGATATCAGCATCGAAGGCGAACTGGGTGATGATCAGCGGTGCCATGCCTCTCGCCTCGATGGCCTGGCATTTGCGTTCCAACACGTGCCACCGGTCCTCGGCGGTCATCACCGGATGGCCTTCCGGATGCCCGCCGATGACCACAACCTTGATGCCGTAACGCTCAAGAAGGCCGGTCTCAATGATCGAGGTACTGTCGGCAAACGGCCCTGCGGGCGCGGAAAGATCACCGGCGATCAGCAGGCACTTCTCTACCCCCGCTTCGCTGGCGGCGCGTTCCAGGAACCGCGCAAGCGCCGCACGCGACGCGATGCGGCGGGCAGAGAGATGGGGCATCGGCTCGAAGCCGAGTTCGCGCACCGTGCGCGCGGCCGCCAGCCGGGCGTCGTCGTCCTCGCTCGCCAGGTAAGGGATCGAGATCGTCGTTCCCGGAGCGATGCGATCCGCTTCCGCGTGTAGTGCCGGCATGGCCTTCGCGCTCATTTCCAGAGAAAACGCGTTGATGAAGGCTTCCGCCCGTTGCGATCCAGGTGCGGGCATCAACGGGCTCCGCCTGCATTGCCGGCAACCGGCGTGCTGTTACGCGCCAGTTCGACGAAGGCCTGCAGATAGTCGATACCGGTATCGGCCTCGCGCGCGCCCAGGTAGATCTGCTTGGGAATGCCCTTCGCCCCCAGGCGCACCGGCACCACGTCCATGCGTGCGGCATATTCCTCCACCAGCCAGCGCGGCATCGCGGCCACGCCACGGCCGCTGGCCACCATCTGCATCATGATGTCGGTGGTTTCGATGGTCTTGTGGCGCCGCGGCGTGATGCCGGCCGGCAGCAGGAACTGGTTGTAGATGTCCAGGCGCTCGAACGGCACCGGGTAGCTGATCAGCACTTCCTGGCCGAGCTGACGCGGCTTTACGTGGTCCACCTTGGCCAGTGCATGGTCCTTGGCGACCACCAGCACCTGCTCGTAGTCGAACACGGGCACGAACTTCAGGCCCGGCTTCAGTAGTGGATCGGGCGTGACCAGCAGGTCGATCTCGTAGCCGAACAGCGCGCCGATGCCGCCGAACTGGAACTTCTGCTTTACGTCCACATCCACGTCCGGCCAGGCGGCCAGGTACGGCGAGACGATCTTCAGCAGCCACTGGTAGCACGGGTGGCATTCCATGCCGATGCGCAGTGCGCCGCGCTCGCCCTGTGCGAACTGGCCCAGCCGCTCTTCGGCCAGGTCCAGCTGCGGCAGCACGCGGTTGGCCACCGCCAGCAGGTACTGCCCGGCCTGGGTCAGGCGCAGGCTGCGGCCTTCGCGAAGCCAGACATCGGTGCCGAGCTGCTGCTCCAGCTTCTTCATGCTGTGGCTGAGGGCTGACTGGGTCAGGTTGAGCACGCCGGCGGCAGCAGTCAGCGAGCCCTGCTGCTCGACCTGCTGCACGATGCTGAGGTGGATCCGCTCCAACATGACGATGAATACCGCTCATGGATTGGTGAAGTAATACCATTTTACGTCATGAAAGGGCATGGCTAGGATCGGGTCATACCTTCGGTTGCCTGCCAGCCCGGTCACCTCGCCGGCCTGCAGGACTGCGCCCCCGTAGATCGCCCGAAGGAGCTCCCTCCCCTGCTGAAAGCGAACAGATGACCCGCCCCCTCCGTATCGTCGCCGTTTCCGGCGGACTGCAGCGCCCCTCCAGGGCTGCAACCCTGGCCGAGCACCTGCTGGACCTCATCGGCGAGGACGTTGCCTGCGAGCCACACCTGATCGAGCTGGGCGAACTGGCGCCGCAGATGGCCGGCGCACTGTGGCGCTCGCAGTTACCCGACAGCGTGGAGCGGCAGCTGGCCGCTGTCGAGCAGGCCGACGTACTGGTGGTGGCCACGCCGGTCTACCGCGGTTCGTATACCGGCCTGTTCAAGCACTTCTTCGACTTCATCCATCAGGACGCGCTGGTCGACACCCCCATCCTGCTGGCCGCCTCCGGCGGCAGCGAGCGCCACGCACTGGTGATCGATCATCAGCTGCGGCCGCTCTTCAGCTTCTTCCAGGCGCGCACCCTGCCCCTCGGCGTCTACGCCACCGACCGCGATTTCGCCGAGGGCCGCGTGCACAACGAGGCCCTGATCCAGCGCGCACGGCTGGCAGTGCAGCGGGCGATGCCCCTGCTTGCCCTGTCCCATCGCGCAGCGCCTGCCACTGCCGAGGCCGCTGCAGTCCTTTGAATGCCGAATGCCAGCGACCTGCATTCGGATGTCACCCCCGCAACCCGGAACGCCGCCCATGACGACCGAGAACTTCACCTTCAGTATCACGCGCATCCCCTTCAACGAGGACTACCAGCCCGCTGACGGCACGCGCATCACCACCAACTTCGCCAACCTGGCTCGCGGCGAGTCCCGCCAGGAGAACCTGCGCAACACGATCAGCATGATCAACAACCGCTTCAACGATCTGGCGCACTGGGACAACCCGAGTGCGGACCGCTACGCCGTTGAGCTGGACATCATTTCGGTGGAGATGCACATCGATGGAGCCGACGGCAGCGATCCGTTCCCGCTGATCGAAGTGCTGCGCCCGACCATCGTCGACACGCACACCGGCGCGCGCACCGAGGGCATCGTCGGCAACAACTTCTCGTCCTATGTGCGCGACTACGACTTCAGCGTGGTACTGCCGGCCAGCAACGAGGGAAAGGCCACCTTCGGCATTCCGGAAGGCTTCGGTGATCTTCACGGCAAGCTGTTCCAGCACTTCCTGGAATCGGAGGCCTACCGCGCCAATTTCAGCAAGGAGCCGGTAATCTGCATCAGCGTCTCCAGCAGCAAGACCTACCATCGTACCGAGAACCACCATCCCATCCTGGGCGTGGAGTATCGCCAGGGCGAGTTCTCCCCCACCGACCAGTACTTCGACAAGATGGGCCTGCAGGTGCGCTATTTCATGCCGCCGGGCAGCGTCGCGCCGCTGGCGTTCTACTTCCAGGGCGACCTGCTGGGCGACTACTCGAACCTGGAGCTGATCGGCACCATCAGCACGATGGAGGCATTCCAGAAGATCTACCGGCCGGAGATCTACAACGCCAATTCCGTGGCCGGCAAGGTCTACCAGCCCAGCCTGAAGCACCAGGACTACTCCTCCACCCGCATCGTCTACGACCGCGAAGAGCGCAGCCAGCTGGCGGTCAAGCAGGGCAAATTCACCGAAGAGCACTTCATCAAGCCGTATCGCGCCGTGCTTGAGCAGTGGGCTGCCCGCTGATCCACCGATTCTCCATTCGCCCCAGGACACAGAACGCAATGTCGACGAAGAAACTGCTCCCTACCTCCACCGCCGGCAGCCTGCCCAAGCCCTCCTGGCTGGCAGAGCCCGAAAAGCTCTGGTCGCCCTGGAAGCTGCAGGATGAAGGCCTGACCGAAGGCAAGCAGGATGCCCTGCGCCTGTCCCTGCAGGAACAGCAGCACGCCGGCATCGATATCGTCAGCGACGGTGAGCAGACCCGGCAGCACTTCGTCACCACCTTCATCGAGCACCTCAGCGGCGTGGATTTCGAGAAGCGCGAAACCGTGCGCATCCGCAACCGCTACGATGCCAGCGTGCCGACCGTGGTCGGCGCCGTGAGCCGCCCCAAGCCGGTGTTCGTGGAGGATGCGAAGTTCCTGCGCCGGCAGACCACGCAACCGATCAAGTGGGCCCTGCCCGGCCCGATGACCATGATCGACACCCTGTACGACGCGCACTACAAGAGCCGCGAGAAGCTGGCCTGGGAATTCGCGAAGATCCTCAACGAGGAAGCGAAGGAGCTGGAAGCCGCTGGCGTCGACATCATCCAGTTCGACGAGCCCGCCTTCAACGTGTTCTTCGACGAAGTGAACGACTGGGGCGTGGCCGCACTGGAGCGTGCGATCGAAGGACTGAAGTGCGAGACCGCCGTGCACATCTGTTATGGCTACGGCATCAAGGCCAACACCGACTGGAAGCAGACGCTGGGATCGGAATGGCGCCAGTACGAAGAGTCGTTCCCGAAGCTGCAGACCTCCAGCCTCGACATCATCTCGCTGGAATGCCACAACTCGCACGTGCCGATCGATCTGATCGAGCTGGTGCGCGGCAAGAAGGTGATGGTGGGCGCCATCGACGTGGCCTCCAGCACGGTGGAGACGGCCGAGGAAGTGGCCAACACTCTGCGCAAGGCGCTGCAGTTCGTGGACGCCGACAAGCTCTACCCGAGCACCAACTGCGGCATGGCGCCGCTGGCCCGTGACGTGGCACGGGGCAAGCTGCGTGCGCTCAGCGAAGGGTCCAGGATCGTGCGCGAGGAACTTTCGGCGTAGCCCTGGCCGGGAGCGCACTCGCATCCGGCCGTCCGGTTGACGGAGCCTGATCTGGTATCGGCCAGGCTCCACCTCGCCCCGGCACCTCGGGCCTGGCCAGCATCGCCGGGGGCCGCGGCGCAAGCGCCGCCTTGATCCGCCCCATCTCTCCCGCCCCGGCCTCGGCCAGGCGGCGGGCCTGCTGCCGCTGCTCCCGCGTAGGCGCCGGAGGTGATGGAGCACCGGTATCTACCAGCCGCGCCACCGCATCGCGCAACCGCAACTGCGGGCAAAGCCGGGCGGCACACCAGCGCTCGGCGTAGCGCTTGGCCTGGCGAGCATTCACGGCGGCCACGACCTTGGGCTGTGGTGATTTCCGCGCGTCGAGGAACAGGCGGACACCGCGCACGGCATGCGGCACGACGTTGGCCACGCAGCGGCCGTTCCACCACAGGTCCCAGCGGTCACCGCTCTGCACCCAGCCGGAGGGCCGGCGGGCCGTCATGAAATCGGGAGGGCTGGAGGGCGAATGCATGGCGGGAGAATACGGTCGGCCGTCGCACGGGCTGAGATTGCGGAGTTGCGCTGGCGACCTCTCAACACTTCTGCCGTAGCGAAGCCCTCCTCACCACTCTGGGCCGAGCAGCTTCTCCACCTCGGTTTCGAGCTTCTTTGCGGCTTCGGCCTGCGAGGCCACCTTGATGCACAGCCCTGATTGCGCGGGACCCGGAGTCAACTGGTAGCGGTTGATGGTGCCGCCGCCGTCGCCATCCAGCTCCACCCGGGCCACCAGGGTTCGGCCGTTGGCATTGAAGATCCAGTCCCGGTATTCGGACATCGTTGATTCCATGCGTGACGCTTTGAGTGGCCTTCACTCTAAGCGGAGCGACGGTGAAGAGCGCCCGAAGAAAACGTTCGCGGAGCGTGGGTGCCGGGGGCACGCGGCAAGCAGACGAGCATGGATTGGGCTCCACAACTCGGGCGTAGCTCACGGAGTATGATGCCGCCTTCCCCGAACTGCCGTGATTGCAGCGGGCGCGCTCCCGTGAGGTACGCGTCGGCGCCGCTGAGACACCCCGCCCGATGCTCGTTTCCTACTCCTCTTTCCTCATCTGGGCGGCCGTGGCCGTTGCCACCGCAGGCCTGCTGTTCCGGCCATTCCGCATTCCGGAGTACGTGTGGGCACTGGGGGCTGCCCTTCTGCTTCCACTGCTGGGAGCGATGTCGTTCGGCACGACCTTGCACGCGGTGGCCGAGGGCCGCGATGTCTATCTGTTCCTGGTCGGCATGATGGTGCTGGCCGAGCTGGCCCGGCGCGAAGGCCTGTTCGACTGGCTGGCGTTGTACGCGGTCCGTCATGCGGGAGGCTCGGGACGACGCCTGTTCGACCTGGTGTTCCTGGTCGGCACGCTGGTGACCGTGTTCCTTTCCAACGATGCCACGGCGGTGGTGCTGACCCCGGCGGTCTACGCCGCCTGCAAGGCCGCCCGTGCCAACCCCCTGCCCTATCTGTTCGTCTGCGCCTTCATCGCCAATGCGGCCAGCTTCGTGCTGCCCATTTCCAACCCGGCCAACCTGGTGGTGTACGGCCAGCATATGCCGCCGCTGACGCAGTGGCTGGCACAGTTCGCGCTGCCGTCGCTGGCCGCGATCGGCGCCACCTATCTGGTGCTGCGCTGGGTGCATCGGCGCGAGATCGCGCAGCCGCTGGTGGCGGCACCGGCGCATCGTCCGCTGACCAAAGGCGGCCGGCTCAGCGCTCTGGGCGTGCTGTTCACCGGCACCGTGCTGCTGGTGACCTCCGCACTGAACGGCCCGCTCGGCCTGGCCACGTTCTGCGCAGGCACGCTGAGTGTGGCAGTGGTGGCGATGCGCCAGCGGCGCAGTCCGTTGCCGCTGCTGCGCCATGTGTCATGGGGCGTACTGCCGCTGGTGGCCGGCCTGTTCGTGCTGGTGGAAGCGGCAGCACAGACCGGTGTCATCCAGACGGCGGCCAGCGCGCTGCAGGCCGTGGCGCAGGCATCACCGCACCAGGCCAGCTGGCTGGCCGGTGGCGCGGCGGCGTTGCTGAGCAACGTGGCCAACAATCTGCCGGTCGGCTTGGCCGCTGGCTCGCTGGGCCAGATGGCCGACCTGCCGGCGCAGACGCGCGCCGCATTGGTGGTCGGCGTGGACCTGGGCCCGAACCTGTCGGTGACCGGCTCATTGGCCACGATGCTGTGGCTGGTGGCGCTGCGCCGCGAGGGCGAGCATGTCAGCGCGCTCGACTTCCTGCGCGTGGGCGCGCTGGTGATGCCGCCTGCGCTGATCGGGGCCTTGTTGCTGCTCTAGGTCAGGCGCGGGTCGGTCGCCATGACCAAGCCGCTCAGCGATCACCCTCGAGATCAATCACCCGGTCAGTCGGGCTCACGATACCTCGCCGATGGGTGATGGCCACCACGGTTACATCATTCGCAAGTGCGCGGATGTGGTCCATGATCTCGCGCTCGGTGGCTTCGTCCAGCGCAGAGCTTGCCTCGTCCAGGAACAGGATCGCTGGCTCGCCATACAGTGCACGGGCTATCGCGATGCGCTGGCGCTCACCGCCGGACAACTTCAGGCCACGCTCGCCCACCGTCGTTTCAAGGCCCTCGGGCAGCGCCTCGATCAACGGCAGGATCGAGGCCTTGCGTGCGGCATGCCGCAGCCGATCATCATCACGCGCGCGTCCGAGCAGGATGTTGTCGGCCAGGCTTTCGTTGAGCAGGATGACATCCTGCGGAACCACCGCGACAGCGGCATGCCAGGCCGCACGGTCGATCCGGGACAGGTCAAGGCCATCGACCAGGATCCGGCCACGCTGGGGATCGATCGATTTCAGGGCGAGCTTGAACAGGGTCGACTTCCCTGCCCCGGTTGGCCCGATCAGGAAATTGATGCCGCCACGTTCGGCCTCGAAGGACACATCACTTACCCCGCGACCGTTGCCATAGCGGTGGCTGACGCGCTCGAACGCCAGCCGGCCGCTTTCACCCGCAAAGCGCTGGGCGTCGGTTGCCTGTCGCTCCTCGGGCGCCGCCCACAAGGTGGAAAGCGGAGCCAGCATGCTCCACGAGCGCGCGACGTCATCGATCGAACGGGCAATCATCTCGAACGGCATGTTGAGCTGGAGCAGCAGCAAGTTGAACAGGACGATGTCGCCGACGCTCAGGCCGCCGCTCTGGTAGCGCGGCAGCAACAGGTGGAAGGTAACGATGAACTCGACCGCCAGGCCGATGCCCAGCAGTGCAATGAAGCCGATCCGCTGCAGTACGTAGGCGCGCCAGCTGTCGCGCACCTCCTGGGCCTTCTGCTCGAAGCGCTGCACCATCCAGGCGCTGCCGCCGAACTGGCGCAGCGTCTCCATGGCATTCATGGCATTGCCGACGAAGCGCGCGTTCTGCTGCCCGGCCTCGACCGCCGCTTCGCGATGGATGCGTGCACGCCGGGTAGCGATGGCGGAAAGCGTGACGGCTACCGTGCCGTAGGCCAGCACGATGGCCACCACCTGCAGGTTGATCAACGCACCCAACGTTATCAGCGTCAACAGGATCTGCAGCGCACTGGGAATGAAGGCCACCAGCCCCAGCTGCACCACGATCTTCAGCGCGCCACGGCCTTTCTCCCCTGCCACCTGCAGCTCGGCGGCGTTGTAGTCCAGGAAGAAGCTGTTGGTCTTCTTCAGCAGACGGGCGAAGTAGCGGGTACTGGTGATGAAGCCGAGGTTCTCGCCGCTGAGGAACGACAGGTACTGCACCGTGTTCTGCAGGGCACTGCCCGCGCCCAGGATGAAGGCGTAGAGCAGGAATCCCCCCGCCAGGGCACTGGCCCCGTCGATGGGCAACCGGTCGATCAGGCGCGAGAAAAGGTACGGCGCAGCAACGCTGGCCAGGCTGGACAACAGGACACTGCCGGCGATGAGCAGCAGCAGCCTGCGGTCAGCCTTCCAGTACGCGCCCAGGATTTCAGCGACGGGCGGCGGAACAGCAGTCTTCTTCATCGGCCTTGTTCCGGCGTGGACTACACCCTTGAATGATATGCTATAACATATCCCTTCAGGAGCGACGTCGCCACGTCGCAGGCCACTTTCGGATGGGATCGATGGACCGGGGAATGACGAACGTATCCGCTGCCATGCCACGCGCGCTCATGGCCCTCAGCATTGCCGCTGCACTGCTGGCCAGCCCGCCCGCACTGGCCCAGAACTCCGGCAATGACCGCGGTTCGAAAGCGGCTGGCGCAGCGCCCCAGGCACCGACTGCGACCCTGGACCAGGTGCTGGTGGTCGGCAGCAACATCCGCGATGCCATTGGCGGCGGCGCATCCCCGATCATCGTGATCGACAAGGAGGCCATCGACCGCACCGGCGTGGCCACCGTGCAGCAGCTGTTCGAGAAACTGCCGCAGAACTTCGGCGGTGGCGCCAATGGTGCCAACGTCGCCAACCTTGGCGTCGACCGCGATACCGGCAACAACTTCGGCCAGGGCACCGCCATCAACCTGCGCGGTCTGGGAACCGGCACCACGTTGACCCTGATCAACGGCCACCGCGTGACCTCGTCGAACCGCTACCAGTACGTGGATGTCTCGCTGATACCGCTGAGTGCGGTTGAACGCGTGGAGATCCTCACCGATGGTGCCTCGGCCATCTATGGCACCGATGCGGTCGGCGGTGTGGTCAACATCATCCTGCGCCGCGACTTCACCGGGTATGAGACCGCTGTGCGTTACGGCGCCGTGACCACCGGCGGCATGGAGGAATACCAGGCCTCGCAGTCGGCAGGCTGGTCGTGGGATGGTGGCCATGTGCTGGCCAGCTACGAGTTCCTGAAGCAGAGCAACCTGCCGGCGGTGGACAAGGATTTCTCGAAGAACGTGCGGGTCAAGCCGTACGACCTCTACCCCGGTTCGAAGCGCCACAGCCTGTACGTGGACGGCGTGCAGCAGCTCAGCGATGTGCTGACCCTGAACGTGACCGGCTCGTTCGCCAAGCGCGAGATGGACACCACCATTTCCGGCACGGCCGACGAAACCCGGTTGTTCCCGCATACGCGCCAGTTCGACCTGTTCGCGGGACTCACCCTGGATCTTCCACGCGGGTGGCAGGCGCGCCTGAATTCCGGGTTCGGCAGGAGCGATGTGTCCTATCAGCGCACCACCATCACCGGCAGTTCGGCCAGTACGGCGCCACCGACCGATACGAACTCCGAATCCCGCCACCTGGATGTGGTCGCCGACGGCGAGTTGTTCAGCCTGCCCACCGGTGGGGTTCGCGCGGCATTCGGCGCGGGCTATCGCCGCGATGGCTATGAACTGATCGATCATCGCGGCCTGGAAAAGCCACTCGACCTGCATCGAACGATCAGGTCCGCCTTCGGCGAGCTCAACATCCCGCTGCTGAAGGACATGCCGGGCGTGCGCAGCCTGTCCTTCACTGCGGCAGCGCGCTATGACGATTACAGCGATTTCGGTTCCACGCTGAATCCCAAGCTCGGCCTGCTGTGGGAGGCGACCCAGGGGCTTTCGTTCCGTACCAGCTATGGTCGTTCCTACCGGGCGCCGGTGTACCAGGACATGCAGTTGAACAACACCGTGGTGGTGGCGAATGTGCCCAACCCGAGCGCAGCCAATGGCAACACCATCCTGATGATGCTCTCCAATGGCAATCCCGATCTGGGCCCCGAACGGGCCAAGACCTGGACCGGCGGTTTCTCGTTCGCGCCGCCGTCGCTGCCGGGGCTCAAGATCGATGCGAACTACTACCACATCGAATACGCCGACCGGATCGGCAGTGGCTTCGGCGGCAGCTTCCCGTCGCTGTTCCTGCAGTCCACGGCACCCTACGCGGACATCCTGACCAGCAATCCGACCCAGCAGCAGATCCAGCAGGCGCGCCAGCTGGGCATCTCGGGGCTGGGCCTGTTCGTCTCGCGCGTGGGGCCGTATGCGTTGCCGCCAGGCACGGACGAAACCAACAGCCAGGTGATCCTCGACAACCGCTTTCGCAACAACGCCTTCACCCAGCAGCGTGGTGTCGACTTCAGCGGATCCTATGGCTTCGATGCCGGCCAGACCCACATCGGGCTGAACCTGGCCGGGCAGTACATCATCGAGTCGAAGCGGCGCGTGACCAGTACGTCGCCCGAGGTGGATGCGGTGAATTCGGTGTACTACCCGGTGGACCTCAAG
Organism: Stenotrophomonas sp. INTA L402-1; assembly: GCF_059295135.1. NCBI lineage: Bacteria > Pseudomonadati > Pseudomonadota > Gammaproteobacteria > Lysobacterales > Lysobacteraceae > Stenotrophomonas > Stenotrophomonas sp. INTA L402-1. The sequence goes on from NZ_JCAFWP010000001.1 coordinate 305,132, forward strand.
ATGCGCGGTGGCATCGCGCTCAGCCGGCAGCAGGCCGCGGCGGGGATCTTCGTGAACTACGTGGACAGTTATCGCGACCCCGCCAATGTCGCCCGGCCCCACGTCAGCTCCTGGACGACCGTAGATCTGAACCTCGCCTACCACTTCGGTGCATCGGCGGACCCGCAGCGTGGCACATCGCTTGCGTTCAACGTGCAGAACCTGTTCGACCGGGATCCGCCGTTCATCGTCAACAGCATCAACACCGGCTATGACCCCACCAATGCAACAGCGCTGGGTCGCTTCCTGTCCATGACGCTGACGCACCGCTGGTAAGCCGCCATGCGCGCCGAAGCCCCTGCCCTGTCCCGGTCCGTCATGGCCATCCAGCAGGCGTTTGCTGTTGCGGCAACCCAGCTCACGCTGATGTGGCGCGAGCGGCGCGTGCTGTGGCTTGCCCTTGCCCTGTTGCTGATTGCGGGAGCATCGGTGCTCAGTGGTGCTGCACGCCTGACCCTGCAGGCGCAGGAGCGCCAGGCAATGAGCGAGGAAGAGGCGCGGCTCTGGGACAGCCAGGGCACAATCGACCCGCATAGCGCCGCACATGTGGGGCGTGCCATTGCTGCCCCCGTGCGGCCACTGGCTGCACTGGACCCGGGGCTGACGGATTACCTGGGAACCTCGGTGTTCATCGAAGGCCACGCGCAGAACCCGGCCCGGCACCGTGCCGTGGATGGTGGCACCGCACTCAGCCGCTTCGAGGGCTTCTCTGCGGCGTGGGCGCTGCAGGTGGTGGCGCCGCTGCTGATCATCCTGGCCGGGTTCGCCACCCTGTCCGGCGATGTGGCCCGCGAGACGCTGCGCCAGGAACTCGGCACCGGCGCCTCGGCCGGCGTGCTGATCTGTGGACGCTTGATTGCCCTGGCGGCCGCCTCGCTGCTGCTGGTGCTGGCCATGCTGCTGATCAGTCTTCCGGGGCTGTCCATCCAGTACGGCGACGCCACGGATCTTGCCGCCCTGCTCGCACTGGCGGCCGCCTACCTGCTCTATCTGGCGGTGTTCTGTGCACTTACCGTGGGGGTGTCGGCACTTGCCGGCTCGGCACGGACGTCACTGGTCGTGCTGCTCGGCTTCTGGGTGGTGTCCACACTGCTGCTGCCGAGGGTGGCGCCTGCGGTTGCCGAATCCCTGTACCCGACCCCTTCGGCACCGGCGTTCAGGACCGGCGTGACCGAAGAAGCGGAGAACGGCGCGGATGGCCATGACCCGGCCGACAAACGCCTTGATGCCCTGCGCACGGCGTTGATGGCGCGCTACCGGGTCGACAGCGTTGACGACCTGCCGCTGAACTTCCGCGGTGTGGCGCTGGAGTTTGCCGAGGCCAACTCGACGCGCGTCTACAACCGCCATTTCGATCGCCTGCATGCCACCTACCAGCAGCAGGACGCCACCCAGCGCCTGTTTGGCCTTGCCTCGCCGACGCTGGCGCTGCAGTCCTGGTCGCGCGCCTTCGCCGGCACGGATTTCCCGGCGCATCTGGCGTTCCTGCGCGGCGTGGAGGACTACCGTTATCGGTTGATCCAGGCACTCAACCAGGAAGTGAAACTGCACAAGGCACCACAAGGCGGGAAGCATGTGGCCGACATCGCCGGCATCACCCGTTCAGTGCACTACCGGCCGCCGCAACAGACCCTGGCCGGTACCGCTGCCGCGCAGCGCGGAAATCTCGTCATTCTGCTGGCCTGGCTGATGCTGGGTTGCGTGGTGGTGCTCATCTCCGCTCGGAAGCTGGGGAGATCGCCATGAACGTTGTGTCGATTGCCCGCTATGAGATCCGCCGATTGCTGCGCGATCGAGCGCTGCCGGTGCTGCTTGTCCTGCTGCTCGGGCTGGGTGCCTACGCCGCGTGGAACGGCCGCGCATGGGCGGACCAGCGCGAGGCGGCCATCGCCCTGATCAAGCAGGAAGAACAACAGACGAAGGAACGCAGCCGGGCATTCGTCGGCAAGACGCCCTCGGTGCTGCCCCGCGCCCAGCCGGTGCTTGCGCCTGCCGCCATGGCACCGCTGTCGATCGGCCAGGCAGACGCCTACCCCTACACCGCCGATGTGGTCGCGCTGGGCGATCCGACCCAGCTGCTCAAGCACGTTTGGGCCGACATCGGCAATCCAGCGGCACGGGCTGCGGGACGGTTCGACCTCGCCTTCGTCATCGTCTTCCTGCTGCCGTTGGTCATTCTCGTGGCCACCCACGATCTGTGGTCCCGTGAGCGCGAGCGCGGCATCGCGGCGCTGGTGCTGTCACAGCCGGTGTCGGCAACGCGCCTGCTGGTGGTCAAGGTGCTGGCCCGTGGCCTGATGGTGCTGCTGCCCGCACTGGCCATCCTCCTGGCGGTGACGATCGGGGCCGGCGCGCGCAGTCCTGCGGGCCTGGCCATGCTGGCCCTTACCGTCCTCCTGTACGGCGCGTTCTGGCTGGCCCTTGCACTGCTGATCGGCTGCCTTGCCCGGCGCACCACCGAGGCGGCCATCGCCGCCGGCGCGCTGTGGCTGCTGATCGTGGTCATGGCGCCGTCGCTGGCGCTGGCCACGGTGAATCTGATCGCGCCGCCGCCGTCACAGATGCAGTTCGCCACCGAAGTAAAGGCGATGCAGTCCGACATCGCCACGCGCCAGCGGCGCGAGCATGCGACGTCGGCGCCAGTGAATTCGCCGTCCCCCGTCATCTCCGACACTGTGCGCCAGGCCTACGCCGATCGGGTTGCAGCTGACCGGGAACTGGAACGCCTGATCGCCTCGCATGCGCAGGCCGAGGCCGCACATCGCCAGGTTCTGGACAAGGTGCGGCTGCTGCTGCCGGCCGTCGCGACACAGGACGCGCTCGACCGCATCGCAGGCTCGGATGCCGACCGCGCGCTCGACTTCCAGGGACAGGTCCACTCCTTCTGGCAGGCGAGGCGGCTGTTGCACAAGGCCTATCTGGATCGTGACGCGCCGCAGACCTTCGAAGAGTACGACACCCTGCCCCGCTTCCAGTTCCACGAAACAGCCGGCGTCGCCCAACGTGGTGTCCTCGCCGATCTCGCCGCACTGATCATTGCCACCCTGCTTGTCCTGCTTGCAGCCGGTGCATTGCGCAGCCGGCTGGCAACGCCCTGAGGAGACGTCCACATGCTGTCTGCAAAAAGCCTGGTCATGGAACACGGTGCACATCGGGCGCTGGATGACGTCAGCTTCGAGGTGAAGCCCGGCGAGATCTTCTGCCTGCTGGGCGCCAATGGCGCCGGCAAGTCGACCACCATCAAGCTGTTCCTTGGCTTTCTGAAACCCACCTCCGGTGGGGCCGAAGTGGACGGTCTCAGTGCGCACCAGCAGCCGCAGGAGGTACGCCGGCGGCTGCTGTACATCCCCGAGACCGTGGCGCTGTACGACGAGCTGACCGGCTACGAGAATCTGGACTACTTCGCGCGCCTGGCCGGTGTCGAGGAACGCTCGCCAGCGCGGTTGAAGGACGCACTCAGGTCCGCCGGCCTGGCGACCGACGCATTCGGGCGACGCGTGGGCCTCTATTCCAAGGGCATGCGGCAGAAGGTCGGCATCGCACTGGCCATCGTCAAGGAAGCCAGGGCCCTGTTGCTGGATGAACCCACCTCGGGCCTGGACCCAACGGCGTCAGCCGAATTCCATGAGTTGATCGTGCGGGAACGCGATCGCGGCACGGCGATCCTGATGGCCACCCACGATCTGTTCCGCGCCCGGGAAGTGGCGACCACGATCGGCCTGATGCGGGCCGGCCGCCTGCGCAGAACGCTTGACGCCAGCACGATCACCGCGAACGATCTTGAGAGCCTGTACCTGGAAGAAATGAGCCGCAGCGCCTAGGCCACGGCGGCCGCCTGCGCGCCACGTTGGCCGGACCAGCGCCGCAGCCACGCTTCGATGTTGATCTGCGGGCCGAAGATGCCGAGCACCTGCGACGAGTGGTCCGGGCCGACCTGCTGGATGCCCGCATCGGCCAGCGCGCTGTCGAGATAGCCGCGCCTGGAAAGCATTCCATCGACCAGAAGATTCCTGATGAACTGCTGGTGCCCCTGGGTGACCGCCACGGAGTGATCATCCAGATAGGATTTCACCTTCCGCGACAGCAGCGCATCCGGTAACAGTCCCTTCATTGCACGCCGCGCGATGGTGCGGTCTTCTGCGTCTGCAATGAGCAGGTGCAGCGGAATGCGCGCGAACAGTTCAACAAGCGGCTGCGCACTGATCGGCGATACGCCATGCCAGTGGCCTGCACCTTCGAAGGGATCAAGGACGCTGGTCGGAAACACCATGCGGCCGATATGGGCCAGCTTGTAGGGTGATACGCGATGCCCCTGCGCCTGCGCGTGCCGCAACCAGGCCGGCTGCAGGCCATCCTGTTCGGCGCGGTCCACCCGCACCCATGGGCAGGGTTTGCCCCAACGGCCATTGATGCTGCCTGGCCGCTTGAGCAGACCATGGACCATCGCATCCTTCAGCACCCCGTACAGTGAATCGCCGGACTGCGCGGTTTCGAAGGCGACGCGGAAGAAATCCCGGTCGATGCCACGTCGCCAGGCGTAGTCAATCGCAGCGGCGTTGCCCTTGAAACGCAGGAACACCGCATCACCGCCAACACCGGTGAACTGCACGGTGTCACCGTCGAAGGCCACGTCACGGCGGTGGAGAAGATAGCCGGAACAATGCGCCGGCCGGGCTGTACGCGGGAAGGTCATGATCTCTTCCAGCGCGCAGTGAGGTTGCCTTCGGTATTCGATGTATTCGCAACGCCTGCCCGAGAAATCACTGGCCCCTTGCACCGCCATCCGCGCGAACAGCCGTTCGTCGGCACCGATGCCCTCATCGTAGTGGTGAACACACGTCACCTCCGGCGCCGACGGCGCCTGCAACAGGCCGGCCAGGATGATCGAGGAATCCAGCCCGCCCGACAGCTGCAGCTGGATGCGTCGGTGCGGGCTGGCCAGTGCACCGATGCAGCCCAGCAGCGTGGAACGCGCCAGCGACACGGCTTGCTGAAGATCTTCGATCGGCGCGTCGCGGGCCAGCCGCACCACGTCCCACTGGCAGTGCCGGCCCACCGGCTCACCATCGCGGATTGAAACCGCTTCACCCGCTTCGACCGCCGTGACCTCCTGGAAGCCGGTCTGCAGGCCATCACGAAACGGATACAGCAGCGAGTACGACAGGAAGGACCAGTCAACGCTGAATTCGCGCAGACCCAGCATCAGGCAGTCTTCCATGTTGGAGAAGACCAGCGTCAACTGGCCCACCGTGGTCAAATAGCACGGGATCTCCGCAGTGGGATCGCGCAGGACGAACCAGCTCGACGTTTCCTGCTGGAAGCCGAACGCCACGTAGCGGCCCCAGTGTTGTTCTACGATGCTGCGGCCCTGGCTGCTGCAGGCGGCGTCCGCTGTTGCGGGATCCAGGTTCACGCGGCAAGGCACTTTGCCTTCACCGAACGTTTTGTGAAACAGCTTGCCCAGTACCACCAGCGCGTTCGAGCGATCGCATTCGAAATAGCCGTGGTTGTCGCTCTGCACATGGATCGCCGCGCCGTTGTCGTTCAACACGCAGGCGATGCCGGGCAGCCTGGCGCCGATCCTTTCCACGATGCGTTCCGCCTGCGCCGTCGCGGATTCCGAGTGGGTGTTCCAGAGCACGGCGATGTATCGGTACATGGCAGGTTTCGTTACAGCACCAGGATGGGAACCATCCGGCGCAGGTTGAAGGGAATGTCGGTCAACACCTGATCGCCGTGCTGCAGCCAGCAATGCGCGGCGAACGGCTGGGTTCTGACGGCGAACACCCAGGCCGGAACGATGCCGTAGTTCGACAGGAATCCGCGCATCGCCAGGCAGTAGAGAAAGCACTCATCGGTTTTCCTGAAGGCCAGGGGTCGAAGCCAGTCGAACACCCGCACCCGCAGGGCCAGTTCTTCAGCGCTTACCGGCCGGCTGTGGCCGCGATCCGCCCGACGGCGCACGGCCGACACCGTGGAACTGAAAGGAAGGAACGTTCTGCTGCAGGCGGCATAGGCGCACGAGGCGATGAATCGACGCAGGTCGCGCGCCATGATGGGCGGACGGCCTCGCGGCGCGCCTTCGCGCGCCCAGTACCGAGGCAGCGCAATGGCAGGGCTGGCAGCGGATTTCCCCTGCTGCGGATCCGCGGTGATCAAGCGGCGGTCGATCAAGGCCTGCAGAAGCCTTGGCGTGCTTGCGTCATCGGACTGCAGGGGCCAATCGAGAACGAGCTTGCCAAGGCCTGCGGCGCCGCGTTTTTCAAGGGAAAGATACTTTCCCGTGGCCTGGTCCAGAATCACCATCGCATCGCCGGTGACACAGACGTGGGCGTGCTTTGACAGGAAATACGGGGCGGCAGCCTGCTCCATCATGCGCTCCTGCGCCGGAACCGGAGAAGCGGTGCATGCAGGGCATGCACCGCAGATGCGACATTGCGCGGTAGATCAGGGCGACGTGGTCGGGAACACGCCATCCCACAACGTGCCGTGGTTGTGCGCCTTCGTTTCCGAAACCACCGAGCCCAGCTCGATCAGTTCGCCACCCATGCCCTGATCCTCAGGGTTCTGCTGTCCTGCCACTACACCCAGCTCAATCAGCTCGTTCATGAACATCTCCTATCGTCAGTGGATGTACCCGCGCATTGCGTTGGATCGCGTTGCATTGGATACGGAGCAGCCAAGCCACCATCGCCGCGACATTGCAGGGCGATTGCCGCCAAGGCACCGCAATGTTACGATATAACATATTATTTTGGCGTGACGAATGACGCCAGCGGCCCGTTGTCGATATGACCTACGAGAGGCGAGAGGGATGAGCAGCGAGATCAGAGACGACGGCCTGGATCCCACGCTTCTGCTGAAGGGGATGTTTCCCTTGCCGAAGTTCATCCGTTTCGTACGGGAGCGTTGCCCGCCGGGACGCTTCGACGAGGCTGCGCTGGTGGAGGAATGGCGGACGGCACGTGCCGAGGTGCTGAGGCTGCAGCAGGAGGAAGCCGGTGAGGCCGACGCCATCAATGTCCATGCGTTGCCGGATGAGATGCTGCCGCTGGCTGAGCAGGCGCTGCGGCAACCCTCGATGCACCGCATGACGAGTGTTCTGCCGCGCAGCTGGCAGATGGTCGATATCGATCGACTGGTGATCTTCCAGGAGTGCATCAACCTGCGTCACATCGACCAGTTGGCGGCATCCCTGACCGCCTCGCCCACCGCGCAGGAGGTCATGCAGCTTGTCGCGCGCAGCGGCAGCCATGCACATCCGGAAGTGCGCTTCACCCAGTCCGATGGCAGCTACACCTTCGCGTCCACCTCGAACGACCTGCGCTTCCTCGATGTGGCGACCCTCGATCCGGCTGCCATCACCGACTACGAGCCGTTCGGCGCAGCCAGCCACGCCGTCGTCATCTATCTGGGTTTCAGTGACAACCTGATCAGCGCCACCCGGTTTGGCAAGCGCATGGTGCTGACCAATGGCTCCCATCGCCTGTACCTGCTGCGCCGGCTCGGGTTCCGCCATGCGCCCTGCCTCGTCACCGATGCCTCCGACAGCGACCTCAGCGAGGTTCTGCTGCCGGCGGCGGTCAAGCAGGATCGCGGTTTCTACCTGTCTTCCCCGCGTCCGCCGCTGTTCAAGGATTATGTCGATCCGCGTCTGACCTGCGTGGTACCGGTCACCCGCAAGCACTACGCCCTGCGGGCCAAGCTCGATCTGCAAAGGATCACGGTTCCGGCGTTGTAGATCGCGCCCACGTGGTGATTGCCTGGCCCGGCTGCGGATATGGCCGGATTGGTGAATCACCTGGCGGAACTGTCGAATGACGCCCTTCGGCTTGCCGCCTACGCTACCGGTCCTCGAACAGAGAGGATGCCAACGTGAGCGAGAAAGCACTGGCTGCCGAAGCAGGAAGGACGGATCCACCCATCATCCATGTCCTGATGGGACTGATCTGTGTCTGGCACAGGCGCGAAGCAGTGTCGGCACGCGATGACGAGTAAGCGCCGCCGTACTGCCCGGCGTAGCTCTGAGTCGTAGGTCCGGCGTGGAGATTTCGATTGCGGGGCTGAGCGAGGTTGGGCCCGACTATCCGGACCGTGTCGATCTTCCGGTGATGGTGCTTGGGCTGGACCCCATTCCAGATGCCTGGCAGATGCCCTTCCATGCGCACCGGAAGGCACAGCTGCTGGTTGCCACGCGCGGCTTGATCATGCTGGAGACTGCAGCCGGCCTGTGGGTGGTTCCCCCACAGGGTGCGATCTGGATTCCCGGTGGCCTGTCCCATCGGGCCAGCAGCAGTGGGCGGCCGCACGGGTTCGTGGTGTTCGTGGAACCCGGTGTCGTGCCGGGGCTGCCGACGCACTGCGCTGCAATGGCGATCACCCCGTTCATGCAGGCCCTGCTGGAGCGGGCGTCCGCCCTTCCCGGGCACTACGAGCCCGGCAGCGCACAGGACCGCCTGATGGCCGTGTTCCTGGATGAGCTGATCGCCGCGCCACCGGAGTGGCTCCATCTGCCCATGCCATCCGATGCAAGGTTGCGCCGGCTTGCCAACGCAATGCTGGACACGCCAGCCGAACGGGCAACGCTTGAAGTCTGGGCGAGCCGGATTGGAATGAGCGAGCGCAACATGTCGCGCCTGTTCTCTGGAGAAACCGGTTTAAGCGTAAGGCGCTGGCGCAGGCAGCTGCATGTTGTGGTCGCGCTGCCGCTGCTGGCCAAAGGCAGGACAGTACAGGCCGTTGCGGACCACCTGGGCTATGACAGTGCCGGAGCGTTCGTGACCATGTTCCGCAAGACCGTGGGTGCGCCGCCCAAGCGTTTCCTGGCGGAACGAGGCACTCGGCAGCGGGCTTCGGACGCCGACGATCAGCGGCCGCAGGAGCCACGCTGATGGATGCGGGAGCGCGTGGCTCCCGCACCGGCAAGGATTGCCCTTCCCCTCAGCGCTGGTAGTCCTCCAGGAACAGCCAGGTGATCAGCGTGGCATCCGGCCCCTTCGGGTCGGTGAACGGCAAGCCAGACTGGCTGCCGCTCCACGCGTGGCCCATGCCCTGCACCACATAGTGCTGCACCAGCGTTCTGCCACCGTAGGCGTAGGTATCCACCGTATACGCACGTCCACCCGGCACCTGGCCGTGATAGCTGCTGGTCGGCGCGTACTTCACCGAGTCGTTGTCCAGGCCGTCGTCGGCCAGATCATTGGTCTGCAGGAACTGGCGCACCGCCTGCTGGCCGTTCACCGGATTGACGGTGAGATCGGCGCTGCCATGGAACACCAGCACCGGCAGCGGTCGCGGCGACGGCGATCCCGAGCACTGCCAGGCCAGACGGCCATTGCTGTCCGGCGAATAGATGCTGCCGGCCAGCAACGCATAGGCGCTACCGGAAATCGTGGTCGCACCCTTGAACATGCCACCGGAATGGATGGCGCCGGCAGCGAACACATCCGAATAGCAGGCCAGCATGATCGAGGTCATCGCGCCGCCCGCGGAAATGCCGGTGACATAGACCCGGTGCGGATCCACGCTGTAGCCCGCTTTCACCTTGTCCACGATGCCGGCCAGGATCGATGCTTCGCCACTGTCGCGGGCCTGGTTGATCGGCAGCTGCCAGTTCCAGCAGCGGGCCGGATTGGAGGTGACGTTCTGCCGGGGGTAGACCACGATGAACCCCTCCGTGTCGGCCACATCATTGAAGCCTGACGCCTCGCCCATCAGGTTCGGCCCGGTCACACAGCCATGCAGCACCAGCAGCAGCGGAAGCGGCCGGCTGTCGTCATAGCCGGCCGGCACCCATACCTGGTACTCGCGGGCGCCGAACAGATTGCCGTACAGGCCGATATCCCAATGCCCGGCCGGGCCAGCGGCAAGCGCGCTGCCCGCCATCGCCAGCCAGCTGCACAACACCAGCAGTACCGCCTTGATCGAATCGATTCCGGATTTCATGACCTGATCCTCGTGCGTGAGTCGTGGATGAAGGAGTACCGGGGACCGCTTCCGGCTGGGGGCGCGACCAGTATCCGCATCCACCGGCCGCTGCCGACTGGACCTAGGTCCACTCGCTGCTGGCCGATGACACCGCTAGCCTTGGCTGCAGGGGTGGCAATGGGCCATCCGCACGCTCATGCCTGGGGGAGGACCGAATGAAACGGAATTGTTTGAGTCTCATGATCGGCGCGCTGCTGGCCACGGGGCCGGTACTGGCACAGGAATCACCGACGGCAGGCAGATCCGCTTCGCCGACCAACCTGGACAGCATCAAGGTCACTGCGCGCAAGCGTGAGGAGACCCTGCAGGAGGTGCCGGTTGCCGTCACCGCATTTACCTCCGAGGCGCTGGACAAGATGAATGTCCAGGACATCAGCGACCTCGATGCGCAGGTGCCCAACCTGACCATCTACGCGGCGCGCGGCGCCAGCAGCACGGTCACCGCCTACATCCGTGGCATCGGCCAGTCCGACCCCACCTGGGGCGCGGACCCGGGCGTCGGCATCTACCTGGATGACGTCTACATCGCACGTCCGCAGGGTGCGCTGCTGGATGTGTTCGATGTCTCGCGCATCGAGGTACTGCGCGGCCCGCAGGGCACGCTCTACGGCAAGAACACCATCGGCGGCGCGATCAAGTACATCTCGCGCGGCCTGCCCACCCAGACCGAGGGCTTCGCCCAGATCACCGTGGGCAACTACAGCCAGCTGGATGCGAAGGCGGCCATCGGCGGCCCGATTGGCGGCGCCGACAGTGGCCTGCGCGCCCGCGTGGCGGTGGCCAGCATGAACCACGACGGGTTTGGCGAGAACACCTTCAACGGCCAGCCGGTCAGCGACAAGCAGATCAATGCCGCCCGACTGAACGTCGGCGCGTACGCGGGCGATGACTTCGACGTGCAGTTCGCACTGGACTGGATCGATGACCAGTCCGGCATGCGCGGTTCGAAGATGCTGGCGCCCAATCCGTTCCTGCGCGCATACCCGCCGATGGACAGCCGCTATGACATCCGCTCGGGCATGCGCAACCTCAACAACGTGGAGAGCAAGGGTGCCTCGGCCACGGTGAACTGGCGGCCGAACGAGGACATTGCACTGAAGTACGTGGTCGCCAAGCGTGAATCGGACAGCGAGGCCAACATCGACTTCGATACCGCGCCGGTCAAGCTGGCCGACGTGGGTGGCACCTATCACGACGACCAGGTCAGCAACGAAGTGCAATTGAACTACGATGCCGGCGGCCGGGTGCGCGGTGTGGTCGGCCTGTACCAGTTCAGTGGCGAGGCGGGCGGCCAGATCCAGAACAACTACTTCAGTGCGCAGTTCGCCGACAACCAGGGCAAGGTGTTGACCGACAGCATCGCGCTCTACGCAGACTGGACCTTCGACCTGACCAGCAAACTCAAGCTGGATGTCGGTGCCCGTTACACCGACGAGGACAAGCGCGCGATCGTGCTGAACCGCCTGTACGCCGACCCGGGTTTCAGCCGGCCGGTGGCGGTGACCGCGGACTTCGACAAGAAGACCAACTTCAAGAACGTCTCGCCCAAGGTCTCGCTGGACTACCAGATCACTCCGGACATCATGGTCTACGGCCTGGCCACGCGTGGCTTCAAGTCCGGTGGCTACAACATCCGCGCCAACGCTGTGGCCGTGCCGCGCTCGGCCGAACCGTTCGATGACGAGACCGTGGACAGCTACGAGGTCGGCAGCAAGATGGCCTTCCTCGACCAGCGCCTGTTCCTCAATCTGTCGGCCTTCTACAACAAGTACAAGGACATCCAGTTGTCGGTGTTCACCGGCCTGGATACCAATGGCGACGGTGTCGATGACTCCTTCTTCGGTGATTTCACCAATGCCGGCGCAGGTAAGGTCAAAGGCCTGGAAGTCGAGTACCAGTACCTGCCCAGCCAGCACTGGTTGATTTCCGGCAACCTGGCGTGGCTGGATACCAAGTACGACGAGTACATGGATCGTGGCGTCAACGTGGCCAGGCAGATGAAGTTCACCAATGCACCGGAATTCTCAGGTGCATTCAACGTGGAATACCGCACCGACCTGGCCAACGGCAGCAACCTGTCAGCACGGGTGAGCTACAGCTACCAGAGCGAAGTGTGGCCGACCACTGATCTCAGCCCGGTGATCCGCCAGCAGGGCTACGGCCTGGTCAATGCCGGCGTCATCTGGCGCCTGGATGATGCGTGGACCTTCTCGCTGCAGGGCACCAACCTGGCCGACAAGGAATACCGCACCACCGGCTACAACATCCCGGCGGTCGGCACGCTGATTGGCTTCTATGGTCCGCCACGCCAATATAGCCTCAGCGTCCGTTACGATTTCTAGCGCATCCGTTACGATCTCCAGGAAGCTTCTGCATGACGCAGTCCCACGACGACCTGTACTGGAACAGCAATGATGGGTTGCGGCTGCACGCGCGCGACCATGCACCCGATGCGGGGCAGGCAGCGCGTGGCACGGTGGTCTGCATTCCCGGGCTGACCCGCAATGGCGCCGATTTCGATGCGCTTGCCGATGTGCTCACCGCCGAGGGCTGGCGCGTGATCGCGGTCGACCTGCGCGGTCGCGCAGGGTCGGAACGCGCATATGACCCGTCCAGCTACAACCCGCGTGCCTATGCAGATGACATGGTCGCGCTGCTGCGCTCGCAGAACATCGACAAGGCGGTATTCGTCGGTACCTCGCTGGGCGTGCTGGTGACCATCACCCTCGCCTCGCGCGCGCCCGAGCGGATCGCGGGCGCGGTGCTCAACGATGCCGGCCCCAAGGTACCGCGTGAGGCGCTGGCACGGATCGGCAAGTACGCCGGCAAGCCGGTGCCGCCGATGGACCTGGTGCAGGCCACCGCTTACGTGGAATCCATCGGCAAGGCCGCGTTCCCTCGCTTCAGTACCGACGACTGGCGGCAGATGGCGGTGCGCACCTTCCGCCCGCGCAGCGATGGACTGCTGGAGCTGGATTACGATCCGGCCGTGATCCGAACGACACGTCCGTGGCTGCTGTGGTTGCTGCGGCCGGTGCTGTGGCGTGCGGTTCGTGGGCTGACCGCACGGGTGCCGGTACTGGTGGTGCGCGGTGCGCTGTCCGACATCCTGCCGGTCGATGTCGCGCGGCAGATGGCGGCCACCTCGGAAAGTGCCCGCCTGGTGGAAGTGCCGGATGTGGGACATGCTCCGATGCTGTCCGAGCCAGAGGCACGTGACGCGATCCTGACCTTGCTGGAGCGTGTGGCGTGAGTGCGGAGAGCAACCTGCCTCCCGCGCTGCAGGCGTTGCAGCAGTGGGCGGCCAGCGAGCGGGTGAGTGGCGTGACCCACGTGGACCAGGCGCGCATCGATGCCTTTGCCGACGCCACCGGCGACCACAACTGGATCCACGTCGATCCAGGCCGCGCGCAGATGCAGCTGCCGGGCGGGCAGACCATCGCGCACGGCTTCCTGCTGCTCTCGCTCACCGTGCAGGACGATGTGGCCGCCCTCACCGGCTTCCCCGGCATCGCCCATGTGCTCAACTACGGCCTCAACAAGGTCCGCTTCCTGGCGCCGGTACCCAGCGGGTCCGGGGTGCGGGTACGCTCGCAGCTGCTGTCGCTGGACGCGCGCCAGCCCGGCCAGTGGCTGCTGACCCAGCGCAAGGCCGTCGAGCGGGTTGCCGATGGCGAGCTGGCACTGGTCGCTGAGCAGCTGTCACTGATCGTGGTCGCTCCCTAGCACCACCCTGCCCGGTTCTCTCCCTACACTGGAGCGATGTTGACGCCCTCCATCGTCCTCTTCGCCTGCATTGCATGGACCGCACTGCTGTTTGGCGTGGCGCTGTGGGGTGAGCGCAGGGGGCACCGGCTTTCGAAGGCATGGCCGCTCATCTATGCGCTGTCGCTGGCCGTGCACTGCACCGCGTGGACCTACTACGGCGCGGCCTCGCAGGGACTGCAATGGGGCTTCCCGATTCCACCCACCCTGGCCGGCATGGCGTTGATCTTTGCGTTCGGCCTGCCCTTCCTGCTCCGCCTGGGGCGGCTGGCCAAGCAGCACAACAGTGCCACCATCGCTGATCTGGTCGTCGCACGACTGCGTACCGATCGCGGCCTCGGCTTCACCATCACCCTGGTGGCACTGTTCGGCATCATTCCCTACATCGCCCTGCAGTTGAAGGCTGTCAGTCAGGGCCTGGGCGCGCTGCTGGGCGATCGTTTCGCGCCTGCTGCCGCGCAGCTGGACATGTCGTTCTGGTTCGCGTTGACGATGGCGGCGTTCACCCTGCTGTTCGGTGCACGCAAGGCATCGGCCACCGAGCCCAATCGTGGCATCGTGGTCGCGCTGGGGCTGGAGTCGGTATTGAAGCTGGTGGCGCTGCTCGCCATTGGCCTCTATGCCGCGCTGTCGGTGCGCCAGGCGGGCACGCCGCTGCTGGAAAAGATGGCGCAGCTGCCGCCACCGGCCATCATGCCGGACTATCTCACCATGGTCGCGCTGGGCGCGATCTCCGCGTTTACCCTGCCGCACCAGTTCCATGTCGGCGTGGTCGAGCTGCGCCAGACCTCGGACCTGAAGACGGCACGCTGGTTGTTCCCGGTCTACCTGCTGCTGATCGGGCTGCCGTCGGTGCCGATGGCGCTGGCCGGTGCCGCGCAGCTGCCCGCATCGGTGTCGCCTGACCTGTACGTGCTGGCGCTGCCGCAGGCCGGTGGCCACCACCTGCTGGCCTTGCTGGCCTATCTGGGCAGCCTGAGCGCCGCCACCGGCATGATGATCCTGTCCGGGCTGACCCTGTCGATCATGCTCGGCAACCATGGCTTCGGCTCACGGTTGCTGGACGGCATAGCCGGCGGTGCCGCAGCAGCCGACCTGCGTCCACGCGTGCTGGCCTTCCGCCGTGCCGGCATCCTCGCCGTGTTCCTGATGTCGTGGCTGTACAGCCGGGCGATGAGCGACACCGAGGCACTCAGCGATTTCGGCCTGATGTCCTTCACCGCCCTCTCGCAGCTGGCGCCGGCGGTCCTGCTGGCGGTGTATCGCCCGCGCACGCCCTCTCCGGCCATCATCGCCGGCATCGTGCTGGGGTCGTTGGCCTGGCTGTGGCTGGTGCTGCTGCCGATGGTGATCCCTGCCACGCCGCCAGCCTCGGGCCCCGATGACCTGCACTGGCTGTCCGTGGTCTCGCTGCGCCTGCAGTCGGGCCATATCGCCATCAGCATGGGCGTCAGTCTGGCGGTCAACCTGCTGACGGTTGCGCTGGTGTCGCGCGCGGTGCGTCCCTCGTTGCCGCGACGACGGGATGCGGTGGCGGCAGCCTCGCTGCGCAGGACGGCCGGACGCTTCCTCGGCCAGGAGCGGGCCCGGCAACTGATGGATGGAAATGCCGGGCAGCTGCTGGACGACGACCGGGTCATCACCATCGAACGCGAACTGAGCGCCGTGGTCGGCGCGGGCATGGCGCGCCTGCTGGTGGAGGCCGCTCGCGATGGCGGTGCCGCGCCCTTGGATGCGGTGACCCGTGCTGTGGGCGAAGCCACCCAGGCGCTGCGCTTCAACCAGCGCCTGCTGGAAGCGGCGCTGGAAAACATGAGCCAGGGCATCAGCGTGGTCGACGCGCAGCTGCAGCTGGTGGCCTGGAACAGCCGCTACGCCGCGTTGTTCAAGTTTCCGCCCGAGTTGCTGCAGGTCGGGCAGCCGGTGGTCAATCTGACAGCGTGGGCGCTGGCCGAACTGAAGATCGGCGACGGCCCTGGTGACTCTCGCGACAAGGCCCTGCAGCGTCGCGCCGCACACATGCGGCGTGGCACGCCGCATCTGTCCGAACGGATCTTCCCCGACAACACCATCGTCGAGATCCGTGGCAATCCAATGCCCGGCGGTGGCTACGTGGCGACCTTCACCGACGTCACCGCCTTCCGGCGTGCCGAGGAAGCGCTCAAGCGCAGCAACGAAACCCTCGAGCGCCGCGTGCAGGACCGCACCGCACGGCTGGAACAGGCAGTGCACGAAGCCGAGCGCGCCAACGTTGCCAAGACACGCTTCCTGACGGCGGTCGGCCACGACCTGATCCAGCCACTGCATGCGGCGCAGCTGCTGACCGATGCGATGTCGCAGCACATCGAATCGGAGTTCCTCGACAGTTTCCTGCGCCAGATCCGTGGTGCGCTGGACTCCACCGACGACCTGCTGTCCGGGCTGCTGGATATCTCCCGTCTTGAGGCGGGCGGGCTGGTCGCCGATCCGCGCCCCTTCGCGCTGTCGACCGTCCTCGATCCGCTCGCGCAGGAGTTCGCGGTACTGGCGGCGGCGCGCGGCCTGCAGTTCCGCCATGTGCGGAGCCAGGCCTGGGTCCATAGCGACCCCCTGCTGCTGCGCCGGGTGCTGCAGAACTTCCTGGCCAATGCCATTCGTTACACCCGCCATGGCGGTGTGTTGCTCGGTGTGCGCCGCCAGGGACAGGCGCTGCTGATCGGTGTGCATGACACCGGCCCCGGCATTGCTCCGGAGCAGCAGGCGGTGGTGTTCGAGGAGTTCCACCGGGTCGATCGCAGCAACGGCCAGGGACTGGGCCTGGGCTTGACCATCGCACACCGCATCGCCGACCTGCTGCACGCACCCCTGCACCTGCGCAGCGTGCCCGAGCATGGCTCGGCCTTCTCGATCAGCGTGCAACGCGCAGCACCCCCTGCGACCCCGCGCAGCTCGCCGCCGGCAGCCGGCAGCAGCGCGCTCAAGGGAGTCCGCGTGCTGGTGGTCGACAACGACCCGGACGCATTGGAGGCGATGCGGCAGCTGCTGCTTTCCTGGGGTTGCGATGTCATCGCGGCAGGCAACGCCGATGACATCGGACCCTCAGCGCACGAGGCGGCGCTGTGGCTGTTCGACTATCACCTGGATGATGGCGATACCGGTGTTGCGCTGTGGAAGCGGCTGGTAGGCATGCATGGGCTGCGGCCGACGGTGATCCTCAGTGCGGATGCCGGCAGCGATACGCGCGAGGCGGTGCGCGGCGTTGGGCTGTCCCTGCTCAACAAGCCGTTCAAACCGTTGGCGCTGCGCTGGGCGATCAACCACCTGCTGGCGGCCAGCACCACGCCCTGACCGGTCAGGGCTCAGGCAGTTCTTCGATCTGCCGGGACGGATCGGCCAATCCCATTTCGTGCAGCACGCGGATGGCCTGCGCGCGGTTGCGCACGCCCAGCCGCTCCATGATGCGTGTCATGTGTGCCTTGACCGTGCGCAGCTGTACGCCCAGCCGGTCGGCAATCTGCTTGTTGAGCAGGCCCTCGGCCACCAGCCCCAGTACCTTGTACTGATGTGCCGACAGGCTGGCCAGGCGCGCGGCCAGGTCGGCATCCCTGCTGAACGTCGCCACCCGGGCCACCGGTTCGCGCAGCAGCGCCGGGATCCAGCGCTCGCCCTCCAGCACGGACTGCAGCGCGGACTGCAGCTCGTTCAAACCCGAGCTCTTGGGCAGATAGCCCGCGGCGCCAAGGTCGATGGCACGCCGGATGACCTGCGGCTCCTCGTTGGCGGAGACGATGATGATCGCCAGGCCAGGCTGCAACGCACGGATCGTGGCCAGCCCGGCCAGTCCGTGGTTGCCCGGCATGTGCAGGTCCAGCAGCATCAGATCGATCGACTGGTTCTCGATCACCTCCAGCACGCTGTCCAGCGAATCAGCTTCGCTGATCTGCAGATCGGCGACCGCCTCTTCCGCCGCGCGATGCAGTGCCGCGCGGAACAAGGGGTGATCGTCGGCGATGAGCAGGGTGGGCATGTCCTGGCGAGATTATCAAATCGGGTGCGCGCGCGAACAGGTACCTAGGTACGCTGGTGCAGCAGGAAGGGCTTGCTAGTGTGGTGCGTAGAAGGCCGGCGACCGCAACGCCGCCCACGAGGAAATGCCATGTCATGCGCCCCCACTCCCGATGCCCATGCCTATCCACTGCTGATCAAGCAGCTGCTGCTGATGCCGCTGGCGGTGAGCCCTGAACAGGAAATCGTCTACGGCGACCAGGTCCGATTCGACTACCGCACCCTGCAGGCGCGCATCGGCCAGCTGGCCGGCCTGTTGACCTCGCTGGGAGTCGGCCACGGCGACACGGTGGCGGTGATGGACTGGGACAGCAACCGCTACCTGGAGGCCTACTTCGCCGTGCCGATGATCGGTGCGGTGCTGATGATGGTGAACGTGCGCCTGGCCCCAGAGCAGATCGCCTACACGCTGAACCACAGCGGGGCGCGGGTGATCCTGGCCAACCGCGAGTTCCTGCCGCTGCTGGACGCCATCGACGAGCAGCTGCCGGACCTGCGCACGCGCATCCTGCTGGACGATGCAGGCGGTCCGCTGCCGCCAGGCTTCGCCACCGAGTACGAAGCGGGGTTGCGCGATGCCACGCCGATCGTCCGCTTCCCGGACTTCGACGAGAACGCCCGTGCCACGGTGTTCTACACCACCGGAACCACCGGGTTGCCCAAGGGCGTGTATTTCAGCCACCGGCAGCTGGTGTTGCATTCGCTGGCGGCGATGGCCGCGCTTGGCGGTGCACCCCGTCAAGGCCGCCTGCATCGTGACGATGTCTACATGCCCATGACTCCGATGTTCCATGTTCACGCGTGGGGCCTGCCCTACGTGGCTACGGCGATGGGCATCAGGCAGGTCTATCCGGGGCGCTACCTGCCTGCGAAGCTGCTGGCATTGATCGCGCGTGAGAAGGTGACCTTCTCGCACTGCGTGCCAACCATCCTCCACATGCTGCTGGAGCATCCGGACGCGACGCAGACCGACCTGGAGGGCTGGAAGGTGATCATCGGCGGTGCCGCCCTGCCGCGTGCGCTGGCGCAGCGTGCACTGGCGCGGGGCATCGACATCTTCGGCGGCTATGGCATGTCCGAGACCTGCCCTCTGCTCACCATCGCCCAGATCGACGTGGACAGCGTGACCGATGCCGATGAGGTGCTGTCGCTGCGCACCAAGGCCGGCATACCGGTACCGCTGGTGGACCTGCGCATCGTCGACCCGGACATGAAGGATGTCGCCCACGATGGCATCGCCACCGGAGAGGTCGTCGTGCGCGCACCCTGGCTCACCCAGGGCTACCTGCACAATCCGGATGCATCTGCAGCACTGTGGGCGGGAGGCTATCTGCATACCGGGGACATCGGCAACATCGATGAGTGCGGCTACCTGAGGGTGACCGACCGTATCAAGGATGTGATCAAGACCGGCGGTGAGTGGATCTCCTCGCTCGCCCTGGAGGACATCATCGCCCTGCATCCGGCGGTCAGCGAAGTCGCGGTGATCGGCATCGCCGACACGAAATGGGGCGAGCGGCCATTGCCGCTGGTTGTCAGGCAGCCGGGCAGTGTGGTGACCGAAGCGGAGATCATCGAACTGGTCGCTGCGCGAAGCCGCTCCGGGGACATCTCGCGGTATGCGATTCCGGAACGGGTCAGTTTCGTGGAATCGATCGAGCGGACCAGCGTGGGCAAGATCAACAAGAAGAAGCTGCGTGGGTTGCATGACCCAGCGACTGGCTCGGGCCGTGGGTGATCTCCGCCCGATTGCCGAGGTCAATGCTCGCGCGCCAAGGTATGAAGCGGCGCCCCGGGACGATGATCTCCCGGGGCACCACTGCTCTGCAGCAGACCTGGTTCAGTTCTGCCAGGACCGGTCACTCTCAGTCGATGCAGGGTCCCTTCGCAGCGATCTCCGTGCCGGATCCCTTCGCACCGATGCTGGCGGGGCCCTGGCATGCATCAAAGCTGTACTTGATCAGCTTCCACGACCCACTCGACCATCGGTATGTCCACGACTCGGAAGCACCGCTCGGCAAGGTATTGGAGATCGAGATGACCTCGCCCTCCACACCGCGTGCAGGCAATGGAACAGGCGGGCCCGCCGCACCGGCCGGCTTCAGGCTGCCAGCAGACTGATAGCTGTGCGAGATGGCCAGTTCGCCCGTCTGCAACGCCGGCGCGTAGGCGGGCGAATTCCGTTTGATCCAATCGACGATGTAGCCGGCTTCCAGCGAATCCGACGCGTACGTGGCCTTCGCAACTACAGTGGCGGTCGCGGTGCCCGCGATCGGTCCTGCATTGACGCTTCCACCGGGGACTCCACTCAGTGCCAGCACCAATGGCAGCGCCGCGCCCAACAGCGAGAACTTCATACCCTGCTCCTTGTGTGTATGCAGCTTTCTCAACGGGCCGTCTATGACCCGCGGGCAGTGTAGGCATTGCGGACAGGCTGGGCATCGGTGCAGTCATGCCCATTTCTCATATCCATCAGGCTTCGAGCGCGAGCTGCCCTGCTGAAGGTCGCAGCGCCGATTGTGTTGAACGCGGCGCTTAGATCCGCGTCGTTGCCATGAACCGTTCGCGGTCCTGCTGCGTGCGGCGGCGGATCTCCTCCAGCGCCTGGCTTTCGGTCGCCTGCAGCATGGCTTCGAACAGGCGCTGGAAGTGAAGGCGCATCGCATTGCGCGCGGCCACCGGATCACGCGCGCGCAGGGCTTCGAAGATCGCCATGTGCTCGTCCGCACGGCTGGCGCCATCATCATGGCAGACCCGGGCATAGACCTCGGTCACCCGAGGCAGTTCGCTGCGCATGCGCCAGATCTGCTGCACGAAGAATTCCACCACCGGGTTGCCGGAAAGCCGTGCGATGGCCAGGTGGAAACGGCGGTCGTACTCGCCGGCTTCCGCGTCACTCAGGTCGCGACGGCACAGCGCTTCGGCCAACGCCTGCAGCTCGGCAATGCCGGCATCATCCAGATTGCTTGCAGCCAGAGCGGCGGCCTCGGCCTCGAATACCGCGCGGGCGGCGGTGAGGTCGAAGGCGCTGACATCCGGCAGCCCGCCGGACGCCTGCGTCGGGCGCGGTTTCACATGCACGCCCGAGCCGATGCGGATGGCGATCCAGCCCTGCGCTTCCAGTGCGATCTCGGCTTCGCGGATGGTGACCCGGCTGACACCGAACCGTTCGGCCAGCTCACGCTCGCCCGGCAGCCGCGAGCCCGGCGGAAATTCGCCGTCCTCGATCAGCTTGCGGAGCTTGGCAGCGATGGTCTGGTAAAGGCGGTTGGCGGACATGCGGCTGACCCTTGGCGATTCCTTCCGGGTCCCTGCCCTGCCACCGCGGCCGGCAAGGGTCCGGTTGGAGCGACGGCGCGACCACTGGCCGCGCCGCCCTGTTCAGAACTTGTATCGTACACCGAAATACGCACGCCGCCCGTAGGTCACCACTTCGCGGAAGTTCCCATAAAGCGGCTGGTAGGCCACGCGCGGCTCGTTGGTCAGGTTCATCAGCTCCAGCGACAGCGACAACTGCTTGTTCACCCGGTAGCGCAGGCGCAGGTCCACGCTGGTGTTGTCATCGTAGTAGCGGTTCTGCTGCGCGGTGTTGCCGGTGAAGTCCTGGTAGTAGTGCGAGCGGAACTTGCCGATGGCCTGGATGTTGAAGCGCCCGACGTCCCAGTAGATCGAGCCGGACAGCACGTGCCGCGAGAAACCACTCAGGCCAGCCGGTGGCACGATGGCCGGAATGATCGTGCCATCGCTGGCCAGCTGCTCGCCCAGTCGCGAGTCCTGGGTCTGATAGTCGGCATCGGCGTAGTTGTAGCTCAGCTTGAAACCCAGCCCGTCGAACGGCTTGGGCAGGTACGACAGTCGATGGGTGGCGGTCAGCTCGAAGCCGGTCAGCGTGCTGTTCTCGTCGGTGGTTACCTGCTGCCGCACCGGCACGGTCACGCTCTGGCCGTCGATGGTGTAGGTCTCCGGCACCAGCGCAGTGGCGGTGCCGCCGTTGAACTGCTTCCAGTACACCGCGCCGGCCAGCATCGTGTCCGGGTTCGGGTACCACTCCAGGGAAAGGTCGCCGTTCCAGGACATCAGCGGCTGCGCGGCGGGGTTGCCGCTGGCGCTGATGTCATCCAGCGCGTCGGCCAGGTTGCCGTAGGTGGCATCACTGCTCACGTTGATGGTGCGCCCGGCACCCAGCGCGGCAATGTCCGGCCGTGACATCGCGCGATATGCACCGACCCGCAGCAACACGTCCGGGCGCAGCTCGAAGGCCGCGTTGAGGCTGGGCAGCAGCTTGTCGTTGCCCGCCTTGAACACCTGCGTGCTGTACTCGCCGGTGGGTTGCAGGCGGATCGTCCCGTCACCGTTGTCCTCGATGCGCAGCCCGGTACGCACGCCTTCAGAACGAACATCGGTCTTGACCCAGCGCAGGCCGAGGTTGCCGGTCACCGGCAAGCCGAACAGGGTGCTGCTGAACTCACCCATCAGATAGAGCGCGCGTGTCTTCTCGGTGATATCGACATTGTTCGGATCCTGGAAACCCGGATCCAGCCCGCTGTCGAGGCTGCCGCGGAACGACTGGTACAGGCAGTTCGGATCGAAGTACGCCCACGAGGAGATCGTGTTTCCGCTGGCGGCATCCATGAAGTCATCCTGCGGGAAGGGTGCACGGCAGGCCTGGTTGGCGGCGATGATCTTCGCTTTGTCGGCCGCCACGCGCTGGTCGTAGTCGGTTACCAGGGTGTTGTCGCGCAGGCGGTAGTCGACCTGGCTGGCGCGCACGCCGCCCTTGATGCGGGTGAAGAAACCGGACTCCGGCATGAAGCTGGCATCGAAGCGGCCGGCCTTGATCCTGTGGTCATTCTCGGTGGCGCTGGAGGTCACCCGCGCCGCCCCCGTATAGGCGTCCCAGTTGTTGGGGTCGAAGTTCGGCGCCAGGGCAACACTGGGCACTTCGCCGTGCCAGTCCCAGTCATAGTCCACGTAGCCGGTGGCACCACTGCTGATACCGGGCACGACGGCATTGTTGACGTCGCGCTGGTTGGCGCGCAGGCGCGTCATGCGCTCGCTGTCGAGGCGATTGGTGTGCGAGTAGGAAAGATCGGTAGACAGCTCCCAGGCCGGGGTCGGGCGCAGGATCAGGTTCAGGCCACCCCCGGTGTATTCCTCGCCACGCCAGTAGCGGTTGGAGGTGGAATCAATCGAGGTGCTGCCGTGCAGGTGGCGCACGATACCGTCTTCGTCAACCTCGCGCTGGGTGATGCCGCGTCGTGCGTTGGACAGGCTCAGATCGCTGCGGTTCTCATACCAGTTGCGCTCGGTGTGCTCGAAGTCGACATTCAGCTCGACCACGTCATTGGGCCGCCACTGCAGCGCGGCGAACTCGCTCTGCCGGTCGTTGCGCTCCTGCTTGAGCCGGTAGATGCGGCTGCTCGGCACCAGGTAGTACGGCGCGCCGTTGGCGATGGCCTGCGCGGACACTTCGTTGCAGTTGGCATTGCCCACGTTCTGCGTGCCATCGCAGGCATACCAGGTGGAACCGCTGGTAATGCTCTCTTCCGGATCGGTGCCATCCAGGCGCTGGAAGCCCAGCGAAATGCCAAGCTTCTGCCCGTTGCCGAACTCGAACTGATCGATGTAGCTGGCGGTGCCGCGATAGCCGATGCCGTCCTTGTCACGGTACTTGCTGTCGTACTCCGCCCAGCTGCCGCGCAGGTCCAGCTGCGCTGCACGCTTGCCGTACTCCAGTGGGCGCACTGTTTCCAGGCCGATGGTGCCGGCCACGCCGCCTTCGATGATGTCGGCGCGCTGGGTCTTGTAGATGGCCACCGTGTTGATCAGCTCGGCCGGGAACATGTTGAAGTTCACCGAGCGGTCGCCGCTGCCGTTGGTGATCTCGCGGCCATTGAAGTTGGTGCTGCTGAGGAAGGCGCCCAGGCCCCGGATGGAGATCTCCGAGGCGCCGGTCTTGTCGCGGGTCGAGGCGGCGCCGGTCAAGGTCTCGATCGCATCAGCCAGCGACGGTGCCGGCAGGTCGCCGATGTCATCGGCCGAGAGCACGTCGGCGATGACCGTGTCGTCGCGCTTCTTGTTGATCGAACTCTGCATTGATTCGCGGATGCCGGTGACCTGCACCTGGTCCAGCGTGGTGGGATCCTGCCCTGACGCGTCCTTGCTGGACTGCGCTTGGGCCGCGGGCATGCCCGCCAGCACGGCAAGCAGCGCCACGATCAGGGGTGTGGGGGACAACGAGATGCTGTGCACTGCTCCGGCGGGTCGCCGCATGGTTTCCTCCTCCCAAAGGATCGCCTGCATGCCAGGCGTGGGACGCAGCTTCGGCACGGTGACATGAAAATGTCAACCAATTGGTATGCGAATGTTCAAATGCCTTTCATCCATACCAGTTGAGTGCAATTTAATGTGCTCATGCAGCATGACTTTGCGCGAAAGCTGGCTTACAACGGACCCGGAAGTGGTATGCAGACCCACCCTGAAACGACGGCCCGGCCGTCTATGGAAGGATTTCATGCTCATTCGTCCGCTTGCTCGACATCCGCTCAACAATCCATCACTGTTTTGCCTGACCACTGGTCTGGCAATGTGCCTGACCACTTCAGCGGCAAGTGCAGCCAGCTGGCTCGTCCACGATGTCGCTGAGTTCACTACCGCCGCCTCGGCGCTGCAGCCCGGCGATGAGATCGTGTTGGCTGACGGCACCTGGACCGACGCGCGGTTGCTGCTGAAAGGCCAGGGCACGGCAGCCGCGCCGATCGTGTTGCGCGCGCAGACCGCCGGCAAGGTCGTCCTCAGCGGACGTTCGGACCTGCGCCTGGCGGGCAGCTACCTGCAGGTGTCCAACCTGGTGTTCCGCAACGGCTATACGCCGGGTGATGCGGTGGTGGCGTTCCGCGAATCCAGCAAGGCGGTGGCCCGCCACAGCCGGGTGACCGGCCTGGTGATCGATGACTACACCAACCCCGATGCCAGCGACCAGGACTACTGGGTATCGCTGTATGGCAGCAACAACCGGTTGGATCACAGCCAGCTGCGCGGCAAGACCAACGCCGGGCCCACGGTAGTGGTGGTGCGCGATGCCACCCAGGGCCTGGACAACCAGCACCGCATCGACCACAACTGGTTCGGACCGCGCCCGGCGCTGGGCGTCAACGGCGGCGAAACCCTCCGCGTCGGCACCAGCGACACTTCGTTGAGCGATTCCAACAGTACGGTGGAGAACAACTGGTTCGAAGGCTGCGACGGCGAGACCGAGATCATCAGCAACAAGTCCGGCGGCAATACCTACCGCGGCAACGTGTTCTACCGTTCGGCCGGCGCGCTCACGCTACGCCATGGCAACGGTAACCGGGTGATCGACAACGTGTTCCTGGGCGACGACAAGACCGGCACCGGCGGCGTGCGCATCATCAATGCCGACCAGACCGTCAGCAACAATTACTTCGAACGACTGGCCGGCTCCAGCAACCGTTCCGCGCTGGCGGTGATGGACGCGCAGGCCGATCCGCCGCTGTCCGGCTATGCGCCGGTGGTGAATGCCACGATCAGCCGCAATACTTTCGTGGACGTGGCGAAGATCAGTTTCGGCGTCGGCCATGATGAGGCCAAGGGCATCGTGGTCGCCGCCAGCAACAGCCGCTTCAGCGCCAACCTGATCGTCAACCGCAGCAGCAGGAACCCGCCGAATGCCGCCAGTTCGCTGGCCGGCATCGACTTCAGTGGCAACGTGCAGTCACCGGCAGCCAGCACCGTATTCCCGGGCGGCGTAGAGGGGCGTGGCGTCAGCCTGCAGCAGGCTGCCAGCGGATTGTGGGTGGCCGCGCCCGCCCTGCCCGCCGTGGGCGCCGATCCTGCCCTGGCGATGACCGCGCGCGAGGCGACCGGCGTCGACTGGTATCCCAAGGTGGGCGAAGTTGCCCTGTCACGCACCCGCAATGGAGTTGATCGATGAGGTTGCAGCCGCTGTTCGTCTCCCTGGCCCTGGCCACCCCCTTTGCCCTGCTGCCGGCCGCGCCGCTGTTCGCAGCCCCCGCTGCCGCAGCGAGGCAGGCCGACACCGCGCCGGTGCTGGTGACCGCAGCGCAGTGGCAGCGGATGGCCAGCGAAGGCGGCCGCTACCCGTGGTTCGCCAAGGAACAGGCGCGCACGGAAAAATCGCTGAAGAAGATGATGAAGGCCGGCATCGACGTGCCGGTACCGAAGGACAAGGGCGGCGGCCGCACCCATGAACAGCACAAGCGCAACTACCAGGCCCTGATGGCGGCCGGCACCCTGTACCGGCTGACCGGCGACAAGGTCTATGTCGACTACGCGCGCGACATGCTGCTGCAGTACGCCAGGCTCTACCCCACCCTGGGCCCGCACCCCGAAGGCCGCGGACAGATTCCAGGCCGCGTGTTCTGGCAGGTGCTCAACGATTCGGTGTGGCTGGTCAACGCCATCCAGGGCTACGACGCGATCCGCGACGCGCTGTCCGCCGAGGACCGCGACACCATCGAATCGAAGGTGTTCCGGCCGATGGCTGAGTTCCTCGTCAGCGAGCCGAAGAACTACGACCAGATCCACAACCATGCCACCTGGGCGGTGGCCGCCACTGGCATGACCGGCTACGTGCTGCGCGACCCTGAGCTGGTGGAGAAATCGTTGCGCGGCAGCCAGAAGAACGATCAGTTCGGCTTCCTTCGCCAGATCGATCTGCTGTTCTCGCCCGATGGCTATTACGAGGAAGGCCCGTACTACCAGCGCTACGCACTGGCACCGTTCCTGCTGTTCGCCAACGCCATCGAACGCAACGAGCCGCAGCGCAGGATCTTCGCGCGCCGCGACGGCGTGCTGCTGAAGGCGGTGGATGTGCTGGTGCAGTCCAGCTATGACGGCCTGTTCTTCCCGATCAACGATGCCATCCTGGACAAGGGCATCGATACCGAGGAACTGGTGGCCGGTATCGGCATCGCCTATGCGCGCACCGGTGACGACCGCCTGTTGTCGGTGGCCCAGCAGCAGAAACGGCTGCTGTTGTCCCCCGAGGGACTACAGGTGGCGCAGGCACTGGCCGCCAACAAGGCCAAGCCCTTCGATTACCGTCCGATGCTGCTGCGCGATGGCCCGGACGGCGACCGCGGTGGCCTGGCGATCCTGCGCATGAACGGCGAACGCGGCCAGGCGCTGGTGCAGAAGGACACGATGCAGGGCATGGGCCATGGCCACTTCGACAAACTCAACTGGCTGTTCTACGACAACGGCAATCCGGTGGTGACCGACTACGGCGCTGCCCGCTTCCTCAACGTGGAAGCCAAGCGGGGTGGCATCTACCTGGCCGAGAACCGCAGCTGGGCCAAACAGACCGTGGCCCACAACACTCTGGTGGTGGACGAACAGAGCCACTTCAAGGGCGACTGGAAGCGCGGCGAGGAGCGTGCCCCGCAGGTGCGCTTCTTCCAGGCCGATGCCGATACCCAGGTTGCCTCGGCGACCATGCGCGATGCCTACCCCGGCGTGGTGTTCACCCGCACCCAGGCGCTGCTGCGCCACCCCGACCTGGGCCTGCCGGTGGTGCTGGACCTGCTGCAGGTGCACGGTGACAAGGCCGCGCGCTACGACCTGCCGCTGCACTTCAACGGCCACATCGTCACCACCGGCTTCGAGGCAGAACACTTCCCTGCCCAGCGCCCGGTGCTGGGCAAGGACAACGGCTACCAGCACCTGTGGCTGGATGCACGCAGCTCGCCCGGCAGCGAACCGCGCTCGCTGGCGTGGCTGCTGGATGGGCGCTTCTACACCTACCGCTTCGGCAGCAGTGCGCCTGCGCAGGCGCTGCTGGTGGAAAGCGGTGCCAACGATCCGGAATTCAACCTGCGCCGTGAACCGGCCCTGCTGCAACGCGTGGACGGCCAGAAGGACGTCACGTTCTTCAGCGTGCTGGAGCCGCATGGCGAGTACAACGGCACCGCCGAGTACGTGCACGGTGCGGACAGCCGCATCAAGGACATCGTGCGCAGCCGGGGCAGCGATGCAGAGGTGATCGAACTGCGCCTGGCCAGCGGTGCACGCATCGCCCTCGGCGTGGCCGACGACAGCAGCGCCAAGGGTGAACACAGCGTGACCGTGGACGGCCATGCCTACCGCTGGAGCGGCAGCCATGCACGCATGGACCGCAGCAAGGGTGACGGAAAATGAACGGCCCTGCCGTGGTTGCCAACCTGCGCAAGGTGCCGGTGCGTTCAGCAGTGCGCTGGTTGATCGTGGGCCTGATCGCCGTCGCTACGGTCATCAACTACATCGACCGCAATGCACTGGCGGTGATGTGGCCGGAAATTGCCAGGGAAGTAGGCGCGACCAAGGACGACTATGCCCTGCTGGTAACGGTGTTCATGCTGTTCTACGCCGCCGGCCAGTTCCTGTTCGGGCGCCTGTTCGACATGATCGGCACGCGCCTGGGGTTCGCCCTGTCGATCAGCGTGTGGTCGATCTCGATCGCGCTGCACTCGATCACCCATTCGATGCTCTCCTTCAGCCTGGTAAGGGCGATGCTCGGCATCAGCGAAGCGGGTGCGTGGCCCGGCGCGGTCAAAGCCAATGCCGAGTGGTTCCCTGCGCGCGAACGCGCGTTGGCGCAGGGCGTGTTCAACGCGGGTGCGTCGATCGGCGCGATCGTCTCCGCACCCGCCATCGCCGGCCTCTATCTGTGGCTGGGCTGGCGCGGCACCTTCGTGCTGGTCGGTGCGATCGGCTTCCTGTGGCTGCTGCCGTGGCTGTTTGTCTACCGCGCCGGGCCGGACAAGCATCCGTGGGTGAGCGATGCCGAGCGCCGGCTGATCCAGGAAGACCAGGCCGGGCAACAGACAGAGGTTGCGCCGAAGGCCAGCGTGCGCGAGCTGCTGGCCCATCGCCAGAGCTGGGGCATGCTCGCCTGCCGCTTCCTGCTGGATCCTATCTGGTGGCTTTTCGTGTCCTGGCTGCCGATCTATCTCGCTGAAACCTTCGGCTTCGACATCAAGCAGATCGGCCTGTTCGCCTGGGTACCCTTCGTCGGCGCGATGCTGGGCAGCCTCAGTGGCGGCTGGCTGTCGGGTCGCATGATCCGCGCCGGACACAGCGTGGACCGCGCCCGCAAGCTGGCCATCACCCTGGGGTGCGTGATCATGGCCCCTGCCCTGCTGGGTGCTGTGCTGGCCAACCAGCCGCTGCTGGCAGTGCTGGCGATCGCTGCGGTGCTGTTCGGCTTCCAGGTAGCCATCGGCAACATCCAGACCCTGCCCGGCGACCTGTTCGACGGCCGTTCGGTGGGCACGCTGGCAGGCCTGGGCGGCCTGGCGGCCGTCGCAGGCACCTTGATCACCACCTGGCTGGTGCCGGTGCTGACCCGTCACTCCTACGCCCCGATCTTCATCCTCGTTGCCGCGCTGGTGCCGCTGTCTCTGGCTGCGCTGTGGTGGTGGACCGGACCTATCCAGAAGCTCGACCGTCGCGGCGGCTGAGCCTGGGTCTCCTTCTTTTCCAAGTACATCCATTCCCCCGCAAACCAAGGAGTTTTCCGCATGTCGTTCCAGGACAAGGTGGCCATTGTCACCGGTGGTGGCCGCGATATCGGCCGCGCCGTTTCGATCAAACTGGCTGCCGCCGGTGCACGCGTCTGCATCAACTACGCCCATGATGAAGCCAGTGCCCAGGAAACGCTGGCACAGATCCAGGCGGCCGGTGGCCAGGCCATCGTGCATCGCGCCGACGTCACCGATGCCGCCGCCGTGGCCGGCCTGGTCGCTGCGGTACAGGCCGTGTTCGGCGAGCGTA
This sequence comes from Stenotrophomonas sp. INTA L402-1, assembly GCF_059295135.1. Classification (NCBI taxonomy): domain Bacteria; kingdom Pseudomonadati; phylum Pseudomonadota; class Gammaproteobacteria; order Lysobacterales; family Lysobacteraceae; genus Stenotrophomonas; species Stenotrophomonas sp. INTA L402-1. The sequence continues at coordinate 334,760 of NZ_JCAFWP010000001.1, forward strand.
TCGACCTGCTGGTGAACGTGGCCGGTGGCATGGTGCAGCGTCGGCCGCTGGCCGACATCGACCCGGCGTTCTTCCACGCCGTGATGGACCTGAATCTGACCTCGACCTACCTGACCACGCACGCGGTGGTGCCGCACATGCGTGACGGCGCGGCCATCGTCAACTTCGCCTCGCAGGCAGGTCGTGATGGCGGCGGCCCGGGGGCATCGATCTACGCCACCGCCAAGGCGGCAGTGATGACCTTCACCCGTGCCATGGCCAAGGAGCTGGGGCCGAAGGGCATCCGCGTGAATGCACTGTGCTGCGGCATGATCGCCACCCGTTTCCATGATGAGTTCACCAAGCCGGAAGTACGCACGGCCGTTGCCGGCGCTACCCCGCTGCGCCGCCAAGGGGCACCGGACGAAGCCGCCGACGCTGCTGTATTCCTGGCCTCGGATGCGGCGGCGTTCATCACCGGTGCGAATCTGGACGTCAACGGCGGCACCTACTTCTCCTGACTGGAATCCTGACCATGCAGCGCTGGACCCTCCTGCTTTCATTGACGATCTGTTCCGCCGCGGCCGCGCCTGGCGCGTTGGCCGCACCGGTCTGGGTCACCGCGTGGACCGCCTCGCCGGCACCGGACCGCAAGGATGGCACCGCCGAGGCCCCCGTACAGTTCGCCGCGCAGACCGTGCGCCAGGACATGCGCATCGGCAGCCGTGGCGATGCGTTGCGGCTGCGCATCAGCAACGAACTCGGCACGGCGCCGTTACGGGTCGAGGACCTGCGCGCAGGAGTGAAAAACGGCACGTCCGCCCCTCTGCCGGTAACGGTGGATGGCCGCGCGGTCATCGAGGTGCCGGTGGGTGCCGCGCTGCTGAGCGACCCGGTACCGATGCCGGTGGCGGCGCTGCAGGAGATCAGCGTAACGGCCTACTTCCCGCAGCCTACCCATCCCGCCGTGCGCCGCACCGAAGTGCGGGTAGCGGACGGCAGGCAGACATCGGTTGCCGACAGCGTGCGGCTGAGCTACCAGCAGAACGTGTTCTCGGCCGTGATGGTGCAGCGCGCTGATCGTCCCCAGGTGATCGTGGCACTCGGCGATTCCATCACGGAAGGTGCCACCGCCCGTCGCGGTACCTTCAACCAGTGGCCGGAGCGATTGGCGCAGCGCCTGCAGCAAGCCTGCCCGAACCGGTTCGTGGTACTCAATCAGGGCATCAGCGGCAACAAGCTGCTTGACCATGGCCGCAGCCACAGCGCCCTGTCACGATTGGATCGCGATGTGATCGCGGTGGCCGATGCCGATCAGGTCATCCTGTTCGAGGGCATCAATGACATCCGCCACGGTGGTGGCACGCAGCCGCTGCCTGGACGCAGTGCGGCGGACATGCTGCTGGGCTATCAGCAGGTTGCAGCGCGACTGCATGCGCACGGCATCCGCGCCTGGCTGGGTACGTTGACCCCATTCGGTGGTTCCGAGCGCTACGAGCCCGTGTCCGCAGCGACCCGCACCTCGATCAACCAGTGGGCACGCGGTGGGAAGACCGGGTTCGATGGCATCATCGATTTCGATGCCGCGCTGCGTGACCCGAAGGCCGTGGAATCGTTGCCCAACGACATCACCCGCGACCACCTGCACCCCAATGACGAAGGCTACCGGCGCATGGCCGATGCCATCGATCTGCGCATGCTGGGCTGCACCCCCACCGAGTGAGAGAGAACCGATGAGCCGCGTCGTTTGTTTCGGTGAACTGCTGCTGCGCCTGGGCGCACCCGGTCGGGAACTGCTGCTGCAGACGCCGCAGCTGCAGGTCCACATGGGAGGCGCCGAGGCCAATGTGGCGGTCTCACTGGCCTGTTTCGGCCACGATGTGCAGATGGTCAGTACGGTGCCCGGCAACGCGCTGGGCCGGCATGCCGTGGCCGAGCTGCGGCGGCATGGTGTGGGCGTGGCAAGTGTGCGTGAAGTCGACCGAGACCGCATGGGCCTGTATTTCCTGGCCACCGGCGCGCTGCAGCGCGCCAGTGAAGTGGTGTATGACCGGGCAGGTTCGGCATTCGCCAACACTGCACTTGCCGACCATGACTGGCCAACGCTGTTGCGTGATGCGCAGTGGCTGCACCTTTCCGGCGTCAGTCCCGCGCTGGGCGCCAATGTGGCCGAATCCGTCTTGAGCGCTGCACGGGCCGCACGCAGGTCAGGCGTGCGTGTGTCCTTCGACGGCAACTACCGACCTTCGCTCTGGCAGCGTTGGGGCGGCAACGCCGCCGCCATCCTGCGGGAGCTGTTCGCAGAGGCGGATATCGTCTTTGCCGACCATCGCGATATCGAACTGGTGCTGGGACTGCGCTTCGCCGAGGACAGCCCCATCGCGCGGACCGAGGCGGCTGCAGCGGCCGCGTTCGCGGCGCTCCCGCACCTGCAGTGGCTGGCCTGCACCCAGCGCGACGTGGTGAGTGCAGACCATCACATCCTGGGCGCGCTGCTGTTGGGACGCGACGGTACCCGTGCGCAGGCCCCCTCGCGGCCATTGCCCGGTATCGTTGATCGCATTGGCGGCGGCGATGCGTTCGCGGCAGGCATCCTGCACGGGCTGGCGTCCGGGTTCGATGCAGAGAGCACCGTGCGCTTCGGTCTGGCGGCAGGTGCGCTGAAGCACTCCATTCCCGGAGACTTCAGTCCCGTGCGCGAGGCCGATGTCTGGGCGCTGCTGGAGAGTGACCAGTTCGACGTCCGGCGCTGATCTCGCTCCGCCCTACAGGCCGCTCAGCCTGGCCAGCGGCACACGTACGCCGACCATGTACATCAGCAGCGCCACGCCGAGCAATGCACCGGGTGTCAGCATCCAACGACGGAAGGCTCCTGCCCGCGATGGCGGCCTGGCAGCGCTGGGTGGCGGGATGCTCATGCGATCCTCTCCTGCGGAATTCAGCCCTGCACGAGGTCCTGCGCGCATCTACAGCGTCAGCAGCCACGCTTCCAGCGCCCGGGTGTCGCGCATGTCGCCCGTATAGCGATGATCGGGCACGTGCGGTTCATTCGAACCACGTACCCGCCCACGGAACACCTTCATCGGCACCGAGATCCTGGCCAGCCCGCTGGGCAACCGCTCCGGCCGCACGTCCATGTACAGACTGTCGGCCGAGGTCTCGAGGCCCACCTGCACCGCGCCCAGCCGCTTCCAGAGGTCCAATGCATCCAGGCAGGCCGAGCCACAGGAAGCATCGGCCACAACCAGGACCCTGCCCTTGCGCACAGGTCCGGCCTGGCTTGCGGCGGATGCTGGGTCTGTGCTGGCCTCGGATGGCTCGCGCCACAAAGCCTCACCCCGGCCGCGAGCCTGCGCCATGCCTGCCGTCACCGATTCCAGCATGCGACGCAGCTCGGGCGACGCGTCGGGCACCTGTTCCAGCGTCTGCAGGAAGCCGCGAAGCTGGGCGATGTTGCCCTCCGAGGTCCGCCACTCTACCCAGCTGCGGTCGGGCAGCGCGTCGACAGCGGCCCGGCCCCAGATCAATCGCGCCAGTTCGATGCTCCATTGCGAAGCACCGCCAGTGTTGCCACGCACGTCCAGCACCACCGTCGGTGCCTGCTGCAACCCTTCGGCTTGCGGTGCAAGCTGCTCAAGCAGCGCGGTCAGTTCCTTGAAGTTCTGCTCCGCAGGGTCGGCATTGAAGCTGCTGGTGGTGATCCAGTAACTGCCATCGGGCATCGCGTGCCAGCCGTTGGGGGGACGGAAGCTGCGCCGGGTATCGGCCAGGCGCTCCTTGCGCTGTGCTGCCTGCAGTGGCTGCCACCGCAGTGCATAGGATGTCTCACGTCCGCCCACCTGGAAAACGCAGGTACGCAATGCAGGCACGTAAGGATTGCCCTGTTCGAGCAGCACTTCACCGCCACCCTGGATGCGGCTGGCCTGCAGGTTCCAGCGCCCGTTGAAGTCACCCACCCGGCGTGCAGCCAGCGTCTGCGCATCGATGCCATCGCAGGCCAGCATTCGAGCCCCCAGCGGCGGATGGCCCGGACCACCATCCACGGTCATGACCACCTGTGCGTCGCCATCGAAGCCGGTCAGGAAGCCCGGCCACTGCGTTGGAAGATCGGGAGCATCGGCAAGCGCATTGAGGCTGACATGGCCATCATTGAACGCCGCCGCATAGCCCTTCATCGCCCACCAGTAGCCCGGGTAGCTGGCGACCCGTTCCGCGCGCGAGCGTGCAAGCGCCAGGGCATCGTCCAGCTGTGCGCCGAAACCAGGATTCCGCAGGTCCACGGCGCCCGGATGGCTGCCGCGCATGGCGGCGTCGGCAGCGTCCAGATCCTTCAACAGCGTATCCGACCAGTCGATCGGCGCGCCTTGCGCGGTAGGTGCCGCAAGCACTGCACCGAGCAACAGCCATGCAATGACCATGAATTCTTCCCGTCCCCGGAACAAACGCCAGTCTCGCAGTTCTACTGCCTGGCGTACCGCGCCCGCCGCAACGGGCGCGGCCTTCCATCAATGCAACGGCACCTTCAACACTGATGGCGCATTGGCCGGCGAACTGAAAGTCACCGTGCCACCCAGCTGGCTGATGCCCGCGTACCGCAGGTCCACGGTGTCCACCACCAGGGTCAGGCGGCTGCCGGCCGGAAGGTTCCAGCTGCTGGCTTCCAACCGCAGGTCGATGGTCTTCGCCTGCCCCGGCGTGGCACCACGCAGCGTATAGGGCTTGTGGCTGATCAGCTGGCCGTTGCCCAGCACATCCTCGGCGTACAGGTAGGCGTACAGCGTGGTGTTGGCGCGGCTGGGCGTGACGGTCAAGCGTACCTCCGGCGTTCCATCCAGGCGCTGCGCACTCCACTGGATCGGCCCCTGCCAGACACCTGCGGCGTTGCGGCCCACGAAGGGCACATAGGCACCCGGCGGCAGGTTGATCATCTGCAATGCACCGGAGGCCATCGCCACGCCGGAGTTGGCGGCGGTCAGCAGCCCGCTGCCGATCCGGTAACTCCAGCCGGTGCTGCTGCCGCTCGCGACGAGGCCGCCCGTGGGCAGCAGAAGTCCTTTGGGTGCGCTCAGCGCATAGCTGACAGCGCCGGCATTGGTCGCCTGCCAGTTCGGATAGGTACTCCAGCTGCCCTTCTGCGATTTCAGCTGTACTGCAGGCTGGCGGTCGATGCCATTGGCTTCACCCTTGAGGTAATGGTCGAACCAGTCGCCCACCGAATCGTAGACCTCGTTGGGAACACCCAGAGCGCCAAAGGCTTCGTTGAGCGCATGATCGCCGTGGCGCAACTGCAACTGCTTGGGGCCTTTCAACCGGGTGAAGAAATCGACCAGCTGGCCCGGCGGGAACAGGCTGTCGTTGAAGGCGTTGGCGAGGAACACCGCTGGTTGGTTGGCGTTGATCTCATCGATGCTGGCCCCGGGGCTGCGCTGCGCCGCCACCGGCAACAGCGAATCCACCGCGCCCTGGTAGTTGCCGACCAGTACATTGCGATTGATGGTCGTCAGTTCCGGTCCCGGGCGGCCGGTGGCCAGGCCGGCTGCCACCAGCAAGGCGATGCCCTGTGCGCTGGGGGTGTCGTTGCTGTACAGCGAGGCCTGCAGATCGGCCCAGCCACTCAGCGCCGCCACGGCCTTGATGCGTGGATCGCGCGCCGCCGCCAGCAGGCTGGTGCCTGCGCCGTAGGAAATGCCCGAAACGCCGATCCGGGCTGGATCGGCGCGGGTGTTGTCCAGCGCCCAATCAATCAGGGCGCTGACATCTTCGACCGTGGCTGGCCCTGCGATGTCGATGCTGCCGCCGGACTCCCAGAAACCCCGCGAACTGTAGCTGATCACCACATAGCCGCGCCGCGCCAGCGACTGCGCCACCCCCACATACTCCACGCTGGGTACCGCCCAGCTGCTGGGCATCACCAGCAGTGGATAGCGCCCGCTGCCCGCGTCCTGCGGCTCGATGACGAAGGCCCCGAGAGGCGTTCCATCCCAGCTGGGAATGGTCCGGTGGGTGGTCTTGACCGTGGCGGCCCAGGCGGTGGGCGCCAGTCCGGTCAGCAGGATCAACAGCAGCAATACCTTGCGCATCGTCGTCTGTCCCCGTCGGTGGTGGTGCAACGGGTTGGACCGTACCAGTGCGAATGGTGGGTGGCACCTTGCGACGCAACATGACGTTTGCTGCATTGCCGGCCTATGGGATCGATGCTATGAGAGCTGGGCCCCAAGGATGAATGGACGTCATGAGGTCACGCTTCCTGCTCTTCGCTGTACTGGCGCTATGTGCGCAACGAACCGTGATGGCCAACGAGCAGGCGTTCTCCGATGCGGCGGCCCGCGAGGTCTTCCGGCGCGCCGAACAGCTCTGCAACGAAGACCGGGGTCGATTGTGGGGTCAATCCCTGTGCGGGCCGATGATGCTGGTGGATCCAAAGAGCCGGCAGGTCATCGCCTCGCAGGCAGACGCACATGGTGCGCTGAAGGAGCGCGGCAATGTGTTCGCAGGCCAGCTTCCGTCTGATGCGATCGTCGCCAACACCGCCGTGGACTGGTCCGGCACACGCTGGACGCAGCTGCTCTGGCCATTGCCGCAGGACGCGTCCCGACGCAGTACGCTGCTGGCTCACGAAATGTTCCATCGCCTGCAGCCGGCGCTGCCCATCATCGCGCCGGCGGAAGGTGGAAACGAACACCTCGATACGCTTGAAGGACGCTACTGGCTGCAACTGGAATGGCGCGCGCTTGCGGACGCACTCGAATCCACCGATGCAGTATCGCAGCACACTGCGATGACGGACGCACTCGCATTCCGCGCCGAGCGCTACCGCCGGTTCCCTGCGGCCGCGCAGGAAGAAGCGGCGCTGGAATTGAACGAGGGCCTGGCCGAGTACACCGGCGTGTTCGTCGGCAATCCGACGCCGTCGACACGTATCCAGGCGGCACTGCATGACCTTCGCGCACACGTGGGTGATCGCAGCTTCGTCCGCTCTTTCGCCTATGCCACCGGCCCGGCCTATGGCCTGCTGCTGGACCAGGCGGCACCTGGCTGGCGCGGCGACCTCGCCCACCAGGCTCGCGATCTCGGCACGCGCCTGGCCGAAGTGACGCAGGCCCCATTGCAGCTGGACGCGACCGCGCTGGGAGCGGCTGCCGCGCGCTATGAAGGGCCGGAGCTGCACGAAGCCGAAACGCTGCGCGGGCAGCAGCGCCTTGCGCAGCTGGAACACAACCGTGCGCGCTTCGTGACAGGCCCGGTCGTGCGCCTGGATCTGCGCAACATGCACATCCAGTTCGATCCCAACGCCATGCAGCCGTTGCCAGGCCAAGGCATGGTGTATCCAGCAATGCGGCTGTCCGACATCTGGGGCAGCCTGGATGTCACCGACGGTGCGTTGCTGCAGAGCGACTGGAAGGTGGTATTCGTGCAGGCCCCGGCAAGTGCTGAACTGCCACTGGAGGGGCCGGGATGGTCGCTGAGCCTGAAGCCGGGATGGTCGCTGGTGCCGGGAATACGCAAGGGTGATTACGTGTTGAAGACGAACCCCTGACCACCGCTGCAGGCAGCGCGATGTCCTAGCACGCCTGCGTTTCATCCACACGCCGCATGATCTGACACATCTCCAGTGCTTGCGCGCTGTCACAGCTTCGTCGTTTCGCGATTGACCGAAAGACGACAGCTTGTGACGCTTACGACACCGCACGGCCTCCGCGGCCCTGTCATCGCGGTCACGTCCCACGCATTCCGCACTACCCGACTCCGCAGTGTCCTCACATGACCTCGCTCCGGCCCGGTCGTAGCGGACGGCTGCGCCCTGAACTTCTGCTGGAGAATCGCTATGCGACTTGCAGGTTTCCTCTTCGCGTTCGTCCTCAGTGCCTTCGCCGGTGCCGCACAGGCCCAGGTCGTCACCCTCAACAAGGGCGGCTTCGTGCTCACCTACGACTGCAACATCCACAGCGCCACCCGCTACGAGTACACGCTCACCGCCGACACCGGCTCCGCCGCGCGCCCGTCCAGCTTCTACAAAGACCCGGACCTGCCGGCCGGCTGCCTCGGCCAGAACAGCACCACGTCGTATGCCAGCATCCGCAGCGGCTATGACCGCGGCCATCTGGTGACCTCCAACCACATGGACTACAACGCGACCTACATCCGTCGCGCCAACTACATGACCAACATCGTTCCGCAGGTTTCCAGCTTCAACCAGGGCGTCTGGGTGAAGGCCGAAAACGTGGCCGAGTGCTACCGCGACATCGCGCCGGTGGATGTCTACGGCGGCGTGGTCTACGGCGACGCGTCCAACGATTACTTCCTTGCCAGTCACGGCATTCCGACCCCGGAGTTCTTCTGGAAGACGATCATCACCCGTGATCCGAACACCGGCACCGCCAAGGCGATCAGCTGGATCATCCCGAATGAAGCGAATCTGGGCAGCCTGGACAGCTACCTGGTGACCATCGCCGACCTGGAGGAGCTGCTGGGCGCCAGCTATGTGGCGATCAACGCGCCCGCTTCGCTGAAGAACATGCTGCCGGCCACCACCTGGCCGCAGCCGGCGGGCTGTGATCTGGGCTGATCGGCCTGCCGGGAATGGGTGGCACCCGCTCCGGGTGCCACGCAAGGATGGCTATGGGAAAATGGCGGGCAATTGCACCACCGCATTGCCCCTTGGAGCTGTAGATGTCCCGTTTCCCCTTCGATGCCGTGCTGTTCGACTGCGATGGCGTACTCGTTGATTCCGAGCCGCTGGTCGCCCGCGTGCTTTCGGAAATGCTGACCGAGCGCGGCTGGCCGCTGACCCCGGCGCAGGCCGGCGAGGTGTTCCTTGGCCAGTCCGTGGCCCATCTGGCCGGCCTGATCGAAGAACGCACCGGCAAGCCGTTCACCGAGGAATGGCTGGAAGAGTTCCGCCAGCAGCGCAACCGCGCGTTGGAACGTGACCTGGTTGCGATCCAGGGTGCGCCCGAGGCGGTGCGTGCGATCGCGGTGCTCACCGGCGGCCGGATTGCCTGCGCGTCCGGCGCCGATCTGCACAAGGTGAAGCTGCAGCTGGGCAAGGTCGGCATCCTTGATGCCTTCGGTGCCCATGTGTTCAGCGGCCAGGACATGCCGCACACCAAGCCGCATCCGGATGTCTATCTGGCCGCCGCCGCTGCGCTGGGCGTGGACCCGAAGCGTTGCGCGGTGATCGAGGACACCGTGACCGGTGCCACGGCCGGCGTGGCTGCCGGAGCTACCGTATTCGGTTTCAGTGAGGGTGGCCCGCACCACAGTACGCCGGAGGCCCTGCGTGCAGCGGGTGCACAGGTGATCTTCCAGCGCATGGAAGACCTGCCCGCCCTGCTTGCCGCCCATGCGGTCGACGCGGTCGCCTGATCTGTTCTCAGCCCGCAGCGCCCAACGAGGCGCTGCGGCGCTTGCCTGCGTAATGCAGGGCAAACAGATACAGCCCGGTGAACAGCTGCAGGAACAAGGGTGGCAGCGGCGCATAGGTTATCCATGCCGGTGGCTCGCCCTGCCCCATCGGGCGCGCCACGAAGTTGGCGATCACCGCCAGGGTGAACACGATCGAGGTCCAACGGTGCACGGGCCGTGCCCAGCCACCGCGGCTCATTGCCGGCGCCTCGTCTCGGAGCGGGCTTCGATCATCTTCCAGCCATTGCCTGATGGATCGCGGAATCCGGCGTCCATGGCGCCATAGCGCTCGATCGGCTCCTGGGTGAATTCCACGCCCAGCGCCAGCCATTGCGTGTAGCACGCCTGGCAGTCATCCACGGCCAGCACCAGCGGCGGCATTGCGCCCTTGGCCACCAGCTGCTGCAGCGAAAGCGCGGTGGCCGCATCGTGGATGGGCGGGCCAGGCACGAACAGGCCCAGCTGGAAACCGTCCTGGCCCGGGCTGCGTACCGTCAGCCAGCGGTAGCTGCCGTTGCGTACATCGGTATGCACTTCGAAGCCGAGCTTGCCGACATAGAACGCGAGCGCCTCATCCTGGTCGCGCACATACAGGCCGACCGTGTTCACAGTGTTCGTCATGGGACCTCCCTCAGGTGGGGTCCACGTTAGCAACCGCCACGCGGCGACGCTTCTCCAAAACTGCGATCTTAAGGTCCGGTCGCTGTGCGGCACGTGCGTGGCATTCCGGCACGCTGGCCGACGCCGCCTGGCCTGCACGCTCACGCTCACGCATATTGCCCGGGCTGTCACCGGTGATGTCACGGAAGATGCGGCCAAAGGTGCCCAGGCTGCTCCACCCGGTCTGCACGGCGATTTCGGTGACCGGCAGGTCGGTGTCACGCAACATCGCCACGGCCCGTTCGATGCGCCGGCTGAGAAGATACCGGTGCGGCGGCAGCCCGAATGCCTGCTTGAATGAGCGGGCGAAGTGCGCCGGCGACACCGCACTGACCTCGGCCAGGCGTGTGACTGGCCATTCCTCATGGCTGGCCCGGTCCATCCGGTCCCTGGCACGCAGCAGGCGTCGCAGCAGTTCGGGGCTCTGGTTCACGGCGTCACCGCTTGGGCCAGATGATGGCGTGCTGCGTGCCGGGCCTCGGCGGCCTGTTCGACCAACCAGTCACGGAATGCGATGACCTTGGCGCTCCCACTCCGCGCCGAGGGCGCCACGAACCAGAAGCTGCGACCGTCGCTGGCGACACCCGGATGCGCCTGCACCAGGCGCCCGCTCTCCAGCTCGGCCTGGAACAGGATCGGCGAACCGATGGCGATGCCCTGCCCTGCGATCGCGGCACCGACATCCAGATGCTCGACGGCGAAGGGCGTGACCAGACTCCCTGGTGCCGGCGGTGGAAGGTGCCCGTGCGCGGCGAACCACAGGGCCCACCAGTCCGGCCGACCGAGCAGGGGAATCTCCAGCGCGGTGCTGCCCAGCCCACGGGCCGCCGGCAGCAGCGCCGGCGCACACAACGGCATGAAAACGCTGGGGAACAGGGGCGTGGCCTGCAGCCCAGGCCACTCGCCATGCCCGTTGCGGATGGCGGCATCGAAGTGGCCGGCGGCAAGATCCTGCGGCTCTGCCGACAGATCCAGTTCCAGCAGGAGCTGCCGATGGCGGGCGCGGAACGTACCCAGCCGCGGCGTCAACCAACTGGTGCCCAGCGTTGGCAGTACGGACAGGCGCAGTCGCGCCGCATCCATGCCAGCGGCGCGCATGAAGCTGGCGCGTAGTGCGTCGAATGCCCGGGTGGCTTCCTGCGCGACGCTGGCACCCACCACCGTCAGTTCCACGTGCTGTGCGTGGCGCAGGAACAGGCAGGTACCGGTCTGGGTCTCCAGCCGCCGCACGTGATAGCTCACCGATGCCGCAGTGGTGTCGAGCTCCTCGGCGGCACGCGCGAAGCTGCCCAGCCGCGCCGCCGCCTCGAAGGCGCGGATGGCGGCAAGCGATGGCAGCTGGCGTTGGGTGACCATAAGTGTGGCTTAGCCTGAGCCCCGATATCTGCGTGGTCAATCCCCTTCGTACCCGCAACGATGGAGGCACCTTCGTTAGGGGATCACGCATATGGATCGACGGCAGTTTCTGGTCACCCTGGCCGCCACGGCCGCGTCCGCCGCCCTGCCCTCCGGGTGGGCCCTGGCCAGTCACAGCGAAGACTGGAAGTGGTTGCAGGGCAACTGGCAGGTCCGGCACCAACGCCTGAATGAGCGGCTGGTGGGCGATACCCGCTGGGAGTCCTTCACCGGCGCCAGCGCGGTCTGGCTCACCCTGGGCGGGCTCGGCACCATCGATGACAACGTCATGGCACTGCCTTCGGGTCCCTACAGGGGCCTGGGCGTGCGTGCCTTTGATCCGGTGTCTTCCACGTGGTCGATCTGGTGGATCGATGGCCGCAATCCTGCCCATATCGAAGCCCCCGTGCGCGGCGGTTTCAAGGGCGATGCCGGCAGCTTCCGCGGCACCGACCGGATCGACGGACGCCCCATCGACGTGTGGTTCCGGTGGCACGCCATCCATGGCGAGGAGCCGTGGTGGGAACAGGCATTCTCCGACGACGCCGGTGCGCACTGGGAGGTGAACTGGCGCAACTGGTTCCGCCGCACGGCTGCGGCCCCCTCTCCGCTTCCGAAGCTGCCGGATGCACCGGGCGATTTTGATTTCCTGGTGGGCCATTGGAACGTGCGCCATCGTCGCCTGCGCGCCCGGCTGGCAGGCAGCGATGCGTGGGACGCGTTCAACGGCACCCTGCACAACTGGCCGGTACTGGGAGGATTCGGCAACGTAGGTGACAATCTGATGGACGTGCCAGGAGCGCCGCTGCGCGGCATGGGCATCCGCGCCTGGAATGCGGCTGAGCGGCACTGGCTGAGCTGGTGGCTGGATGGCCGGGAACCTAACCGGATCGGCGCGCCGCTGCGCGGTGGTTTCGATGCCGGTGTCGGTCGCTTCTTCGGCGAAGACCAGCACGACGGACGAGCGATCCAGACGCGGGTGATCTGGTCACGCATTACCCCGCGTTCGGCGCGCTGGGAACAGGCGGCCTCGACCGATGGTGGACGCAGCTGGGAAACCAACTGGGTCAGCGACTTCGAGCGACAGGCATGAAGGCGCTGCTGGCCGTGATGCTGCTGGTGTCTGCATCGCCTGGCGCGTCTCCATCCAGGGTGCTGCAGATCGTCGGCCCGGCCGAGCGCTTTGCTCCGGGCATTGCATCCACGCAGTACGACGAGATTCGACTGACCTTGAGCCCGGACGGAAAGACCGCACTGTGGTTCAGCCGCAACCGGCCCGGCGGTCCGGGCGGGTATGACATATGGGTTTCGCACCACGACGGGCAGCACTGGCGGCCGGCGAAGCCGGTCTCGTTCAACATGCCGGGACGTGACTTCGATCCCGCCTTTTCCGCCGATGGCCGCGTGGTGTATTTCTGTTCGGATCGAGCAGGCGGCCAGGGCGGAGACGATCTGTATCGGGTCAGCGTGGGGAGCGACGGCCGATTCGGGGAGCCGGTCAATCTTGGCCCCGCCGTGAACAGCGCGGCCGATGAGTTTGCGCCGATGCTCTCACCAGACGCAGCCACGCTGCTGTTCTCCAGCGATCGCGCAGGCGGTGCGGGTGGCCATGACCTCTACGTCGCAGCGATGGTCCGTGGTGAGGCGCAGCCCGCGCGGCCGCTGCCCGGAGACCTCAATACCTCGGCGCAGGAGTTCGATGCCACCTTCCTCGGGGATGCCCGTACTGTGGTCTTTGCCCGCGCCCTGGACTTCGGCAGCGGACCGGTGCGCCAGTTCATTGCCTACGAGCGTGGAGGCCGTTATGACGCGGGCCATGCATTGCCCTCGCCGTTGAACGAAACCTCCGGCGACAGCTACGGCGCGATGCTGGATGGCTCGCACCCCGGCATGTTGACCTATTCGGCGCGGCGTGCGGACGGTGCAGGGTTGGACCTGTACCGCATCCGCTACTGGATGAAGCGCCCTTGAAGGCGGATGTTGTCGATTCCCGGCGCCCCGGTTCGTCGAGAGGATGAATACCCCAGGAGAAAATGCAGATGCCCTCCCATCAGTCCCTTGCCTGCGTCTGCGGCCAGGTCCGCCTGACCGCCACGGGCCAACCCATTGCCACCGTCGAATGCTGCTGCGACAGCTGCCGCAAGGCCGGCGCCATGCTGCAGTCGCTGCACCGAGCACCCGAAGTACTGGGCCCGCATGGCCAGACGCTTTTCGTAATGCACCGCAAGGATCGCGTCAGCATCGATGCCGGACATTCCATGCTGCGTGCGTTGCGCTTGTCCAGCAGGGGCGGCAGCCGCCGCGTCCTGGCGGGCTGCTGCAATACGCCGCTGTTCCTGGAGTTCAGTGGCGGCCATTGGCTGAGCCTGTATTGCCTGTTGTGGCCCGCATCGGAAAGACCCGTCGTGGAGATGCGGACGATGGTCAGTGATCTTCCTGATGCGTCTGTCCTTCCGGACGATGTGCCCAACCTGGAGACCCGGTCGCTGCGGTTCCATGCACGGTTGATGAAGGCGTGGATCGCCATGGGCTTCCGCAGCCCTCGCATCGAAGTCGCGGGAGATAGTCATGTCTGAGCCCGAGCGGATCGAGATCGAGAGCATCACCACGCCCGGGCACATCCAGCGCGTGGATCGTGCCAAGTATCTCGCCATGCGCCATGCCTTGCTGCAGGCCCTGCCTGCGCAACCGCCAGGGTTGACCGTTGCGCAGGCCAAGCAGGCGCTGCTGCCGCACCTGCCGGCCGCCCTGTTCCCGGCAGGCGCCACCGCCGGCTGGTGGTTGAAGGCCGTGCAGCTGGACCTGGAAGCGAAGGGCGTGGTCGAGCGCGTCACGGGCAAGCCGTTGCGCCTGTTCAAGCACCTGGCGGCCGGATGATCAGCGCTGCGCAGGCAGCTCCAGCCGGTGCTTGCGGCACAGGCGATACACCGTCACCCGCGAGATCTGCATCTGCCGCGCGCACTCGGAAACGTTGTAGCCGGTCTGGCGCAGGGTCTGCAGCAGCACATCGCGCTCGGCCTGGCCCCGCGCATCGTGCAGCATCGCCCCAGGCAGGACCGCCACCGATGCGCCCAGCTCCAGGTCACGCTCGCTTATCAGCTCGCCTTCGGCCATGATCGCTGCACGCTGCACACGGTTCAGCAGTTCGCGTACGTTGCCGGGCCATTCGAAACGCCGCATGGCCTGCAGTGCGGCCGGCGCAAAGCCGCGTGCACGCACGCTGTGCCGCTGCCGGAAACAACGCAGGAAGTGTTCGGCCAGCAGCTGCACATCGGCACCTCGCTCACGCAATGGTGGCATGAGCAGGCGCAGCACGTTCAGACGGTAATAGAGATCGCTGCGGAACCGGCCCTGCGCCACCGCGTGTTCCAGTTCCACGTGGGTGGCAGCCAGCACTCTCACATCCGCCCGCAACGGCTGGCTGCTGCCGACACGCTCGAAGGTGCCCTCCTGCAGTACGCGCAACAGGCTGGTCTGCGCCTCCGACGGCAGGTCACCGACTTCGTCCAGAAACACCGTGCCGCCGTGCGCGGATTCGAACACGCCGATCTGCCGCTTGTCGGCACCGGTGAACGAGCCACGTTCGTGGCCGAACAGCTCCGACTGCACCAGGTTGGCCGGAATCGCACCACAGTTCACCGCAATGAAAGGCCTGCCAGCACGCCCCGACAACGCATGCAGCGCATGTGCGGCCAGTTCCTTGCCTGTACCGGTTTCGCCGGTGACCAGCACCGGCAGCTCCACCGGCGCGAACTTGTGCAGCACCGTGCGCACCGCATGCAGCGCAGCGCTTTCGCCAATCAATGCGTGCGGTCCCTGCCCGCTGCAGGTTGCGTCGACAGGCGGATCATCTGCGTCGAACTGCTGGCGCATTGCGCAGACCAGATCCTGCAGGCCGAACGGCAGCGTGAAGCGGGCGCAGCATCGCTGCAGCAACGGCAGCCAGGCCGCTGAAGCAGGTCCGGCACCCGGTGGCAGTACCGCCAGCCAGGGTAGATGCTGGTGCTGCTCGATCCACGGTACCAGCAGCTGCAGCGCGACCGCATCGAGGTGGCGCAGATCGAGCACGGCGAGCAAGCGATCGCGCCCGCGCAGGCCAATCGCCATGGCGGGATCGGGACGGATGCTGCGCACATACCAGCCCGCTGCCGCCAGCGCACTGCGCTCGTTCGCCAACGGCTCGCCAAACCAGAGCACGCAACGTGACGTTGAAGCCTCCGGGACCGCTGCCATGCTTCCCCCAGCATCCGGACACCGTCGGCGGACTGTCAGGCAATCACCGGCGTGCCGCCCCCCGCCGGGACCTCTACGGCCACCGGGGCGGCCTTTGTTGGGCGGATCCTAGCGCTTCCCTAAACGGCGGCGCAATGAGCAGTGCGTCAAGAAATTCCTGGCTGAAGCGGCACCGTTGCAGACCGCGACGCCACCTGTAACACGGATGCGACAGTCGCCCGCCGCCCTTGCCCTGCAGTGCCTGGGGCTTCGAAATCCCAACAATTCCACGACGTGCCTGTAACAGCGTGGCAGCAGCCCGGTCAGGTGCGGCACGGTGCCGACATTGGCCGGTGGGCACTTCGAAGTTGGCACGGTTGATGCGTGGTTCCGCCGCACCCATCGCGGGAGATCGGCATGGACGGCTCCACCCTGATTCGCGGCCTGGCCGCAGCACTGGCAGTGGCCCTGCTGTCGGTTGGCGCGGGCGCATCCGCATCCGGCGCCCGCCAAGGCGTGAAGGCACAACCGGGCGAGATCGTCCTGCTGCGGGATGTATCCGCGCGCCCGGCATATCGCATGGCACCGCCGGGCATGGCGCTGATTGCCGACCCGAAGCCGCAGCGCGAGATCGCCACCGCATTGGGTGCCGGCGGCACAACAACCGGCATGGACGAGTTGAGCGATGAGGACTATGCCGGCATGGGCGCCGGCCAGGCCGCGTCCATCGCGGCGCCGGGTGGCACCACCGTTGAACGGGTCACCCAGCAGGCCCTGGGCGGCACGCTGGGCCGCAGTGGCGACGGCATGGTCGGCAGCAATCTGGGGGGAGCCATGAGTGGGCCGCTCGGTGCGGTCGGCAGCAGCACCCGCGGTATCGCCGATACCGTGCGCGGCGCACTGGCCCAGTTCCCGCTGCAGGGCACGGCCCCGGCAGGTGGAAAATGAAGGCGCTGCACGGGTTGCTTCTGCTGCTCGCTGCCGCGCCCTGCGCGACCCGGGCCGATGACTACAGCGGCATGCTCGCCTATCTCGACGTGGCCCGCATCGACGGCCACGCACTTGCCGGAACGAATGGCGCCATCGCCGTGAACCAGGCCGCCGGCGACCTCAACGTGCAGGCCAACCTACGGGGTATCGCCAAGGGTGATCGCGCCGACGTCGCGATCAATGCGCGGCAACTGCAGCAGGGCAACCGCGTGCTGTCCGGGCCGCTGCAGGCCACTGCATTCATTGGCGGTGACGCACTGGCCGGTGCCAGTGGCATCGCATCCATCAACCAGGCCAGCGGCATCGCCAACACGACGCTCAACGTCGTCAGCGCGACGCTGGCCCGACAGGGCATACGCGAAACCGACGATACGGCCTTGGCCGCCGAGGGTTCCGCGTTGGCAGGGGGGCGGGACGACACCGGTCACGGCGTCGCGACGGGCACCCGCAGCGCAGGTGTAGCCAGCACCGCACTGCGGGGATTCGACGGGGTCCTGCAACTCAATCAGATCGCGGGCAACGGCAACGACACGGCCAACGTATTGGGCCTGGTCGTGCAGGACCGCCCGTGACAACCACCCAACCGATGCACCACCTGATGAGAGAGAGGGCACCATGAAAGCGACCGTCAAACAGACCATGCTCGCCATGGCGATTGCCACTGCCTCGACCGCCGCTGCGGCCAATGGCTGGGACAACCAGAACGCCAACGCGAACATCAATCACAACCACACCGTCAGCGAAACCCGCAACGACACCCACAACCACACCGACAACGACGTGCGCAACCGCACCGTCAATGTCAATGTGCAGAAACACAGCAACATCCAGGCCGACGAACGCAAGGAAAAGAACAACCACGGCGTCGACGTGAACCTGGAGAAGGACCTGCGGCTGAGCACCGACATCAATTTCTCCGGCGACCCGAACATCACCGGCGACATCGACCTCGACTCGGCGGCCATTGCCGTGATCGACAACCGCCAGTCGATCAGCAACAACGTCACCAGCAACAGCCTGGTCACCAACAGTGCTTCCATCGGTGACAGCGTGGGTGCCGGCGCCTCGGGCAATCTCGGCTTCAACGTGGTGTCCGGAGACAACAACGCGCAGGACAATGCCGCGTCGCTGTCCGCTGCCGACGCGTCCTTCAGCTTCGGCATGGCCGACGCCGAGGTGTTCGTCAACCAGGCCGGCTTCGGCAACGTCACCATGAACTCCGGCGTCACCAACGCCGCAGGTCTCGGCGGCAACGCCTTCGGTGGTGCTTCGGGCAACATCGGCGTGAACATCGCCTCGGGCAACAACAACGAGCAGAAGAACGCGCTCGCGGCCTCGGTAGCGACCACCGCGGTGGCGCAGTCGAGCATCAGCTCCAACCAGGTCTCCACCGGCAACACGGTCAGCAACGCCGGCTTCGTGCAGTCCTACACGGATACCGTGCAGGTCGGCATGCGTGGCGGCGTCAGCGGCCTGACCCTGGCCTATGGCGCGGGCACCTACCGCGGCACCGGCAACGCCTATCAGATGGCCAACTACTATCTGGATACATGGAATGGCGAGCTGCCACATCCGGGTGGCAACAGCACCGGCCACATCGACCTGGACAACGAGATCCAGAACGCCACGATGAACCCCAACCGGCCGGGAGTGGGCGGCCTGGGCTTCGATACGCGTGAGAGTGGCACCAGCCAGTTCGTCGAACTGGGCGTGGCCGATCTGTACGCCAGCCTCAGCGGCACGGTCAGCACCACGCGCTGGGTGAACGTCAACGCCACCAACACCTCGGCGTTGTCCGGCAGTGCCTTCTCCGGCGCCTCCGGCAACATCGGCGTGAACGTTGCTGCGGGCACCGGCAACCTGCAGGCCAACAGCCTGGCCCTGGCCGTCGCCCAGCCCAGCACCGGCGGCGGTGGCGGCAGCGGCGAGTAAGCGCAACACCCCGGCCGTCCGCCAATGGCCGGGTTCCCGGGAGCCCCTGTTCCTCCTCCCCCTTGGGACAGGGGCTCCCCCCTGCTGCCGGAGAACGTGATGATCCGTTGCCGCCTCTCGATGCGCCTGCTGGCGATGCTGTTGCTGCTGGGTACCGCCTCCGCGTGGGCGGGCGAGGTGCGCTTCAGCGGCGTATTGCCCAATGGCGCGTTGCTGCAGCAGAAGGTGGAGAGCATGCAGGAGCGGCGCTACCGCAACGTGGTGCGGCAGCACACCGATTACAGCTGCGGGGCCGCCGCGCTGGCCACCATCCTGCGCCACGCCTACCACCTTGATACCGACGAGGCGACGGTGATCGAGGGAATGATGGGGGTCTCCGATCCCGCTCTGGTAGCCGAGCGCGGCTTCTCGCTGCTCGACATCAAGCGCTACGTGGAATCGCTGGGCATGCGCGGTCGGGGCTACCGCATCGATGAAACACGACTGCGCACCCTTCGCGTGCCAGGGCTGGTGTTGATGGACGTGCGCGGTTTCCGCCATTTCGTGGTGCTCAAGCAGGTGCGCAACGGCATCGTGGAAGTGGCCGACCCGATCCTGGGCAACCGCAGCCTGGCCCTTCCGGAGTTCCTGGCCACCTGGCCATCGCGCGCGGTCTTCGTGGTGATCGGCAGCGACTTCGATCGCAACACCGCTCTTCTGCAACCCAGCGAACGGCCAAGCGCCCGCGCGCTCTACGCGCGGCAAGGGCCGATCACCGATGCCGAACTGGTCGACTTCGGCTTCAGCCACGCCGACCTGTTCTGAAGGAGGTTCGACCATGTTCCGCCAATCGATGATGATGGCTCTGCTGCTGGCCTTCCCTTCCCTGCCTCTGCAGGCGGCAGAGGGTGCTCCCGGTCGCGGCCTGAAGGAAATTCCGGACCCGGAACTGAGCCTGATGCGGGGGCGCTACACCGTGGGTGGCAACAACGTTGCCTGGTTCGGGGTCACCATGGTGTCGCAGTGGCAGGCCGGCAACGGCGCGACGCTGCAGGGCAGCCTCACCCTGGGCATGGACTTCCGTGGTGGTGGCGCGCCGAAGCTGAGTTTCCAGCCCAGCGTGCATGTCACGGCAGCCGATGCGCCGCTGCCCGATACCCACGGACGCAGCATCGACAGCAGCGGCCTGGCCAACGCCAGCGGCCTGGTGCAGAGCGTGCAGGTGGCCGGTGATGGCAATGTCGCGCGCAACGTCACCACGCTGACCGTCCGCGAGGGTGGCGTGCCAGCCGTTCTCTCTGATGGCGCAGGCAACGTCACCGCGCAGCAGGCCGGCGCCAGCGCGACCGCCGTGCTGGAAGGCAACCAGGCACGCCTGCTGCTGCAGGTGGATGGCCAGGGGCTGGTGCAGCAGTGGATCCGCAATGGCAGCGTCGGCCAGGGTATCGCCCTCGCCGGTGACGGCCAGATCGCCAGTAACCAGCTGCGGCTGGAGCTGGTGCGCAACGCCGTGGGCAGCAACCTGCCGTTGAGCCAGAACGTGGCCCAGGCGATTGCGTTGAACCGCGGCATGGGGCCAGGCCAGTAACAGGGCCTGGCATTGGGGGAAACGCTCCACAACGCAGGACACCAACATGCACACCCTGATGAGGATCACCCCGTTGGCGCTGGCGGCGCTGGCGGGCACCGCCCTTGCCGCACCGCCGACGTCTGACGATGGCGCTGACGTGCAGGCCCTGGCCAACCAGCTGGAGCAGCTGAAGGCCAACTACGCACAGGAAGTGCGGCGGTTGCGCGAACTGGACATGCAGGTCCAGGCCATGCAGGCGCGCTTGAGCGGGCGGGTTGGCCCAGTCACAGCCCCACCGGCCGCGCCATTGGCGCAGGCGGCCGCCGCCGCGGTCCCTCCGAGCAGCGAGGGCTACGCCAGTACCGCCGCCGAGGCGCAACAGGCCAAGCAGGAGTCGCGGCGCAGCGTGGACGACGTGAAGCAACAGCAATCGGCCCTGTTCTCCCGCCGCTTCACCATCGAGAACAGCCTCACCTACGCCCGCTACGACCGCAAGCAGCTCACCCTCAACGGCTTCCTCGCGCTGGACGCCATTTTCCTCGGCAATATCGCCATCGAGAACGTGGAGTCCGACTCGCTGACCTACAACGTGGCGGCCCGCTGGGGTGTCAGCCCGAACCTGACGCTCAACCTGGACGTGCCCTACCTGGCCCGGCGCACCGTATACCAGAAGGGCGGCGCCGGCGGAGCAGCGGCCGCCATTGCACAGGAAGAGACCAACGGCAACGGCCTGGGTGATATCGGGCTCAGTGCGAACTACCGGTTGTTCGGCGAACGCGGCTGGCGCCCTGAGACCGTGCTTACCGCCGGCGTCACCGCCCCCACCGGGCGCGCACCCTACGGCCTGGACTGGAAGGTGATCGAGCGCGATGACGACGACTACATCCGCTTCGCCGTGCCGCGCGAGCAACCCACTGGCAATGGCGTATGGCAGGCCAACCTGGGCCTGTCGATGGTGAAGACCGCCGACCCGGCCATCCTGTTTGCCAACATCGGCTACGTGCACTCCATCCCGCGCGGGTTCAACGACATCGACAGTAATCCGGACACGGTGAACCCGGGCGATGTGAAGCTGGGCGGCTCGGTGTACTTCGGCGCAGGCGTGGCCTTCGCATTCAACGAGCGGACCAGCCTGAGCCTGTCCTTCAGTGACCGCATCAGCGCACGCGCTTCCACCCGCTTCCAGGGCGGCAAGTGGATGAAGGTGATCGGCAGTGATGCCAATGCGGCATCACTCAACCTGGGCGTGACCTATGCGCTGAACCAGCACACCACGCTGGTGACGCTGCTGGGCATCGGGTTGACCCCGGATGCGCCGGACTTCACGTTGGCGTTCAAGATTCCGTACATGTTGTAGCCAGCTGGAGTCCTATTGCACGTGCGGCAGGCAGATCTGCGCAGAAGTGACAACTCCACATCCACATTCTGGCTGGGTTCCAGCGAGTGGAATGTACTTGTGGCCATGAACGTTGCCGCATCGGCCACAGCTATGTCTTGCATCCGTGCGAGTTACGAACCAGCCGTTGTTCAGCGCATCGGCGATGGTTTGGTCATGGGGCACGCTCGGGTAGGCATTCTCATATGTCGAGAGGACCATGCGACCTGGGCCCCACACATTTGGTGTCGCTCCGAACTGGATATAACCGCCGTGGTGTGGAGCGACTACAGCAGTTACATCAACGAAAACCCCTGGGGCGAATGAGCCGTAGTCGGCATCACCACACAGCACGGCGGCGGAATGTGCAGAATCAACCCTGAGTGCCAGCGACGTGTTGTTTTTCATGTATCGCTGTGTGGCCGGCGCGCCAACTGAAGGAGTGCACTGCCAGATGGAAAGGTCGCCCGATTGAATGGATGCGCATGCTTCCGGCCAGACGAGCAGAATGCCGAGGCTGTGCAGCTCCAGCAGGAAGTGAATATGGCTGCCTCCGTAGAGAATTCCAAGCGGAAGCCTTACAACCCATACGCGTTCAAGAGCCGCTTGGCGATAGATTGGAGTCGTCTTCCAGTATCCTGCTGCCGGATCCCAAACAGCAGCTCCGGACTGAACAGCGAACAGCCAATGATCCTGGTCCAAATGGGAAAGGATGATTGGTTGCGGATATGTATCACTGGGAGCGAATACCAGCGGGTCGAATGCTGGAAGCATCGGTCTTGTATATGCGTTGAATCCGAGTGGACGACCGATGTCAAAAAACAGGTGCGGGTGCTCCAGCTCATCGACTAGTGCACTGAAGCTTGCCTGCCCCACGTCGTAAATCGCAACACCATGAATTGACTCTGCGTCGATCCGATCAAGCAGTTCTTCGATGGTGCCAGGTGCTGCTTCTTTTCCAGCAAGAAACGTTCCGATCTTTCCGGTGATGGAAACGTCGTGCGAGGACATGTTCTGGATCGTCAGGAATAAGGTCAGATCTTGCCCTTCAGCGTTCGGACCGAGGACAGCCGTGGACATCGGAATCGCATCTTCGGTCGGCGTGCCAGTGAGCGTGATGAGATGCCATGCCGCATCACTTTGCCACTGCACCGGGATACTACCGGCAGGCACGCTACCCAACAGAAAGTCAATGGATCTCGGCATCCCTTCCACCCCCGCCAGAGCTTCAGCAGTTGGCACTGGAATCGCGTCGACAAGAACCTGCGCCTCCGGGTTCCACCGCCCATCCTCAAGCACTTCTGTGGGTTCGAACAACGCGTAGTACTGGATGCGGCGCTCTGCGGAATTACTGTTCGACATCATGTCTCCACTCCTTGGCTAGACCCGACACAGCGTCGGCTGGGACGTCATTGCCCCTCCACCGATTAGGCCCGGAGTCGGCGGCGGAATCAACGACCGGACTATTACAGAGGTTCCACGGTGCCCATTCACCCACCGGCACCACAGCCGCCCCCGGCCACTGCTATATTCAGTCCAGCTCGGCAGGCATGGTGCCTGCCCTCGAATCACAGGGAGTTGGTCATGGGTCTGGTACAGGCGGTGAAGGGTGCGGTTGGCGGTGTGCTGGCCGACCAGTGGAAGGACTTCTACACCGTGCCGGCGGGCCTGCCGTCCACGGCGGCCCTGTTCGCGGCGGTGCCGCAGGGCACCAATGCCGGCCGCGGTTCCAACACCAGCGGCTCGTCCAACATCATCACCAACGGCTCGAAGATCATCGTGCCGGAGGGCTATGGCCTGCTGCTGTTCCAGGACGGCGCGATCACCGCGTTCGTCGCCGAACCGGGCGGCTACGAGTGGCGCTCTGACGATCTGAACTCGCAGTCGATCTTCGCCGGTGACGGCCTGGTCAGCACCTTCATCAAGCAGAGCTGGGAGCGCTTCAAGTTCGGCGGCCAGCCGGGTTCGCAGCAGGCCGCGTACTTCGTCTCGCTGAAGGAGCTGCCGGACAACCGCTTCGGCACCCAGTCGGAAATCTACTGGGACGACGGCTTCCTAAATACCCAGGTCGGCGCGGTCACCCGCGGCTCCTACACGCTGAAGATCGTCGACCCGATCCTGTTCGTGAAGAACTTCGTACCGGCCAGCTACCTGCAGCCGGGCCAGGTGTTCGACTTCACCGATCTGGACAACGCCGCGGCCAGCCAGCTGTTCAATGAAGTGGTCGGTTCGCTGGCGCCGGCCTTCAGCCTGTATACCAATGACCCGGGCAAGGGCAACCGCATCACCAAGCTGCAGCAGGACTCGCTGGGCTTCGCGCAGAGCCTGTCGGCTGCGGTCGAACAGGGTTACCAGTGGAAGTCCGACCGTGGCCTGGCCATCGTCAAGACCGCCATCGTCTCGATTGAATACGACGCCAATACCCGCGAACTGCTGAAGACCGTGCAGCGCGCCGATGCGTTGTCCGGTTCGCGCGGCAATTCCAACCTGCAGGCCAGTGTCGCCCAGGGCATCCAGTCGGCCGGCGAGAGCGGCGGCGCGGCTGGCCTGGTCGGTGTCGGCATGGCCTCGGGCATGTTCGGTGTGGGTGGCATGCAGCAGCCGGTCACTCCGGCCGCGGATGACCCGGTCGCCAAGCTGAAGAAGGCCAAGGAAATGCTGGACCTGGGCCTGATTACCCAGGGCGACTATGACGCCCTGAAAGCCAAGGCACTGGGCCTGTAACAGCAGGACGCACAACGAACATGTCCGATCCCCGAAACGGCCCGCCGCCGCTGCCCGGATCCGCGCCCGCGACGCCGCCGCCCTTGCCGGCGGCGTCGTTGGATGGGCCCGGTTCGCCGCAGGACGTCCCTCCCCTGCCCGGCAGCTTCCCGCTGGACACCTCGAAACTGCCACAGGCCATCCGCGATGAAGTGGAAGCGCCCGATCCTGTGGCCATCGATACTTCGGCCAGCGAGCTGAAGGACGGCCTCAACCGCTGCCCGAAGTGCGGCGCCACCGACATCCGGCCCAAGGCCGGTACCGATATCCTGGTCTGCCTGTACTGCCGTCACGAATGGCATGGCGCACGCGTCGAGGAGGAGTTCGGGCTGGGCGAGGCCATCGACCAGCTGCGCGGCACCGTCATCGCCTCCGGCGCACGCGACATCGATGCCGACACCTCGGCGTTGATGACCTTCAAGTGCACGGGCTGTGGCGCAGAAGTCACGGTCAACACCGAAAGCACGATGACGGCGCGCTGCCACTGGTGCCGCCACGTCTTCGGCGTCAACGAGCAGATTGCCAATGGCGCGGTACCCGATGCGGTGCTGCCCTTCCACATCAAGAAGGACGATGCGGTCGCGCGCATCCGCCAGTTCGTCGACAAGCGCCGGATGTTCGCGCTGAAGGCGTTCAAGAACCAGTTCACCCCTGAAAACGTGGTGGGCGTGTTCCTGCCCTACATGATCGTCGACAGCAATGTCAGCGCTGCGGTGGCCGGCAAAGGCGAGATCAAGACCCGTGAGTACACGGTCGGCAGCGAGAAGAACAAGCGCACCCTCTACGACGCCGATGTCTATCAGGTCGAACGCCAGGTCGATTTCACCGTCGACGATCTTCCGCTGGAATCCTCGGCCGAGCGCGGCAACCTGGATACCCGCGCCAACACCAACAACATCATCAACACCATCCTGCCGTTCGATACCAAGAACGCGGTGAAATGGAACGCCTCCTACCTGGCCGGCTTCACTTCGGAGAAGCGCAACCTGGATGTGGAAAAGCTGCGGCCGCGGCTGGAAGACCAGCTGCTGTCGATTGCCCGCGCACAGGTGGAAGGCTCGGTGAAGCGCTACAACCGCGGCGTGCGCTGGGAGCAGGAACAGCTGGAGGTGCATGGCACCCGCTGGGTGTCGATGTACCTGCCGGTCTGGCTGTACTCGTACCATCAGCCTGGCAAGAACGGCGGCATGCTGCACTACATCGCGGTGAACGGCCGTACCGGCGAAACCATGGGCAGCGTACCCGTGCAGCAATGGAAGATGCTGCTGGCGGCCCTTGCCACCGGCACCGTCATTGAAGCCCTCGCAATTGCCTTCCTGGTGGCATCGACATGAGCGACGACAGTGGCCTCTGGCTGTTGGCGGCAGGTCCGGCCGGCGCAACCGCGCTGTACTGGGCGTTGTACCGCTATTACCGCAACACCGACAAATCGCATTCCTTCGAGCACGAGACCGAAATCGAGGCGCAGCCCGTGACCGGTTCAGACCAGCAGGTGGGCCGGGTCACCGGCACCGAGGAAAAGCGCATACGCGGTGACAACGTGTACGAGTACCGGAAACGGGTGGCAAGGGTGAAACCCGATCAGTAGAGCCAGGCCATGCCTGGCTGATCGACAACGCCGCAACGACGACGGTGAACAGCTTCAGCCGGGCAGATGTGTACGCGCCTGCGACTGTGGCCTGCTTCGCAGATCAGCTCTTTTTGCCATGCGTATACTACCGCCGCTTCCACCCCGGCCATCGTTGCACCTGCCGGTGGAAGCGGCGGGGCTGGATGTCCCCGTCGGGCCGGCCGCCACGCTGCCGCCGGCCCTGCCAGTGATTTGTAACCCAACGCGGTTCAACCAATCACCAGGGGGAAGGCTATGCGCTACACACGTCGTGATTTTCTTGCCACCACCACCAGCGCTTCATTGGCGTCACTGGTGGCGCCCGGAGCCTGGGCCAGCGGCGCCGCACCGGCCGGAAAGGCCGCGCAGGCGCGCTACCACCGCTACAACGTCACCAGCCCCGAAGGCCAGCGCATGCTGGCCAGCTACGCGCGTGGCATCAAGGCCATGTTGGCACTGCCGGCCGACGATCCACGCAACTGGTTCCGCAACGCCTTCGTGCATCTGATGGACTGCCCGCACGGCAACTGGTGGTTTTATGTCTGGCACCGGGGCTATGTCGGCTACTTCGAACAGACCATCCGTACGCTCAGCGGTGATCCGCAGTTCGCCATGCCCTACTGGGACTGGACCGAGCTGCCACGGATTCCCCCGGCGATGTTCGACGGCGCATTGACGCCCACTGACAGCGCCTATGCGCCGTATACCCGCAACCTGGCGGTCTTCACCCGGTTCATGCGCCCGGCGTTGCAGCGCTACTGGGACACGCTGGATGCAGGCCAACGCGGCCAGCTCAAGTTCCGCGGCTACCTCACTGCAGACGATGTCTGGAACGATGTAACCGGCTACAGCGTCGCGGAAAAGACCGGCATCTCGGGCAATGCGGCCTATGCGATCACCTGCGGCGCCCGCTACCTCTGGCGCGAGAATCCCGGCTTCGATGCAAAGACCGCTTCGGCCGTGTCTCCCGACACCATCCACGCGGGGCTGTCGCCGGTCGAGTTCTACAACGACGATGTCAGCCGCAGCTTCACCAGCTCGCGTACGGCCTCGCACGTGGTGCAGCCTGACGGCGCCACGAAATTCTCGGTACTGGAAGGATTCCCGCACAACAAGGTGCACAACTGCATCGGTGGCGTCGGCGCGGTCGATCCCGGCCCCTACGGCAACATGACCAACTTCCTGTCACCACTGGATCCGGTCTTCTACCTGCACCACGCCAACATGGACCGCCTGTGGGATGTCTGGAACCAGCTGCAGCATTCCCGTGGCAAGCCGATCATGCCCATCAACGTCGACCAGCGGCGTCAGTTCATGAACGAACCGTTCCGGTTCTTCGTCGATGCACAGGGCAAGCCCGTTGGCGAGCGTCCGGCCAGTGCGTTCTTCTCCACCACGGCCTTCGACTACGACTACGTCTACGCGCGCCGCAACGACATGCTGGAGGCGGTCACGCTGCCAGCAGCTGCCGGCGCGGTGCGGCTGGTGCGCGGCACACGCTCCGATGGCGCCGTCCGCGTGGCTGTCCCCAATGAGGCGGTGCGCGCGCACCTGACCACATCGGGCCCGCGCCAGTTGATTGCCGAAGTGACCCTGGAGCGACCACGCGGTTTGAACAATACGCGCGAGTTCGACGTGCTGATCAACGCACCGGCGGGCACCGCCTCCGTGGCGGCCGACAGTCCGTACTACGCCGGCACCGTATCGTTCTTCGGGCCGACCATGGCCGGGATGGATCACAGCCACCCAACCACGTTCGCGGTGCCGCTGCCGCAGAAACTGGGGGCCCTGCAGGCGCTGAATGCCGCCGATGGGGGAACGACCACGCTGGAGATCCGCCTGGTCGCATCGTCCGGCCAGGCACCGCAGACATTCCCGGTACTGGATGCCGCCATCCTGGTAGCACCGCAGCAGCCGTGATGACGCACGGCAGGTGCCGGGCTGTCCGGCACCTGCCTTCAGCCTGGCAGTCTTCAGCCGGCCTGCCCCAGCCGCACCTTCAACTGCTGGATCTCCTGCTCGCTCACTCCGATCGACTTCAGGTACCCTTCCGCACCACCATACTGGCTGTGCAACGCCGCCAGGAACTGCTCCATGTTGTCCGGTGCGGTACCGGCCATACCGGCCATCTTGCGGGCGATCTCGGGGTTCTGCTTGACCAGCGCCATGATCTGCGCGTTCATCGCGCTGTCCTTCGGCTGCCCTTCCAGGTAGTGCGCGGAGATCGCGTAGTTGTGCACGATCTCGGCCTTCGGCACGCCCGCCAGGTCCAGCAGCAGGCCAGCGATGATGCCGGTGCGGTCCTTGCCGGCCGTGCAATGGAACAGCACGGCACCGTCCTGCTGCGCGGCGATGCGCTGGAACACCTGCTTGAACTGCGGCTGGCTGTGGCCCAGCCACTGCACATAGGCTTCGCCCAGCGAATCCGGGAAACTGGTCATCATCTTCTGCAGGTCCATCTTCTCGGTGCCCATCAGCGAAATGCGCTGGTAGGCAAAGCGATCATCCCTGGCCAGCAGGTCCGGCGACTGCGCCTCTTCATCGGCGGTACGCAGGTCGATATCCAGCTTCACGCCGGCAGCGGCCAGGGCATCACGGTCGGCATCGGTGAGGCGGCCGAGGTCGGCGGTGCGCACGAACGCATCGGCCGGAATCGGACCGTGGCGGCCCTGCAGGCCGGCGAAGGTACGCACGTTCCAGGCGCCCTGCAGAGGGATCACGCGCTGCGCATCGGCAGCGACGGGCTTCACGTTCGCAACGGCCATCGGCTTCGCGGCGGCGACCTGCGGCGCATCAGCGGCAGCAGCCGTCGCAGCCATCGGCAGGCTGAGCATCAGGGCCAGGACAAGTTCGGTAGAGCGGTGCTTCATGGAATTCTCCGTTCGAATCAGAAGTTGACGGCCATTTCCAGGCCGAAGGTACGCGGGTCGTTGAAGATGCCGCTCTGGCCCAGCGCCGCGCTGTTGATCTTGTAGAACAGGTGCTGCTCATCGAGCAGGTTGCGTGCCCACAACGAGAACGACATGGTGGTGCCAGTGCTGTTGACCGGCACATCCACCAGCGCCACCCGTGCGTTCACCACGAACGAGCTGTCGGTCAGCATCTGGTCGTACTCGCTGGTGTAGTAGCCATCGGACCAGTTGCCGTCCACATGGAACTTCAGTGCCGAGAAGTTCGCGAACGGCACCAGGTAGTCGACCGACAGGCTGCCGGCGTTCTTCGGCGCCAGCAGCGGCTGGACCGTTACCTGCACCCCTGCACCGAACGGGTCCGTCGCGGTCTGCGCGTCGATCTTCGTATAGGCGTAGTTGAGGCCGAGGGTGAGGTTGTCCACCGGCATCACGTTGAACTCCAGCTCTGCGCCGCGCGACTTGCCATCGCTCAGTGCATTGGTGGTGACCATGGTGGTGCGGGTTTCGCCGCTGTTCGGGTCGAACGGCAGCGAGAAGTCCATCTGCTTGTGCGCGATGGTCGAATCGAACACCGCCAGGTTCAGGCGCGCGCGGTTGTCCCAGAACTGCGATTTGAAGCCCAGCTCATAGGCCGTCACTTCTTCAGGACCGAACGCGCTGTAGTTGGTCGAGCGCGAGTTGGCACCGCCGGCCTTGAAGCCGGTGCTGTACTTGGCATAGACCATCGCGTGCTCGCCGAGGTCGTAGGCGATATTGACCATCGGGTCGAAACGGCTCCAGCGATCCTTGAACGCAAGGTTGGTCCCCGCACCATTGACGATGTACAGGCTGCCCTTCTTGTCATCGCGGGTATAGCGGCCACCCGCTGTCAGGTGCAGCCGCTGCATCGCTTCCGGGGTCCACGTGGCCTGGCCGAAGACGCCCAGGCTGTCGGTCCAGGCCTTGCTGGCGCGATCGATGCGTACCCGCGAGAGATCCAGCGGGTTGGTCGCCGGATTCACGGTGTAGCTGTTGCCACCCGGCCCCCAGACCAGCATGTTCGGGGTCTGCGCATTGTCACCAGCGGTCTCGTGGTAATAGAACGCACCGCCCAGGAACTGCACCTGCGAGGTGTTGCCGATCAGCTGGAATTCCTGGCTGTACTGGTGCTGGTAGACCTGGGCCAGGCTGTAACGCCCGAAGGGTGTGCCTGCGCCACCATAGGCCGAAATCGCATCGACCAGCCCCATGTCGAACTGCCCCTGGGTGAGTTCACGGTAGGAACTGATCGACTTCAACTCCAGGTTGTCGTTCAGCGTCCACGACAGGTTCAACAGATGGCCACCGGTCCGCCCGATGTTGTCTTCCTGCGGCCCGCCCAGGATGGTGCTGTCGCGCCGATCCTGGCTGGCGCCGGCCTTCTGCAGGGGGCTGAGGTAGGCGCCCGGCACCAGCACCTGGGTGTGATATGGCGTGGTGGCATCATAGGAGCGATCGAACGCGTACAACAAAGAGAAGTCATCGCTCGGCTGCCACAGCGCACTCAGGCGGGCGCCGCGCTTGTCGTAACTGTTGAAGTCGCGCTCGCCGCGCATCGGATTGTCGGTGGTGCCGCCACGCTTGGCCTGCACGGCGTCGATCTTGAAGCTGACATCGCCCACCTTGGGCAGATCCAGGTGCAGCGCACTGTTGTAGCCGCTGAAGTTGGACACGCCCGCGCTGACGTTGCCGCCAAACTCGCCGGTCGGCGCCTTGGTGACGATGCTCACCGCGCCGCCTTCGGTATTGCGGCCGAACAGCGTGCCCTGCGGCCCCTTCAGCACTTCGATGCGCTCCACGTCGTAGAGCATGCTGCCCAGGCTCTGCGCGCGGCCCATGAACACCCCGTCGACGTAGATGCCGACGCCGGCATCGCGGGCCGGTTGGTTGGCGTCGCCGGAGGCACCGATGCCACGGATGCCGATGTTCAGCGCAGAACTACGGGTAGCGAACGGCGTGACCCGCAGTGATGGGATGGAGCCATCGGACAAGTTGCCCAGCGAAATCGCGCTGCGGTCCTTCAGCGCTTCGGCATCGACCACCGATACCGAGATCGGGGTCTCCTGCAGGTTGGTGGCGCGTTTCTGCGCAGTCACCATCACCTGGTCAAGGGCGACCACGGTGCGCGCGGCATCGGCGGATGCCTCGGCGTCGGCGCTGGGACTGTCTTCGGCATGGGCCAGCGCCGGCAGTGCGGCGGCAATGGCGAGGGTGAGCAGCGGGCGGTGCAGCAGGGCGTGGCGCATCGGACTCATTCGCGGAAGGAGAAGGCCGGCGCAGTCTGGGAGGCGGGAATTACAAATGAATGACCGTTCATTCACACCTTTTGTGACGTACTATCCCGCCTCTGGACGCCCCGACTTCATGTAATGACGCCGAAAACCGCCGTAGCTGCACCCGCTGACGCCCCTGCCGCCGCCCATGCCGAAGCCCAGCGCCGGCGCATCCTCGACGCCGCCCAGAAGTGCTTCATCACCCGTGGTTTCCATGCCGGTTCGATCGGAGATATCGCTGCCGAGGCCGAGATCAGTCAGGGGCTGATGTACCGCTATTTCGCCAACAAGCGCGCCCTGATCCTGGCCCTGATCGAGCGCCAGCTGCGCCACGACCAGGCCTCGATCAGCGAGATGCCGGTGGCGTCCGATCTGATTGATGGGCTGCTGGAGTGCTACCAGCAATGGGCACGCGGCGAGGTGCTGCCGATCCACGGCAATGCGATCGCCAGCGTGGCGCTGTATGCGGAAATCAACGCCGAGGCGCATCGCGATCCGGTGCTGGCGGGGGTGCTGCGCACCCATGACAAGCAGACCAGTGCCGCGATCCATGCCTGGCTGCGCCAGCGCGATGTCGATCAGGGCCGGATCGTGGACGAAGAGCAGATCGCCGGCCGCACCCTGCTGCTGCGGCTGCTGGTGGAAGGTCTGGCCATGCGCGCCGTGCGCGATCCCGACCTGCCGCCGGAACGGGTGCGGGCGCTGCTGGCCGATGCGATTGGTCGTGTGATGGCGGATTGAACGGTAGTGCCGGCCGCTGGCCGGCACCCCGGGCAAAAACGGTGGTATCAGATGAAGAAACGGGCGGGCAGAGCCTTATGCACGGCCTTCGCGCGCTCGCCGAAGTACCAGGTCGCCAGCGCGAGGAACCCGATGACGATCAGCAGCCCGTATCCAGGGCGTCCCCAGCTTGCGATCGGGCCTGCGCTTGCCGCTACGAAAAATTTGCCACCCGCAGCGAGCAGGAGGGTGTTGGAGATCCGCGCGACGCTGGCGCAGAGCAACAGACTGAGGAGGTCGTACCAGGGAAATTTGCGATTCATCGAAGTCTCTTCAGGTTACGGAGAATAGTCAACATCGCTTCGAACACGGTTGGCTACGAGGACTGACCCCAGCGTAGGGCCTGGCGTCTGCATTCCTGCCCCCTAACCGGCTTGATCGCAGCGGCAGTTGGGCGCCTGCCGGGCCCCGGCACATCGGACACCTGCACATCCCGGGGACATGCCCGTCCGGAAGATCGGGCATCCACCTGCCCTCCCCCTTGCCTTGATGTCTGCCCCCACCGGTTCCCGTCTGGTCATCTACGCCGCCCTCGCGGGCAACCTGGCCATTGCCATCGCAAAGTTCATTGCTGCCGGCATCTCCGGCAGCTCGGCCATGCTCAGTGAGGGCGTGCATTCGCTGGTCGACACGTTGAATGAACTCCTGCTGCTGTACGGTCTGCGCCGCGCCGGCAAGGCGCCAGACCCCGTGCATCCGTTCGGCTACGGCCGCGAGCTGTACTTCTGGAGCTTCATCGTCGCCCTGCTGGTGTTCGCCGCCGGCGCCGGTGTTTCGGCCTACGAGGGCATCCAGCACATCCGCCGGCCGGAGCCGGCTACCAACCACGCGTTGAGCTACAGCGTGCTGGGCATCTCCATCCTGTTCGAGGGGGCGTCATGGTGGGTCGCGCTACGGGAGTTCCGGCGTACCAAGGGCAAACTGGGCTACTTCGAAGCCTTCCGTCGCAGCAAGGACCCGTCCACCTTCACCGTGCTGCTGGAGGATAGCGCGGCCCTGCTGGGCCTGGGTTTCGCACTGATCGGGCTCGTGGCCGCCCAGATGCTGGACATGCCGGTGCTTGATGGTGTGGCGTCGCTGTGCATTGCTGGCGTGCTGGCCGCAACCGCCTTCCTTCTGGCCCGTGAGACCAAGGGTCTGCTGGTCGGGGAGCCGGCCCACCCGGCCGTAGCCGAGCGGATCATGGCGGTAGCCGAAACGGACCCGGACCTGCGCCGCGCAAATGGTGTGACCACCATGCAGATGGGCCCCGAACAGGTCGTGGCCATGCTCAGCGCCGAGTTCGAGGATGACCGGAAGACACCCCAGATCGAGGCGTGCATCACCCGCATCGAATCAGCCGTGAAGCGCGAGTATCCGGAACTGGTGGCACTGTTCATCAAGCCGCAGACACCCGAGGTCTATGCCTCCCGCCGCGCGGCACAGGCCGCTCCGCCTGCGCAGGAATGACACTGCGTCTGCGCCCGTTTCACCTGTTTGGTGCCACAGTGCCATCACCGTTTACCCGAGCCTGCCTCTACCGTGCCGGATTGGTTGCCCGCCGCTCTTCAGATCCTCCCCCGCAGCTTCTATCGGCGCCCGCCCGTCGAGGTTGCGCCCGAGCTGCTCAACAAACTCCTGGTCCGTGACGATGGCCGGGCCGGTCGCATCGTTGAAGTCGAAGCCTACGCGGGCAGTGTCGATCCGGCCGCACACTCCTATCGCGGGCAGACCCCGCGCACGGCCAGCATGTTCGGCGAGGCCGGCCACCTGTATGTCTACTTCACTTACGGCATGCACTGGGGCAGCAACGTTGTCTGCGGCGAAGTGGGTGAAGGCGTGGCGGTGCTGCTGCGGGCCATCGAGCCGCTGGCGGGCCTGGAGCACATGCGCGAACTGCGCCCCGCCGCGCGCCGCGACCACGATCTGGCCAGCGGGCCCGGCAAGCTCTCGCAGGCCTTCGGGCTGGACCGCAGCTTCGACGGCGCTGATCTGGTGACCGGCAACCACGGCATTGTCATCGCCAGCGATGGCGTGCCGCCGCCGGAGGATCCAGTGGTTGGGCCCCGCATCGGCATCACCCGCGCTGTTGATTTCCCCTGGCGTTGGCACATCCGTGATCACCGTCACGTATCGATCCAGCCACGTCGCGCTTCCGCCCCAGCGAGGAAACGATGATGACCCCGCTCGACAAACCATTGCGCCGCGAACTGCACATCGACGGCCAACCCTACACTCTCACCGTGGCGCCTGAGGGCCTCAAGCTGGTTGAGAAGGGGCGGCGCAAGGGCATCACACTGCGCTGGCAGGACCTGGTATCCGGAGACGCCGCTCTGGCCACCGCCTTGCAGGCATCGCTGCAACAGCACTGAGCCGGCGCGCCCACCTCACATCCGCATCACCCCGCCGTGGCGATACATAACGGCGCGTGCACTAGCTTAGCGCCAGACAGCCGCCGCAACCGCCCTCGCCACCCAGCCCTGAAAAGCGCCATGGACGAAGCCGAACGACTGCTCGAAATCGAACGACTGCACCTGTTGGATACGCCCCCGGAGCCGGTGTTCGATGCCATCGTCGCCGCCGCCCGCGCCGCCACCGGCATGTCCATGGCGTTGATCTCGGTGGTGGCCGACGAGCGCCAGTGGTTCAAGGCCAACATCGGGCTGGAAGGTGTCAGCGAAACCGCGCGCGAGATTTCATTCTGCACCCATGCCATACAGCAGGACACGCTGTTCGAGATTCCGGACGCGCGCCAGGACCCTCGCTTCTCCACCAATCCCCTGGTCACCGGCGGCCCGCGCATCCGCCACTACGCGGGCATCTCGCTGGGCTCGGCGCATGGCGCGCGCATAGGAACACTGTGCCTGCTCGACCCGATGCCCGGTGTGCTGTCGCCTTCGCAACGCGAACTGATGGTGCATCTGGCCCGGGTCACCACCCAGGTGCTTGAACAGCGCAGCACCTTGATGGCACAGGTCGGCCAGGCCAAGGCCCTGCATCGTGAGCTGAAGCGCAGCGAGGACTTCCTGGAGCGCACCAACCGCGCGGCCCGGGTGGGTGGCTGGGAAATGGACCTGGTCAGCAACGAGGTCCGCTGGACCCGCGAAACCAAGCAGATCCACGGCGTGCGCAGCAACTTTGAACCGACGCTCGACACCGCGCTCTCGTTCTATCGCGAGGACAGCCGAAACATCATCCGCACGGCGGTGCAGCGTTGCATCGATGAAGGCACGTCGTGGGAGGTGCAGCTGCCGATGACCACCGCCGACGGACGAGCCATCTGGACCCGCGTGGTTGGAGGCCGGCAGCAGGTCGATGGCCGGCCGCGGCTGGTCGGGGCCATACAGGACATCACCGAGGAGCGCGCCGCGCTGGATGCACTGGAAGCCAGCGAAACCCGCTACCGGCGGCTGTTCCACTACAGCCTTGGCCTGATCTGCACGCACACGCTGGAGGGCGTGCTGACCTCGGTGAACCCAGCGGCTGTGCAGTCACTGGGCTTCGATGAGAGCTACATGATCGGGCGCAGGTTGTGCGACCTGATGCCGCCGGAGAAGCGGGTCGCGTTCAAGGCGTATCTGGAACGCATCGCAGTCAACCACACCGATGCCGGCGTCATCGAGCTGATCGCCGCCGATGGTACCCGGCATTTCTGGGCGTATCACAACGTGCTCGACAACGAGGCCACCCCACCCTACGTGCTCGGCCATGCGCAGGACGTCACCGCACTGCGGATGCAGGAACAGCAGTTGCGCGAGATGTCCTTCAAGGATCCCCTCACCCAGAGCTACAACCGCCGCTTCCTGCCCCGCCTGGACGAACTGATCGACCAGCCTTGGGCCTGCCTGATGTTCGATCTGGATCATTTCAAGCAGATCAACGACACCCAGGGCCATGCACGGGGTGACACGGTGCTGGTCGAGTTCGCCGCCTTCCTGCGCGCTCCACTGGGGTCAATGGAAAGCGTAGTGCGTATGGGTGGCGACGAGTTCATGGTGGTGCTGACTGCACCGGAACCGGGACGGCTGGCCGCGCTGGAGCAGTGGTATGCGCAGCATGCCGGGCAGTCACCCACGCCCTTCTCGCTGGGCGCGACCCACCATGCACCCGGCGAGACGGTGGCCGACACCCTGCAGCGCGCCGACAGCCGCCTGTATCGCGAGCGTGCACGCGTGCGCACGCATCCGCGTCCCTGATCCTGAGGCTGCTCCTGTGGAGCCGAAGGCAACGGCCCCTGCCGTTCCCTTGGGCTCCACAGATACCCGCACCGGGCTTGCGCCTACTCCGCTGCCAACGCCTGGATCGGGTCCAGCTGCGCCGCGCTGCGCGCCGGGAAGTAGCCGAAGCCAAGCCCGATCGCAGACGAACATGCCAGCGCGGCGAGCACCGGCCCCGCCGTGAACAGGAACGGCACACCCAGCGACAGCAGGCTGGACAGCGCCCCCACGCCGAATGCGAACAGCACCCCCAGCACACCACCGAACAGGCAGATCAACACCGCTTCAATCAGGAACTGGCGCAGGATGTCGCCCTGCCGCGCGCCCACCGCCAGGCGCACGCCGATCTCGCGCACGCGCTCCTTCACCGACACCAGCATGATGTTCATCACCCCCACCCCGCCGACCACCAGCGCCACCGCGGCAATGGCGGAGACCAGGGCCGCCATGGTCTGGCTGGACTTCATCACCGCCTTGCGGATCTGATCGGCGTTGTAGATGAAGAAGTCACGCCGCCCATGCAGGCGTTGCAGTTCGGCAGCCAGCGAGGCTTCGGCGGCGGTGGTCGGTACGTTGTCGCGCACCCGTACTGTGATGCTCTCCAGGCGCTCGCTGCCCAGCAGCCGCGAGGCCGCCGAGGTATACGGCACGTAGACCGTCGGGGTTGCACCGCCAGCGAACGCATTGGCCCCGACCACACCGATCACCTCCACCGGCATGCCGCCCAGCAGCACCGTGCTGCCGATCGGGCTGCCGCTGAACAGCGCTTTGGCCGCCTTCTGGTCGACCACGCCCACGGCACGGTGCGCATCCACTTCGGCGTCGGTGAAGAAGCGGCCGGCCTTCAGCCGCAGCCCACGCACGCGGGGCATGTCGGCCCCCACGCCCAGCACCTGGGTGTTGGCACGCCGGTTGCCCTGCAGCGCTGCCACCGATCCGCTCAGGTTCGGGCTCACGCTGTCCACGTAACTCAACGCCGCAAGATGGTCCGCGTCGCCCACCACCAGTGTCTCGATCTCCGCCGAGCGCGGGTCACCGAAATCCGCGCCCGGGAAGATCTCCAGCGTACTGGCGCCCAGTTCGTTGATCTGTGATTCAACCTGCGCCTGTGCACCCTTGCCCAGCGCAACCACGGTCACCACGGCCGCTACGCCGATGATGATCCCGAGCATGGTCAGCAGCGTGCGCAGGCGATGGGCCAGCATCGAGCGCACGGCCATCCGCGCGGCTTCGCGAACCGCATCCATGCGTGCGCGGCGCTCGGTGACCGGCGACGCGCCGCGTTCGGTCCCGGGTGCTTCAACCACAGCACGCGATCCCCGCTCACCGCGGTCGGTCACCACCCGGCCGTCGGCGATCTCGATCACCCGCGCCGCGTTGGTGGCAATCGCCACATCGTGTGTCACCAGGATCACCGTGTGGCCCTGCGCATGCAGCCGCTTCAGCTCGGCCATCACCTGCTGGCCACTGGCGTGATCGAGCGCGCCGGTGGGTTCATCGGCCAGCACGATCGCGCCGCCGTTCATCAGCGAACGGGCAATGGACACGCGCTGCTGCTGGCCTCCGGACAGCTGGCTCGGCCGGTTCGCGGTGCGTTCGCCCAGCCCCAGTGTTTCCAGCAGCGTGCGTGCACGCGCAGTGCGCACGTCCGCCTCCACGCCGGCATAGACTGCCGGCAGCGCCACGTTCTCGGTGGCACTCAGGTTCTCCATCAGGTTGTAGCGCTGGAAGATGAAGCCGAAATGCTCGCGGCGCAGGCGTGCCAGCGCGTCCGGCGCCATCTGCTCGGTGGCCTCGCCGTTCACCCGATAGCTGCCCTCGGTCGGCCGGTCCAGGCAGCCAAGGATGTTCATCAGCGTGGACTTGCCCGAGCCCGAGGGGCCGATGATGGCGATGAACTCGCCGGCATCGATGCGCAGCGAAACGTCCTTCAGCACCACCACCTCGCCGGCGGCCGAGCGATAGGCGCGCGATACGCCATGCAGTTCCAGAAGTGCGTCGGCCATGCTCACATCCCCAGCAGGCTGGTCGGTTCGGATTCGCCGCCGCTGGGCGCCTGGCCGACCACCACGTTCTCGCCCTCGCGCAGGCCGGACAGGATCTGCACGGCGGTGGCGGTGCGCAGGCCGGTCGTCACCGCACGTTCCTGGGGGCGGCCCTTGGCATCGACCACGCGCACGGTTCCACGGCTGCCGTCCTTGCCATCCGAATCGGTCAGCGCCGTCAATGGTACCTGCAGCGCGTTGGCGACCCGCGCCAGCTGCAGGGTCACCTTCACCGTCATCGAGGGCTTCAGCTTCAGGCCGGGATTGGCCACGTCGAACAGGCCGGCGTAGTACACCGCCTTCGGCGTCTGCGCAGAGCCACCCGCATTGCCGGTGGCGACGTCGGCAATCGAGGAGGGCGCCGGTTCCAGCTGCTGCAGGTGGGATTCATAGCGGCGGCCGCTTGGCCCCAGTGTCGAGAACCACAACGGTTGCCCCGGTGCCACCAGCTCGACGTCGGCCTCGGCGATCTCGGCGCGCACGGTCATCGTATCCATCTGCGCCAGCATCACGATGGTCGGCGTGGTCTGCATCGAGTTCAACGTCTGCCCGGCCTTGGTGACGATGGCCACGATGTAACCGTCGCTGGGCGAAACAATGCGGGTATAGCCCAGGTTGATCCGTGCGGTCTCGACCTGGGTCACGGCCTGGTCGATCTGCGCCTGCAGCGCGGCCACCTCTGAGCGTGCCGCATCGCGCGCCACGCGTGCGGCTTCGAAACCTTCCTGTGACACCAGGCGCGACGCCACCAGCTGCGACTGCCGCTGGTAAGCACGGCTGGCCTGCGCATAGCGGGCCTGGCTGGCGGCATGCTGGGCGCGCAGCGTGTTGGTGGCCGCCTCGGCACTGCGCAGCGCGATACGCTGCGGCTGCGAATCGACCTCGGCGATCAGGTCACCGGCCTGTACGCGCTGGCCCAGCACTACATGCAGGCGCTTCACCTGGCCGGACACCTGCGCACCCACCGCTACCAGCTCCTTGGGATGGACCCGGCCGACCGCCTGTACGGTCTTCTCCAGATCCGCCACCCTTGCCGGTGCGGTGATCAGCGCGGCATCATCGCCGCCGGCAAACGCCCACCATCCAGCGCCGGCGGCCAATGTGGCCACCGTAGCGGCAATGATCCAGGTCCTGCGGTTGCTCATCGAAACGCCCGGCTGCGTGCAGTCGCCCAGTGCGACCGCCGAAACCGCAGTCTGGAAGCCGCGGATGGACGTTTCTTGGAGCCACTGTGGAGATTGCATGGAGGCGCGGCAGCCGTTCAGGCAACAGCCCCGCGCCTGAATGCTGCGGCCTGCGTCCACGCAATCTCGACACAATCTCGACCGAGTCTCCATCAACGGTCGCTAGCCTCGTCGGCCTCGCCGACTGCCCGCCTGCTGTGTCCCTTTCCCATCCAGACCTGCCACCCATCGATGTGCGCCGTGCCTACCTGGCGTGGTGTGCGCCTTCGCCGTGGTTGATCGCCGTCGTGTTGGCATCGACCACCTGCTGGATGCTGGCCGCGCCGGATCCGTTACCCCCGCTGCTGGCGGGCTTCGGGGCGGCCGCCCTGGTGGGGTTCCGCAGCGATGGGCCCGGTGGCACTGGCCGTTCCGGCGCACTCGCGTCGCTGGCGCTGATTGGTCTGGCGGTCTGGGCGGCAACGCACCCGGTCGCCGACGCCACCCTGCATCTGCTGCTCGCCCTAGCCACTCTCGTGGTCGTCGCCCTGCTGGCACTGCGCCTGCGCGCCATCCTGGGCATGGCCTTGCGGCTGCAGGCCCGGGTAGATGCCACTCCCATGGCATCGCGCTGGAGCAAGCTGCCGGCGGCGGTGTCCACCCTGGTGTCCACCCTGATGCTGCAGCAGCTGCGCGGCGCAGGTGCAGTGGAACCGAGTCTGCGGCGCACGCTGGTGCTGGCCACCCTGGCCTGGGCTGCCAACGAAGAGGCGCAGGACATGCAGTGCCGACGATGACCCTGCCCCAGATCCCGCCCTTGCCCACCCTTGCCCCGAATCCGCATCACGCAATGAACGATCTCCGTACCCGACAGGCACCCTTGGTGCTGATTGCCGAAGATGAGGGCGAAATCGCCGACATCCTCAGTGCCTACCTGGCCCGTTCCGGCCTGCGCAGCGCCCGCGCCGCCGACGGTGAGGCGGCACTCGCCAGCCACCGCCAACTGCGTCCGGACCTGGTGCTGCTGGATGTGCAGATGCCAAAACTGGATGGCTGGCAGGTGCTGAGCGAACTGCGACGGATCGGCAACACCCCGGTCATCATGCTCACTGCGCTCGACCAGGACGTGGACAAGCTGACCGGCCTGCGCGTGGGCGCCGACGACTACGTGGCCAAGCCGTT
The DNA here is from genome assembly GCF_059295135.1 of Stenotrophomonas sp. INTA L402-1. NCBI lineage: Bacteria > Pseudomonadati > Pseudomonadota > Gammaproteobacteria > Lysobacterales > Lysobacteraceae > Stenotrophomonas > Stenotrophomonas sp. INTA L402-1. Next base: position 375,198 of record NZ_JCAFWP010000001.1, read on the forward strand.
CAATCCGGCCGAGATCGTCGCCCGCATCCAGGCCGTGCTGCGCCGGAGTTCCCGGCCCCTGGTCGAAGCGCCCAACGGGCTGATCCGCCAAGGGCCCTTCGAGATCGACCTGCGCAGCCACGAGGTGACCGTGCGCCATGGCGAGCAGGTGCACGAGCTGAACTTCACCCTCACCGAGTTCCGGCTGCTGGTGCATATGGCACGCGCGCCGCGGCAGGTGCATGCGCGGGTGGATCTGCTGCATGCCTGCCTGCCCGAAGGCGATGCGCAGGAACGCACAGTCGACAGCCATGTCAGCAAACTGCGGCGCAAGCTGGAGGATGTCGGCGTCATCGGCATTCCCGCCACCATCCGTGGCGTCGGCTACCGCTTCCTGGACTGAATGATGAACCCCAAAGGCAAGAGCATCGGACGCCAGATCACGCTGTCCATCACGGTGGCCTCGCTGTGTTCGACGGTGCTGTCGATCAGCGGCTTCTACCTGTTCTATTACCTCATGGAGGTGTTCTATCCACGTTGGTACGACGAGCCGGAAACGATCATGCCGTCCGGGCTGGAATGGCTGTGGATCGGATTGACCGCCACCGTGGTCGTCATCTTCGCCACGCTGGTCGCCTCGCGCCTGACCCGGCGCATCATCACGCCGTTGAATTCGGTGGCCGAAAGCCTGCGCCGGGTCGCCAGTGGCGATCTGGAAGCTCGTGCGCGCGGTGGTGATACCACGATGGCCGAAGCGGCCACGCTGGTCAGCGATTTCAACTCCATGGCAGAACGGCTGAGCCGGATGTCCGAGAACCGGGTGTTCTGGAACGCGGCGATCGCGCATGAACTGCGCACGCCGATGACCATCCTGCGCGGCCGCCTGCAGGGCATCGCCGAAGGCGTGTTCGAGCCGGGGCCTGAGCAGTTCAACAGCATGCTCACCCAGCTGGAAGGCCTGACCCGCATCATCGAGGACCTGCGCGTGGTCAGCCTGGCCGAGAGTGGTCATCTGGATCTTCGCTTGCAGCGCAGCGATGTCAGTGTGCAGGTGGCCGCGGTGGTTGAAGCGATGTCCGAGGCACTGACCGAGAGTGATTTCTCGGTGACATTGGACGCACGACCTTCGCTGGCCGACTGCGATCCCGCACGTATCCGCCAGGCCGTGCTGGCACTGCTGGAGAACGCGCGGCGGCATGCCATTCCGTGTCCGCTGCGGGTAGCCGTCACCCTGGCCGAAGGCCATTGCACCGTAGCCGTGGAGGACGGCGGACCCGGCGTGCCGGACGAGCTGCGCGACAGCATCTTCGAGGCCTTCCAGCGCACCGATGTCTCGCGTTCGCGGCAGAGTGGTGGCTCCGGGCTTGGCCTGGCCGTGGTGCGTGCGATTGCCGTGGCCCATCACGGAACAGCGCTATGCCGGGCCACCGAACGTGGTGGCAGTGCCTTCGAAATCCGCTGGCCGGTGCATGCCCGCCGTTGAGGCGGTAGACACTGCCCTGGTAGCGGCCCACCTTGGTGGACATTCGCATCGCTGAACGGCGCCGATTTCTCCACGCAATCTCCATCGTCCCTCCATGCCTTCTCCAAAGGGCTGCAGATACTGGGCGCGATCCGGGAGATGGCAGGCATCCGTCCCCTGCCCTGACTCCGACCCACCCAGGCATCCCCATGAAACCCCCACACGATCCGGCGGCCGCCGCCGGCAGCATCGGCCAGCAGAACGCGGCCGCCACTCTCAAGGCCATCCTGCGAACCTATCCGTGGCAGCTCACCGGCACCTTTTCGCTGGTGGCGCTGGAAAATGCGCTGCTGCTGGCGTATCCGCTGTTTGCCGGCTTCGCGGTGGATGCGATCATCCGCGGCAACATCGGCCACGCCATCTCCTACGCCGGCGTGGTACTGCTGTTCTGGCTGGTCGGTGCTGCCCGCCGTGCGGTCGATACCCGTACCTTCACCCGCATCTATGCCGACCTGGCGGTGAACGTGGTGCAGGCGCAGCGCAGGCTGGGCCACGCCACCTCCACCTCGGCCGCACGCGTTGTGCTGGCCCGTGAGTTCGTCGACTTCTTCGAAAAGCACGTACCTATCATCGCCACCGCGCTGGTATCAATGTTTGGTGCAGCAGCGATGCTGCTGGCGATCGAACCGCTGGTGGGCGCTGCAAGCCTGGTCGCACTGCTGGGTGCATTGTTGCTGCTGCCGTCGTTCGCACGCCGCAACGAGCAGCTGCATGGGCGACTGAACAACCGGCTGGAGCATGAGATCCGCCTGGTCGACCGGGTCAGTCCTTCGGTGCTGCGTCGCCACTACACCACGCTGTCGCGGCTGCGTATCCTGCTCTCCGATCGCGAAGCCGGTGCCTTCGTGGTTGTTGGCGCAGCGGCAGCGGTGCTGTTCGCGCTGACGATCGGCCGTCTCGCCACCACCGACGGTGTGACGCCGGGTCATGTGTACGCGGTGATGACCTATCTGTGGACGTTCGTCGGCAGCCTGGATGATGCACCGTCGATGGTGGATCAGCTGGCGCGGTTGAAGGACATCGGCCGCCGCGTCAGCCCGGGCATGGAAGATGCGGAGCGCAAGGACGCCGCTTGACCGGTAGCTGCCCACCTTGGTGGGCAACGATGTATAGCGGCGCCAACCAAGGTTGGCGACTACCGGCGCAACGGTGCCAACCAGGATTGGCGGTTACCTCGCTGAAGGACATCGGCCGCCGCGTCAGCCCCGGCATGGAGGATGCTGAGCGCAAGGACGCCGCTTGACCGGTAGACGCCCACCTTGGTGGGCAACGATGTATCGCGGCGCCAACCAAGGTTGGCGACTACCGGGGCAACGGTGCCAACCAAGGTTGGCCACTACGTTGCCGTGCGCCCGCACATCGCCAACGCTCCGATGATCAACGCTTCCATGCTGCGGTCGAACTCGGCCTCCTGCGCCTTCCGATCCAGCGGGCGTCGCGTGGTATCCACCACCGCATGGCGTGAGTACACGGTGTCGGCCAACGCCACGGCGTGATAGGCCACGGTCGACAGCAGCCACGCCGCCTGCTCGAGCGGCAGATCATGCACGCGGCTGAATTCGGCATGGTGACGCTGGATGCGCGCCAGCATCTCCGGTGTCTTCGCGCCGTGGCTGACCAGGAACGGCGCCAGCCCCGGGTTCCCGTCCACCAGCGTCCGCAGTGAACGTTGGAACGCACGCAGATCCTCCTCGATGCTGCGCCGGCCAGCGGCATCCAGCGCCGGCGCCTGCCAACGCTCGAAGATCGCCTCGGCCACCAGCTCGCGCAGCGCCGCCAGATTCGCCACATGCTTGTACAGCGCGATGTGGCTCACCCCCAGTGCCGCCGCCACGCCCACGAAGCTCAGCCCCGGCAGCGTCATGGCAATGCCGGCGTCGGCGATGCGCTCGCGGGTGATGCTGGGTGGTCGCCCACGGGCAGCGGTCTTTTTCGGTGCAGCCATGCGGTAACGGCTCCTGCGCGATGCGCGGGCAAGGGCTGTCATGGTGGTCCGCAGCGACGCAGTGGTCAACGCACCCCGCGCGCCCTGGGCAGCCCCAGGTTGCGACACGGTCAATTTAGTTTACTATGATGTAACTAATTCGCATTCGCAGTGTCCAGGATCGTTGTCGATGTCCGCGTCCCCCACTTCAATCACCCCGGCCGGTCCGCTGCGCGGCGCCGATCATGATCGCGGCCTGCAGGCGCTGCAGGTCCAGGTGGTCGCGGTTGCACAGCCGTGCGCCAGCCTGCTGCGCCTCGTGGTCCAGCTGCCGGAACATGCAGAACTCGCGCCCTGGCAGCGTGCCAACACCGCCGTGCGCATCCAGCTCGGCGCCACGTTCGGCGATGTGTCACGGATCTACACCGTGCGCAGCCTCGATCCCAACACCCGCCAGTTCACCCTGGACGTAGTGCTGCACGAGGCGCCGGGGCCGATGCTGGCCTGGGTACGTGCGCTGCGCCCCGGTGATGCCTTCGATCTGACCGGACCGCGCCCCCATCTGCAGGTACCGCAGCGCGAGGGCACCTGCGCCCTCCTGTTCGCCGACCCAAGCGCCATCCCTGCCCTGTTTGCATTGCTGCAGCAGTGGCCGGCCGACCTGCGCGCAGAGGCCTGGATCGCCTCGGATGATGCATTCCCGGTAGACGAACTGCCCGCCATTGAAGGTGTCCGCGTGCTCCGCCTCGCCACCGGTGACGTGCCGTTGCTGCAGCAGGCGCGCCAACTGCGGCCGGAGCCCGGCAGCACGGTCTGGGCGGCCGGCGAGCGCGAGGAAATGCGTGCCCTGCGCCGCCACTTCATCGAAACGGTCGGCCTGCCACGCAGCGACGTTGCCGTGGCCGGCTACTGGAAACGTGGCGAGACCACCACCGAGACCGACCAGCGTCGCCGCCGCAACTACGAGCGCGTGCTGGCACGCGGCGGTGGCCTGCAGGACCTCGACGACCTCGCCGACGATATCTGATCCACCCCGCAGTATCCGCGCCCCGCGCTTCGTTCCACCCAGCCACAGATCGCCCACGCACCTCGCGTGCAGCACTGCCACAGCGGCAGTGCCGTGCCCTCTGCCAGCCATTCCACAGCCCGCGTCGTCCTGCCCCTGCAGGTCACAGACGGCGCCGTGCTGGCCGATCGCACGACCCACCACACGAGAACCGCCATGTCCCTCCCCCTGCGAACCCTGCCCCTCCCACGCCGCTCGGCGCTGTCCCTGGCCGCCCGTGCAGCGTTGCTGCCCACCCTGTTGATCGCCATCGCCGCGCACGCCAACGATGCACCCGATGGCGCCCGTCAGTTGCCCACCGTGAACGTGCGCGCCGACAAGACCGCACCCACCGATACCTACGCCGGCGGCCAGGTCACGCGCGGCAGCGGCGTCGGCCTGCTCGGCGAGCTCGACTTCATGGACACGCCGTTCAACACCACCCGCTACACCGCCGAATTCATCGACAACATCCAGGCGCCGGACCTGGTGCGGGTCATCGCACTGACCGACCCCAGCGTCTACAGCAGTGGCTCCAGCGGTGGCATCACCGACTACTTCAACGTCCGCGGTTTCGGTGTCGCCTCGTCGGATATCGGCTTTGGTGGCCTGTACGGGCTGATCCCCTACTACCGCGTCACTCCCGAACTGGCCGAGAGCATCGAAGTGCTGAAGGGCCCGTCCGCGTTGCTTAACGGCATGCCGCCCGGTGGCTCGGTGGGCGGTGCGGTGAACGTGGTACCCAAGCGTGCAGGCGACACGCCGCTGACCCGCTTCACCGCCAGCTACGGCAGCGACGCGCAGTGGGGCGGCCACCTGGATGTCGGCCGCCGCTTCGGCGCGGACAAGCAGTTCGGCGTGCGCCTCAATGCCGTGCACCGCGACGGCGACACCGCCACCAACCACCAGCAGCACAAGACGCAGCTCGCATCGCTCGGCCTGGACTGGCGTGGTGAGCGCTCGCAGGTGTCGCTGGACCTGTTCAGCAGCCGCGACCATGTGGATGGCCTCAACCGTGGCGTCTCGCTGGCGCCCGGCCTGGCCGTGCCCCGCCCGCCGAAAGCCAGCACCCTGTTTGCACCGGACTGGACCTTCAGCACCGTCAAGGACCAGGCCGCCGCACTGCGCTGGTCGTTCGACATCAATGACTACCTGCAGGCGCATGCCAGCTACGGCCACGGCCATACCGATTTCGACTCCATCGCCAGTGCCACCACGCTGATCACCAACACCGCCGGCGACTTCCGCAACAACTTCGCCCACCAACGCTTCATCTACAGCAAGGACACCGCCGAAGCCGGATTGTCGGCGCGTTTCCGCACCGGCGCGGTCGATCACGCGCTGGCCATCAGTGCAGCCTGGTACCAGCACGACCAGAAGTTCGGCTTCAAGCGCAACCTGCTGGCCCGCGATTGGGTAACCAATATCTACAACCCGCAGTGGGGCCCTGCCATCGACCGCAGCTTCAGTGATGCGTCGCTGCCGAAGACCGCGGAAGTGCGCACCACCAGCTTCGGCATCGCCGACACGTTGTCCTTCATCGATGATCGTGTGCAGCTGACCCTGGGCATCCGTCACCAGACCGTGCTCAGCGATACCTTCGATGGCGGCACAGGCAAGCGCACCGCACGCTACGACGCCAGCGCCAACACCCCGGCCGGTGCACTGCTGTTCAAGGCCAGCGACCGCCTGTCACTGTATGCCAATTACATCGAAGGCCTGAGCCAGGGCAGCACCGCCCCGGCAACCGCCGCCAACGCGGGCGACGTGTTCCCGCCGTTCAAGACCCGCCAGCGCGAGGTCGGTGCCAAGCTCGACTTCGGCCGCTTGGCCAGCGCATTGAGCGTGTACGAGATCGAAAAGCCCAGCTCCTATACCGACCCGACCACGAATGTCTTCTCGTTCGGAGGCCAGCAACGCAACCGGGGCGTGGAATGGACCGTGTTCGGCCAGGCCACCGAACAGCTGCGCGTGCTCGGTGGCATCGGCTGGCTGCAGCCGAAGCTGACCCGTACCCAGGGCGGTATCAACGAAGGCCGGTTGGCGACGGCCACACCGCAATGGCAGGGCAAGCTGGGCGTCGAATGGGACGTGCCGACCGTGGCCGGCCTCACCCTCACCGGCAACGCGGTCAGCCTGTCCAAGGGCTACATCACTGCTGACAACAGCCAGTGGGTGGCGGGCCGCACCGTGTTCGATCTCGGTGCCCGCTATGCGACGCAAGCGGCCGGCCATCCGCTGGTACTGCGTGCCACCGTGCAGAACGTGACCAACAAGGCGTACTGGGCGGGCAGCCTCGGCTCGGGGCTGGGTACGCCACGCACCGCCCTGCTGTCGGCCACCATCGATTTCTGATCCTCGTTTCAAGGGCGCCACGCCATTGCGCGTGGTGCCCTGGAGAAGTGCTTTGACCGTTTCCCGTACCGCCTCCGTGCTGACCTGGCTGCCCCTGGTCTCACGCATCATCGCCGCGTTGTTCGGCGGCTATGTGCTGGCCGCACTGTGCAGCATCGCGGCACTGGCGCTGCCCATCGATGGTCGCCAGGCCGTGTTCACTGGCATGCTGGCCAGCTTCCTGCTGTACGCCGGCGTCGTGGTCTGGGTGTTCGCGGTGCGCTCGGCGTGGCGCGCGTGGCTGGGCCTGCTCCTCGTCGCGTTGCCCTTGTGGTTGATCGCACAGACGGTCGGCAACGGAGGCGCTGCATGAGCAAGGTCGATCGCACTCCGAAGCCACGCGGCATCCGCCAGACCATGTCCGACCTGCATATCTGGGTGGGGCTGCTGGCCGGATGGATCCTGTACGCGATGTTCCTCACCGGCACCGCCAGCTACTTCCGCGACGAGCTCTCGCGCTACACCCGCCCGGAAATCGCCACACCGTCCGTGTTGCCGGACGCCGCTGTGGTTGCGCAGCGTACCGTCACGGCGATCATGGCCGACACGCCTGCGGCCAGCCAGATCAACCTCAGCCTGCCGAGCACGCGCATGCCGTGGGTGTCGGCGATGTGGGCCAGCCCGGGCGGGCGTGGCCGGCATGGCTTCGACTCGGGCCTGTTCGACGCCAGCACCGGTGCACCGCTGCAGGCACGTGACACCGGCGGCGGCGACTTCTTCTATGCCTTCCACTTCAACCTGCACTACATGCCGGCGATGTGGGGCCGCTGGATCGTCGGCCTGTGCGCGATGTTCATGCTGGTCGCCATCGTCAGCGGCGTAATCACCCACAAGAAGATCTTCGCCGACTTCTTCACTTTCCGCTGGGGCAAGGGCCAGCGCTCTTGGCTGGATGGACACGCGGCGCTGTCGGTACTCGGCCTGCCGTTCCACTTCATGATCACCTGGAGCGGCCTGGTGATGCTGGCGGTACTGTACATGCCGTGGGGCCTGGCCAAGCTGCCGGACAAGCGCCAGCAGGCCGAGGTCGTCAGCGAGATGCGCCTGTTCCTGCCACTGCAGAAGGCCGCCGGCCACCCTGCTCCGCTCACCAACGTCGGTGCACTGGTGCAGCAGGCCGAGCAGCGCTGGGGAGCCGGCGCGGTGGGCAGCGTGCAGGTGCAGAATCCCGGCGACGAGAACGCACGCGTGGCCGTGGTGCGTGCGCAGTCCAGCCGTATTTCGACCACCCCGAACTATCTGCTGTTCGACGGCAGCGGCGGGCAGTTGCTGCAGGTCAAGGAGCACTCGGGCGTCGCCGCCGATACCCAGGGCGTGCTGTATGGCCTGCACCTTGGCCGCTTCGCCGATGCCGCCCTGCGCTGGCTGTACTTCATCGTCAGCCTGGCCGGCACCGCCATGGTCGGCACCGGGCTGGTGCTGTGGACGGTCAAACGCCGTGCGCAGCTGCCCGATCCGCAGCGCCCCTACTTCGGCTTCCGCCTGGTCGAGCGTCTCAACATCGCCACCGTCGCCGGCCTGTCGGTGGCGATGACCGCCTACCTGTGGGCGAACCGCCTGCTGCCCGTTGCCATGGACGGGCGTGCGGCGTGGGAGGTGCATGTGTTCTTCCTGGTCTGGGCGGGCACGTTCGTGCATGCCACGCTGCGTACACCCAAGCGAGCGTGGATTGAACAGTTCCTGCTGGCGGCGTTGCTGCTGGCACTGCTGCCGGTGCTGACGGCGATGACTACGGCACATCCGTTGTGGCGCACGTTGGCGACGGGTGATTGGGCGTTTGCCGGCACCGACCTGACCCTGCTGGCATTGGCCGCCCTGCACACGCTGCTGGCCTGGCGCACCTGGCGACATGCGCCGAAGGTGAAACGCGCTCGGCCGTCTGCAGCGTCACGCAATGCGGTTTCCGAGGCCAGCGCATGATCCACGTCATTCTGTTCTTGCTGTCACTGGCCGCGTTCGGTTGCCTGGCGCTGGTGATGGAGCGCCATCAGCGGGAGGTGTTGCGTCGTGTGCTGAGCGCGCAGGCAACGCAACAGCTGCGGGCCATCGGTTGGGCACTGCTGGTGTTCAGCACCGTGTTCGCGATGCGCGGGATGGGGGTGGGTTTTGGTCTGGCCGCTTTGTCCGGGCACACCAGCGTGGCCGCAGGTGTTGTGGTGGTGGCGATGGTGGCGCATGGGCGGCGGGATCGGTAGATGCCCACCTTGGTGGGCACCGATGGAAGCCAGCGCCAACCAAGGTTGGCGACTACCAGGCCTTAGGAGCGTTGCTTCGGTAGATGCCCACCTTGGTGGGCGCCGATGGAAGCCAGCGCCAACCAAGGTTGGCGACTACCGGGCCTTAGGAGCGTTGCTCTGGTAGATGCCCACCTTGGTGGGCACCGATGGAAGCCAGCGCCAACCAAGGTTGGCGACTACCGGGCCTGAGCGGCGTTGCTTTGGTAGCTGCCCACCTTGGTGGGCACCGGTGGAATCCAGCGCCAACCAAGGTTGGCGACTACCTGGACCTACAGGCACCCATGCGCCGCTCGGCTCTACAGAAAAGCGGCCATGCGCTGCAGCTCATCTTCCAACGCGCCACGAAATACCTTGTCGCGGGCCAGCGACTTGCCGGCATAGCCCACGCTGGACGCCAACTCACCCTCGCGAACGCTGAGATTGGCCCAGCCCACCACCTGGTCGTGCCACAGCACCGGCAGTGCGTAGTAGCCGTATTGACGCTTCGGCGCAGGCGTATACGCCTCGAACTTGTAGACCCAGCCCCACAGCAGCTCGAAGCGGCGGCGGTCCCACACCACCGGGTCGAACGGGGCCAACAGGCGTACCTGCTCATCCGGTGCGTGGCGGCGCGAGCGCGGATTCTCATCGGCCGGCCAGTACCAGGTGGTGCCGTCCAGCGTGCAGCTGGCCAGCTGTTGCCTGGCCAGCATCAACGCCTGCCGGGTCTGCTCGGCCAGATGCGGTGCGCCATAGCCCAGCAGGCGCACCAGGTAGGTCAGGCTGGCCGATGGCAGCGGCGCGTACTTGCGCACCACCAGGTCGATCAGCGCCGCGGCGCGTTCAATCTGCGCCTGCTCGCTGGCATCCGCCTCGGCGTGTTCGACCACTGCATAGATGCGCGTACCGCTGTCGCGCCGTTGCACGCGCAGCAGGCCGCGGTAGTGCATGCCATCCAGCAGGTGCGTGCTGGCATTGCTGGTGCCGCCCCAGTAGTTGGTCACCCGACCATGCGCGAAGGCCTGATCGACCTCGCGCGGATGCACGCTGCCACGTTCGCGCACGAACGCAAGCACATCCGCCGCACGGCGCTGGGTCTCGGCGTCCCATTCGCGCTTGGACACGCGCGGATGCATCAGCGCCAGATGTTCGCGCGGCAGGAAGCCGTAGTTCACCAGGCAATCCTCTTCCACCGGCAGGCGCGTATAGCGCCGCTCCAGGTCACCGGCGCGATAGTCCTTCACCCGGTGGCGCAGGGTCAGGTCCTGCGCGCGAGCGGGTGCCCGGATCGGGTCGGCCTGCACGAAGCCCAGGCGCCGGATCGCGGTCAGCAGCGTGCTGGGTTTGAACAGCGTGCGCGCCACCGCGTGGCGGCGCAGATCGTCAAGGGTGGGCGTGGCAGGCATGGCCGCATTGTATTCCCGTCGTTGCGTGGTCCGTCCAGTAGAGCCGAGCCCATGCTCGGCTGCCCCAGGGACCAAGCAGCCGAGCATGGGCTCGGCTACAGGGTTGGTACCGCCGCGCTCTCCGGATGCAGCGCACCCTCATCATCCACCCAGCTGTAGCGGATGCTGCTCAGCGGACCTGCAAAGCCTTCCGGCAAGGCCAGTGTGCGCGACTCGCCCGGCGCAAGATAGAACGGATCAAGCGAACGTTCGCCGCTGGCGGATACCAACGTCATTTCGGCCACATTGAAGTAATGCCGTGCCGCGTTATGCAGCACCAGACCGTCTGGGGCCTGGCGAATGCTCACCTGGGCGACGGGGTTCACCGGCGCGCCCAGGCCCTTGGGCCGGTAGAGCACCTTCATCCGAAAACGAATGGCCACCTGCACCGCATTCTCGTCGGCTGTCGCCTCGCGCGGCGGCACATCCACCACATTCAACCAGTACAGATGCTCGCGGTCGTCCTTGGGCGCCTTCGCAGGAAGACTGCGCACGCGCAGGATGTGCGATTGCCCCGGCTCCAGCCGAAACAGCGGCTTGTCCAGGATGAAAGGCGCCTTGGACGCTTCCGGTTTCTGCTCGAGATCGCCATCGGCAATCCAGGCCTGCAGGAGCGAAGCGCGCGCACCTTCGTTCTTGAGCGGCACACCCACCTCACGCTGCTCTGCCGGGTAAACCACCCGGGTTCCCAGCACGGAGACTTCCGCATGGACAGGCGCACAGAACGCCAGCAGCGCTACCAACAGGAGATGCGGGAACGAGGGCTTCATGGCTGCGCGGGCTCCAGGCCGTGGAGGACCATCAGGGGAAGGTCAAGCTGAAGACAAGGCCTGCATTGGCCGCGCCCGGTGTAATGGTGGGCTCTGTCTGCTGGTAGCGCACGCCGAAGGTCTTGCGCAGCACTTCCGCATTGGACGACCCGTAACCAAAGACATCCGAACCATAGAAGCGCATCGGTGAGCCATCTTCATTGAGAAATTGATAGGCCACACCCTTCACGCCACCAGTAGCTTCCGCCAGACCCTGCGCGCTGTTGAGTACAGGGGTTGTCGGTACCACCTGATAATCCACCTGGCCCACGCCGCCCTCGCAGTCCAACAGCAGCTCATAGCTGCGCTGCCCGGCATGGGTGCCAACGCCCTTGAACGCGGCCATTGAAAGCGTGGGCATCCGCACCTCCTGCGTCCGCATCCTGCAGCTGGGCCGGTCCTGGATCTGAAGTACGTTGGCCGCAATCTGGAGGTTCACCGACACAAGCAGCCTGTCGTTATAGTCAAGGATTCGCGATTGAACAATCATCCCGCCTGACGTACCAACGGTGCCACCTTTGATATCACCTGTACGGATGTACTTCATCATGATGCGGGTTCCGAAGGTATCGGTGCCACTTTCAGATTGATAGAGGTCCACGTCGCGATCACCCAACGCAAATGGCGTGCCGCGCCTGTCCCGGGAGTGTTCGACCAAGAACGCCATCCCCACCCCTTCCACGCCGGTGGGGTACACCACGAACTGGGACCCGCTTTCCGCATAGCGAAGACCAGGCAGGAAAGCGCCAGTACTTGTCGCCCAGTGTTTGATCCATTCGCTACGGTTACATTGGAAGTCACCGGTGGGCGCTCCGTTGTTGACCGGAAGCCAAGGCGTCAACGCCCCACCCACCTCCACGCCGCGGGCGCTGAACGTGACCTGGGCTGGGGGCGGCAATGTAGAGCTCCCCCCTCCTCGCCAGCATGTCGCCTGGGCCAGCACGGGCGCACCTAGCAGTGCCAACACCACCCACCACATGCCGCGCGGGACAGTGCGGGGGCGCCGCCCCCTGGGCGCAGTGGACGTTCGCTGACGGGTGATAGGTGTCATAGCGCACGATGGCCGGTTGAATACGGTGCTTATAGCCTAATCCTCGCTCGCCGACCATCACGCGCCCGCAAGGCGCGAGGCAGGCATCTGCCGGGCTGCGTCGCATGTAAGCCGAAGGCAACGGCAGGTGCCGTTGCCACGTCGCGTGCGACGGCACGAAGGATGCCGGCCATGACGACCGACATCGCCATACTCGGCTTGTACCGGAGAAGAGCTACTCCGGCTGCAGCCGGAAGATGGCATGGCTGGTCAACGCCAAGGCAGCCAGCTTCAACCCTTCCATCACGCGGTCGCCCACGTAGTGCTCCGGGCCGCCATTCTGCCGGGCGCGTTCGGCCGCCAGCAAAAGCTCCTGCACGATGCGCAGGCCGGCCAACGCTCCATCGGCATCGGCCAGCGCCAGGCATCGCCCCGGCAGTTGATGACGCTCGGGCCAGGGCTGACCGTCAGCCGCCGCACCCAGACCAATCTGGTGCAGCAGGGCAATCAAACTATTGGGGTCAGGCGTTGCGGTGTCGACTTCATCTGCATTGGCCGGGGCGTACTGGGCGCGCAGATGGGGAATATCCGTTGCGTTCATGGCAGGTCTCCGTGCAAGGCATACGGCACCGCCCCTTAACAAAGGTGGCGGACGGTACGTGGCTGGAAACCCGCGAGTGAGTGCTATACCCGGGCAGGTGCGCTTTCGCCCACCTCCACGCACCGCCCGCCATTAAGACGCGAACGGAATGCCAGCCGGCGCCGCAGAAAGCGGCGCCGGCTGACAAGCGTAAACAGCACTTACTCGACGGGTTTCCAGGCCCGGCCACCCTTTTCCGGTGGCAATGCATCATGCGCACAGGAAGGCGGTGGACGCCAAGCAATCGGCGCATGCAGACTGTGATGTCACGCAGGAGCGGAATTGTCGCATATCGACAATCAGCCCGTACTTTCAATATGTTGCGTCATTGAAAGCAGGCGTCTACGCCCCCGCATCTGCAGAGCTCATTATTCGTCGGCGAGCGCCATGCGAGTCATCCGCCCAGCCGATGGCGACAAGCCGCCGGCAGCGCAACGCTTAGAACCGGTGCTGCAAACCCAGCGTTACCGAACCGATATCCAGCTCACCGCGACTGGGCCCCGCCCGGTAGCTGCCATGGCTCAGGCCCTCCAGATCCAGCCGCAGCGCGGTGGCATCGTTGAACCAGTAGCGCGCGCCCATGCCCAAGCCCAGGTTCCACTGGTTCAGGGTCACGCGGTAGGGCTTGAGGCTGCCCTCGGTCCAGTGGCTGCGTTCGTTGCCCAGCGATACCTTGCCGACCAGCTCGAAGCGATCGCCCAGCGGCAGGATGCCCAGCACACCGGCGCGCACACCGTAGCTTCCTACCTCTCCGAGACCCTGCAGGTCTGCTTTACCCAGCGTGGAATGCGCTTCCACCTCCATGGCCAGGTGCCGATTCCAACGGTAGCCGGCGCCGGCTTGAAGGCTGGTCACGATGTCACTGCGCTCGAAGGACGTGCCCTCGTACGACAGATCTCCATTCGGGGCCGTGGCGCCGACGCCTCCAAAGGCGTACAAGCCATCACGATCGGCGGCCTGGGTCGCGAAGGATGCCGTAGACAGCATTGTTAGCGAAATGAAAACTGAAGATAGAAGGGACTTCTTGGTCATGCGACGCGGTTCCGGGTTGATGGAGCGGCCAGAATCGACGCGCCCCAGCAACAAGGGTATAGAACAAGTACGAACTCTCCTGCCAACTTCACGAAAAAACACTACGGTTCAGATAAGTGCAGCCAGCTGGCGGACACTGCCACCCGTGCGATCACGCAGCGATTGCCCTCGCCTTGGTCGCCCACAGGACCTGCCTTATCTCATGAGCGCGACAAGGGAACCTCGCCACGTGATAGGTGGTATCGGCACAGACGACCGGGCAGGCACGCAGCAGGATCGCCTCACGTTCAAGACCGAGCATGGCGGTATCGGCCGATACCGACATCGGCCTGGACCGATCTGCGCGTGAATGCCACCCGCATCATCTCCATGGAAGGCGCAACCTCGGCTCCCAGGATCAAGCTGCAGAACACAGGGAAGCCCCCCTCCCTAACCCAGGCGTGGATAGACGAGGGTCGCGAGGACGTACATTGGAAGCACTCCGCGTGCCACTTTTTGTTACGCCCCCATGTTTCGGCTGCAAGCCGGAGAAAAGCGTGACATCCAGATTCGTCCAGCCGCACACGGGAAACTCCTCAGGAACCGGAAATCCCTGCTGTGGCTCAACATTCTTGATGTGCCGCCGCGCCAGGCTGGAGCCTATCCCGACACGGTTGAGATCGCGCTGCGATGGCGACTGAAGAGATTCCATCGACCGACTGCACTTGCAGGAACGCCGGCCAACGCACCAGCGCTGCTGCAATGGACACAACAGACCCACGCGTCGGGGCGGCACATTCTTCAAGCATTCAACCCTACGCCCTATTACGTAAGCCTCGCCAGGCTCATCGTGAACAGCCAGGACATCGCCCTTGCCGCAGATCACGCCGAACTGCGGCAAGGGCGATGGCGCCAATGGCCAAATGGCGGCTGAGGCCGGCCGAAGTGCCCACGTGAAGATCTCCTGGCTGGACGATTCCGGCCTGGAACAAGCCGAGGAGGCAACCTTTCCCTCACGACGGCCTCAGAACCAATGCGCACTACCAAGGCTCGACCGTGATGGTCATCGATGCGGAAGCATCACCTGGATTCAATTCGTCCTTGTTGCGGATGAAGCTCACCTGCATCTGCTGGGTGCCCGAGCTCGGCAAGCCTCCACCAGTTTGCTGAAAGTCCCTGTCATTCGAGTACCAACTGCCATCGAACTTCACCGGGACATTGTCCCCCTTGCTGTTCGTCAACGTAACCAGCAGATCGACGCCGCTGGCTGTGCCAGTGGGCTTCAGCCTACCGTCGGTTGAGTTGCCATTGGGGCTGGAGAAGGCGAAGTCGCCACCATCCCGATCGCCTGGCTGATTTCCGATCGAACAGGACCAGCTGAAGCTGAAACCCAGCTCCGCCCCTCTGGAATTCTCATGCCTCAGCCCGGACGTATACGCCGTGGGCACCGTCAACTCTTCCGGCGGCGAGGATGAAAATCCGCAGGAAGAGTAGCGATTTCTTGTCACGTTGTAAGAATCAAAATCGAGAGAAGCAAGATCCTGACCAAACGTCTCGTCCTTGACTTCCAGTGCGCTGGACATGTAGCCGGTATCGTCATCGCCGCCGATGTTCGCAAGCGCAACGATCCGATGGCTGACTTCAACACTTATCGAATACTGGCCCGTAGCATCATCTCGTGTTGCAGTCGCAGTAACCGTCGCTCCATCCGCGTCAACAACTCCATGACCCGCAACGTAGAACTGAACGCCCAAACTACCGCGGTATGGACTCCTGAAGGTCGCATTCCCTCCTATAGCCTCTGCGGGGTCCAGGGCAGGCTTGAACTCAATCTGCGCCGTAGCGCCAGGAGCGCAGCGTTCAAAGAACCGGCGCGGCACATCCTGCCAGTCCAGTACCACAGTGCCCTTGGGGATCTCATCGTCATAACGAAGGCCACCTGTGATGCTAGTACCACCTGACGTCGCCACGCAGGCCGATGCCGCTCCTGCGCCCCCCAGCAACATCACTGCAGCCATCAGGCGGCTCGCCCAATGGCCGCAACAGGTTCGGGGCTTTCGATTTTTCATCTGCATGATCATGATATTCTCC
The DNA here is from genome assembly GCF_059295135.1 of Stenotrophomonas sp. INTA L402-1. Lineage (NCBI taxonomy): Bacteria > Pseudomonadati > Pseudomonadota > Gammaproteobacteria > Lysobacterales > Lysobacteraceae > Stenotrophomonas > Stenotrophomonas sp. INTA L402-1. Next base: position 391,304 of record NZ_JCAFWP010000001.1, read on the forward strand.
GTCCTCAGCGTGGCGCTTCAGATCCGACTTGACGTTGTTCATCTGCGTGTCGCCGATTGACAGCGCACGCGCCTTTCCGCGCGAATCGTTATTTGGCCAGACGCGCTGATGCACTCAGCGCATGCACGAAGCCCTGGTCATCGAGCCACTCAACTTGTAGCGGTAGCGATCCATTCGATGCATCGGCCTGACCCGGCACGCGCTGCGTCCAGTTCCCGTAGGGGGGAATCTGTGCCTTACGCACCACCAGCGGCAGCACCTGGCCGGCCAGCTTCAGTTCACGTAGGCTGACGTAGTAGGCAGAGGCGTTGCGCGCATGCAGAACAAGACTCCCATCATCTTCCTCGGCGAAGCTCCACTGCACCGCCGTAGCTGCAGCTTCGGGCTTTCCCGGTAGCCCTGCGGGCCGATGAAACACCTTCAACCGCCACTGTACGGCATGCTCGAACAGGCTCTTTCCCTTTCCAGGCTTGCGCGCAGGAACCTCCAGAATATTGAGCCAAAGCAGTGTCTCGCGGTCTGTTGGCAGGCTCGCGATATCCGCCGCGCGAACATGGATGTCCCTGCGCTTGCCGCCATCAAGGCGGAACAACGGGGGAGTGGTGATCAGCGGCGCCTTCAGATGTTCGGGCGCGACGCTGGCGTCCCCCAGATCAATCCAGGACTGGATCAGGGACGCCGCCTCGCCAGTATTCCGGATTCTCACCCGGGCCGGGCCAGATCCTTCCTGGTGGAGGACCCGGGTTGCATTTACATGGAGATCCGCGGCTGCCGGCAGTGCAACACCCAGCAGCATCAACATGCAGGCCAGACGGGAAGCTGCGCGCCGAGTGCAATCAAAGAAGGCTCGCTGGCGTACGTTCATGGTCAGCCCCCCCTTCAATTCGGTGCGCCCGGCGCGACAGCAGCCGCGTGGCGGTCGCCCCGCTCGGCCACGTCGGCCCGCAAGCAACTACTGATATAGAGCTGGTCGCTGCTCGCACCGGACAAGTCGTAGGCAATGGTGCAGCTCTGCGCGGCGTCGCCACCCGGACGGACCTGCAGCTGGCCGCGGTCGTTGATGCCGCGCACCCACAGACGGCTGCCCTGCCCGACCACACCGATCACCTGCCCACTTTCGTCGTACACATCCAAGCCAAACGGCAGCGGCTGGCCGTGATTGTCCAGGGCTTCGATCAGTGCACTGCGACCACTGGCGGTGGGAATGACCGCTTTGACCACCGCACCGGCGGTGGGCACCGTGGTGACCGAGCCACTCTTTAGCTCCACGTCCATCGGCAGGCCGGTCGGGTCCACCGCAATCTCATTCATGCGGTAGGCACTCAGGTACGGCACCACGGCGTAGCCGCGTTTGTTGGTCTTGACCCCGCGATAGTGACCAACACCCGCACCCGGACCATCCGGAACATGTACCAGACCTACGGTATCGCCGAGACGCTGCGAGAACGTCATGCCATCGCCGTGCACCACTACGCCGCCAGACGCGGAAACGCCCAACTGCTGACTGTTGTCGCTGCGGCTCCACGATGCATTGAGATTTGCCATCGGTGCGGCATAACCCACGTTGGCACCAACGTTCCTGCTGCCCGGCGACTGGCCGTACGACAGGTTGTAGCTACCCTGCGTGCCATCACCGAAACTGCCGCCGACACCCGCGCGGTAGCTCCCCCCATTGCGGTCGCTGCTGGCGCTTGCACTCAGACGCGGTGCGGCAGGAGCACGGCCCAGCGGCACGCTGACGCTCAGATAGGCACCAGTGCTCTGCTTCTGGCTGCCGCTGTTGAATAGCGACGATTCCAGCGTGCGGCGGGCACTGATGCTGTACGAGGCGCGGCCGAGCTGGCCGTTGTAGCCCAACGAGAAGTTGGTGGTACGGCGGTTCTCGCTCCAGTAGTCAGTAGCGCTGCCGTTGAGGAACAGCGAGCCTTTCGTCAGGCGCTGGTTCACATGCAGATCGATTCGGCTCCGCTGCCTAGACACATTGGACCCCGAGCTGCCATTGGCCAGATCGTGGCGCAGGCGCGCCGCATCGCTGAAGGACAGATAGCCCTCCGTGGAGTAGCGATATGCCGCCAGGGTGAAGCTGGTGGCTGTGTTAAAACTACGGCTGTAGGCCAAGCGATAGGACTGGCCCTGCATGCGCTTGCCGAAACCATCCATCGGGGACGGTAGGCGCGCATCGGAGAAAGTCAGGTCGCCAGAGAATGCGCCGAGTCGGGTATTCAGTGCGCCACCAAGAATGATGGCACTGTATCCATCGGCAATGGTTGCACCGCCAAACGCCGTGAAGCCGCTGCCTACACCACGGCGCAGGGTCGCCTCAACGAACGCCGGCGAATCGATGGCGGCATTGCGCAGCTGACCCACAGTGAGGCTGGTGCGCTGCTGCCCCTGACGCAGCAGTTGTGGCACCGAGGCGAACGGCACCACGAAGGTCTCCACGCGACCGTCAGCCTCAGTGACCTCGACCTCGAGATCACCAGCGCCGGAGGTGTTGCCCAGGTCGTCGATCTCAAACGGGCCCGGTGCCACAGTGGTTTCGAACACCACACGACCTGCTTGGCGAATGGTCACGCGCGCATTGGTCTGCGCCACACCTCGGACCACCGGCGCATAGCTGCCGAACACTTCCGGAAGCATGCGGGAGTCGGTACGAAGATTGACACCGGTATAGCTGACTGACTCAAACAGGTCACCTGCCGTGGACGATTCGCCCACGGTCAGCTGGGCGTTCAATGCCCGAATCTCGCGCTCGGCATAGCTACGGCTGGCAGTATAGCTGCGATCGCCGTTGTCGTTCTGCGAGAAGTATCCGCTGTGACGGAAGCGCCACGCGCCTAGGTTCAAGCCGGCATCGATGGTTGCACCGGTGTGACTGCTCTGGCGGCCGCTGCTCTCCGAACGGCTGTGGTTAATACTGTAGTTGATCAGTGCCGCATTGATACCAGGATCCCAGCGATCCGGTGACACCCAGCCGCTGCGATTCGAACGCAGATAGGCCTGAGGGATCGAAATCTCCAGGCGCTGTTCGCCACTGTCCAGGCGCATGCTGGCCGACGGGATGAAGCGCGACAATGCCTCGCAGGTGGCTTGTTCCGGCAGAGGTAACAGATCGCGACCCTCCTCCTTCTGGCGGATGGCATCCAGCTTGGCCTCGTCGAGAGACATCAATGCAAACAATGCGGGGTCCAAGCACAGGAGAACCTCGCCGCCGTGGCCTGCACGTGCCTCGACATCATGGCGGCCCACCAGCTGATCGTTGACAAGGATGTCGGCGCTGTAGGTGCCGGGCAGCGGCCCGTCGTTCTGGAAGCGACTCAGATCCAGGCCAGTACCTGCGCCGTGCAGGAAGTCTGCATTGAATTCCAGCGCAGGAGCAGCCACGGCACTCATCGGCAGCAGTGCGGCAAGCACGGCCGCAGCGAGGCGGTGGTGGCGCAGCAATGTAATTGTAGAGTGTCGGTTCATGGCAAGTATCCACGGCGAAGGCGCAGGGATTCGTGGCGCACAAAGGCGCCCCCGGCAGCAAGGAAAGTGATGCTTGGTTACTTCAACGGTGCTTTCATTTCGATCTGGCCGCCCTGGTCATTGACGTACTCGTACGTCACCTGGTCACCAAGGGCCCGATACGCCGACTCACTCAACTGGAACTGGGCGCTGGCCATGGGACCAACTACGCCCGACTCGACACCCAGTGCGGCACCACCTGCAACGATTCGATTGAGGCTGACGTGGTATGGGGTCGGGTTCTTCGCTTCCAGCACGTAACCTGAGTCGTTTTTCACAAGCGCCCACGTCAACTTTTTGGGTGCTTCGGCTGCGCCAGCCGCAGACAAACCGCTGGGGCGGTAGAACAGCTTGATTCTCGTTCGTACAATGAGATGCAACCGACTCTCATCATCCTTTGCCACTGCGGGAACATCACGCGCGTTGAACCAAAAGAGGCTTTCGCGATCCTTCGGAAGGTCGCCACCGATCGCCTGGATGCGGAGTACCTGTGCCTTGCCTCCATCAATACGGAAGATCGGTGGGCGAATGACAAAAGGGGCCGATGCTGTGCTGGGCGTTGCGTTCATATCTCCATCATCGATCCATGTCTGAACCAGGGATGGATTTCCCCCATTATTGTGGAGCCGGATGCTCGCCTCTCGCGAGTTCTCTGGATAGACGATACGAGTTGCTTCAAGTGTGACGGCTGCGGCCGCCGTATCAGCCCCCCCCAGGCTTGCAATGGCAAGCGCGATCGGAGCAAGGGTTCGAATGCGGCGCATGATGCGACTCCTCTTCAAGATGCGAAAAATGCGGGCCGGCTCGAGTACGCAACCGGCCCGCCGACAGATCAGCGGAAGCCGATGTTGACGCCAACCGCACCCACGAAGGTGCCTGCGGTAACCTCTTCGGTAGTGTCAACGCGCATATAGCGGGCCTTCAGGGCGTGGGTATACACGCCATCGTTCAAGGTCGTCGACTCGAGAATATCGGGATCGCGGAGATCCACTACATTACCTTTCGAATTCACCACAGCGAGGGCAACGTTCTTGGCCGTTGCGGCGTCGTCATTCGCGATTCGACCCGAAGAATCGAGGCCGGTTTCGAAGTTGAGGATGCTGGTGGTACCCGGGCACTTGTTGCCGTCGTCACCGACGACGATGGTGAACGGCGTCTCCTTCGATACGTCGCTGCCGGTTTCGATCTGCGTCTTGCTCGCGCGACGCAGCGTGACAGTAGTGCCGGTGGCATCAGAACCACCCACGCCGACAGAGCACGTGGTGGCGTCAATTGTGCCCCTGAAGCTGATGGTTGCATCAGCGGCATTGGCCGAAGCAGCAGCACCCAGCGAGAGCGCGGCGGACAGAGCAATTGCAAGCTTGTTCATGTTTCTAAAGTCCTATCAGGAGTGGTTGTTTGCGTTCAAGCCGCGCGTTGCTGGGCTTGAGCGAAGGGCATTCCCTTCGAGAGGAAATGCTACGTACACCGCGATTCGGCAGGCATAGGACAACGACGAGTTTTGAACCTGCCTGCCGAGTCGCGGTTGTTCGTTCAGAACGCCCAGCGGGCGCCCACGTGGATCTCGCGGGAGGCCAGGTCCAGGCGCATCTTTTCGTCCTGCAGGCTGCGGGCATTGCCGAAGGCGTTCCAGCCGCTTTCAGTGCTGCCCATATCGACGTAGCGGTAGCCCAGATCCAGCGTCAGCTGCTGGCTGGCGGCATACGAAACACCTGCGCCCAGCGACCACGCCAGGCCCGTGCGGGTGGCGCTGTCGTAACGGCGGCTTTCGTTGCCCTGCCAGCCACCCGAGGTGATGCGAGCGAGGCCGGCGCCGGCGCTGCCGTACAGGGTCCAGCCCTGTGCCAGGGTCAGGTCGCGGTAGACATTGAGCATCAACCGCTGCGAGCTGACATCGTGATTGTTGAAGCTGGTGGCGAAGATGCTGGAGCCGCTGGTGTAGGTGTCGCTGCGGCGCAGGGTGTATTCGCCTTCGGTACGCCAGCCGTTGCCGTGCGCATAGCCGAAGCCCACGGCGCCGGTGACGAAGCGCTGGCGCTCGTCGCCTGCCACGAAACGGCCGATGCCCGGGCGGGCGCTGGCGTCCATGTTGGTGGCGCGGTGGTCGGCCGCGATGATGCGGGCGGTGGCGTAGTGGCCGGCGGTGGTTTCGGCGTGGGACAGCTGCGGCAGGCAGCAGATGCCGGCCGACAACAGAGTGGTAGCAAGGTGCTTCACGGGATTTTCCTTGGTGTGAGTGCAGAAGCCACACGTGGCACGGGAGAATTCACCCGTGCCACGTGTGGGGGCGCGACTTACTGGCGCCAGGTGCGCGTTGCCGCGTCGTAGCGGAACGTGATGCCGTTCGCCGGCAGGCTGACGGCTGTGCTCAGGTTGCTGTGGTCTGGCTGCAGTCGGGTGAAGTGATCGCCCGACGGATTGCTGAGCGTGTACACATCACCCTCTACAGCGGTGGCGGGCAGGCGCAGAATCGACGGCGTAGTGAGATCCTCTGCCGCGCTGCCAACCACCACGTCCATCACGCGGGCGGTCGGTTCCGGCAGGTCAACCTGCGAGGGCTGGATACGCGCGTAGGCAGCGCGTGCGTGCCAGGCACTGTCCATGTCATTGAAGATGTAGGCGCAGGTCTGCGTGGACGGGCACGTCGTGCGCTTGCCGCCACTGCGGATCTCAACGTCGTTCGGATTGGTGTTGACGAAGGCCAGTTGCGCAAGCTTGGGCGCCCATTCCGGAAGATTGACGCGAGTGATGTTCTTCGACATGGACGGGAACACGTCCGTCAGAACATGCTCCGACATCGGAACCGTCGCTTCACCCTCTTGGTGGAGGGTCAGAAAGCGTGCAGTTTCTCCGCCGAGCATGTGCCAACGCTGATAGTTGCTGGACCAGCGCAGTTGGACGTTGGTCCCCGCATTGATCGTCAGATCAAGCAGATCAGCGTGGGTGGTCTTGCTTGTATCCAGCGTGGAGGTCCAGGCCGCACGCGAGCTCAACTCGACCACATCACCCGGGCGCGGGTGCTCCGGGAGCTTCAGTTCGCCGGCCCAGTCGCCATCAATCAGATCAAAATACAGCTTGCTGTAACCCGACGGCATTGCACCGCTGTCACCGTTGGAGCTCGGGGTGAGGCGGATTTCCGTGGCCGAAGCAGCCGCCGGGGCCAGGCACACCAGCAACGCGATCAGCAGGGAATTGCGACGCGAATTCTTCATAAGACAGCTCTCTCTCAGAAAGGGATGACCGGCATGCGCTGCACTGCCTGTGCAACTGCATTCCGGCCCGGCCACGATGGCCGAACCCATTCCTTCAAGCTGTCTGACTCGTCCTAATTTTCACGCGGATTTCACTTGCTCGCTGGCGCGTTTCCAGACCAATCCCTCAGGCCTTTTTCACGGGCAACTGCAACCACGCGCTTTCGTGATCTTCTCCACACGCGCACGGTTGGGCAACCGTGCCTTCCCAGTCCAGCCGCAACCGTCGTCGTTGCGTGGGCGATGCATACAGGTACTCGTTGAGCAGCGCCATGAACCGCTTCTGCCCGTGGGGCGACAGCTGGCTGAAGCTGCACATCAACGAGGCAATGCGGACATCGAGTAAAGGGGGCACGGCGGCTCCATGCGAGGAAGCAAACGGTACCTCCACCCTAGTTTCCTCAGCCGGTGTTTCCATCGGACGATGTCGGATTGCGGCCGTGTCATCCACCATGACCCCCGTCAGGAACGCCACGCGCCACCTGTGACGCCGACACCAGGCCCTGCGCCAACGCGTAGTCGAAGATTTCACTGGTGCGCTCCAGCCCCAGCTTGCGCATGGCCGAGTGCTTCTGCGTACTGACGGTCTGCCGGCTGCGCTTGAGCTGTTCGGCAATCTCCTTCTGGCTCATGCCCTGCGCGATCATCCGCAGCACTTCGATCTCGCGCTTGGTCAGCGCCACGTCCTGGGTTTTCTCCAGCTGCTGCACGATGCTGCCGGACAGGTAGCCATCGTGGCGATGGGCGGCCTGGATGGCGCGGGTCAACTCGGCAATGGGGTCGATCTTGCCAACGATGCAGTTCACGCCGGTGCGGCCGATGCCGGCCAGCACCTGCGCACCGGAGATGCTGGTCAGCACCACCAGCGGCAGCTTCGGGAAGCGGCGGCGCAGGAAGCCGAGCATGGCCACCCCATCACCGTAATCGCCCCCCGGCATCGAGAAGTCGGTCACGGCCACGTCCACCGAGTGCTTGCTGAGCGCCTCGACCAATGCCGTAGAATCGCCGGCGGTATCGATGATGTCGATGCTTGGCTCGGACGCGAGCGACTCACGCACGCCGGCCAGGATGACGGGATGGTCATCGGCAATGACGATACGGATTTTCATGGCATGATCTCCTTGTTGTTCTTCATAGCGGTACCGGCACCGACTGTAGGTGCCCTGCACTTCCCCGCCTTCTTCGGACCCCTGCCTTGATGACCCAGCTGGCCATTCGCGTTGCCCTTGCCGACGATCACCCGGTGATCCGCCTTGGGGTGCAGAGCGCGCTGCAGGAGGCGCCGGCGATCCAGTGCATCGGCGCGGTGGCCGACTCCACCGAGCTGGTCGCGCTGCTTGAGCGCGAACCCTGTGATGTACTGGTAACCGACTACGCGATGCCGGGCGGTGCGTTCGGCGATGGCCTGGAACTGCTGAGCTATCTGACGCTGCGCTTCCCGGCCCTGCGCATCGTGGTGATGACCGGAATGGATCAACCCGGGTTGATCCACAAGCTCGACGCCAGCGGTGCATCCGGCATCGTCAGCAAGGCCGACGATCTTTCCCAGGTACAGGCAGCGGTGATGGCGGTGTACGCGCACCGCCGCTACCACTCGCCAGCGGTGGTGGAACTGCTGCGGCGCAAGGAGCAGCGCCGGGTCACGGTGCTGTCGCCCAAGGAAGTGGAGGTGGTGAGGCTGTTCCTGGAAGGGCTGAGCATCACCGAGATTGCCGCCCGCCTGGACCGCAAGAAGCAGACCGTCAGCACGCAGAAGGTCAATGCCATGCGCAAGCTGGGCGTGGAACGCGATGCCGAGCTGTTCTCGTTCGCTGCGGATCTGGGGCTGAAAGCGGACAATCCGCAGCGCTGATCGGGCGCGCATCACGCACGTCACGATTCCTGCTCCAGTTCGTGCCGGTAGTCATCCAGGCGTGCCTGCAATGCCGCCTGCAGTGCATCCAGCTGTGATGCCGGAACGGTCTGGCCCTCACGCAGGGACTGTTCCACCTCGCCGCAGCGTTCGCCAAGTGCCTGCTCGCCCAGCATCTGCAACACGCCCTTGAAGGCATGCACTCTATCCAACAGCCGCACCATGTCGTTCCCGGCACGCGCGGCGGCCATCGTCTGCAGATCCTCGTCGCCGGTTTCCACGAACAGGCGGCGGATGGCGGCGGGCACCTTGCGTGGCGTGCTGTTTGTTTCCACAACGGGCTGCGGCGCAACGTCCGCCTTGCCGACCTTGCCCAGCCCGGCTTCCAGCCGATCCAGGTTCAGCGGCTTCAGCAGCAGATCATCGATGCCGGCGGCGAGGCAGCGCTCGCGCTCACTGGCCAGCGCCGTGGCGGTGATCGCCAGGATCGGCAGTGACTGACCACGTTGGCGAAGCGCGCGCGCCAGCGCGTAGCCGTCCATCACCGGCATGTTGATGTCGGTCAGCACTGCTGTGTAGGTGTCGTCCTGCCACAATGCGATTGCAGCGGCACCATCCTCGGCGGCTTCCACGTCGTAGCCCAGTTCCTCCAGCTGCTGCTGGATCAATTCACGGTTGACCGCGTTGTCCTCCACCAGCAACACACGCCCACGCGACTGCGCCACGGCTGCACGCTCGGGAGGCGCCACCGCGGCAGGCGCACCCTCACTGCTGCCGATGGCCGCCAGCAGGGCGTCGCTGGTGTAGCAGGTCACCTCGGTACGGTCGTCACGGGTCTCGGGGATCAGCGGGCCCTGTGCGTGGGCGAATACGGTGCGTCGATGCGATCCGGCCAGCTGTTGTTCCTCTTCCGGGCTCCATGGCCGGTGGTCACCCACGATCAACAGTACCTCGCCGCCGGCGTCGGCCTGCGGTGCTGCCAGCAACAGGGGCTCGGCACCCCACGCCAACAGCAGGCGCTCGGCTTCACTGCGCCATTCCGGGGTGGACGACAGCACGGTGATGCGCTGTCCCTGCAGCGGCTGTGCGGGCGGGTTCGCTGCCGGCTGCAGGTGCACCGGCAGCAGCAGGGTGAAGCTGCTTCCCACGCCCTCGGTGCTCTCCACCGAGACCTGGCCGCCCATGGCCTGCGCCAGCTGCTGGCACAGCGCCAGGCCCAGGCCACTGCCGCCGTAGCGGCGCGAGACGCTGGCGTCGGCCTGCTGGAACGGCTGGAACAACTGCTCCGCGTGTTGTGGGCTCATGCCGATACCGGAGTCGATCACCTGCACGCGCAGCTGCGCGCCCTTGCCGTCCACCTGCTGCAGCTCGGCGCGCAGGATGATGCGGCCGGATTCGGTGAACTTCACCGCATTGCTGACCAGGTTGTTGAGGATCTGGCGGATGCGGTGCGCATCGCCGATGCAGTCCTCGCCCACGGGCGCTTCCACGGCAAAGAACAGGCGCACGCCCTTGCGCAGGGCATCCGGCGCATACAGCAGCGCCACGCCTTCAATCAGCGGACGCAGCGCGAACGGCCCCCGCTCCACATCCAGCTGCCCGGCTTCGATCTTGGAGAAGTCCAGCACGTCGCTGATGATCCGCATCAGCGCTTCGGCGGAGAAGCGGATGCGGTCCAGCCGCTCGCGCTGGCCCGGCTGCAGCGACGAACGCGCCAGCAGTTCCAGATGGCCCAGTACACCGTTGAGCGGCGTGCGGATCTCGTGGCTCATGGTCGCCACGAAGGCGGACTTTGCGCGGGTTGCAGCTTCGGCGGCCTGGCGTGCGGCCTCGGCATCCTCGCGGGCACGGCGCAGCGTGTCTTCCAGTTCCACCTGCGCGGTGACGTCACGCAATGCGCAGACCCAAACGGCCTGATCGTGGTAGGTGGCCAGCGCCATGCTGATCTGCAGCTGGGTGTCAGTGTTCCCCTCCGCGGGCGACCATTGCAGCTCCAGTGCCTCGTCACCGTGGCTGCTCCGCCCCAGTTCGGCCAGGCGCGCGTACAGCGGTGCGGTTGCGATGCTGCCCTCCTCGGCCTCGTCGCCCACCAGCTGGCGTGCGGTGTCGTTCTGCAGCAAGGGCCTGCCACCATCGCGGGCCAGCAGCGCCAGGCCAATCGGCGCGGTGCCGATGATGGCGCGGCTGAGCGCTTCACTCTCATACACGCGCGATGCATCGGCCAGCGCCGGCGTGAACACGCGCCGATCGATGCGCAGCAGCAGCCACCACAGCAGGCCAATGATCAGCAGTGCGCTGAGGCTGCGCGCCAGCAGATACGGGCCCTGCGCTTTCCAGATGTCTGACCAGTCGTAGACATGGTTGAGGGTCCAGTCCACGCCGGGCAGGCTGCAACTGAGGATGAAACGCCCCTGCGCGTAGTGCCGGGAGGGCTTGGAGCCGGCGCGCGCCGGCAGAGTCTGCAGCAGCAGGTCCTGTTCCTGGCTGGTCAACCCGCCGCTGCTGAGCACCACCTCATGCTGGGCCGAGAGCACCAGGTAGCGGCCTTCTTCGCGGGCCTCCAGACGGTTCTTGATGTTGTCCACCGACTCGAACACCACACGTCGGAAGTAAGGTGTGGTGCCCTCGGCCATGGTCACCACACCCACCAGCGACGACTGGCCGGTGAGCGGATTGACGGCGAAGCGGGACAGCAACCGGCCCTCGCGGGATGCGGCGCGGATCGGGCCGGGACGCGGCAACACCTTGCGCACCTCCGGCTCGTCGCGCAGCAGGCGGGCAAAGGCCTGCTGGCGGGTGGCCACGCCGAGGGTCTGCAGCAGCTGCGCCTCGTCGCGGACATTGGAGACGGCCAACAGGCGTCCCTGTGGCTCGTAGGCGAACATCGCCACCGGGCCCGGCGCATCCTGCGAGGTGATCGAATCGGCGGTGTAGGCCGAATAGATATCGATCATGCCGAGGTAGGCCTTCAGCTCCTCGGGCGGCAATGGATTGTCACGCGCACCCAGCACCAGCCACGGCACCGCGGTACGGCCTTCCGCCCTCACTACCACTTCCTCGCCTTGGGCATGGAAGCGTTCGGCCAGCGGGGTGCCGACCGCCGTCAGCGCAGGGCGCTGGTCGCGCCACAGCACGTCGTTGCCGTTGACCGAGGTGGCATAGGCGCGGTCGCGCTGGTACAGGAAGTAATCGAGCGCCGCGCGGGCTTCCAGGAACGACTGGCGTTCGCGGGCGTGGAACTCTTCCACGTCGGCTATGGAGCTGACGATGGCCGCCAGCAGCACCAGCGCCGTTATCAATGCCCCTCCCCCGAACAGCAGGCGGCGACGCAGCCGGCGCAGATCGTCCAGGCGCGCGGCGGCGGCGCCGCCCGCGCCCTGGGCTGCTTCAGTGCCTGCCATGACCGTGATCCTGAGGTGGGTACTCATGCAATTTATCCGATTGCGCCAGTAGCTGGCGCATTTGGCATAGCTGGGGCCAGTGCCAGCACAACGGCCTGGCAAAGGGCTTCGCTGGCGTAGCAGGACACCACGTGGCCCCCGTCCTGCGCCTGCGGCCGCAAGGGACCCTCACGACAGGCCTGTATCCAGGGCTGGCCCGTGCGTCGTACCCAATGGACATCGTCCGCTGACGCTTCGAACAGCACCCACGCTGCCCCCGGTGATGACTCCGGCGCCTGGCCCTGGACCAACTGCACCTGCGCCCCCCATCCGCGCAACCGCCGCTCCAGTTCACCCCGCCACGGGCCCGGCGCTGCCAGCAGGTTGATCCGCCGCCCGGCCAGCGGCAGCGGCACCGGAATGGCAATCGAGGTCAGCAACGGCACGTCGACCACGAAGCGACTGCCCACGCCCGGGGTGCTTTCCACCCAGATGCGCCCGCCCATGCGCTCGCACAGCTGCTGGCACAGCGCCAGGCCGAGTCCTGAGCCACCGAAACGCGAGACGATGCTGGGCCCGGCCTGCACGAAGGGCTGGAACAGGCGTTCGCATTCTTCCGGGCTGAGGCCGATGCCGGAGTCGGTGGTTTCAACCCGCAGGACGCCCCCCTCCGCTTCGCGCAGGTACGACACCCGCAGCTGCACCCGCCCGGACGCGGTGAACTTCAGTGCGTTGCTGGTGAGGTTGCGCAGAACGCGCTCAATGGCGGCCATCGGCGCAACCGCGGCCGCCGGCACGTCAGCATCCACCACGCAGTCCAGCTGCAGACCCTTGGCCTGCGCCATCGGCGCGTACAACACCGCAACCCGTTCCAACAGCGCGGACGGCGCAAAGCGCTCCGGCGTCAGCGTCCATTGCCCGGATTCAATGCGGGACAGGTCCAGCACATCAGTGATGATGTCCATCAGTGAATCGGCGGACTGGCGCAACCGCAGCACGCGCTCGGCGGGCTCGGCCTGCAACGGCGTGCGTGCGAGCAGCTCCAGGTGGCCGATGATGCCGTGCAGCGGGGTGCGGATCTCATGGCTCATTGCTGCCACGAAATTCGATTTGGCCCGACTGCACTCCTCCGCCGCCGCCGTGCGGGCGCGCTCGGCCTCGATCTCGCGCATGTCGCGGCTGATGTCCTCCACCATCAGCAGCACCCCGCCGGGCCAGGCATCGCCTCCCGAATGGATGTGGGTGCGATGGAACAGGCGCTGCCGGGAATCGCTGGCCAACGCGAGGTCGCCCACCACTTCCACGGCGCCGTGGCGGAGATCGGCCTGCATCATCGCTTCGCGCAGGTGCGGCATCAGCCGTGAACCAGCGGCACGATCCATGCGCTGAAGCGGACCATTCCAGTCCTGCACGTGGCCGGTACCGGCTTCGAGCAGGGCCACGCCCACCGGAACGTGTTCCAGCAGCAGGCGCAGGCGCCGATCGCGGGCATAGATGGCCTTCACCTGCCGGAGGGCTGGCGTGTACATGCGCCGGTGCAGCCACAACAACAGGAGCCACAGCAACGCCAGTGCAGCCAACAAGCAGCCAATGCCGCTGAGCAGCATCGGCGCGATGCCGCGCAGGATGTCGGTCCAGCTGTAGGTTTCCACCAGCGTCCAGGGCGTGCCTGCCACGGCCAGTGCGAGCGTGAAGCGTCCGTTGTGGAAGCGCGCACGGGTGGCGTCGCCCAGCAGCACCCAATCGACATCGGCACGCGGTGGCGATGCGCGGGCGTCGTCCGGGTTCGAGGCCAGCACCTGCAGCCCATCGCGATCCAGCAGGGCCAGGTGGCCCTGGCTGTTGCGGCGGAGCAGCGCCTGCAGCTGCGCCATCGGTTCGTAGGCGACGAACGTAGCAATGGGTTTGGCGCCCGCGCTGGCCTGGAACACCGACACCAGCGATGGCTCGCCGCTGATCGGGTGGCGGCCAAAGGTCCGGCGTGGCGTGTCGCTGCGCTCCACGCTTTCCAGCAGCGGCACCTGGTCGTGGCTTGAGGCGGGCGACAGCAGCTGTGCCGGTGCGCGCAGATGCTCGAATACCTCGCGGCGCGAACTGGCCGCCAGCGCGCTGATCAGGTTGCGCTCGGTCAGTCCCTTGTCCAGCGACAGATACTGGCCACTGGGGTCGAAAAAGTAAGACGCGCTGGTCGGCTCACCCTCATCCGCGCTGCGGCTCAGGCGCTGGATGAGCGACACGGCGGTGGTGAGCTGCAGATAGCGCTGCAGGTCCTGTGGCCGCCACTGCGTGGTCTCCAGGCCCAGCACCATCTGCGGGCGGCTGCTGTCATCGGCGACCACGACCAGGCGTTGCCCGCCCTCCAGGTAGGCGCGGCGCAGGCTCTCGGCGCTGGCCTCGCCGAGCTGGATGTTGCGGTCCCACGCGTACTCGACCATGTCCGCCATGCGCCCATAGCTGGCGTCCTGGCGGGCCAGCTGGATCTGCAGCGCGGTATGGGCGCGGCGGAAGTCGGCGATGCGCCGTGCCTCGTAGCCATTGACCTGGACCACGATGAGCGTGATCAGCACGCTCAACGACAGCAGGCTGAGTACCACGCCGCAGGCCACCATCAGCCGCCGTGGGTACTGCCTCAGCGCCTGCAGCTCACCCGCGCCCGATACATCCGGACCGGCACCGGAATGCAGGCGGCGCAGGGACTCTGCAATGGAGGGAGAGGCGGAGGGCATGGCATCGAGCGGGCGCCGGCGGCGCGATGTGAAGGACATGGGAACGCCAGCATGCGTGGCGGCAGCGAGCGCCGATGTAGGACAAGGTCGAAAAAGGCGTCCATGCATGACGCATTTGCCCGTACAGACAGTTCTGTCCACATTTCGAACTTGTCCGGTTTCTGCGCGGCTTCAGGCTGGGGACGCTGTACGCATTCCCAATCGACGAGGACATCGCGATGAAGCCTGCATGGAACGGTGAACGGCTGTGGGCGCTGCGCCTGATGGCTCGCCACGCCCTGCATCGTGCGAGCGTGCAGATCGGCGCGGCACTGCTGCCCATGCTGACGGCCCAGGCATCAACTCGCCTTGCCGAAGGGGCCTTTGCCACGCTCGGCCCGTTGCTTCACGCAGAGCGCCATGGCCGCGCCTTCCACACCCTGCAGCGACTGGGTCACGCCCCAGCGATCGCCGCCGAGTTGAGCGCCCGATTCCTGGCCGGGCACTGGCTTCGCAAGGTCCATGCGCAGTACCTGCAGTCGCTGCCCTTCCCTGCCCTGCAGCACCTGCTGCGGGGAATGGCCTGGCGTGACCCTGGCGCGCTATGGCCCTCCGCCGCAGGACGCCGGCGGGTGGTCTGTCTGCTGCCCAGCGGCAATATCGAACTGGCAATGGCGGCACTGCTGGACCGTCCGGGCGCACCCGCGCACTACTTCATCAACGCGCTTCACCATGAAGATTCCCCCATGCACCGCACGCTTCTGGCGCTGCAGCGTCAGGGCCATCGCCTGGACATCGGCCGACCATCACGCTGCGGCCAGGCTTGGAGGAAGCTGAGGCGCGGGGCCACGGTGGTGACCGTGCTGGACCCCTGTCCCTGGCGCCAGACCGGAAACGCCACCGAACCCCCGCCCCTGCGTCTGGCAAGGCTGGCGCAGGTGCCTGTGCTGCTGCTCGGCCATCGTTGCGATGGCAGCGCCGCGGGCACGCTGCATGTGCTGGGCGAGTACAGTGCCGAGTCCATCGCCAATGGCGCCACGGCGCTCTACACCAGCGCGCATGCGTTCCTGGCTGCTGCGCCGCACGACTGGCGCGATCTGGACCGGTAGATGCTTCCTTTGGCCGCAGCAGGTTGTCACCCGCTGCGGCCGACCCACTCAGGCAACGATCAGCGCCACATTGATGTTGTTGCGGGTGGCATGCGAGTACGGGCAGACGATGTGCGCCTTGCGTACCAGCTCCTCGGCCTGCGCCGTGGGCACACCCGGCATCGAGATGGTCAAGGCCACGTCGATGGCGAAGCCGGTGCTGACCGCACCGATCCCGACGTGGCCGGTCACCGAGGTGTTGTCAGCAATGGTGATGTTCTCCTGGCCGGCCACGTACTTCAGCGCACCGAGGAAACAGGCGGAGTAGCCGGCGGCGAACAGCTGCTCCGGGTTGGTACCGGTGCCGCCGGTGCCGCCCAGTTCGGCCGGAGTGGACAGGGCGATGTCCAGGGCCTTGTCGGACGAGGTGGCGCGGCCTTCGCGGCCGCCGACAGCGGTGGCCTGGGCCGAGTACAGGATCGATTCGATGCTCATGGAACACTCCGATGGGTTGTTTGAGTAGGTGACGCTGCATGCCGTCACCCGCTCATCCTCCCCACCGTCGGGAGTGCCTTCCATCGGACAGCGACGATAGCGCAGCCCGTTTCATCGTCACCGTCAAACGGGCAGATGCACGTAAAGGGCCAGCAGCGCCAGATGGCCCACGTAGTAGCCATAGAACGCCCAGCGCCAACGTGGCAGCCGCCACGGCACGCGTGCCACTGCCAGCACCACCGGAACGGCCAGTAGTGCCCAGCCGTTGTGGTTGGCCCAGCACACGGCCCCGAGACCAACCAGCAGCAGCCACCATGCGCGATGCCGGAACGCGATCCAGCCCACTAGCACGAAACCGACGCCGGCCCACTGGTAATCCACCAGCATCGGTGCCAAGCCCGCCGCCAACAGCAACAGTAGTGGGCGATTGTTGGCCAGCGCATGCACGGCCACCGCAGCCAGTGCGAAGGTGAGCAGGATGTTGAGCGGCAGCCAGTAGCCGAAGGCCAGTGCATGCAGCGGCTGCGCGATCACGCCCCATACGGCCAGGCGCCGGATCGACTTGCGCAGGTCCGCACCTGGCTGGGCGAGGTTGCAGGCCATCACCAGCGCGAACAGCGGGAACGCGATACGCCCCAGTTCGCTCATTACCGGCACGTAACCGCCGAAAACCACCTTCGCCACGTGGTCGCCGGTCATGGTCAGCAGCGCGAGCCACTTCAGCAGCTCGCGGCCGCCACTGCTGAGGCTGGGGTGGCGCGTGGACGTCCCTGTCGTGGTCGCTTGCATCGCGGAAGCTTATGCGCACCAGCCAGCCCATTTCCAGCGCCGCGAAGGCGTGTGCCACTGCAGGCACCGGGCTGCGGCGCTATGCTGGCCGCCCCTGCTTGTGAGACATGCCCCATGCGCATCCTGTACCCCGCCATCGAACCCTACCGCGAGTTCACTCTGGCGGTGAGCGATCTGCACATCCTGCATATCGAGGAATGCGGCACGCCGGAGGGCATCCCGGTGGTGTACCTGCATGGCGGCCCCGGCGCCGGCATCTCGCCGACCCATCGCCGCTTCTTCGACCCGGCGCGCTACCGCATTGTGCTGATCGACCAGCGTGGCAGCGGACGCTCCACACCATTTGGCGAGCTTCGCGACAACACCACGCAGGATCTGGTGGCCGACATCGAGAAGGTGCGCGAGCACCTCGGCATCGAGCGTTGGCTGGTCTATGGCGGTTCCTGGGGCTCGACCCTGTCGCTGGCCTACGCGCAGGCCCATCCCGAGCGTGCCACCGGCCTGATCGTGCGTGGCGTGTTCCTTGGCCGCGAGATGGAGAACCGCTGGTTCGCGGAAACCAACGGCGGTGCACGCTGGATCTTCCCGGAGCGCTGGGATCGCTACGAGGCCTATATCCCGGAGGCCGAGCGCAGTGACATGCTCGCGGCCTACTGGGCGCGCCTGGACAGCCCGGATGAGGCTACCCGCATCGAGGCGGCGCAGGCCTGGCTGGGCTGGGAGGACAACGCCGCCACCCTGCAGCACGACGTGGATGCCGAATCCACCGATGATCCGCTGGATACGCTGGCCAAGGCCCGTATTGAAGCGCACTACTTCCGCAACGGCATCTTCCTGGAACAGGACCAGTTACTGCGCGATATCGATCGCATCCGCCACCTGCCCGGCGTGATCGTGCAGGGGCGCTACGACATCATCTGCCCGCCGCGCAGCGCCTGGGACCTGGCCAAGGCCTGGCCGGAAGCAAAGCTGGAGATGGTGACCTCCGGTCACAGTGCGAACGAGCCGGCCACGGTGGATGCGCTGGTGCGTGCCACGGATGCGTTCGCCGACCGCTTCTGAAGGCATCGGGTAGTGCCGGCCGCTGGCCGGCATCCCAGCGCTCTGCCCGCATGTCACGGATTGGCATCGAACACCACCGTCATGTTGCCTTGCCAATGCGAGCCGGGCGATTTCAGCATTTCCGCTACCGCCTCCCGGCCAGCCGTAAAGCGCAGGGTTGAGCGTCGCTCAATAGGGTAGCCATCAGGCGTGAAATGTGGTGCCCGTCCATCATCCGGCAGCAACGGCGTGTCCTGTGCCGGGCTACCGTCCGCCACGTTGCTCATGCCGGGCATGGTCACGTCCACATCCACCGGAACCACTCTGTCATCGCGCGGGTTACGAATCCCGCAACGATCAGCAGCCTCATGCTCACAGCGCAGCTTCAGGCTGAGGTTCCTTGAAGTGGTCAGGCGGAACAGCAGTTCCTGGCGTAGGCGTGTGGGAGGAAGGCCATGGTCCATCCACTTGGCCCAACCGCCCTCTGGTGCTAGTTGCACGCTTGGAGATTCGCTCGAGAATCGAATGTGGAAGTCGTGAGCCACTGTCAACTCGAACTTTACCGTCAGCTCATTTTGCTGATGTGCCCCGTCACCCAGGTCGATCTGCCCACCGGGTCCTACACTGTAAGCCAGCGCACCCGTGTACTTCCCATCGAGCATCGCCAGGGGATCGGGCGTATCCAGCTCGTATCCGATACTGATCTCCGTGACGCTGATGGCCGACGAGACTGCATGATTGGTACGTCTGGAGCAAGTCAACTGACCAACTGGCAGCACCCACCCCCACGCATGCCATTGAGTGCTACCGACATCGTTACCCAGTGGCCTGCAACCACCTGAGCTGGCCCCATAGATGCTCGGGCTTCCGCTGTTGTTGCGTGAGTAGCGCTGGGCCAACATGCTGATCCTGAAGCGTACCCGCGCGACGCTGCCACCCTCATGCACAACATCCACATCTCTCCACTGCGCGTCGACAGCCATGAAGTAGTTCTGACGAGGGCTATCCGGACTGCCACCCAGCAGGCGCCCACTGACACCCAACGGCGTGGAAATGCTGAACTGCCCGGCCCTGCAGTGCCCGCCCCATCGCACGCAGATTCCGCCTTGCGGCGTATCGTTCTTGAATCTTCTATGGCTTGGATCAAGCGCGCTGGGAGAGAAACTTGCACGAATGTCCACCTCTGCCGTTTGTGCCCAAAGCGTATCTGGTACGCACAGTGCCAGTAGCATCACGACACGCAGCAGGATCTCACCACACGCCAGCAGCTTGCATGACGAATGTTCCCTAGCACTCACCGTGTTGACCTCCATTGCTCCGAATCTCGTGGTTTCGGCGCGACCTGAACCAACTGCGACAAACAACCGATTCCACCCACCATCAGCACGTCCCCCTCGCGCGGATACCGCCCCTCCTCCATCGTCAGCACACAGCTGACCAGGTTGGGATAGCGCAGCTCCACCACCGGCGCGCGTGCACTCAGCTCCAACGTGAAGAACCCCTCTTCCTGGCTGACGCTGCGCCCGGCGTGATTGATCACCTGCACACCACTTACGCCATTGCCGTCCGCATCGAGCACCTGGCCCATCACGGTAAAGGTGCGCAGCACATCCACGGTGGCGTGCATCACCCCGCCCTTGTTGAGGTGGTAGCTGACGGTTGACGGCTGCAGGGTGGCAGCGGGCGCATGCCGGCCCTGGAAATCAAACTGCACGTGGCCCGCGCGGTAAGCGGTCACCGGCACGAAGTTGCGCCCCGGCTTCAGTTCCACGCCGCCACCCCGGCTGTCGTCACCGCGCAGCATCACGTCTGGATAGTCGCTGCGCACGTCGACGATGATGCCGGTATCCACGCTGCCACTGCGACCCTGGCCTAGCACCGCTGCACGGCCTCCGCCGATCACCAGCGTGCTGTCCAGGTTGGCACTGCCACTTACATGGCCGGAACCCGCGCCACGGTACAGCTGCACGTCGCCCTCCAGCAGCGAACTCTGCAGGTACGCGCCCGCACCAGTGCCGATGCCGCTGCGCTCGGCACTGATCATGCCGTTCACGGTCTGCACCAGCTTGCCATCCACACGCTGCGTCGCTGCCGCGCTGGCATAGGTGTCGCGCTGGCCGGCCTCGCCGGTACGGCTGCCCAGGCTGCCGCTGTAACTGCGTCGCTCGCTGCCCAGCGACACGCTGATGGTCAGGTCGACGCCGCGCTGGCGGCGATAGCGGGTGAAGCGGCTGCCGGGGCGGTCGTAGGCCGACACCCGCCAGTTCACGTCGTGCCTGCCGAACAGGGTCTCCCGGCGCCCATAGGACACATCGATGCCGGTGCCTTTGGTGAAGCCCGAACTGCGCGCCACCCGCAGGCTGGCGTTGTCGCGATGGCTGAAGCGATGGGTGACCGACACCGCGGTGGTGTCCTGCCAGCCGCCGCGGGTTTCCCAGCGCGGCGCCGAGCCGTCACCGGGCAGGACGCGCTGGCGCTGCTCGGCCCAGCTGCGGGCATGGTTGGCCACCACCGATCCTGCGCGGTAACGGTATAAGCCCTGCAGGTCGACGCCCCGCCCGGCATCACTGGATGTATAGGCATTGGTGTAGGTGCTGAAGCGGTCGCTGGCCTGCCAGTCCATCGACAGCCCCGCCGCGCGGCGCGTGCCGATCTGCTGCACGGTGGCACCGGCCACCGCACGTGGATGCACCAGGTAGTTAACCACCGCGCCGGCGGCCAGCTTGCCGTCCTGCGATGCACGACCACTGTCGAGCAGGCCACGCTGCTGGCCTGCGAACACGCTGTAGCGCCATCGGCGTGTGGGGTCGCTCCAGCGACTGGGCTTGTGGATCGACGCGATCTCACGCGAGGCCTCGTGGCCATCTTCGATGACCCGCAGTTCCACGTCGTAGATGCCACCGGGCAGACGGCGGGTGTCGATTTCCTGGATGCCCGGCTTGACCGCCTGCGTGGACAGCAGATTGCCGTCGCGCAGGATCTCCACCACGCCTTCGCGGCTGGCAGTGACATAGACCGGGTACACACTGGGGCTGCGCGTGTCGGCCAGCAGTACGTCCGACGAGCCGAGCATGACGCCCAGCGCGGTATCGTTCTGCGTGCCCGGTGCACGCGGCTGGCGGATGATGCCCTCGAAGGTGGGCAGGAAGTAGCCCGCACGCACAAAATGGTCGCCCAGCTCGCGCTGCGCATACAGCGCACTGAGATAGTGCTCGCGGCTGCCCGGCTGGGCGTAGTACTGGTAGCTGCCAGCCGTGCTCCAGCGGCCAACACTGCCACGCAGTTCGGCGCTGTAGCGTGCAGTGGTCTGCTGCTCCTGGCCGCCATGCACAGCCACGCTGTTGCGTACAATCAGGCCATGGCTTCCGGTCTCCGGCAATGCAACATGGCGTCCGTCCTTGTGTGCGCCGGCCGGGGTCAGCAGGCTGAGCAGGGAGTTGGACAGGCTGTAATGCAGCGCCGCCAGGCCCCGGCATTGCTGGCTGCACACGCCCAGCGCCATCGGCTCGGCCAATGCCTCGGCCCAACGTGTGCGTTCGGTCTGCGGCCATGGACTGTCATGGGCTTCGCCAAAGCCGATCAGGTGCACACGATTGTCTTCGTGCAGCAGCACCTCGGCATCACCCAGGTAGCGCCCGTCCAGTTCCACCCGCACGGTGAGTGGATTGCCGAACAGATGCGCCCGGAATTCTGCAGGCATGCGCTCGCGCTGCTCCAGCAGGCTGGGCAGCTCACCCAACGCGAGACCAGCGGCATGGCTGGACGCGGCAAATACCACGGCGCCGATGCCAGCAGCCAATCGCGCAAGGGCCGGATATGCGGGAGCGAGGGGAAGTCTCATGGGCGGACGCCTGTGCCCTGCCCCCCGCATCGACGATGCGGGAGGAAGGGCACGAAGCTGCACGATCGTCAGATGTCGCTTTCGAAGATCATGTGGAACTGGCCGCCGTAGCTGCCCTGCTTGTAGCCATCGGTCGGCACGGTGGGGGTGATAGCGAACGCCAACGACTTGCCGGCCGCCGCCTGTGCGGCATTGGCCACCGTGATCTTGGCGGCCGAGGTGGCCGGCACCACCACGTTGTCCAGCTTCACTGCCAGGTCGACCACATCGGCGGCCGAGGCCATCTGTGCCGGCGCTGACAGATAGGCGGTGATGGCCGCCGGCGATTTGATGTTGATGACACGGCCGGTCAGCTCACCCAGCACCTGGCGGGCGGTATCCCACGGCAGGTGCTGCGGCAGGCCTTCCCAGCCATCGGGGGTGGACACCTGCAGGCCAGCGGAGTTCGGCACGTCAGCGGTGACGTTGACGGTGATCGACTTGGTTTCGGTGGCGGCCAGAGCAACGGCCGGGATGATCAGCAGGGCGGTGGCCGCTGCCAGCAAGGTGGTCTTCAGGGACATGGATGCACTCCAGGTTCAAGGGTGGAAATCAAGGTGCCAGGCAAGGGCAAAGCAGTCCCAGCGGGCGCCTGACAGGCCCGTTCGGGACAGATCCATCGGTGGAAGTGGGCTTAACGACGTGAGTCGATGCTGCGTTGGCTGTCGCCTTCGCGAAGCTCGAAACGCAGGAACTGGTGCTCGGCGGCCTGCAGCGCATAGCTGTTGCCGGGGCGCACATGGGCGATGATTCCCGGCGTGCAGGTATCGGGGCGGTCGCGCTCGCACTGGCGCAGGTTGTCCAACACCACGGTGGCGTTGCCGCGATTGCGCACCAGCTGTTGCTCGATGAGCGTGTCGTAGCGCGGGTTCTCAGGCGCAACGAAGAAGATCGTGCCGTAGCCGGTGAAGACGCGGATGGCCGAGGTGAGCTCCGCCGCCTCCCGGGCCTGGTCTTCGCTGAGCGAGAATTCCTCGGCCGTTGGGGCCACCGGGATGAAGCGCAACCGGTAGTAGCGCTCTTCATCGCGGGCGCCGCGGTAGACCAGGCGCGTGGCCTGCTGTCCATTGCCCGCAATGATCAGCCGGCTGGGGCTGGCGATGACGCCTTGGGCGTCCGGCCTATTGCGGACCAGCGCGGTGGTATCCACCGGCGTTTCGCTGGCCCTGCCATCCGTATCGAAGTGCATCTGAGTGACTTCCACACGCACGTAGGCCGTAGCGTCACCGGTGTTGCGGATGCGCTTGAGCAGGTTGCTGTGCGTGGGCTGCAGATAGTCGAACAGCACGCCTACGTTGATCTGGGGTGTGGATGCGTGCGCGCTACCAGACAGGATGACCAACAGAATCAATGAGAGAAGACGACGCATGGCGGGCCCGCAGGGAAAGGCGAGCGCGAATTTTCACGACCGCATCACAATCTCGATATGCAAAAAGTTGCAAAAGCCGGACATGTCCTACGCATCTGAAGCGATTCCTAGTCTGCCGGTCCTGACCCGCGGGACCGGCGCCATCGCGGTGAACGGCGCCCTACTTGCGTCCACGCTTGCCTGCATTCTTCGCAACCGGCTTACAGTCCCCCGCCGAAGATCCGGCCGTGGCCACCACACCGGTGGACCGCCCCCTCCTCAGGAGCACGCCATGACCGGTTTCCGCTACCTTCCCGCTCTCCTCATCCTCTCGGCCGGCATTCTGCTGGGCGGTTGTTCCAAAACGCAGGAAGCCAGCAAGGCCACCGCGGCCGAGGACGTAACCGAAGTGAAGTTGATTCCAGCCTATGAATCGCTGGACAAGGACAAGGACGGCATCGTCACCCTCGCCGAAGTCGATGCGGTTGCGCCGGACTGGGCAGAACGAATGCACGCCTGCGACACCGACCACGACAAGACGCTTACACGCGGCGAATATGACGTCTGCAAGCAGACCACGCCGGCTGCCCATTGATCCGCACCTTGGCACATCGCCGGGCCCGGCTATACAAAGGTATAGCCGGGCTAACCCACGAGCCTCTAGGACTACCCCATTCAGGGGCGGACAATAGCGCCACTGGCCAGGGCAACCCTGGCTGGCTCCCTCCCTTCATGGAGACGCAGATGGACCCCGACCCTGCCGGGCGCCCCGCGCCCCGTATGCCCGCCTGTTGCCTGTTCCTGGCGCCTGCCCGCTGGTCCCTGCCTGCCTGAGTGACGGGGGATCGCCAGGCGCCGCCTGCCTGGAGATCACCCCCATGTCCTACAAGATCCTCTACATCACCCTGCGCCGCCTGATCGGCGAGCGCGATGTTGCCGCCCTGCGCAGCCACCTGCTGCAGCACGGCCCCGTGGTTTTCGCCCGTTCGCTGTCGCTCGGTTCGCCGCGCGTGGTCGCCGACGCACTGTCGCTGCTGCCGATCAGCGAACGCATCAACGTGCTGCGCCATCTGCCCTACCCACTTCGCGATGCGATGAAGCCGCTGTGCATCGGTGGCAGCCAGCGCCTGCACATGCAGCCGTGGTCACCCGCGGTACTGGCGATGCGCCACTCCTGATCCGTTGCATCCGTTCCGTTCGTGTTCCGGCCGCGGCCGGCTCTGACATTCAAGGAGTTCCCATGAGCCTGCTCAACGCCTGGTTCAATGCCTTCCTGCGCAGCCGTCGCGCAGGCAACCTGTTCGGCCGTCGCGCCATGCCCGAAGCCGGCTTCGGCCCGGGCAGCGCCGAGGCCGCACCGTTCGCGCTCACCACCGGCCTGGTCACCCTGTCGCAGCTGGACGAGCCGCGCCTGCTGGCTGCGCTCGACTCGCACGTCGATGGCCTCAGCCCGCACGAGGCCGAGGAGCGGCTGGCCACGCTCGGCCCCAATGAGGTCGATCACGAAAAGCCGCTGCCGTGGTGGCGCCATCTGTGGCAGTGCTACCGCAACCCGTTCAACCTGCTGCTGACCGTGCTGGCGGCGGTGTCCTGGCTGACCGAGGACATCAAGGCCACTGTGGTGATTGGTGCGATGGTGCTGCTGTCCACGCTGATCCGCTTCGTGCAGGAAGGCCGCTCCAACCGTGCCGCCGAGCGACTGAAGGCACTGGTCGGCAACACCGCACGTGTGCTGCGCCGCAACCCGGGTACCGAGGCGGCCGATGTGGCCGACCAGTACTTCGGTGCGCACCTGCACAGCCGTCGCCCGGCACGGCTGCTGGACCTTCCGATCCGCGAACTGGTGCCCGGTGATCACATCGTGCTGTCGGCCGGCGACATGATTCCGGCCGACTGCCGCGTGCTGACCGCCAAGGACCTGTTCGTGGCGCAGGCAGCGATGACCGGCGAGTCGCTGCCGGTGGAGAAGTTCGCGCACCCGGGCGATGGCCTGGCCGGTCTGCTGGAGCAGCACAACCTGCTGTTCATGGGCACCAATGTGGTGTCCGGCACCGCCACCGCCGTGGTGCTGGCCACTGGCAACCGCACCTACTTCGGCACCCTGGCCCAGCGCAGTACCGCCACCGACCGCGCGCCGACGGCGTTCCAGGCCGGCGTCAATAGCGTCAGCTGGCTGCTGATCCGCTTCGCGCTGGTGATGGTGCCGTTCGTGCTGCTGATCAACGGCTGGACCAAGGGCGACTGGACCGAGGCGTTCCTGTTCGCGCTGTCGGTGGCGGTGGGCCTGACCCCGGAAATGCTGCCGATGATTGTCACCTCCACCCTGGCCAAGGGTGCGGTGCTGCTGTCGCGGCGCAAGGTGATCGTCAAGCGCCTGGATGCGATCCAGAACTTCGGCGCGATGGAGGTGTTGTGCACCGACAAGACCGGCACCCTCACCCAGGACAAGATCGCGCTGGAACGTCACACCGACGTGTTCGGTCACGATTCGGAGGATGTGCTGAAATTTGCCTACCTCAACAGCCATTTCCAGACCGGACTGATCAACCTGCTCGACCGTGCGGTGCTGGAGCACGTGGAGCTGCAGAGCTCGCTGCGGCTGTCGCAGGACTACCACAAGGTGGATGAGATTCCATTCGACTTCGAGCGCCGCCGCATGTCGGTGGTGGTGTCCGAACGCGAGGACCACCATGAGCTGATCTGCAAGGGTGCGGTGGAGGAAATGCTGGCGGTGTGCAGCACGGTGCGCGAGAACGGCGAGGACAAGCCGTTGGATGAGCAGCGCCTGGCGCGCGTGCGGCAGACCACCGAGGAACTGAACGAACAGGGCCTGCGCGTGGTGGCAGTGGCGATGAAGGAGACCGCCGCCAGCCAGACCGTCTATTCGCAGGCCGACGAATGCGGGCTGACCCTGGTCGGCTACGTGGCCTTCCTCGATCCGCCAAAGGAATCGGCTGCGCAGGCGCTGCAGGCGCTGGCCGCGCATGGCGTGGAAGTGAAGGTGTTCACCGGTGACAACGAACTGGTGACCGCCCGCGTCTGCGCGCAGGTCGGGCTGGAGGCAGACACCATTCTGACCGGTCCGCAGATCGAGCGCATGGATGACGGCGCGCTGTCGCGGGCGTTGCACCACCACCGCGTGTTTGCTCGCCTGACGCCGCTGCACAAGGAGCGCCTTGTGCGCGAGCTGCGTGCGCAGGGCAAGGTGGTCGGTTTCCTCGGCGACGGCATCAACGATGCGCCGGCACTGCGTGCTGCGGACATCGGCATCAGCGTGGACAGTGCGGTGGACATCGCCAAGGAGGCGGCCGACATCATCCTGCTGGAAAAGAACCTGATGGTGCTGGAGGAAGGTGTCATCCAGGGCCGGCGCACGTTCAACAACATGCTGAAGTACATCCGCATGACTGCCAGCTCCAACTTCGGCAACGTGTTCTCGGTGCTGGTGGCCTCGGCGTTCCTGCCGTTCCTGCCGATGCTGCCGCTGCAGCTGCTGGTGCAGAACCTGCTGTACGACATCTCGCAGATCGCCATTCCGTTCGACAACGTGGACGAGGAACTGGTGCGCAAGCCGCTGAAGTGGAACCCGGCAGACATTGGCCGCTTCATGGTGTTCTTCGGGCCGATCAGCTCGATCTTCGACCTGAGCTGCTTCGCGCTGATGTGGTACGTGTTCGATGCGCGCACAGCGGCCGACCAGGGTCTGTTCCAGTCCGGCTGGTTCGTGGTGGGCCTGCTGACCCAGACGCTCATCGTGCACATGATCCGTACGCCGAAGGTGCCGTTCCTGCAGAGCATCGCTGCGCCGCCGCTGCTGGTGATGACCGGCCTGATCATGGCCATTGGCGTGACCCTGCCGATGAGCCCGCTGGCTGGCTACTTCAAGCTGCAGGCCCTGCCGACCGGCTACTGGCCGTTCCTGGTGGCGATCCTGTTCGGCTACGCGGTGCTGACTACCGTGCTGAAGAAGATCTATATCCGTCGCTACGGCTGGCAGTAAGCGCCCGCCGCCTGGTCCAGGGAGAAGCACAATGGACATCAATCCGAACCTGCCGGCGTTCAACGCCGGCGCGACCCTGAGCTCGTTGATCAGCCTCTCGGTGGCCTTCGTGCTTGGCACCGTCATCGGCCTGGAGCGACAGCTGCGCCAACGCACCGCCGGTCTGCGCACCAATACACTGGTGGCGGTGGGTGCTGCCGTCTTCGTGGACCTGGCCGTGCGCTTCCATGACCTGTATGGCGGCCCGCCCTCACCGCTGCATGTGGTGGCCTATGTGATCTCCGGTGTCGGCTTCCTCGGCGCCGGCGCGATCATGAAGGACGGCGCGCAGGTGTCCGGCCTGAACACCGCGGCCACCTTGTGGGGCTCGGCGGCGGTTGGCGCCTGTGCGGGTATCAAGCTGCTGCCGGAGGCGGTACTGGCGGCCGTGTTCGTGCTGGCCGCCAACACCCTGCTGCGGCCGGTGGTGAACCGCATCCAGCGGCAGCCGTTGCCGGAGGCGTTCAGCGAGGCGACCTATGCAATCAACGTGGTCTGCCAGCGTCAGCAGCAGGCCGAGGTGCTGGACCAGCTGTTGCTGCTGCTGGAACAGGCGCACTACCCGGTGCGCGCGGTGGACCAGCGCCCGTTCGGCGAGCGTGACGTGGAGATAGAAGCGGTGCTGTATGCCACCACGGTGGATGCCGGTGAACTGGATGCGGTGCTGGCCACGCTGGCGACCACCCCCGGCGTGCTGCAGGGGTTCTGGAACGCCAGCCTGGAGGAGTAGCGCGGTGGACTATCCGAGGTTGTGCCGACCAACGGTCGGCACCCACCAGGAGCCGGCATACCGCGCTTCGGTAGGTGCCGACCGTTGGTCGGCACAACACCACCAGAGGTCATGCCCGCCCCGGGTAGTGCCGGCCGCTGGCCGGCAACCTCATGAACTTCGCAACGATCCTGCAGCTGCCGGCCAGCGGCCGGCACTACCAGGCATCGCTTTGGTGGGTGCCGACAGCACAGGAGCACGCCAAGCACGGTCGGCACCTGCTAGAGGCAGCTTTGCTATCCTTTCCCCCCACGCCCGGGAGCCGTTCCGATGCCATCGCTGTCGCCCCGTCGCCCGCTGGTGCTGCTGGCCCTGATCGTCGTGATGGCGGCGATCTTCCTGGTCGATACCGTCACCGACTACGCCGTGGCGGCGGCCTGCTTCTACGCAGCGGTCATCCTCGCGGCATCGCGCGTACTCGCCGCGCGCGGGCTGATCAGCCTGGCCATTGCCTGCATCGCACTCACCGCCCTGAGCTTCTTCCTCACCCGCTTCGGCACCTACCGCATCGGCCTGGTCAATTCGGTGATCGGCATGCTGGTGATCGGCATCACCACCTACCTCGCGTTGAAGATGGAAGCGGCCAAGGCCGCGGTGCAGGAAGCACAGGGCCGCCTGCTGCGGGTGGCGCGCGCGTCGACCGTGGGCGAGCTGACCACCTCCATCGCCCATGAAGTGAACCAGCCGCTGGCGGCGATCGCCAGCAGCGCCGAGGCCTGCCAGCGCTGGCTGGCGCAGGACCCACCGAACGTGGACAAGGCACGGCAGACCGTGGCCCGCATCCTGGCCGATGCGCATCGCGCCGGTGACGTGATCGCCCGCATCCGCGGCCTGACCCAGGGTGCCGCACCGGAACGACGGGCGTTCGACCTGAACCAGGCGGTGGAGGAAATGCTGGCACTGTCGCGCAGCGAGCTGGACCAGCACGGCGTGGCCGTGGCCCTGCTGCTCGATGCCGACCTGCCGCTGGTACAGGCCGACCGCGTGCAGGTGCAGCAGGTGATCGGCAACCTGATCCTCAATGCGGTGGACGCGATGGAAGCAGTGCCGGCTGCCGACCGCCGCCTGTCCCTGTTGACCCAACGCGACGGACAGCGGATCAGCCTCAGCGTGCGCGACCGTGGTGTCGGCCTGCCCGCCGATCATCCTGAGCGTGTGTTCGATGCGTTCTGGACCACCAAGTCGCACGGACTGGGCCTCGGTCTGAGCCTGAGCCGTTCGATGATCGAGGCCAACGACGGCCAGATCCGCGCCGAACGACCGGCAGGCGGCGGTGCCTGCTTCGTGTTCGACCTGCCCATCGCCACGGATTCTCCCCATGCGTAAGCCCGCTGCACCCATCACCGACCCGGCACCCATCGTCTACGTGATCGACGACGATCCGTCGGTGCGCGCCGCGCTGGAAGACCTGCTGGCCTCGATGGGCCTGCAGGTGCGGGCCTTCGCCTCCACCCAGGCATTCCTCGAGCACGAACTGGAAGATGCACCGGCCTGCCTGGTGCTGGATGTCCGCATGCCCGGCCAGAGTGGGCTGGAGTTCCATCGCACGATGGGCAGCCACGGCCTGCAGCTGCCGGTGGTGTTCATCACCGGCCACGGCGACATCGCAATGGGTGTCAACGCGATCAAGGACGGTGCCATCGAGTTCCTGACCAAGCCGTTTCGTGACCAGGAGCTGCTGGATGCGATCCACAAGGGGATCGACATCGACCGCCAGCGCCGCCGTGACGGCGAGGCACTCGATGCCCTGCAGCAGCGCTGGAACACCCTCAACGCCGGCGAGCGCGAGGTGGTCGACGGTGTGGTGCGCGGCCGCCTCAACAAGCAGATCGCCGGCGACCTCGGGGTCAGCGAGATCACGGTGAAGGTGCGCCGCGCACAGGTAATGCGCAAGATGAGCGCGCGTACGCTGGTTGACCTGGTGCGCATGTACGACCGCTTGCAGGCGGGAACGGCATGAGCGTCCACGTCGCGTTGCTGCGCGCAGTCAACGTCGGCGGCACCGGCAAACTGCCGATGCGCGAACTGGTGGCGATGTGCGAGGACGCCGGCTTCACCGACGTCCGCACCTATATCGCCAGCGGCAACGTGGTGTTCCGCAGCGGACTTGACGAAGCCGGCGTGCGGAAAGCCCTTGGCCAACGGCTACATGCCTATGCAGGAAAACCGGTGGGTGTGCTGGTGCGCTCGGCAGCCGAGATCGCGGCGGTTGCCGCCGGCAATCCGTTCCCGCACGCCGCCGGCAATCGCGTGGTCGCGCTGTTCGTGGATGAGGCACTGCCCACTGATCCCTTGACCGGGGTGACCGGCCTGCGCGATGAGCAGCTGGCGCTGGGTACCCGCGAGATCTTCGTCCACTATGGTGACGGCATGGCCGACTCGCGCCTGCGGATTCCCTATGCCCAGCAAGGCACCGCCCGCAACCTCAACACGGTCGGCAAGCTTGCGGCAATGGCCGCCGCGCTCGGCCAGGTCACCTCAGGCGGCAGAGGGAGACGGTAGAGTCGACTCTACCGTGTGCATCGCCCTGCATCCTGCACTTCCGTGTGATGGGTTGAATCCCGCTACTTCTTCGTCGCCAGCACGATCACCCCGGCCACCACCAGGCCGATGCCGCTCCACTCCCGCAGGCTCGGCCGTTCGCCCAGCAGCAGGTAAGCCAGTACGATCACCAGCACCACGCTGAACTTGTCGACCACTGCCACCTTGGCCAGTTCACCACTCTGCAGCGCGCGGAAGTAGAACAGCCACGAGGCGCCGGTGGCCAGCGCCGACAGCACCAGGAACAGCTGCGTGCGCCCCGGCAGCAGCAATGGATTCGACCACTTGCCGGTGATCACCACCAGCGGCAGGATCACCGCCGCCACCACCAGGGTGCGGATGGCCATGGCCAGATCCGAGTCGACGCCCTTGACCCCAACCTTGGCGAACAGTGCGGTCAGAGCGGCGAAACAGGCCGACAACCCGGCCCAGACCAGCCACTGCGGAACATTCTGCATGTTGCGCCACTCCCGGTTCCAAGAGCACTCACTGCCAACGCTACTCCCATTGCACGCCTGCGCAAGCAGTGTCGGCCAACGCGCCGATCAGGCGCGTTGCAGACGGTGCTTCAACCGCGTATCCATCAACCCCACCGCCAGCAGCACCGCGCTGGTCAACCAGCCAGCGGCCAGCAGATGGGTCTGCGGCAGTACGACACCCAGCACGCCCAGCGCCACCGCACCGATCAGATGCGAGTACGGTGCGCGACCGTACACCACGCGCTTGTACAGCGCGCTGCCCAGCAGGTAGATCAATGGCCCTGCAACCAGCACGGCCGCATACACCGGCGTCACCGCAGCGTGCGGGTGGTCCATGACCAGGTCATTGCCCACCGCCGTGGCAATGATCCCGGCGATCAGCAGCGCGTGCACATAGTGGAAGTTGGCCCCCATCCGCCCGGGGTCTTCAGCATGGCTGATGGCCTCGGTGGCGTCGCGGCTGGAGATGCCGAAGTACAGCCACCACATGGCGATCGTGCCGGCGAAGGTGGCAAGCACCGCCGACACCACCGCCCCGCTCCACTGTTCGACCTCGCTGAGCACGCCACCGGTCGCCAGCAGCGTCTCGCCCAGCGCGACGATGACGAACAGCTGGCAGCGCTCGGCCAGGTGCCCGCCCTCGATGGTCCACTCGCGGGTGTGCGAACGGCCCAGCCCCGGGAACGCGAAGCCGAACATCGGTGAGACGTATTCGCACGCCACCGCCACCGCCCACAGCGCCAACCGCGTATTGCCCTCGGCTGCCGCACCTGCCAGCCAGAAGCAGGCCGACACGCTCACCCAGGCCAGCATGCGACGGAAGTTCGGCGTCAGGGGATGCGTGCGACCGACCTCCAGCAGCACGAAGGCGGTACGCCCGACCTGCATGGTGGCGTAGGCCCCGGCAAACACCCAGGCGCGGTCAGCGAACGCCTCGGGAATGGACGAGGACATCAACAAGGCCAGCAGCATGGTGGCAAACAGCAGGCCGCGGATGCGCGGCGCCTCCGGATCGAACCAGTTGCTGACCCAGCAGGCGTACTGCCAGCCCAGCCACACCGCGAACCACAGCACCAGCGTCTGCAGCACGCCGGCCAGATCCAGGTGATGCAGCAGGTGGTGGCTGAGCTGGGTGACCGCGAACACGTAGACCAGGTCGAAGAACAGCTCTTCGTAGGTCACGCGCGCATGGTGGCCGTCGCGCTGGCGCAGGGCCGGCAATCGCAGTCGTGTACTCATGGCTTTCCTTCAGCGCGCCAGGCGCCAGTAGAGCAGACCGGCCAGCAGGGCCGGCACCGCGAACACCAGCAGCAGGATCGGCAGTTCTTCACGTATCCCGTAGCCGGCCTTGCTGACGCCCACCCACAGGTTGGCCACCGTCACCAGCAGCCAGGTGGCAATGAACGCGATCAGGGCCGTGGGCAGCTGTGAGGTACCCACGCTCCACAGCCGTCCGAACAGCAGGAACACCCCAAGCAGCACGACGCCACCCACCATCACCAGAAGCACATGCATGGTCCACCTCCTTGAGCCTGCAGGCAGGCTAGCCGTGGGCGATTCTGCGCTCCAGCCGATGATCGTGGATTCACTTTCCAGGCGCGGCGAACAATCGCCCTGACGATCGCGGCATGGCAAACGAGAACAGTTCCCATTAGTATTGCGTCATTGCGCAGGGATGACCTCCCGGCACCCGCCTTTCACCCTTGCTGCCCGTCCGGATGTCCCAGCCGACACTTCCCCGCCCACCTGCGCTGCCGCTGGTGACCTCGCTGGTGCGCCACTACGAGGAACTGGTGGACTACCTGCATCGCCGGTTCCGCTCGCCCGGGCTGGCCCGCGAAGTGGTGCACGATGTCTGTGTGCGCCTGCTGGAACGCCCGGCCGCGCATGACGCCCGCCAACCGATCGCGCTGCTGCGCAGGATCGCCCACGATGCGGCGGTCGACCGCTGCCGCGCCGAGGATCTGCGCCGGCACTGGGTGGAGCCCCGCGCCGAGCTCCCCGAAGGCGCCTGCGAGCGCCCCGGACCCGAGCGCCAGGCGCAGGGCCAGCAGGCGCTGCAGCGGCTGACCACCAGCATCGAGCGCATGCCCTGCCGGCGGCAGCAGGTGTTCATCCTGCACAAGATCCACGAGCTGCCCCAGGCCGAGGTGGCGCAGCGGATGGGCATCGGCCTGAAGGCAGTGGAACGTCATCTGCGCCTGGCCATGGCCGACTGCCGGCTGCACGGTGCGCTGCGGTGAGTCCTGCATCACCCGATCCGGCACCGCCGTCGCAGCCCACCGAACCGTCCGCCGAGGACACGCTCGATCAGCACCGGGAGGCACTGAAGGAGCGTTTCCCGTTGCCAGGCCCGGAACAGCTGCAGCGGCGCCGCGGCGGATCTGGCGCGAAACGGGTACTGCCGGTGCTATTGCTGGCGGCCGCCGCGCTGCTGCTGGCCGACCCGGCCTGGCAGGTGCGTGACTACCAGACCGCCGTCGGCGAGCGCCGCGACATCGAGCTCCCGGACGGCAGCCGCGTGCTGCTCGACGCAGGAACCCACCTACAGGTCCGTCGCCATCTGCGTTCGCGGCAGGTGCTGCTGGCGCAGGGCCATGCGCGCTTCGAGGTGCAGCATTCGGCATGGCGCCGCTTCCAGGTCGATGCCGGGCCGGTACAGGTACGCAACTACGGCACGGTGTTCGATGTTGACCGCCAGGGCGATCTCAGCGAGGTCACGCTGTGGCGCGGCGAGGTCGGTGTCAGCGTGGATGGCGGCGGCACCGAGCAGCGGCTGAAGCCGGGGCAGCGCCTGCTGGCCCAGCCGGGGTCGCTGTCTCCGCCGGAAGCCGTGGATCCGGACCGGGCCGACTGGACCACCGGCCGGCTGCAGTTCGACCGCATGCCACTGAGCGAGGTGCTGCGCATCCTGCAGCGCTATCACGACCGTCCGATCGTGCTGGACGACCCGGCACTGGGTCCGCTGCAGGTGTCGGGCGTGTTCGATGCCGATCGTGCCGAGACGGCGGTCGCGCTGCTGCCGGAGATCCTGCCGGTCCAGGTGCATACCGCCGCCGACGGCAGCCTGCATCTGCGCGCCCGCGATTGATTGCCACGCCGAGGGTGGGTTGCGCGCCGTCCCATCCGGCAAGTGCTTGAACCCTTCCGAAGGACCCCCGCATGACCCGCCCTGTTCCGCCCGCCGCGCTGCGCCGCCTGGCCCCCACCCTGCTCGCTGCCTGCCTGTGTGCGGCGCTGCCCGCCACCGCGCAGTCCGCTGCGTCCGCACCCGTCGAACTGCACCTGCCGGCCGGCCCGCTGCAAACTTCGCTCAACTCGCTGGCGCGGCAGAGTGGCATCCAGCTGCTGTTCGCGGCCGACAGCGTGAGCGGCCGCAACGCGCCCACCCTCGACGGCCGCTACACCCCGCACGACGCCCTGCAGCGCCTGCTGGCCGGGCAAGGCCTGGCGATGCAGGAGCGCTCGCCGGGGGTGTTCGTGGTGAGTGCCACGCCGGCATCCCCCAAGCCCCGCGCTCCGGCCCGGGCCGCGTCATCGGCAGCGTCCCAGGCCACGACCACTTCGCTGGCCCGGGTCACGGTATCGGCCTCGACCGCGCGCATGCCGCAGGGCGAGACCGCGATGCCCAACACCATCACCGTGCTGACCCGCGAGGACATCGCGCAGCAGCTGGCGCTGGGCTCGGATGTCTCGCGCGTGCTGTCGGCGCAGATCCCGGCATTTGCCCCGGCGCGCGAGAAGATGTCCAACTACGGCGAAACCATGCGCGGCCGCGGCATCCTGTACATGGTCGACGGCGTGCCGCAGTCGACGCCGCTGCGCGATGGCTCACGTGATTCGCACACCATCGATCCGGCGATGATCGAACGCATCGAGGTCATCCACGGCGCCAACGCGCTGCAGGGCATCGGCGGTACCGGCGGCATCGTCAACATCATCACCCGCAGCGCGCCCAGCGAGCCGGGCGCCTTCCTGCTCGACACCAACATCAGCTACAGCTCGGCCCTGCCCAGCCGCCGCGATGACAATGGCCAGCGCGGCTCGGCACTGGTCGGCGTACGCGGCGAGCAGTTCGATCTGGTGGCCGGCCTGGCGTATGAGAAGCAGGGCCTGTACCACGACGGCGAGGGCCGTTCGATCGGTACCAACGCGCAGGGCGAACTGATGGATTCGACCTCGTCGAACGTGTTCGCCAAGCTGGGCTGGAACATTGCCGAGGGCCACCGCCTGCAGCTGATGGCCAACCGCTACGAGCTGCGCGGGCTGGACAACTACCTGGCGGTGAACGGTGATTACCGCACCGGCCGCCCGACCATTTCGGTGCCCGGCGATACGCCGCTGGACCCACCGATGAACCGCTCGCGTTCGTTGACGCTGGACTACAGCGCCGCCGATCTGCTCGGTGGCCGCTTCCAGGCGCAGGCCTTCGCGGTGGACTTCGAAGGCCGCTATGGCGCCAGCCAGTGGGACCCGTGGGGCAACACCGGCGCCAACGCCGCCTGGGACCAGACCCAGAACGAATCGGACAAGCGCGGCTTCAAGCTGACCCAGAGCTGGGCCCGCATCGCTGACACCACGCTGGACGTGACCCTGGGCCTGGACGGCCTGCGCGACCGCACCCACCAGGTGCTGCTGGCCAGCGGCATGAACTGGGTGCCGCAGACCACCTACCAGAGCCTGTCACCGCTGCTGCAGCTGCACTGGTGGCCGACCGACCACCTGATGCTGTCCGGCGGCCTGCGCTACGAAAAGGGCGAGCTGGAAGTAGGCGACTACACCACCCTGCCCCGCTACGGTGCACGCAAGGTGGCCGGCGGCAAGCCGACCATGAGCGAGACCCTGCCCAACTTCGGCGCGGTCTGGTACATCAATGACCGCCTCAACGCCTACGCCTCGTATTCGGAAGGCTACACCGTGGCCGACGTCGGCCGCGTGCTGCGCGCGATCAACCGCGACGGCCAGCGCGTGGACAATCTGATTGACCTGTCACCGGTGGTGTCAGACAACCGCGAAATCGGTCTGGAGTACGACGATGGGCGCTTCAGTGGCGATATTGCGTACTACACCTCCGAATCCAAGCTAGGCTCGGTGCTGATCTACGACCCGGGCATCGACGCCTATGCGGTGCAGCGCCAGGCCACCCGCGTGGAAGGCTTTGAAAGCAACCTGCGCCTGCGCTTGGGCGACAGCCGGCTGGGCCTGGGTTATGCACGCGCCAACGGCCGCTACGATGCCGACGTCGACGGCCGCCTCGACAGCGACCTGGCCGGCGTCAACATCGCGCCGAACCGGCTGACCGCGTTCTGGGAGCAGAGCTGGACACCACAGCTGAGCACCCGCCTGCAGGCCAGCCACGCCTTCGACCGCGATTTCGACCTGCGTGGCGCACGGGTGGCGGAGTTCAAGGGTTACACCACGGTGGACCTGGTGGCCCGCTACGTACTGGACAAGCACAGCTTCACCCTGGGCGTGCAGAACCTGGCGAACAAGCAGTACATCAGCTACTACTCGCAGACCACGCCGTCGAACCCGAGCTATTTCTCGGGCCGTGGCCGAGTGCTGACGCTGGGGTGGCAGTACCGGTACTGATCCATGGCGCCCTTATGGGAGCCATGAAATCTATGCGCGACGCGATGAAGGAGGCCCATGCTAGTTTCTGGGCCTCCTTCAAACGGACGTGAACCATGCGTTTTTCCCTGCTCGCCGTTACACTGGCCGCTGTTCTTCCGGTCGCGCACGCCAGCGCCGCCGAGGCACCACTGCCGCAGTTGCGGGCCTACACCGTGGATGCTTCCTGGCTGCAGCCGATGGCACCGCTGCAGATTGCTGACCACACCTGGCAGATCGGCACCGAGAACCTGACCGCACTGCTGGTGCAGACCGCCAAGGGGGCAGTGCTGCTGGATGGCGGCATGCCACAGATGGCCAGCCACCTGCTGGACAACATGAAGGCGCGCGGCGTGGCCCCGCAGGACCTGCGGCTGATCCTGCTCAGCCATGCGCATGCCGACCATGCAGGCCCAGTGGCGGAACTGAAGCGCCGCAGCGGCGCGCACGTGGTCGCCAACGCGGAATCGGCAGTGCTGCTGGCACGTGGCGGCAGCGATGACCTGCACTTCGGCGATGGCATCACCTACCCGCCTGCCAATGCGGACCGCATCGTAATGGATGGCGAGGTGGTCGAGGTGGGCGGCATCGAATTCACCGCGCACTTCATGCCGGGACACACCCCGGGCAGCACCGCCTGGACCTGGACCGATACCCGCGAGGGCAAGCCGCTGCGCATCGCCTATGCCGACAGCCTGAGTGCACCGGGCTACCAGCTGCAGGGCAACCCTCGTTATCCGCGCCTGGTCGAGGACTACAAGCGCAGCTTCGCGACGGTGCGGGCGTTGCCCTGCGACGTGTTGCTGACCCCGCATCCGGGCGCCAGCAACTGGGACTACGCTGCGGGTGCCAGGGCCGGTGCCAAGGCACTGACCTGCAAGGCCTACGCGGATGCGGCCGAACAGAAGTTCGACGCACAGCTGGCCAAGGAAACAGCCCGCGCCCGCTGATTCTGTAGAGTCGAGCTTGCTCGACTGAAGCAGAGCAGTCGAGCATGGCTCGACTCTACAAAGAGCATGCCGAGGGTGGGCTCGGCTCTCCGAGGGGTGCCGGTCAGGACGACCGGCACCCGTGACTGTCAGCCGCCCTGCCCGTGCTGGGCAAACGGCTCGGTTGTGCCATCGGTACGCACCAGTTCGACGGTGTACGGCTGCACGTAGCCATCCGGCATTTCCATGCCCGGCGAACCGGCCGGCATGCCGGGCAGCACCAGCCCACGCGCCGCCGGACGTTCGGCCAGCAGTCGCTTGATGTCTTCGGCCGGGATATGGCCTTCAATCACGTAACCACCGATCTCGGCGGTGTGGCAGGACGCCTTGCCGACCGGCACACCCAGCCGGACCTTGATCGGGTTCATGTCATCGGTATCGCGCACATCCACCTGGAAGCCTTTGGCCTTCAGGTGGTCGACCCAGATGCCGCAGCAGCCACAGCTGGCGGTCTTGTGCACGATGGCAATGGGCAGTGCCGGGTCCACCTGCGACGGGCTGGACTTGATCGGTGCCGCCGGGGCTTCGCTGGCAACCGGCGCGGCGGGCGATTCTTCGGCAGCGCGCGCGCAGGCGGTCGTGGCCAGTACGGTGCCCAGCAGCAGGCCGAGGGAGAGAGATCGGTTCATGGTGTTGATTCCTTTGCAGATGCGGGCAACGCGGCCCGCTGCCTGCGCATCGAAGGCACAGGCAGAGTCGAGAATGAGTCGAGCAGCTACGGCAGGCGCTTGAGGCCTGCAGGGAATCACACGATGGGCGGCCGTAGCGGATCCGGCAACGGCGGCGGTGCGCGTTGCTGGGTGCTGGCTGGCAAAGGCGCCTCACGCCAGGGTGACGCTGGCGTTCCGCTCAGGGTGGCCAGCATGCCGAGGCTGGCCGGCGGGCATTCGCACTCATTGCTCTGGCAGACCGTTGATGCTGCCTCGTCGCAGCATCCGGCCATGGCCGCCGAATGCGGTGCGGCGCAATGGTCCGCGCTGGACTGCGCCGCGTACGAGGATGAGGCAATCGCAAGCGCCGGTGCGTTCAGCACCAGGGCAAGGAGGAGCATCCATCGCAGCAGCAGGCCAGGCAGGTTCACCGGACGATGATAGCCGATGAACGCATCACGCAATCGCCTCGGCCATCGCCCGCATCCTTACCGGAATCGACTTGGCCGCTGGGGTACCGCTGACCCGGTCGTAGTAGTCCAGCGGCAACAACGGGTTCAGTTCCGGGTAGTAACCGGCCAGGGCGCCGCGCGGCATCGGGTAGTCCAGCACGGTCAGGCCTTCGATGCGCCGCTGCACGCCATCGCCGCTGATCGTCTCCAGGCAGACCAACGCCTCCTTCTCCAGCCCGCGCGCCAGCCGGTCCTCGATGTTCATGAACAGCACCATGCGGTCGTTGTACACGCCGCGGTAGCGGTCGTTGTAGCTGTAGATGGTGGTGTTGTACTGGTCGTGCGAGCGCACCGTGGCCAGCCGCAGCATCTCGGGGTCGTCCACCGGCGCGTCCACGTCCAGGCCTGGCATCACCAGGATGTTGGCCTTGCCGTTGGACGTGGGCCACACTCGACGGCGCGGTGGAATGTCCAGGTGGAAGCCGTGCGGCTGCTGGATACGCTCGTTGAAGCCGGTGTAGATCTCCGGGTACACCGCTGCGATCAGCTCGCGGATGGGTGCGTAGTCATGCATGCACCCGGCCCAGTCGACCTGGCTGTGCGGCAGTGTTGCCACCGCCATGCGGCAGACGATCTCGACCTCCGGGAGCACGTCCGTGCTGACCGGCTCGAGCACGCCGCGCGAAGCGGTCACGTTCGACATCGCGTCCTCGATGGTGACGAACTGCTCGCCTGCCGGCGTGACGATGCGCTCCGAACGTGCGACCACCGGCAGGATCAAGGCATCGCGGCCATGCACCAGGTGACCGCGATTGAGCTTGGTGGCGATGCCCACCGTCAGCTCCAGGCCGCGCATGGCCTCGTACGCGCGCGGCGTATCGGGCACGGCGTGGATGAAGTTGCCGCCCATACCGATGAACACCTTGGCGCTGCCGTCCAGCATCGCCTCGATCGATTCGACCACGTGATGACCGTGCTCGCGCGGCGGATCGAAGCCGAACACCTGCTGCACGCGGTCCAGATAGGCCGGCTTGGGCTTCTCGTCGATGCCGACGGTACGATCGCCCTGCACGTTGGAATGGCCACGGATCGGCCCGATGCCTGCGCCGGGCTTGCCGAAGTTGCCACGCAGCAACAGCAGATTGGCCACCTGCTGCAGCAGGGTCGAACCATACTGATGCTGGGTCAGTCCCATGCCGTAGCAGATCACCGTGGCCTTGGAGCGGATGTAGATCTCGGCGCAGCGGCGGATCTGCGCCTGCGTGATGCCGGAGACCTGCACGATCTCGTTCCAGTCCTGTGCCATCACGTCCGCGCGCAGTGCGTCCAGGCCTACCGTGTGCTCAGCCAGGAAATCGTGGTCAAGCACGCGCTCGCCCTGCGCTTCGCGCTCGAACATCACCTTCATCATGCCCTTGATCAGGGCCAGGTCGCCGCCGATGCGGATGTGCACGAACTCGCTGGTGATCTCGGTCGAACCGAACGTGGCCATCTGCACCATGTCCTGCGGTTCGGCGAAACGGATCAGCGCGCGCTCGGGCATCGGATTGACCGCCACGATCGGGATGCCGCGTTTGCGCGCCTCGACAAGGTTGCTCATCATCCGCGGCGAGTTGGTGCCGGTGTTCTGGCCGATCACGAAGATCGCCTCGGCGTGCTCGAAATCCTGCAGCACGATGGTGCCCTTGCCCACGCCGATGGCCGGCGGCAGGCCGCGGCTGGTCGGCTCGTGGCACATGTTCGAGCAGTCCGGGAAATTGTTGGTGCCAAACTCGCGCACGAAGATCGAATACAGGAACGCGGCTTCGTTGGGCGTGCGGCCGGAGGTGTAGAACTCAGCCTGGTGCGGGCTGTCCAGCGCCTGCAGATGACGGCCGATCAAGGCAAACGCCTCGTCCCAGCTACACGGAACGTAATGATCGGTGGACGCGTCGTAGCGCATCGGCTCGGTCAGCCGGCCCTGCATCTCCAGCCAGTAGTCGGTCTGCGCCATCAGCTCGGTGACCGTGTGCTGGGCGAACAGCTCGCGGCCGGCACGGAACTGGGTGGCTTCCCAGGCCAACGCCTTGGCACCGTTCTCGCAGAATTCCAGCTTCTTGCGTTCGTCGGCATCGGGGAACGCACAGCTGGGGCACTTGAAGCCACCGGGCTGGTTCATTGCCAGCAGCGCCTTCGAGCCCTTGCCGATCACACTCTGCTGCAACAGCACCTTCGCCGTGGCACCGGCGGCACCCCAGCCACCGGCCGGCTGGTTGTAGGGCTTGTAACGCGGCGGCTTCTGCTCGGACATGTTCGGGAACCTGGCGGGAGGAACACAACAATCAGCGGCGCGGGATGGGCCGGATGCGGCGTCTGCAGCGCGGCCAGCCCCGCAGTCAAGCACGGACAAGGCCGCTTCGCCAGAGGCAAACGCTGTTTTCAGCGCAGCCTGCCATGACAACGGTTACACCCGCGTCAGCGCCCGGCCACTGCGCTATTCTCGAAGCCGTGGGTGGTCCACCACCTGCGTATTTCCCTTGCCCGGACGCGCTGCATGCCTGACTCGACCCCGCCGCACACCCCGCCTGCCGGCACGGCCCAGCGCCCGTTGCAGCGCTGGCGCAGCGAGGGGCACCAGCAGCAGGTCGACGTGGTAGCCGAGGAAGTGCCGGTTGCACTGCGCTACAACGGCGCCGCCTTCGCGGTGATGATGGCAACGCCCTGCGACTTGGAAGACTTCGCGCTGGGTTTCTCGCTCAGCGAGGGGCTGATCACTACGCCCTCGCAACTGCTGTCGATCGAGGTCCGCCCGCAGCTGGAGGGCATCGAACTGCAGATGACCGTTTCCGAAGACGCACCCGGTGCCGATCTGGATCCGGCCAATGGCCGCCTGCTGCCCGGTCGCGGTGGCTGCGGCCTGTGCGGCACGCGCCAGCTGGAGGATGTGCTGCGCCCGCTTCCGCAGATCCGCGAGCGCCGCACCTATCCGCATGCCGCATTGCAGCGGGCGCTGGCCACGCTGGCGCAGCATCAGCCGATGAATGCGGTGAGTGGATCGACGCACGCTGCGGCCTGGGCCGATGCCAGCGGGCGGATTGGCTGGGTGCGCGAGGATGTGGGCCGTCACAATGCGTTGGACAAACTGATCGGCGCCCTGCATCACAACGAGCACGCCATCGACGGTGGGTTGCTGGTGATTTCCAGCCGCGCCAGCTATGAGATGGTCAGCAAGGCGATACGTGCGGGTGCCAGCGTGCTGGCAGCGGTGTCGGCGCCGACCGCCCTTGCGATCGACCTGGCCCGCAGTGCGGGACTGTGCCTGGTCGGGTTCGCGCGGGAGAGCGGGTTCAATGTGTATACCCATCCCGAACGGCTGCAGGCGGACGACAGGTAGCGCCGCCCCCCCGTCTGCTCCATTTCGACCGGCCCGGGCGGCCCATTGCCACCCGGGCCAGACCGTACCTCAGCGCAGCGCTACCTTCGGGAAGTCCACCGGCACGTCGAAGGCCACGTTGACGTAGTTGGTGAACAGATTGAGCGCCACATGGGCGAGGATCTCGACGATCTGCTCGTCATCGAAGCCGGCTGCGCGCAGCGCCTGCACATCACCGTCGGTGATCTGTGCACGCTGTTCAACCACCTTCAGCGCGAAGTCGAGCGCCGCCGAGGTGGCCGGGTCGCTGGACTGGCCGATCTGCGCGGCGGCCATCTGCTCGCTGCTGGCGCCGGCCTTGCGACCCAGCGCCGTGTGCGCGGCCAGGCAGTACTCGCAGGCATTGTGGTTGGCAATGGCGACGGCGATCTGCTCGCCCAGCAACGGCGACAGGCGACCGCCGCCCAGCGCGCCGAACGACCCCCACATGCTCTGCAGCGCGGCCGGCGAATTGGCCACCGCGCGGAACATGGCCGGGGTGGCGCCGAAGGCGGCGTGGACCTGGCCCAGCAGGGCCTGGCGGTCGGCGGTGGTGTTGGCGGCATCGATCAGGGGGACACGGGACATGGTGGATCTCCTTGGGAAAAGCGCCCGGGATTGGACGACCCGCTTATCCTAGGTAGACTTGGCGGACGAACTGGCCGTAATCAGCCGAATATGTTGTCCATTCGTCCATGAGCATGCCCACTGACACCTCCGCACCCGACCGCCTCTCCTCTCTGCTGGAACGCTTCCGGGTGCAGGCCGCGCTGTTCCACAGCGGACCTCTGTGCGGGCGCCATGTCTTCGAGCCGCAGCCCGGTCGGGCGTTCCTGCACATCCTGCGCCAGGGTGAAATGGAGGTCCGTCATCCCGACGGCGATACCGCGCTGCCGCGTTTGAAGATCGACACCCCCAGCCTGCTGCTGTACCCGCAGCCGCTGCATCATGTGTTCTTCAATGCGCCGCTGGATGGCCCGGACTTCACCTGCGCCACGCTCGACTTCGATGGCGGCGCGCGCAATCCCATCGTGCAATCGCTGCCGCCGGTGATGGTGGTGCCGCTGTCCGCGATCAGCGAACTGGACGACACCCTGCATCTGCTGTTCA
The DNA here is from genome assembly GCF_059295135.1 of Stenotrophomonas sp. INTA L402-1. Classification (NCBI taxonomy): domain Bacteria; kingdom Pseudomonadati; phylum Pseudomonadota; class Gammaproteobacteria; order Lysobacterales; family Lysobacteraceae; genus Stenotrophomonas; species Stenotrophomonas sp. INTA L402-1. The sequence goes on from NZ_JCAFWP010000001.1 coordinate 434,670, forward strand.
CCGAGGCCGACCGCCAACGCTGCGGTTCGCGGCTGCTGACCAACCGCCTGTTCGAGGTGGCGTTGATCCAGATCCTGCGCTGGGTGGTGGATCATCCCGATGCGGCCGGGGTCAGCCACGGGCTGATGCGCGGGCTGTCCGATGCGCGGCTGGCACGTACGCTGGTGGCGATGCACCAGGCGCCGCAGGACGAATGGACGCTGCCACGCATGGCCGCGACAGCCGGCATGTCGCGCAGTGCGTTCGCAGCGGTGTTCAAGGAGGTAATGCAGGCCACGCCGGCCAGCTATCTGCTGGATTGGCGGCTGAGCCTGGCCTGCGCGCAGCTGCGTGCGGGCGTGGCGGTCAAGCAGGTGGCGATCGAAGTCGGGTTTGCCGATACCGCGTCATTGTCGAAGGCGTTCCGGAAGCGGTTGGGGGCGTCGCCGAGGGCGTGGCTGGCGGCGACCGCAGCACAGGTCGGGTAAATGGGTGAGGGGTAGAGTCGACCGCTGGTCGACTATCGCGCGCAGCGCGGGGTTTTCGTGAGCAGCCGACCAGCGGTCGGCTCTACCAAGAGCGACGTCCCCGCGTCGGTCGACGGCTCAGCTGGACGTTCCATCAGACTTCGCCAGCAGCCCGGCGATGCGTTCGGCCACCTGGGCGCGCACACTTTCATCCAGCTGCCCTTCGTACATCGCTTCGTAGATCCACAGGCCATCGGCCGCCAGCCGCGCTACGAAATTGTCGAGCGCGGCCGGATCCTGTTCCGCGGCCGACGGCGGCAACGGCGCCCAGCGCCGCACTGCCGGTCCCCACGGACGCTCGTCGGCGTCCGGGTCAGCCGATTCAAGCATGAACATCAACTCGGCACGGGTGGCGCTCTGCGCCGACACACGCACGAAGGTCTGGTAGCGCTCCAGCGCCGTGGCCTCACCTGCGGTCTTGCCCAGCAGCGATTCCATCGACGCTTCCCAGGCCTGCACCAGATGCTCGTCGATGCCGCGCAGCAGCGCTTCGCGCGACGGGAAGTGGTACAGCAGGCCGCCACGGGTCAGCTTGGCCTCGGCGGCCACCGACTCGAAGGTCACCGCGCGCACGCCGTCACGATTGATCACGTTGACGGCGGCGTCGAGGATGCGGTCGCGCTTGCTGGTTCTCATCGCGTCATTTTACGCGATCGGCCGCACCCTCGCGGCCACCGACGCGCCCCCGCAACAGGCGCGCGATGATCGCCGCGCCCACTGCCAGCACCACCGTGATCACCAGCAGCACGATCTGGTAGCCACGGTCATACGCGGCCGTGGCCAGTGCGAACCACTCGCCCTGCCCGCTTTCGCGTGCCACGTGCAGCGCCTGGGTGAAGCCCTCGCGGGCAAGCTCGGGCATGTCCGCCGAGACCGGCAGGAAGGCACCGTACGTTGCCGCACTCAGGCTGCCCAGCATCGCCACCGCGAGCAGGCCACCAAACTCGTAGGACACCTCTTCCACCGACGAGGCCGTGCCCGCGCGGTGCGCCGGTACGTTGTTGAGGATGGCAGTGGACGCCACCGAGATGGCCGAGCCCATGCCGAAACCGGTGATCGCCATGCCGGCCACCACCCAGCCGAGGCCGTGCGGGAAGCCGAACGCCACAACACCGACACCCACGGCGCCAGCCGCCAGGCCGCCGCAGATCAGCGGGCGCAGGCCCACGCGGTGCAGGATGCTGCCACCCAGCAGCGCACTGGGCAGGCTGCCCAGCGCCGCCACCGATACCAGCAGGCCTGCCTGCAGCGGCGTGAAGCCCGCCACCAGCTGGAAGCGCTGGGTGGTGACCAGCTGCAGGCCAGCCATCGCGAACAGGGTGAATACCGCCGACAGCGTACCGGCCAGGAACGCCGGATTGCGGAAGATCGCGAAGTCCAGCAACGGGTACGGCAACTGCTGCTGGCGACGTGCGAACGCCGCGCCGCTGATGACGGCCAGCAGCAGTGCACCGGCACCCAGCGCATACGACGGCGGCGTGGCGATCAGCGACTTGATGGCCAGCACCAGGCCGGACAGCGCCGCCAATGCCAGCAACGAAGACACCAGGTCCCACGGCCGCGAGGTATCGCGCTGGCCTTCCGGTGCCAGCAGCAGGGTAGCGACGAAGGCCACCACCACCACCGGCACGTTGATCAGGAACACCGAGCCCCACCAGAAGTGCTGCAGCAGCCAGCCGCCGATGATCGGACCCAGTCCCGCACCGACGATGGCCACCGAGCCCCAGATGGCGATGGCAATGTTGCGCTCGCGCTCTTCGTGGAAGCTCAGGCCGATCAGCGCCAGCGTAGCCGGCATCATCGCCGCCGCACCGACCGCCAGGAACGCACGGGCGGCGATCAGCTGCGCGGCGCTGTCAGCGAAGGCCGCCGCCAGCGAGGCGGTGCCGAACACCACCAGGCCGATCAGGAACATGCGGCGGTGACCGATGCGGTCACCAAGCGTACCGGCGCCCAGAAGCAGGCCGGCCATCACCAGCGGATAGGCGTTGATGATCCACAGCGCCTGGCCGGCACTGGCCGAGAGTTCCTCGGTGAGGGTGGGCAGAGCGGTGTACAGCACGGAGTTGTCGAGGGTGACCAGCAACAGGCCGGCGGCGACGGTGAACAACAGTGCCCAGCGACGGGCACGCGACAGGGCCGGAGCGCCGGCCAAGGGCTGGGACAAAGCCATGGGGAAACCTGATGGGGTGGACTACGGTCATAACTATACAGGATGTCCTGTACAGTTATGGCGACGGCGCCAGACGTTCAGATTTTGTCGGGGGTAATGTTCATGTTCCGGAGAACGGTAGCGCCGGGCCATGCCCGGCAACGGGGTACCCGCAACAAGGCCGCCGGGTATGGCCCCGCTCTACCGGCAGTCTTCCGGCAACGCGACGATCGCCGACACCACCGCTGCCTGCATGCCCTGCCCCACGGCCATGTCCAGCTCCCCGCCCGTTGCCCCATGTTGGCGCCGCAGCTCGTCCTCGCACAGGCCGCGCACCCGCGCACGCGCATTGGCGCGCAGGCTGCTGCACCGCCAATCGGTGCCCCCCAGCGGCAGCACCGAATACACCACGCTGTTGCAGGCGTTGCCTGCCCGCTGCTGCAGCGACAGGCCGCCGAAATCACGCGGTTCGCTGCTGCGCTGCGGGTCGAAGTAGCTGTCCGGGAAGGTGCGCGCGTACTGTTCGATGTCCACCTGCATGCTGCGCCCACCGGCCAACGGCATCTGCAGCGGCTGGCCACAACGCGTGGCGTCTGCACGATGCTGGATGTACTGGTAGATCGGCCGGTCCAGCGTTGGATCCTGCTGGGTCACCGCACTGACCGCCGCCAGCACCGGCAACGATGCACGATTGGCCATGCGCGCCAGCAGCCCCGTCTGTGCCGGCTGGCAGCGGTCGCGCAACGTGGCCGCCAGCAGGAACAGCACATCATTGCGAAAGGCGTGGTCTTCGCCCAGGCGTTGCTCGATGCGCTGGCTGGCATCGGCTGCCGGTGCCGGAAACGCGACCGCCGGAGGCTCCGGGACTACGGCGCGCCGCTGCCAGCACACCGCCAACGCTACGCCTGCTGCCACCAACACCACCGCAGCGATGATCCAGCGCGCGCGCATCAGTTGTGGATCGCCGTCAGCGTCGCCGCTGCGGCGTCGTAGGACGCGCTGGCGATATCCGCATCGAAGCGCTTGACCTGCAGGCGACCGGCCAACCGGTACGGATCCCACAGGTCGCCCAGCGCGATCGGCGTGGCCAGGGTCACATGGATGATCTGGTTCGGCGGCGGTGGCGGCACATGGATGCAGGCCCCGTAGAACGGTACAAACAACAGTTCGTCGACCAGTCCTGCGTCGTTGGTGCCCAGCGGCACCACGTAGCCATCCAGGTCAACGGCGCGGCCATCGGCAGTTTCGACCACCTGCGATGAACCGAACTGCTTGGCGCGGTCCGGGCTGGAATGGTCGATCTCCTGCCCCGGTGGCGTGCCCGAGCCGGTGTCGTCGATCAGCCCGCCCACCCCGTCCATGCCATTGCGTGACAGGCCGATCTGCGGCGGCGGACGCTGGTAGGTCACTTCGTCGGGCCGCAGTGCATCCCAGCGGTCGATGGGCGCCTCGGTCGTGGCCGGCTGTGCCGGTGCCGCGGTGACGGTCGTGGTGCCCCCACCCGCCTGCGTACACCCCAGCAAGCCCAGGCAGCACGCCAATCCGATCAGGACGCTACGGTTCATACGGCCTCAGCTGCGCATCGCGCATGGTGTAGGCGGAGCCGGCCAGATCATCGTCCAGCCGTTCGGCACGCAGGGTACCGGCCAGGAAGAACGGCGAATACATGTCCGGCATCTCGATCGGGCGCGGCAGCACCACGTGCACGATCTGGTTCGGCGGTGGCGGCGGCACATGGATGCAGGCGCCGTAGTACGGCACGAACAGGAATTCGGTCAGCCGCCCGTCCTGCGCGTTGGCCAGCGGCACCACGTAACCCGGCAAGCGCACCGGCCGCTGCAGTACGGTGTCCACGGTGCGGAACGTACCGAACTGCGGCATGCGCCGGTTGCCGTTGTGCTCGACCTCCGGGCCCTCGCCGCGCTCCAACGCCGCCAGTTCTTCCTTCGGCATCATCTGCAACCAGTCCAGTTCCTGTTCCTCGGCAGCTGCCGGGGCATCGCGATCGACCACCGGTGACGGTGGCAGCGCCTGCACGCCGGTATCGACCGGGCGTTCGCAGGCGGTCAGCACCAGCAACAGCGGCAACAGCGGCAACCAGCGCATGCTCAGCCCCCGGGTGACAGGCCATCGGCCAGCGTGCGCCGATAGGCCAGCAGCGCCGGTACCAGGCCGGCCACCGCGCTGATCGCCAGCACACCTGCGACCCACGCCAGTTCGCGGCCATCCGGCCAGATGTGGGTGATCGACAGGCCGAAGCTGGCCAGCGCCCAGCCACGCCCGGCCAGGCTGGCCACCACCAGTGCGGCCAGTGCGAGCACGCAGGCAAGCGCGCTGGTCGCCACCGCCTCCACCACCAGCAGGCTGGCGATATAGCCCGGGCGTGCACCGATGGCACGCAGCACCGCCATCTCGCGCCGGCGCTCCTGCAGGGTCGAGACCAGCAGCGCCACCAGCGAGACCATGCCCAGCAGCACCACCATCGCGCTGATCAGCTGCAGTGCCCGCTCGGCCGTGCCCAGTGACTGCCACAGCTGCTGCAGGGTCACGCCGGGCAGGATCGCCAGCATCGCCTCATCCGGATACTCGTTGATCCTGCGCTGTACCGAGAACGTGGCGATGCGCGAGTTCAGGCCGAGCATGAAGGCGGTGATGCTGGTCGGGGTCAGGTCCAGATGGCGCGCCTGCTCGGCGCTGACACTCTGGCTGCGCAGCTGCACGCCGGAGCGCCAGTCGACATGGATCGCCTCGATGGCCGGCAGCGAGACCAGCACCGACGAATCGACCGGCGTGCCGGTGCGCTGCAGGATGCCAGCCACACGGAACGGCTTGTCGGCATGCGTGGCCAGCGTGACCGCGCCGGTGCCATGGGCCAGCACGATCTCGTCGCCGATGCCGACCTTCTGCGCGCGTGCCACCTCCGCGCCGATCACGGCGTCGTACAGATCGTCGAACGGCCGCCCCTGCGCAAATGCCAGCGCATGCCCCGCGCCGTAACGATAGTGCTCGAAGTAGCCGCCACTGGTGCCGACCACCCGGTAGCCGCGCCACGAATCGCCCAGCGACAGTGGTACCGCCCACTTCACCTGCGGCAGCGAGGACAGCTCCTGGTAGGACTGCCAGGACACGTTGTTGGTCGGGTCGCCGATGTGGAACACCGAATACAGCAGCAGGTTCACCGGCCCGGAGCGGGCACCGACGATCAGGTCAGTGCCTGAGACGGTGCTGGCGAAACCTTCGTGCGCCTGCGTGCGCACGCGCTCAACACCGAGCAGCAGCACCACGCTGAGGGTGATCACCAGCACGGTGAGGCTGACGCTCAATGCGCGGCTGCGCAGGCTGGCCCAGGCAAGTTCAAGCATGGGTGCCACCTGCGTGATTGATCTGCGACAACGCGATGGTGCGGTCGAACAAGGGCTGCAGGCTTTCATCGTGACTGACCACCAGAACCGTGGTACCGGCGGCCCGGCACTGTGCGGACATCAGCTGCAGGAAGGCGGTCGCGGCCAGGCGATCCAGCGCCGAAGTCGGCTCGTCAGCCAGCAGTACTGCGGGGCGGCCGATCAGGGCGCGTGCGGCGGCCACGCGTTGCTGCTGGCCGACACTCAGGGTACCGGCCGCACGCTTGGACAGCGCCGGGTCCAGCTGCAGCGCTTCCAGCAGGCGCAGGATCTCGTCGTCCAGCGGCCCGCTGATGCGCTCACTGCGCACCGGAGAAAAGCGCAGGCCAAACGCGATGTTGTCGCGCACGCTGAGGAACGGCAGCAGGTTGAACTGCTGGAAGATCACGCCCAGGTGATCGGCACGGAAGCGATCGCGCGCGGCACCCCGCATCATCTGCAGCGCGTGACCCGCCACTTCGACGCGCCCCCTGCCGGGTAGCAGGACGCCGGCCAGCAGGCCGAGCAAGGTGCTCTTGCCGCCACCGCTCACTCCACGCAACAGCACGCTGCTGCCCTGCTCTATCAGCAGCTGCGGGATATCCAGCACCAGGCGTGTTGCGTAGCCGAACTGCACATCCTCCAGGGCGATCACCGCTGGCGTGCTCACGGCGCCAGCACCACGCGCAGGTTGTCGGCACTCAGCACGCTGCGGTCCTGGCCGTTGGCCGTCGCACTGTTGACGATGACTTCGTGCAACCCGGGGAACAGCACCGGCAGGCGCACGACCAGGGCGCGCAATGCACTCGGATTCGTGCAGCGATACTGCAGGTTGGCACTGAAACCGGCGTGGCGATGCTGCCCGGCCGCTGGCACAGCGGCGGTCGCAGCGAAGCCTTCGGCACTGGCGTCACTGCTGGCCAGGCGGCAGTTGGCGGCGGTGGGCAGGGTGACCCAGCTGCCGCCCTTCAGCAATGCCGTGGCGCGCGACAGTGCCGCCTGCTCGGTCGCGTTGGCGGGCGGTCGCTCGAAATCAAGAATGCCGATGCCCGGCGCCTGCAGGGCGAACTCCAGCGTTCCCTGGTCGAGAGCGAGATCAACAGTGGCCTGGCCGTGCACGTGTGGCGCGTGCTGGCGGACATCGTGTGCCTGGGCCGCGTTGGCAGCCAGCAGCAGGAAAAGAGCAGCAGGAAGCTTCATGGGGGAGACTCCAATTGTTACTATGTAACATAATGGACCACATCCCCCCGACCCCCGCAAGGGCTCTGGCCCAGCCGCCAACTTCGGCACGCTGGCATCCCCGTTTCGATCTGGCCGGCGCCTGGCTGTCGCTGGCCTGCGCCGCCCATTGCATCGCCCTGCCACTGCTGCTGGCCTTCGTGCCAGCGGCAATGATGGCGCTGCGCTCGTTCCAGCACCCCGGCCACGGTGTGATGACGCTGCTGTTGATGATGTCGCGCTGGGAATGGTTGTTCGCATTGATGGCCTCGACGCTGGCGCTGGCCAGTACCACGGCCGGGCTGTACCGGCATGGGCGCTGGCTGCCGATGCGGCTGGCCGTGGTTGGCGCGATCCTGCTGGTGTCGGCGTCGCTGTACCTGCCGTTGAAGGAATCGCTGCTCTGGCATGGCTTGGCCACCGCCTGCGGTGGCGTGCTGCTGGCATGCGCGCACATCGGCAACCGGCGGGCATTGCACGGCCACAGGTAGCGTTCCGAAGATGCCGGCCAGCGGCCGGCACTACCGTTTCGTTGGACCGGTAGCGCCGGCCGCTGGCCGGCGCGCGGCCCGCCTCCTCAGAAGCGGTAGCCCACTTCCGCGCCGAAGATCCGCGGGCTGTCGACCGGGCCGTAGTAGTTGCCGTCGCGGCCGAAGGCCAGGTTGTCGAAGATAAGGCCGTTGATGCGGCGCTTGTTGGTCAGGTTCTGCACGAACACCCGCGCGCTCCACGGCCCGGTCTCGTAGCCCAGCTGAGCGCCGAGCACGGCCACTGCGGGCTGGAACGCGCGGTTGCGTTCATCCAGTGCATTGGAGCCGGTGAACTGCGATTCCAGCCGTGCATAGATGCCCGAGTCGAACTGATAGCGCGCCGCCAGATAGCCAGTGTAATGAGGGGTCAGCTTGACCCGCTTGCCATCCAGGTTCTGGTCCACGCTGACCCACAGCTTGGTGTACTTCGCATCGACGTAGCCCACATTCGCCATCAGGGTGAAGCCCGGCAGCACTTCAAACACGCCCTCCAGCTCGGCACCGCGGGAACGGATCGAGGCATCCGAACCTACGTAGTCCGACGAGATCGGGCGGCCGTTGGCATCGGTGGCCACCTGGATCTCCTGCCAGTTGTCCGAGGTGATGTGGAACAGCGCGCCGCCGATGTGGCCACGACCGCCGGCCAGGTTCATCTTGAAGCCCAGCTCATGGCTCCACATGCGTTCGGACTCGTAGCGCAGCACCTTGTCGTTGACCACATCGCTCTGCGCCGCAGCCAGATTGAAGCCACCCGGAATGTAGCCCTTGGCCGAGGCCGCGTAGAAGGACAGGTCGTCAGTGGCGTCGTAGCGCAGCGACACCCGCGGCAGCGTGGCCGAGAAGGTATGCGCCAGCGCGGCATCGCGGTACAGCACGCGGCCACCGGCGCCGAGGTCCAGCGCACCGGCACGCTGTTCGGTGGCGCGCCGTGCCTGCTCACGGCGCAGGCCGGCGCTGGCCGTCAGCTTCGGCACCGCCGGGAAGGTATAGCTGGCGGTGGCGAAGACGCTGTAGTCCTCGCCCTTGGAGGTCTGCCGCGGTGCCAGGTTGTAGCTGTCCAGCCCGTGCAGCGCCGGGCCGACGAAGGTGCCGAGGATCGAATCCTTGCTGTTGCGGTAGGTCGACACACCGGCCATCCAGGTCAACGCCTGGTCGCTGAGCGAGCTGAAGCGCGCCTCGGCCGTCCATTCCTTCTTCCTGTCGTAGATGCGACCGGCCAATGCCGGGCTGTTGGTCATGTCGAAGTCGTAGCCGACCGAGGTCACCTCCTCGTCCCGCCAGGAAGCGGCCACGTCCAGCGTGCCGGCCTGCAGCTGCCATTGCGCACTGAGGCCGGCCACCGTTTCGTCCTTTTCGGTGCGCTTGGGCGCGTCGTTGATGTAGGTGAAGTCACCGGCACGGCGGCCGCCATTGAGCGATGTGCCGTAGGTGCGGTTGTAGAGGCCGGTATCCAGCGGCAGGTATTCATACTCGAACATGCCCGGCGCGCGGGTGCGCAGGTGATAGGCCAGCGCGTTCACCGAAACGTAGTCGCTCGGCCGCCAGCGCAGCTTGCCCTGCAGGTAGCCTTCGCCGACCTTGCCGCGCGCACCGGAAGGCGTGAGGTTCTTCAGGTAGGCGTCCTCATCGGAACCCATGAACGCCACCGAGCCGGACAGGCTGCCGTCCCGGCTCAGTGGCCCGGCGAGGAAGCCATCGATGGCGGTGCCGTTGCCGTTGCCGAACCAGGTGCTGCGCAGGTTGACCTCGCCTTCGCGCTTGTCCGCAGGACCACGCGTACGCACCAGCACCAGGCCGGATTCGCTGTTGGCGCCATACAACGTGCCCTGCGGACCGCGCAGCACCTCCACCGACTCGACCTGGTTGAGCACGGCATTGCTCAGTTCGCGGAACGGAATGCCGTCGATGTAGACCGAGGCACGATTGACCAGGAATGGATTGGACTCGATGCCGCGGATCGAGATGAACATGTTGCTGAGCTGGCCCATCGCATTGAACTTGACGTTCGGCGCGAGCTTGTCGAGGTCACGGAACTCGGTGACGCCCGCTTCTTTCAGGGCCTGCCTGTCGAGCACCGTCACCGACAGATCGCTCTTCAGGTAAGGGGTATCGCGCTTGGAACCGGTGACGCGGACACCGTCGAGCGTGGCCGGGTCGGCCTGCTGGGCAAGGGCGGGCAAGGCAGGAACGAGCAGGGATGCTGCGATGAGCGCGGCAGCAGGCGTAGACGACTTCAAAGCGGGAACCTCGACGGATGGAGTGGCGGACGCGCGGGCGGCGGCAGCGCGGGACAAGAGTGTTATCCTGTAACATTAGCGTCCTGCCGCCACTCCATTTCCGGCAGCGCCGCTCCATTCCCGGATCCGTGATGCCCGCCCTCGCCGACCAGTTGCTGCAGGAAACCCGGTCGCAGGCCCCTGCTGCCTACGCCAGCGATGACGGTGCGGTGGTGCTGCTGCGCCATCGTTTCGACGCCAGCGAAGGCGAGATGGGCCATCCGCACCAGCTTCGCCTGGGCCTGGCCGTGGACGGCGGCGGACGGCTGCAGCAACGCACCCTCAACGGCCTGCTGCAGGCGCCGTGGCGGCCCGGCCAGTTCAACCTGGTGCTGCCGGGAGACACCGGCACCTATGCCAGCCCCGCGGTCGATCTGCTCGGCATCGCCATCGATACCCGCCTGCATCCGCAGGATCCGCAGCGGTTGCAACACCTGCAGCCGCTGGCGGCGCGGCTGCACCACGACCCGGTGATCACTTCGGTACTGCAGGCGTTGTGGTGCAGCGCGCAGGCCGATGTTTGCCTGCCCGGCTTCCTCGAGCATGGCGCCCAGGTCCTGCTGCATCGCCTGGGTCAGCTTGCCGGACTTCCCTGCAGGGAACGCGGCAGGGACACGGCACTGTCCACGCGGCGACTGCAGCAGCTGGAGGCTTACATCGATGCACAGCATGGCCAGCCTCTTGAAGTCGCACAGTTGGCCGCTGCGGTGCAGATGGACCCGTCCACGTTCGGTCGTGCGCTGCGCGCCGCCACCGGCCTGCCACCCTATGCGTTCCTGACCCGACGCCGCATGCAATGGGCGCGCGGGGCACTGGCCCAGGGATGCAGCGTCACCGAGGTTGCGCTGGCCAGTGGCTACGCCAATCCCAGCAAGTTCAGCGCGGCCTTCCGGCGTGTGGTCGGTTGTTCGCCGTCAGCCTGGATCGCGCAGTCGCGGGCCCGGTAGCGCCGGCTGCGGGCCGGCAGCCAACATTACAGACCGGTAATGTTCGCGTCAGGGCAGCGAAAGGCGCGCTGCATCACCCTGAGGGCAACTTCCCGACAGGCGTTCCCGCACATGATCCGCTCCCTGCTCCGCCCCACCTCGCTCGCCCTGCTGCTGTCCGGCCTTGCGGTCGCACCGCTGGCGCTGGCCCATCCCAGCCTGGTGCGCGCAACGCCGGCCGCCGACGCCACCGTGGCCCCGGCCAGCCAGATCGAGCTGCAGTTCAGTGAAAAGGTGATGCCGCGTGCCACCCGCATCGAACTGAGCATGGACCATGGCCGCATGAAGATGGCGATGCCGACCACTGCGCAGGAGATCTCAGAGGACGGCCACACCCTGCGCGCGCGCTTCGCCAAGCCGCTGCCTGCCGGCACTTACGCGCTGCAGTGGCGCGCGGTCGGCCAGGACAGCCACCCGATCACCGGCAACTACCGCTTCACCGTGAAGTAAGGCCACCGCTGTGGCCGAGCTTTCGCCGTATGCGCTGCGGCTGGTGCTGTATGCCGTGTTGATGCTGCTGTTCGGGCGGATGCTGTTCGTCCGGCCCGGGCTGCCGCGCGGCGTCTCGCTGACGCTCACCGTGATCGCGTTGGTACTGGTCATCACCGACGCGGTGACCCGGTTGTCCGGCGTGCTTGGCGTATCGCCGGCCGACATCGACGGCGAGACCGCGCGCTGGTTTCTTGCCGGTACGCCGGTGGGTGAAGCGGGCCTGCTGCGCATCCTGGCCGTACTGGCAATGTTGCCACTGCTGGCCATCAACCGCCCCGTACAGGGCCTGCGCCGCCTCGCACTGCTGGCACTGTCTGCCAGCGCATTGGCCAGCCTTTCCTGGAATGGCCATGCCGCCGCCGGCGACGGGCTCGGCGGCACGCTTCGGCTCGGCGCCGGCATGCTGCATCTGCTGGCCGCCGGCGCCTGGGTCGGGGCGATCGCCGCCATCCTGCAGCTGGCGCTGCGACCGCAGGGCCTGCGTCTGCGCGAACGCACCCGCGAGCTGTGGCAGGCCGCGCACAGCTTCGCTGTGCCCGGCACAATCATCGTCGCCCTGCTGGCGATGACCGGCACCTATACCTATGTCGATCTCGGCGGCTCGCTGCACACCCTGGCCGAAACCGCACATGGGCGCTGGCTGCTGCTCAAACTGGCCCTGGTCGGCGGCATGCTTGGGCTGGCCGCGCTGCATCGCTGGCGGCTGGTGCCGGCGCTGGCGGTTTCCATCCGCGGAGGCTGGCAACCCAGGCCACTGCGTTCGCTGCGCCACAGCCTGGCCTGCGAAGCGGTGCTGGCGCTGCTGGTGCTGGCCTGTGTAGCGGTACTCGGCACCCTGGACCCGGTGGCATGAACCACCGCTGCCGACCCACCCGCAAGCTGCGATGATGGCCGCATCATGAAACTGCTGATCGTCGAAGACGAACCCAAGACCGGCAACTACCTGCGCCAGGGCCTGATCGAGGCCGGCTATGTGGTCGACCTCGCCAGCAACGGCATCGACGGCCTGCATCTGGCCGAGAGTGGCGAGTACCAGCTGGTCATCCTCGATGTGATGCTGCCCGGCCTGGATGGCTGGACCGTGCTGTCGCGGCTGCGTGGAGCCGGCTGGCCGCTGCCGGTGCTGTTCCTGACCGCGCGCAGCAGCATCGCCGACCGCGTGCAGGGCCTGGAGCTGGGCGCCGATGACTACCTGGCCAAGCCCTTCGCTTTCGCCGAGCTGCTGGCGCGCGTGCGCACGCTGCTGCGCCGCGGCCAGGCGGTGCCGCAGGTTGAACGCATCGTCATTGCCGACCTGGTGGTGGATACCCAGCGCCGCCGGGTGGAGCGTGGCGGCCAGCGCATCGCGCTCAGCCAGAAGGAGTACACCCTGCTGGAGCTGCTGGCGCGCCGCCGTGGCGAAGTACTGCCGCGCTCGTTGATCGCCTCGCAGGTGTGGGACATGAACTTCGACAGCGACACCAATGTCATCGATGTGGCGATCCGCCGCCTGCGCGCCAAGATCGACGATGATTTCGCCGACAAGCTGATCATTACCGTGCGCGGCATGGGCTACGTGCTCGAAGCTCCAGACGACGGCGCTGTAAGCAACGGATGAGCCTGCGCCGTTCCATCGCAGTGCGGCTGACGCTGCTGTTCGCCATCGTGGCCACGCTGGTGCTGGCCGCATTGGGTGTGGCCATCTATGTCAGCGCCCGCCATGACCTTGTTGCCCAGGACTTCATCGAACTGGAGAACAAGGTTGCGTTGATCCGCGATATTGCTGGCAATGGGCCCGCCGCCGCACGCGGCCCGCGGTTGGCAGAGGCGCTCAGCCATCATCCCGATATCGCCTTCCACATCGTCAATGGCCACGGATCCGTGCTGTTCTCGACCGCACCTGCACTGCTGCGCGAGCACGCACGCAGCCAGCCCATCGACGCCGCGCCACGGCGGCACGACTGGATTCTCGACGATGGTCGCTGCATGCATGCCCTGCACCTGCGGCAGACCCTGGCCGACGGCAGCCAGCTGGTCACCCTGCTGGCCATCGATGACGACCGCCATGCCGATTTCCTGCAGCGCTTCCGCCATCTTCTGGCGATCGCCATCATCGGCGCCGCCGTGGCCAGCAGCCTGCTCGGCGGCTACGTAGTGCGACGCACGCTGCGACCGCTGCGCACGCTGGCCGATGAAGCCCGGCAGATCACCGCCGGTCGATTGCAGCGCCGTCTGAGCGCGCGCACGGCACCGGCCGAACTGGAACAGCTGGCACAGACGCTCAACGGCATGCTGGCGCGCCTGCAGCAGGACTTCGCGCGCCTGACCGAGTTCTCTGGTGATCTGGCCCATGAGCTGCGCACGCCGATCACCAACATGCTGACCCAGGTACAGGTGGTGCTGGCCCACCCGCGCAGCAACGAGGCCTACCGCGAGACGCTGGCCTCGTGCGCCGAAGAACTACAGCAGTTGGCGCAGACCGTGGGTGACCTGCTGTATCTGGCGCAGGCCGAGGCGCCGGGCGCACTGCCTTCGCGCGAGCCGGTGGCACTGGATGGGGTGGTGGATTCGCTGCTGGAGTTCTATGACCTGCTGGCCGAGGACCGGGAATTGACCCTGCGCCGCGACGGCGTGGCGAGCGTGGAAGGCAACCGTCTGATGCTGCACAGGGCGATCGCCAATCTGCTGTCCAACGCGTTGAAGCACGCAGCCGTGGGCAGCGAGGTGCGGGTGCAGCTGGTCGAGGCCGATGGTATGTGCAGGGTCCGCGTGCACAACCTCGGCCCGCCGATTGCCGAAGCAGCACTGCCGCGCCTGTTCGATCGCTTCTATCGCGGCGAGCGTGGCCGCCACGAAGGTGCTGGGCTGGGCCTGGCGATCACCCGTGCGATTGCACAGGCGCATGGCGGAACGGTAAGCGTGGCCTCCGATGAAACCGGCACCGTGTTCGAGCTGGTGCTGCCGAGCGCATCAGCCCGGTAGTGCCGGCCGCTGGCCGGCAACCTTGGCACATCACGCGTGTTGCAGTTGCCGGCCCGCGGCCGGCACTACCTCATCGGGTCGAACGCCCCAGCCACCCAGTCGATGAACACCCGCAGCCGCGGCGATGGTGTGCGGTTGCGGGGGTAGACCAGGCTCAGTGGACTCGGTGTCGGCGGCGCGTCCGGCAACAGCTCGACCAGCTGCCCGCTCGCGATGTAGGGGTCCATCCGGTAGCGCGGTGCCTGGATGATGCCGAGACCCGCCAAGGCGGCACCAAGGAATGCGTCCGCGCCGGAAACCCTCACCCGCGCGGGCAGCGGCACGTAGCGCACCTGCGCGCCCTGCTGGAACTCAAGCGGAATCAGCTGGCCGGTGGCGCTGGAGCGGTAGCCGACCATCTGGTGGCCTTGCTCCAGTGATTCGATGGTCTCGGGCACACCGTGCGCCTGCACATAGCCCGGTGCGGCCACCGTAACTTCCCGCAGCATGGTCAACCGGCGCGCCGCCAGATCGCTGTCGGCCAGGGTCCCCACCCGCAACGCCGCATCCACGCCTTCGCGCAGCAGGTCGACATAGCGGTCGCCTTCGCTGACCTCCAGTTCGATCTCGGGGTAATGCTGCAGGAAGTCCGGTAGATGCGGAAACAGCAGATGCCGGCCCAGCGTGCCATGCACTTCAATGCGCAGCGGGCCACGCGGCGGCACGTCACGGAACGCGGCTTCGGCATCGTCCATGTCGGCGATCAGGCGCAGGCAACGCCCATAGAACGCTTCCCCTTCCAGGGTGGGCACCACCAGCCGCGTGGTCCGGTGCAGCAGGCGCACGCCCAGCCGCTGTTCCAGTGCTTTGATCGCATCGGTCACCGTGGCCCGCGGCAGGCCCAGGTCCTCGGAGGCCCGGGTGAAGCTGCGGCGCTCGACGATACGGACGAAGGCACGCATGGCCGTGAATCGGTCCATTGTTCGGCGATCCGGATGATGTTGGCGGATTATGCATGATTATCCGAACTGATGAGATGGCGAAGATGGCACTGCGCCAGTCCGGCGCGCCCTGCTGGAACCAACCATGCCCACCTCCTCCGCCCGCCGCATCGCCCTGGTCACCGGTGGTTCCCGTGGTATCGGCGCGGCCACTTCGCGCCGCCTGGCCGCCGACGGCCATGCCGTGGTGATCAACTACGCCGGCCGCCGCGATGATGCCGAGGCACTGGCCGCCGAACTCAACGCCACCGGCGCACAGGCCATCGCGCTGCAGGCCGATGTGGCCGAGCCGCAGGCGGTGCGCCAGCTGTTCGACGCCATCGAGGCGCGCTTCGGCGGTATCGACGTAGTGGTGAACAGTGCCGGCGTGCTGCAGTTGGCGCCGCTGGCCGACAGCGATGACGCGTTGTTCGAGCGGGTGATCGGCATCAACCTGAAAGGCGCCTTCAACGTGCTGCGCGAGAGCGCGCGACGGGTGCGCGACGGTGGCCGCCTGATCACCCTGTCCACCAGCGTGGTCGGCATCAGACTGGAGAACTACAGCGTGTACGCGGCCAGCAAGGCGGCGGTGGAAACGATGGCAGCGATCCTCAGCAAGGAGCTGCGTGGGCGCAACATCACGGTGAACACGGTGGCTCCCGGCCCGACCGCCACCGACCTGTTCCTGGAGGGCAAGTCACCGGAACTGATCGAGCGGCTGGCGAAGATGAATCCCCTGGAGCGGCTCGGTACGCCGGAGGACATCGCCGGTGCGGTGGCCTTCCTGGCCGGTGCCGATGGCGGGTGGATCAACGGCCAGGTGCTGCGCGCCAATGGCGGGATGGTGTAGGTAGTCGCCCACCTTGGTGGGCACCTACCGGGCCATGCCTGGCGGCCGGGTCGCACCCACGCATGGCGTGGATCTACGGTGCCGATCATCCGGCGCGCGCCTCGCGGCGCCGGTGCACCCAGTAGTACAGCGTCGGCAGCACCAGCAGGGTCAGCAGCATCGCCGACAGCAGGCCACCGATCACCACCACCGCCAGCGGCTTCTGGGTCTCGGCACCGATCGCATGCGAGGTCGCCATCGGCAGCAGGCCGAACATCGCCAGCAGTGCGGTCATCAGCACCGTGCGCAGGCGCTGCAGCGAGCCCTGCACCACCGACTGCAGCAGGTCCATGCCCTGCTCGCGCAGCTGGGCGAAGCGACTGAGCATCACCACACCGTTCAGTACCGCCTGCCCGAACAACGCAATGAAGCCGATGGCCGCCGACACCGACAGCGGAATACCGGTCAGCCACAGGGCCAGGATGCCGCCGATCATCGCCAAGGGCACGTTGGCCAGGATCAGTGCTGCGCTGCTGATGTCCTTGAAGGCATCGAACAGCAGCACGAAGATGAGCAGCACCGACAGCGGAATCACCCAGCCCAGCCGCTTCATCGCACGCTGCTGGTTCTCGAACTCGCCGGACCATTCCAGCCGGTAGCCTTCCGGCAGCTGCACGCTGGCATCCACGCGCTTGCGCATGTCGGCCACCACGCTGCCCATGTCACGACCAGCGATGAAGATGCTGACCGCCTTGACCCGCTGTGCGTTCTCGCGCGAGATATTGATCGCGCCGCTGGCCATGCGGAAGTCGGCCACGTCGGACAACGTCACCGTGTGGCCATCGCCGATGCCCACCGGCACCGTACGCAGCCGTTGCAGGTCACGGTCGGCATCGTCCAGGCGCAACGTGATCGGGAACTTGCGGTCGCCCTCCCACAGCTCGCCGACCTGGCGCCCGCCCAGTGCAGTCTCGATCACTTCGTCGATGTCGCGCACGTTCAGGCCATAGCGCGCGGCGCGGTCGCGGTCGATCTCGATCTGCAGCTGCGGCAAGGAGCCATCACGGTCGATGAAGGCACTCTCCACGCCCTCCACGCCACGCACCTGGCCCAGGATCGCCTGCGCCTGCCGGTTCAGCACGTCAAGATCCGAGCCACTGACCTTGATCACCACCTGGCCCTTGATCTGCGAAATGCTCTCCAGGATGTTGTCGCGCACCGGCTGCGAGATCGAGAACTCCGGCCCCGGAATGCGCTGCTCCAGCGTGCGCTGCAGGTCGCTCACCAGCTGCCGCTTGTCCACCCCCTTCGGCCATTCCTTCTCCGGCTTCAACGCCACCAGTGCCTCGATCTGGTTGGCGCCCTTGGCATCGGAGCCGTCTTCCGGCCGCCCCAGCTTGGCCACCACCGTCGATACCTGCGGGAAGGTTCCAACCAGCTCGCGGATGCGCCGCGACTGCTGCTGTGCTTCGGCCAGGCTGGTGCTGGGGTCGAGTGTGGCGGTCAGCCAGATCGATCCTTCGTCCAGCTCGGGCAGGAACTCCGAGCCCAGGCGAGTGCCCAGTGCCAACGTACCCACCAGCAACGCCACTGCGGTCAGCACCACCGCACGTGGCCGGGCCAGTGCGCGCTCCAGGATCGGCCGGTACCAGTCGGTCAGGCGGTCCATCAGCGGGTTGCCGTCGCGCATGCGGTCGCGCCGCAGCCACCAGTAGCAGAACAGCGGTACTACGGTCAGCGCCAGGATCAACGCACCTATCAGCGCAGAGGTCACCGAGTACGCCATCGGCGCGAACATGCGGCCTTCCTGCCGCTGCAGGGTGAAGATCGGGATGTGCGCGGCGATGATGATCAGCATCGAGAAAAAGGTCGGGCGACCCACTTCCGATGCGGCCGAAAGAATGGTCGAGAACCGCGTCTTCCGATCGGCCGTAGGTGGCAGCTTCGACAATCGCGAGACGATGTGCTCGGTGACGATCACTGCGCCATCGATGATGATGCCGAAGTCCATCGCACCCAAGGACAGCAGGTTGGCCGGCACGCCCCACAGGTGCAGGCCAAGGAAGGTCGACAACAGCGCCAGCGGCATCATTGCCGCCACGATCAGTGCGGCGCGGGCGTTGTACAGGAACAGCCACAGCACCAGGAACACCAGCACCGCACCTTCCAGCAGGTTGCGGAAGACGGTCTTCAGCGTGGTCGACACCAGCCACGAGCGGTCGTAGAACGGCTCGATGCTGACCCCGGCCGGCAGCTGGTTCGCTTCGATCTCGGCGATGCGCGCATGCAGGGCGTCGAGCACGTCGGACGGATTCTCGCCCTTGCGCATCAGCACCATGCCGAACACAGCATCGTCATTGTCGTCCTGGCCGACCAGACCCTGCCGTGGCAGGCCGGTATCGGCGATGCTGGCCAGGTCGCGCACCAGGATCGGCGTACCGCCGCGCTGCGCCACCACCACCTTGCCGATGTCACCCGGCGAACGCATCAGGCCCACGCCGCGGATCAGGAACTGCTGCTGGCCGCGCTCCACGTAGCCGCCGCCGGCATTGGAGCTGCCCTTCTCCAGCGCCTCGGCGAATTCACCGAGGCTGATCCCGCGGTCACGCAGCTTGTCCAGGTCCGGCTTGACCTGGAAGGTGCGCGCGAACCCGCCGAAGCTGATCACATCGGCCACGCCCGGCACGGTGCGCAGGCTGCGCTCCATCGTCCATTCCTGCACCGTGCGCAGCTGGGTCGGCGTCATGTGCGGGCCCTTGAGTACGTAGCGGTAGATCTCGCCCACCGCCGAACTCATCGCCTCCAGCTCCGGGGTCACGCCCTCCGGCAGCTCCACGCCCTGCAGGCGCTCCAGCACCTGCTGCCGCGCGAAATAGTCATCGGCCTTGTCGTCGAAGGTCAGGATGATCATCGACAAGCCGAACTGGGTATGCGAGAACACCCGCACCGAATGCGGAATGCCGGACAAGGCCACTTCCAGCGGCATCGTCACTTCGCGTTCCACCTCTTCGGCGGCGCGGCCCGGGTGCAGCGACACCACCGTCACCTGGGTGTCGGAGACGTCCGGGAAGGCCTCCACCGGCAGCACGCGGAACGCGGCGATGCCGCCGCCGATGAACAACAGCAGTGCCAGCATCACCATCAGCGGCTGGCGCAGGCAATAGGCAATCAGGCGATCGATCATGGGGCGGCATGCCCCGCGCCGGTGCTGGCGGCCGCTGGCGCGCTGTCGACCAGCTGCTGCAGCAGCAGGCCGCCTTCGACCACCACCCTGCTGCCAGCCGCCAGACCGTCACGCACCCACAGTCGGCCGTCACCCAGCTCCTCGGCGTGCACGGCGTGGCGCACGTAGCGGCCCTTGCCCTCTTCCACGAACACCACCTGCGTGCCGTCGATCAGCAGCACCGCCGCATCGGGCAGCGAGACGCCGCCCTCGGCCGGCAATGCTACCTGGGCACGCACGTACTGCCCGGCCTTGAAGCCCCGTGCGCGGTTGTCCAGCTCGGCGCGTGCCTGCACCACGCGGCGCTCGCTGTCGACGAAATCGTCCACATGCTGCAGGGTCGCCTGCAGCGGCTGGCCATCTGCGCCCGGCACGCTGACCGGCATGCCGGCCTTCAGCCGTCCTGCCAGGCTTTCGGGGATGTCCAGCAGCAACCACAGCCGGTCCGGATCGCCGATCACCGCCAAAGGTTGTTCACTGTCGGGGCTGACCGACATGCCCGGGCTCATCCGCCGCTCCACCAGCACGCCATCGATGGGCGCGCGCAGCGGCAGGCGCTGGTCGACACGCTGGCCGTTGCCATAGGCCTTGGCGAAGGCGGCCGCGCGTGCATGATCAGCCTGACTGCCAGCGAAGTTTGCCTCGGCCTCGTCCAGTTCACGACCCGACGTCACTCCCGCCGCATGCAGTTCGCGGGTACGGTCCAGTTCCTTGCGTGCCTGCTGCAGCTCGGCGCGACCACGGGCACCTTCAGCCTGAGCCTGGCCGAACTCGGGCGAGGTGATCCAGGCGATGACCTGGCCGGCTTTCACCTTCTGCCCCGGCTGTGCCTCGATGCGCGCTACCTGCCCCGACAGCGGCGTGTGCAGTGCGCTGGAGCGCGTCTCATCCCAGACCACCCGGCCCGGCAGCTGTAGGCTGGCGCTGGCGCCGGCACTCACTGTCTCGCTGCGCAGCACGTCCAGCTGGCGGCTGTCGGAAGGAAACTGAATCTGGCCGGCGCTGACCCGAGGTGCGTCCTCAAGATAGGAAGCTGGCTCTCGACCACAGCCGCCCAGCAGGATCAGCGCCAGCAAGACGGGCAGCACGGCGTATCGCGCCTGCGGGCGATAGGCGACGGTGGACTTCATCGGGATTCTCCTTCGGCAACGGATGTGGCGGCTTCCCAGCGCGCCAGTGCAATGGCATGGTCGGTGCGCGCCTCGATCAGTGCGGCCTCGAAGTCGCGCCAGCTGCGGCGCGCATCCAGCAGATCGGTCAGATTGGCGGCACCGCGCCGGTACGCCAGTTCGATGCCCTGCACGGCCTTGCGTGCGGCGTCTGACTGCAGCCCCTCGTACTCGGTGCGACGCTGTGCGGCGGACTGCGCACTGGCCTGCAGCTGGTCCAGTTCGGCGCGTGCCTCGCGCTGCAGCACCTGCATTTCCAGTGCGGCGCTGTCACGGTCAGCCTCGGCACGCTGGATCGCGCCGCGCGCCCGCGACGGCCCACCCAGCGGAATGGTCAACGACACGCCCCAGGTGACGCCGCTGATGTCGGTCGGCTCTCGTTCGGCCTCCACGCCCAACTGGATATCGCGGTGGCGCTCGCTGCGTGCCAGTGCGACGCCTGCATCAGCAGCCGCCAGGCGCGAGCGCGCGGCACGCAGATCGGCGCGCTGCTGCGGGTCGAATGCACGCGAGTCGGCCCTGCCAGCAGGGTCTGGCCAGGGATCATCTGCGCTGAGGTCACTGCTGTCGTCGCGGCCCAGCAGCAGGCCCAGCGCATGCCGCGCGTCACGCAGATCCAGTGCTGCCTCGCGCGCCGCATCCGCCACAGCCAGGTCGTCCACAGCCAGCCGCGCGCGATCCACCGGCGCCATCGCCCCTGTCGCAACCTGCTTGTCCGCCGCCGCCATCTGCTCGGCCGAACTCTGCCGGTTGACGTCGGCAATGTGGGCCCGCTCCTGCGCGCCCTTCAGGCCGAAATAGGCTTCATGCAGTGCCACCTGTTGTCGACGACGGGTATCGAGCATCTCCAGCCCTGCCACTTCCAGCAGCGCGTCGGCCTGGCGGATGCGCAATGCACGCTTGCCGCCGCGCTCCCAGGTCCAGCCCAGGCCCACGGTGCTGTCCACGCGCTTGTCCTGCCAACGCCCGGGGCCGATGCCATGCTTGGGGCTGATCTTGCTGGTGCCGATCGACAGCTCGGTGGCCGGGCGAAGCGCCGCTGTCTGCGCATCACCCTGCACACCTCGCAGCTCCAGTGCCGCCGCGCGCAGGTCCGGGTTGTGCGCTTCCATTGCACGCTGCGCTTCTGCAAGGGACAGCGCCGAAGCCGCAGGCGCGCACAATAGAGCGGCCAGCACCGCCGCAAGACGAGGGGAGAAATTCATGCACGTCACGGTAAGGTGACGGACTTGCGCCAAACTTGCCCCAACCTTGCACGAAGCTTGCAATGCGAATCCTGCTGATCGAAGACGATGCCGCCCTGGCCGATGGACTGATCCGCGCCCTGCAGGGTGCCGGCCATCTGTGCGACCACCTCTCGCGCGGACTGCACGCGCCTGCGGCGCTGGCCAGCGCACCCTATGACGTGATGGTGCTGGACCTTTCATTGCCGGACGTGGATGGCCTCGACCTGCTGTCGCGCCTGCGCAACGATGGCGCCACATTGCCGGTGCTGATCCTGACCGCACGCGATTGTGTGGAGGACCGCATTCTTGGCCTTGACCGTGGCGGCGATGACTATCTGGCAAAACCATTCGCGCTGGGTGAGCTGGAAGCGCGCCTGCGTGCGTTGTCGCGCCGCCGCAGTGACGCACCTGCACAGAAGCGATTGGGGCGGCTGTGCTTCGACAGCATCCGCAACGAAGTGCAGGTGGACGGCCAGCGTATCGAGCTGACCGCGCGCGAGCTGTCGCTGGTCGAAGCGTTGATGCAGCACCCCGGCCGCACCGTGACCAAGCAGCGCCTGTTCGATGCGCTGTACAGCTGGGACCATGAGGCCAACCTGTCGGTGATCGAGGTGCACGTCAGCCGCCTGCGCCGCAAGCTGGAACAGGCCCGCGCCGGCGTCGGCATCCGCATGCTGCGCGGCCTCGGCTACCGGTTGGAGGCCATGGGTGACTGAGCGCGTGCACAGCCTGCGTGGCCTGTTGCTGCGGCGCCTGTGGCTGCCGCTGCTGGTGCTGCTGCTGTGCAGTGCGGTGGGTTCATTCGCGTTGGCGCGCTTCTATGCCGGCCAGGTCTACGACCGCTGGCTGCTGGATTCGGCGATGTCGTTGTCCGAGCTGGTGACGGCGCAGGACGGCCGCGCATCCATCGAGATCACCCCGGCGGTATCACGCATGTTCACCTGGGACACCGCCGACGAAGTGCATGGCGAGGTGTTCGATGCGGATGGCGGGCGCCTGTATGGCGACCTGCCCGAGGCATTGCCACGTCCGGCGAGCGCCGCCGCGAATGACGATGCGGTCTACTACGATGCGCGCCTGCGTGGTCAACCGGTGCGCATGGTCGAAGTGGTGGTCAGCGCCGGCCCGGGCCATGACATCCGGCTGCGCGTGGCCGAGACACTGCGCAAGCGCCACCGGCTGGAACGCAAGCTGCTGCTGACCAGCGTTCCGTTCCAGGCCGCGATCCTGGCACTGGCGGCGTGGCTGGCCTGGTCCGGCACCGGCGCCGCCGCAGGCCACGCCAACCTGGTCGCACGGAAGCTGGCCAGCCCGCGGCCGGATCCGTTGGCACCGCTGGATCCGGCGCAGGAGGCACCGCGCGAACTGTGGCCGGCGGTTGAGGCCTACAACGCCCTGCTGCAGCGCCTGGACGCGATGCAGGATGCGCAGCGGCGCTTCGTCAGCAACGCCGCACATCAACTGCGCACACCGTTGGCGGCCATGCAGGTGGAGCTGGAGAGCTCATTGCGCCAGCATGATCCGCAGGCCCAGCAGCTGGCGTTGTCTGGCACGCTGGCCGGGTTGGCCCGCTTGCAGCATCTGGTCAACCAGCTGCTGATGCTCAGCCGCTCCGAAGATCCACATGGCAGCGCACTGCCGCTGCAGCCAGTGGACCTGGCCGCGTTGGCGCGTGGCGTGGTGGAGCGCTATGCGGACCGTGCATTGGCTGCAGGCGTGGACCTGGGTTATGACGGGCCCGACGACGGCGTGCAGGTACAGGGCGATCCGCAGCTGCTGCGCGAGGCGTTGGGCAACCTGCTGGACAACGCGCTGCGCTACGGTGCCGTGCCAGGCGTGATCACCCTGGGCCTGCAGCAGGATGCCGAGGGCGTGCAGGTGTGGGTGGACGATGACGGCTCCGGCATTGCCGAAGCCGAGCGCACGCGCGTCACGGAACGCTTCTACCGGGCCAGCAGTGAAGGTGATGGCTGTGGGCTGGGACTGGCGATCGTGGCCGAGATCGCGCAGCGGCATGATGCGGCGCTGGTGATCGATACCGCCCCGATCGGTGGCGCGCGGGTGGGGATGCGGTTTCGATCCCGCTGACGTCCTGCGTGCCAACCAAGGTTGGCACCTACCCGGTCACGCCATGCGGTAGATGCCAACCTTGGTGGGCGCTGTTGACCTCCCGCGTGCCAACCAAGGTTGGCACCTACCAAAAGCACCCCAGCCGGCGGATCCCGGTAGACGCCCACCTTGGTTGGCGCCGTTGATGTTCCGCGTGCCAACCAAGGTTGGCACCTACCAAAAGCACCCAGCCGGCGGATTCCGGTAGACGCCAACCTTGGTTGGCGCCGTTGATGTTCTGCATGCCAACCAAGGTTGGCACCTACCAAAAGCACCCCAGCCGGCGGATCCCGGTAGATGCCAATCTTGGTTGGCGCCTACCCATCATCATCGGCTCATCGAATACGGCGCCTGCGCGCCCTGCCCCGGCCAGTCCCTGTTCGGCTCGGCCTGCATGCTGAAGCGCAGTTCGCCACCTGCCAGGATCTCGTCGTGGCGCAGGAAGGTGCGCTGCAATGACTTGCCGTTGAGGCTCACATTGCCCACATAGGTGTGCTTGTCATCCAGCCCATCGGCCACGATGGTGAAGGTCTTGCCGTTCGGCAGGCGCATCGCGGTCTTCGGCAGGAACGGGCGACCCAGGATGTACTCGCCCGAGCCCGGGGCCACCGGGTAGAAGCCCAAGGCGGTGAACACGTACCACGCCGACATCTGGCCGACGTCATCATTGCCGGCCAGGCCATCGGGGCGGTCTGCGTACTGGGTGTCCATGATCTGCTTCAGGCGCGCCTGCGTGCGCCACGGCTGGCCGGCATACGAATACAGGTAGGCGACGTGGTGGCTGGGCTCGTTGCCGTGCGCATACCAGCCGATCAGCCCGGTGATGTCTTCCATGTGCTCGAAGATGGACGGATCCACCTTGGCGTTGAACACCTCGTCCAGGCGCGCAAGCAGCTTGTCGCTGCCACCGTGCGCTGCCGCCAGCCCGGCCACGTCCTGCGGCACATACCAGGAATACTGCCAGGCGTTGCCCTCGGTGTAGTCGGTACCGTAGCCGCTGGCGCTGGGGTCGAACGGGGTGCGGAAACTGCCATCGCGCTTGCGTGCGCGCATGAAGCCGGTGTCCTTGTCGAACGCATTGCGCCAGTTGGCCGCGCGCTTGTCGAAGGTCGCCGCGATATCGCCCTTGCCCATCGCCTGCGCCATGCGTGCGATGGTCCAGTCATCGAAGGCGTATTCCAGCGTCTTGCTGGCCGCTTCACCTTCCTCGTCGATCGGTACGTAGCCCAGTTCGCGGTACTGCGCGATACCGTCATAGGGGCCGTAGTTGGCGGTCTCGACCATCGCCTTCAGTGCCTTGTCGGCGTCGAAGCCGCGGATGCCCTTTACGTAGGCGTCGGCGATCACCGGCACGGCGTGGTAGCCGATCATGCACCAGTCTTCCAGGCCGTGGAACGACCACACCGGCAGCATGCCGTACGGGCTGTGCTCATGGTGGGCCAGCATCGAATTGACGAAGTCGCTGTTGCGCTTCTCCGGCTGCACCAGCGTCAGCAGCGGATGCAGCGCGCGGTAGGTATCCCACAGCGAGAACGTGGAGTAGTTGGTGTAGCCCTTGGCCTGATGCACGGCGTTGTCCGCGCCACGGTACTGGCCATCGGCATCCATGAACAGCGTCGGCCCCAGCATCGTGTGGTACAGCGCGGTATAGGCGCTGCGCCGCGCATGTTCCGGCGCATCGATATCGAGCACCGACAGCGCCTGCGTCCATTCCTGCTTTGCCTGCGCGCGAACGCGGTCGAAATCGAAGCCGGCCACTTCCGCGTCGAGGTTTGCGATGGCACCAGCTTCACTGACCGGCGAGATCGCCACCTTGACCACCAGCGGTGCATCCAGCTTGCCGAAGGCGAAGGTGCCGACCAGCTGGCGCCCCTCGATCTGTGCGCGCTGCGCCGGATCCTTCTCGCCCGGCGGCGGGAAGCCCTTGTAGACAATGTCCTGCTCGGTGTTGTGCAGCTCATGCCCGGAAAGCGGCCGCGAGAAGCGCATCGCGAAATACAGCTGGCGGCCCGGCGCCCAACCACGGGTTTCGCGGAAGCCGGTCACCGTGCCATCGGCGCGCACCCGCACCCGCGACCACAGCACCTTGCCCGGGTAGTCGTACATGCTGGTGCGCATGTCCAGCAGCACCTTGGCATCGGTGCCCTTGGGGAAGGCATAGCGGTGCACGCCCACGCGCGCACTGGTGGTCAGCTCCGCGCGCACCTTGTAGTCATCCAGGGTGACTGCGTAGTAGCCCGGCTCGGCCTTCTCGTCGTCGTGGCGGAAACGCGAGGCGTAGCCGCTGCGTGGCTTTTCCGGATCACCGCGCTCCAGGCCGGGATTGCCGGTGAACGGCATCAGCAGGATGTCGCCGAGGTCCGAATGACCGGTGCCGGAAAAATGCGTGTGCGAGAAGCCGACGATGCTGCTGTCGTCGTAGCGATAGCCGGCTGCCCAGCCATAGGCCTTTTCGCGTGGTTGGATGCGTGTGTCCGGGCTGAGCTGGACCATGCCGAACGGCACTGTGGCACCCGGGTAGGTGTGGCCTTCACCTCCAGTACCAATGAACGGGTCGACCGAGGCGTAGGCCTTGTCGGCGGCGGTTTTGGCGGGAGCGGCCGACGCCAGGCCGGAAGCGAGCATTGCCGTGGCGGCGACAGCGATCAGGAGACGACGGTCCAGCGTGGGCATCGGCGTTTGGATCGATTCAGGTGGTAGCCGGATGCTAGCACCGGGCCTGTCACGCCGCATGCTGCAGTGCGACTGCCCGGTGTCCCGCGCCGGGTTCAATCGTCAACCGGGAAGCGCGTTCTGCAACGACATGAGGTCCGCGCTGTCCAGCGGCCTCACCACCCGCGCGACCTCTTCTCCATCGCGCAGCAGCACCACTGTCGGCCACAGCTTCACCTTGAACGCTCGCCCCAATGGCCTTCCCTTGCCATCCTCGATCTTCCAATGCGGCAGATCGTTCGCTTCGACGAAGGCCTGCAACGCGGGCTGCGCGGCCTGGCAATGACCGCACCAGGGCGCACCGAACTCCAGCACCTGCCACCCAGCCTGCGCCGCCACCCCCGCAGAGGTGGGCTCGTTCGGAAGGTGATCACGCATGAACGGCATGAGCGCTACGCCGCCAGTGCCTTCTGGATGTCTTCCAGCGGCGCGTTGGTCAGGTCCTTGGCAATATCCCCGAGCAATCGCGCCTGGACCTCTTTATGCAGCAGCGGACGAATGCGACCCAGCGTGGTCGGGTCGGCGATCAACACCAGGTGCGCATAGCGGTTCTTCAAGGCATCCTCATTGAGCTGTTCGGCCACCTGCTTGGCGAACGTCGCCTCGTTGAGCTGCGAGACCGACATGTCCTTCGGCACGGCACCCGCAGGCCCCTGCCCGGACACGCCCTGCTCACTGATGTCCTGCAGGCGCAGCTCGCCCTCCTGTTTCAGGGTCAACTGATGGTTGCTGCCCACGTTGGTGAACACCCGTGCCGAACCACCGTCGGCTACCACGATCAGCGTTCCTTCGGGAATCGTCCGCGCCATTGCATCCTCCATCAACTTGAAAAGTGGGTGTGCGCTCCACCTTATGCACGCCTATGTCACCAGAGCGCGTACAGGATGTGATTCCGTCATCGCAATCTGGAATCCGCCCTAAATTTACCGGGAGGCCTGCCGCTATGGCCTCCATCATCGCGAGGAACCTCTGTGCACGCTGGCTCACTGTTCCACATCTGCTTCGCCACCAGCCTGGCCATTGCCGGCTGCGCCGGCTGCATCCACCAGTTCCTGCAGGGCCAACCGGTTTTCGCCCTGGCCATCATGCTCTCGGTGCTCACGATGATCGGCGCCGCACTGGTCACGCGGAAACTGGCACTGCCGGGCGCCTTGGCGATGGCCTGCACGGTGTTCGGTTTGCTGGCGAAGTCAGCCTGAGCCTTCTGAACAGGCGACGTGGAACACAGCGTGCAGATCAGCCCGCTTCGCTGCACGCTCACGCCGGTGCCGTTATGATGAACGGATGATCGACACGACCCACTACGTGACGGGCGCACCTGTTACGTGGGAAGCACTGCCGACCGGCGCTTCGCTTGCCACGATTGCTCCCGCCCTGCATTTCCATCGCCTCGCGCTGGATCCCGGCGGATGACGCCCGCAGGCCCACGGCCTGCCTTCCCCACACGCTGATGTGACACGCGGCTGCCAACTGCGCGGCCGTTGTGATCCCGTTGCCGCGTTTCCGCCCTTGCGGCGGTGCTTTGCCGTGCGCGTGGCGTTGCGCCTGCACACATTCCCCGGCCCCCACGCCGCCTTCCGATGCCCCTGCGCCACTTGCGCCTGCATCGCCGTTTCCGATTTCCGGGACACATCACACCGCCCATTCCCCCATTCCAAACCTACAAGGGAACCCCCATGCAGGACACGCCCGATTCCCATGCCCATTTCGGCTGGTTCAAACGCCGCCGCCACCTCAAGGTCGATGAGATCACCGTCGTCGACAAGCCCATGCTCAAGCGCGCCGTCGGCGCCGCCGCCCTCGGCAATGCCATGGAGTGGTTCGACTTCGGTGTCTACGGCTATCTGGCCGTCACCATCGGCCAGGTGTTCTTCCCTTCGAGCAATCCCACCGCACAGGTGATCGCGGCCTTCGCCACCTTCACCGTGGCATTCCTGGTGCGTCCACTCGGCGGCCTGGTGTTCGGCCCGCTCGGCGACCGCTATGGGCGCCAGAAGGTGCTGGCGTTCACCATGATCCTGATGGCGCTGGGTACCTTTGCGATCGGCCTGATTCCTTCCTACGAGCGGATCGGCATCTGGGCACCGGTGCTGTTGCTGCTGGCGCGTGTGGTGCAGGGCTTTTCCACCGGCGGCGAGTACGGCGGTGCGGCCACCTTCATCGCCGAGTATTCCACCGACCGCAACCGCGGCCTGATGGGCAGCTGGCTGGAGTTCGGTACGCTGGGCGGATACATCGCCGGCGCCGGTACCGTGACCGCGCTGCACATGCTGTTGAGCAGCGAACAGATGCTCGACTGGGGCTGGCGCATTCCATTCCTGGTGGCCGGCCCGCTGGGCCTGCTCGGCCTGTACATGCGCATGAAGCTGGAAGAGACCCCGGCATTCCGCGCCTTCGCCGAGGAAGCCGAGAAGCGCGAGCACGACCGGCCCGGGCTGGCCGCGCTGTTCCAGGTGCACGGCCGCCAACTGCTGGTGTGCATGGGCCTGGTGCTGGTGTTCAACGTCACCGACTACATGCTGCTGACCTACATGCCCAGCTACCTCAGCGTCACCATGGGCTACGCCGAGAGCAAAGGCCTGCTGCTGATCATCATCGTGATGCTGGTGATGATGCCGTTGAACATCGTCGGCGGATTGTTCAGTGACAAGCTGGGCCGCCGGCCGATGATCATCGGCGCCTGCATTGCGTTGCTGGTGCTGGCCATTCCGTGCCTGCTGCTGGTCGGCAGCGGCAACGACTGGATGATCTTCCTCGGCCTGATGCTGCTGGGCCTGGCCTTGGTGTGCTTCACCAGCTCGATGCCATCCACGCTGCCAGCGCTGTTCTACACACCGGTGCGCTACAGCGCGCTGTCGATCGCCTTCAACGTCTCGGTGTCGCTGTTCGGTGGCACCACGCCGCTGGTGACCGCATGGCTGGTGGAACGTACCGGCGACCCGCTGGTGCCGGCCTATTACCTGATGGGCGCGGCGGTGATCGGCCTGATCACGATGCTGTTCGTGAAGGAAACCGCCGGCCTGCCGTTGCGTGGTTCACCGCCGGCCGTCGGCAGCGACAGGGAAGCGGCTGCGCTGCTGAAGAGCGATGCGCCGGTGACGGTGGACCCGAGCCTGCCGCCGCTGCCGGACGTTGCTGAGCCCGAGCAGGTGAAGCCGGCCTGAGGCTCGCCGCGAAATGCCACACGCATGGCCTGGATCTACATGGGGCCAGTGGCGCCGGGCGGATACGCCCGGCGCTACCTGGCGCTATTTCTTGATGCGGGTCAGCTTCCCCGGCATCCAACGCAGCGTCCATGTGTAGTTTCCGTCCGGCGGACAGACGTGGCGGTTCGGGCTCTTCCATTCGCAGACCGTCGCCCCGGCACTGACGGTGAAATCGACAATGATGCGATCACCCTGGATGCGGATCGCGCGGATGGCGCCTGGAATCTGTTCAACCGCGTCGTCACCATAGCCATACTGGCGGATGGCGGCATAGTCCTCTGCTTCCACCGGCGACAGGCTGTTCGGGTTCTCCTGGCCGCGCGGATCGTTTGCCGTCATCACCGCCACCACATTGCGTTGCGCGAAGCTGCCGCCGGTGTAGGTGGACGTGTAGAAATACACGACCTCGGCACGGCCATCGCCATCGAGGTCGGCAACAGCGGTCCACACCGGACGGAAATCGGATTCAATGTCGTCGCCGGGAATCAGCCGCAGGTTGGCTTCGGCGGCGTGGTAGGCCTGTACCAGGCTGGGCGGCGGCACCACCCGCTTGGACGCGGCAGGCGCGGCCGTCGCCGTCAGGCTGGACAGCGCCAGCGCAGCAAGCACCAGACAGATCGAAGTGGAGCGGAACGTCGCAGGTCCGTGCATGTCGTCCTCCATGAGTGTGCGGTCAGTCTAACCGCAGCTCCGGTGGCGCCCAGTCGTGCACGGCGCGCCTTCGCGCGATGTGAAAGACATCCACACATGGCGTGGATCTACTGCGGGGTGTCCAACTCCATCGCACGCATCACGATCGGTTTGGCCCAGTCCGGCGTATGCAGCAGTTCGGCCACCGAGACCGGGTACTGCAGCTGGCCGCGCTCCATCGCCAGCACCGGGAGGGGCGCGGCGCAGCCTTCTGCGTCGGCCGGCGCGCTGTTGTCGTAGACATGCAGCTCAGCCAGGTGCGGCAGCAGGTCCAACAGGTTCTCGCGCGCCGAATCGAAGCGGGCGTGGATCTTTTCCACCGGAATATCGTGGCCACCGGCCTCTACCCGCGCCGCCACGCGGGCGATGTGCAGCTCGACCGTGGCCAGGCCACAGAACCAGATCGCGACGTGATGGTGCTCGCAGGCCTCGCGCAGCAGGCGCGGAATGGTGTTGCCACCCAGCGTTGTTTCGAAGGCGAAGTCCGTGCCATCGGCCATGGCCTGGCGCAGGCGGCGGGTGCCTTCCTGCCAGGCCTCGGCATTGGCTTCGGGCAGCGGCCAGCCAGCCTCGACCAGGCGGCGGGTGAACGAATCGGGGTTGAACCAGCTCAGTCCTTCGGCTTCCAGCCAGGTACCCAGCAGCGAACTTTTGCCGGCGCCATTGACGCCGGCCAGCACCAGGATCCGCCCCATCGTTCAGAGCGGACGGCCGAGGGTGACCTTGCGGCCACGGCGGATCGGCTGGCCCAGCACCTTGCCCAGCCCCTCACCGCGCTGCAGGCTGGCCAGGGTCTGGTCGAACTCACCGCGCAGGCGCAGCAGTTCTTCACTGCGCTCACCGGCGTCACCGCCGGCGGCCTTGGCCAGCAGCTCCTGATACGTGCGGATATCCACGATCACCGCTTCGGGATGATTATGGTTGGTGATGACCAGTGCCTGCTTCTCGCGCACGGTGCGCATCAGGCTCGGCCAACCACGGGTCTTCACCGACGAGGCCGGGGCCTTTTCGAGGCCAGGCAGATCCAGCGGCAGGGTCATGGCACGGCTCCAGACGGGGATAGTTGAGGCCATTATGCCCAATTTGGCCCAATTGGGGATAAATGGACCATTACCTGACGGAACCCTCCGCCGCCGCGCCCGGGGCATCGGTCTGCAGCAGGCTGTCGCGCTCCCGCAGCGGGAAGCGGATCCAGGCATCCAGGCCTTGTGGGCCAAAGCGCAGCTCCCCGCTGCCAGCCAGCTCGTACGGCACGCGCTGCTCGATCAGCGCCCGGCCCAGGCCGCGCTGGCGGGGCAGCTCCCAGCCCTCCACCTCGGCATGACGCTCGCACCAGTGCAGGCCCAGCCATGGCTGGCCGGCCTGAACCTGCAGATCCCAGGTGACCTCGATCCGGCCATCCTCATGGGTGAGCGCGCCATGCCTCAGCGCGTTGGTCGCTAATTCGTGGATCGCCAGGGACAGTACTTCGGCTGCTTTCGGCGGCAGCAGCACGTCCTCGCCCTGCAGGCGGTAGGCGGCCGCTGCCGGCGTCTGCGCAGCGATCTCCTCGTCGAGCATGCCACGCAGGCAGACGCCGGCATTGGCACCACGGGTCAGCAGGCTCTGCGTGCGTGCCAGCGACATCAGTCGCCCGCACAACCGTTCAGCGTATTCATCCACACTGCTGACCGACTCGCGGGTCCGCCAGGCAATGGCATGGATGGTCGACATGATGTTGCGCACCCGGTGCTGCAGTTCGGCCAGCAATACCGATTGACGCTCAGTGGCACGCTTGAGGTCGTCGATGTCCACCGCGATGGCAAATACCCCGCTGACCTCACCGTCGCCATCGCGCAGGGGCGCGGCAGCGACCCGGGTCCAGCGCGCGCGGCCATCATCATGCAGGTACTGGAACTCCAGCCCCGGCACCACGGTCTCGCCGCGCATTGCGCGGGCGATGGCGAAGTCGTGCGCCTCGATGGCGTTACCGTCCGCATGCCACCCACGCCATCGATGCAGGTTCACCTCATCCGTGGAAGGCACCTTGCCGCTGGGCAGGTAGGCACGCATCTGGTCGTTGGACAGCTGCAAGCGCCCCTCGGTGTCGACAATGCAGACACCTACCGGCAGCACCTTGAAGGCCAATGCCAAGCGCCGGTCCGCCTCCCGCCGCTTCTGCTCTTCGCGCTCGCGTGCCAATTGGGCCACATGTGCCGCTGTGGTCTCGAACATGGTCACCAACACGCCGTTGATGCGCCCCTCCTCGCCACGGATCGGGCTGTAGGTAATGGTGAACCAGACGTCCTCCAACCACCCGCGGCGCGCCAGGGGATAGAGTTTGTCCTCGTAAGTGATGGTTTCGCCCTGCCAGACGCGCTGGTAGATCGGCCCGTTGATATGCCACACCTCGGGCCAGCACTCGCGGGTCGGCTGGCCGAGCCCGCCGGGATGCTTGTCGGCCAGGATCTCGGCATAACCATCGTTGTAGAGCTGCACCAGCTGCTCGCCCCACAGCACGATCATCGGGAAGCCATGGGCCAGCATCAGGTCGACGGTGGCGCGCAGGTGGGGCGGCCACTGCTCACAGGCACCCAATGGCGTGGACGACCAGTCGTGGCGGGCGATACGCGCGGCCATGCCATCGTGGCGCGCATGCAGGCGCGACGCAGGCGGCATCGAGCCACGCAGCTTGGCGGCGTGGATGCCTTCAGGACGGCGCGACATGCCGCGCAATCAGGCGATGCCCGCAGAGACCTGCGGCGCCGCCACCAGCCCGGCCAGCTGCTGCACCAGGGTTTCGATGTGATAAGGCTTGGTACAGCGCGGCGCACTGGCGAAGCGGCTGGGCAGGTTGTCGTCGTAACCGGAGGTCAGCAGGAAGGGCGTACCCGCCTCGGCCAGCCGATCGGCCAGCGGATAGACCTGCTCACCGCCCAGGTTGATGTCCAGCAATGCCACATCGATGGGATGGGTATCGACCAGCTGCCCCAGCGCCTGCAGGTCACCGGCCGGCCCCACTACCTGCGCGCCTTTCAGCTCCAGATAGTCGACCAGGAACATTGCGATGGCGAATTCATCCTCCGCCACCAGTACACGCAGCCCTTTCAGGCCCTCTGGTTTGTTGCCCGCTTCCAGCACGACCGGCGCTCCTCGATACACGCGGCCCAGCTCTGCCGCAACGCCCGCAGGATGCGCGAACCGGGCTACAAGAGCGCGTGATGATGGATGAAGATCGCGGCCACGGCCCGTTCACCGCGGCATTGCAGCGGCGTGTTCAGAAGACCCGCTCCCACTTCAGGCTGAGCAGGCTGCGGTCGTGGCTGTACAGCCAGCCAACGTTGCTGTCGATGCGCGCGTAGCGCAGGCTCAGGCTGGGTACCAGCCCGGCCACGGCAAGGCGCTCGCTGCGCACGATGGCGATCAGGTTCTGTTCGCTGTCCTCACGCCGCGCCTCCAGCAGCGGACTCCACGCGTCGTAGTCGCGCTCGCGCAACGAGACGAATACGGTGGCGGTGGTGCCACTCCATTGCCGCGCCGCACCCAGCCGCACGCCGCGCTGGCGGTAGCCGTTGGCTGGGTTCGCGGCGCTGCTGTCACTCAGGTCCAGCCCGGCAAAGAGGGTCCAGCGCGGGTTGAGCGCACGGAACCAGGTGGCATACACCGCGGCCAGCTCACCGTCGTAATTGGCGGCCAGGCCACGCTGGCGATAGCGCTGGCGCTTCCAGTCGGCCTCCAGCTTGAGCAGGCTGCGCGCGTCCAGCGCATATTGCCATTCGCCATGCAGCCCGCTGCCGCCCTGCAGGGCCCGGTTGCCGAGGCCCTGATAGTCATAGCTGGGGGCGATCTGCAGGGTATGCCGTGCGCTACGCCAGCTGTAACCCGCCTGCAGGTTGGCATTGAGCTCGTTGTAGGCGCTGTGCCCACGCCATGCCTGGCCGAATGCGAGGCCACGCACGTACACGCCATGGTGGCCCTTCAGGGCCCAGCGACGTTCGAGGTTACCGTCGTAGTCCAGGCCCATGGCGCGCTGGGCATCGGGAAGATTGCGCTGGATGATGCAGGTGTCGCCTACCCCGAACAGGCAGGTGCGGCTGGCCGAGCTGCGGTTGATGTTGTCACTCCATGCCGGGCCGGCGGACAGCGCGCCTTTCCAGCGCTGGCGCGCCTGCAGCGCAGCCAGATAGGCGTCCACCCGTCCGCGTACACCTGCGGTGGCAGGGTCATCGGCATTGATGCCATCCGCGATCGCCGTGAACAACGCCACCGCATCGCGATCGCGCTGGTCCTCGGCGTAGACGCGCGCAAGTTCAAGGCGGGCCGGCAGGAAATCCGGCTGTGCCTCCAGCAGCGCCTCGTACTCGTTGGCCGCGCAGTGGTGATTGCCGGCCACCCGCGCCAGGCCGCCCTGCGCATAGTGGCGCAGCAACGGGTCGTGGCCGGGCAGTTCGATGTATTCATCCAGGAAGCGTTGCGCGGCGCCCCATTGCTGATGCTGCAGCGACAGGTACAGCGCCTGGCCCAGATCGTCGACCGTGCGCTCCACGCGCAGGGTCTGGCCGTCGATGGTGATGGTCGGTCGCTCCGACTCGGCCTGCTGCAGGCGCTGCTGGTCCTGCTGCTGGTGGCGCAGGTCGGTGCCCTGTTCGAGCACGCGGCGAAGATCGTCCTGCTGGGCGCGCACGTCGGCGGCCGCCAGCAGCAGTACGACAAGGAAGATGGGATGGCGCATGGTCGATCCGTGGTGGTGCATGCAGCGGGCCGAAGCAGGGACTGGCGGATCGCGGCTTGTCCCTGCCCTGCCCCGTCAGGGGCGTGGCAATCAGTTCTTGCTGCCGCCGAAGGCGGTGTCGTACTGGCTGTTGCCGCTGAAGGTGGCGATACCGGCCAGGGCGGCCGCGTTGGCGCCGAAGAACTGCCCCTGGGTGGTGCCGGCAACGCTGCCGTTGGCGGTGGCCGAACCGGCGAACGATGCGTCGGCACTGTTGATGTTGGCAACGATGGCCAGGTTCAGGCCGTTGCCCGACAGCGCACCATCCAGGGTGCCGGCGCCGAAGTCGGCGTCGAAGGTGCCGCTCAGCAGGTTGCTGCCGTTGAACTTGTTCAGGCCAGCCACGGTGTAGGACGCCACGCCAGCGGGCAGCGTGGTGCCGGCGCGGTCACCAACGAAGTAGACCTGGCGGTTGTTGAAGCCACCGGCGGCGCCATCCTTGGACCATTCACCGAACCAGACATCGCCACTGCCGACCTTGACGAAGTTGAAGTGGCCCATGCCGGCGTGGCTGCCCGGTGCGCCGGTGATCGGCATGGCCAGGGTACGTACCGTCACGCCATTGACGGTGGTAGGTGCCGAGTAGGCGCTCAGACCCTGGAAGTCCACCGGCTTGGCCTGGGACACGGTACCGACACCGATGCCGGCCTTGCCAGCGCGGTGCGGGCCGCCATTGACCTGCGACTCGCCAACCGCCACGTACAGCTCGGCATCGGTCTTGGCACTGGCGGCACCGACGATATCGGCAGCATGCGCGGCACCGACCAGAGCCAGCGAGGCGGCAACGGCGAGAACCGAACGGGAGATCATTTTCATGGTATTGCTCCTTGATTGAGGGAACTACGGGTACAACGCTTGAAGGTGGGAGATCAGAAGCGTGCGGTGACGCCGAGCTTCAGGGTGCGACCCGGGGCCGGCAGCGTGGACCGCGTGGCTGGATCGACGTAGTAGCGGTTGCCGAGGTTGCTGCCGACCAGTTCGACGCTGGCATGCTCGTTGAAGCGCCAGCGCGCATAGGCATCGACGGTGGTGATGTTTCCCCAGGTGAACGGCACGTTCTGCCAGAGCAGGCCGCTGCCACCGCTCAGCAGGCGGTCACGGTAGGCCTGCAGATCAGGGTTCTCGTGGCGCTGGTAGTGCACGATGCGGCTGCCAAGCTCCAGGCGCTCATCGAACAGGCGCGTGCCCAGCGACCAGTTGATCGACAGCTTGGGAATGGCCTGGGTCAGCAGGTAGCCACCGACGAAACCATCCTGCACGCAGTTCGGGACCAGGCCGCGGTTCGCATCCAGGAGCACCGCCGTGCTCTCGTCACACACCTCGTTTTCCAGCGTGCGGGTGATGCCCAGATCGGTGAAGAAGCGCCGGTTGTCGAAGCGGGCCTGCAGTTCGATGCCACGGATGGTCTGCTTGTCGATGTTGTCGAACAGGAAGTTGCCATCGCGCTCGATCACGTCACGGGTCTTGTGCACGTAGTACGCCAGCTTGACGTCGGCATCGGCGGTGTTGCCGAACAGGGCCGACAGGTTGTGCACGTAGCCCACTTCGTAGTTGTAGGCGTGCTCGGGCTTGAGCGCATGCAGCGGATTGAGGCTGCCGGAGAAGGCGATGGTGCTTTCGAACATGCTCGGGAAGCGCACCGCTTCGCTGTAACGCACGTAGGCACGGGCGGCCGGGGACAGGTGTGCAGTGGCCGAGAAGGTCGGCAGCCAGGCATGGTCGCGGCGGCGGCTGTTGCGTGCATCGACCGGCTGCGACTGTACGCTGTTGCCGATGTTGCAGACCTGGTCGCTGCCGGCGAACACCGGCTGCACGCCGGGAATGGCCGCCACTTCGCCATTGAGGCACGGATTGCCGGCGCGGGTGTAGTTGCCATCGGCATCGGGCAGCCAGGGCCGCGTGTACCTGACCGGACGCGGCGTCTCGTACGGCGCCAGCAAGGCACGGATGCTGTCATCGATGAACCAGCCCATGCCGCGCTTTTCCCATACGGCCCGGCGTGCTTCCAACGCGTCGATGCGGGCCTGCAGATTGGCGGGACGGGGCGGCAACTCGTTCACGGTGTACTGCGCTTCCTTGCCACCTACGCCCTTGGCCAGCAGCTCGGGGTGCGCCTCGAGGAAATCGTCGAAGGCCCAGTAGCGGCTGTAGCGCACGCCTGCATTGAGGGTAAGGAAGTCGACCGGCCGCCACTCCAGGGTCAGGTAGCCCTCGCCCTCCTGTCGGCGCCCGGCACGCGGGAACATGCGCCAGCCATCGGTGGTACCGAAGTACGGATCGCTCGAGCCGAGCTTCTCGTACTGCCAGTTGCCGCCCACGGTCAGGTCCAGGGTCGAATGCAGGGCGAAGCGGTTGCTCAGGATCAGGCCGGTGCGGTCGTTGCGCGCGTTGGCCAGCGCGGTGTTGCGCAGGATCGGGCTGGCGTCCGGGTTCCATGCCGGACTACCCACTGCGAAGTTCGGGAAGCCGCCTGCGGTGTAGGTATCGCTGTCCGTCTCGGTGCGCCACAGATTGGCGTAGAGGTCCAGCCAGCGGCTGCCGGCCGGCTGGAAGCGGTATTCCAGGTTCCAGGCATCGGACGCAACCCGGCTGAGCGGCCACTGGATGCGCCCGTAGTCGGGCGCGGACAGGATGCGCGACGGCATGATCTCACCATAGTGGGACAACGTGCGCCGCCAGGTGGCCTTCAGCTGCTGGTCGTCGTTGATCTGCCAGGTTCCCTTGACCAGCCACGACTCCTGTTCGCTGGAGGTGTTGGGCACTTCATCGCCCGGCTTGAAGTAGCGCGCCAGCGTGGTGATGTAGTCGATGCCCTGGTACTCGTACTGCTCGCGCCGGTCCTGGTCGTAGTACGCGCTTCCCTTGCTGCCGGAGAAATAATTGCCACGCTTGCGCCAGGCGTAGGCGGCCATCAGGTCGACGTTGTCACCGCGCACACCCAGTGCCAACCGCCAGGCCTGATCCTCGCCATCGAAGGGATTGTTGCCACTACGCGACTTCACCGGCACCACCAGGGTGCGGTCGTCATAGGGTGAGTTCGGCGAGCCCTGCGGGAACCCCGGCACGGTGCGGTAATCCTCGCCGGTGTGCAGCCTCGGCAGGCGCGGTGCCACCGCATTGCTGCTGCCTTCGATCTTCAGCTCCCCGCCGAAGCGTTCGCCGGCAGCAACGATGTCGTCAACGTCGATGGTCTTGATCACCAGCGCACCACCGATCCCGCTGTGCACATCGCGCACCAGCCCTGGCCCCTTGATGACCTGGATGCCACCAATCAGGTTGGGATCGATGTAGTTGCGGTTGCTGACGCCGTTGTAGCCGCGCCAGACCGTGAGCGCCTGTTCGCCACCGTCGATGCTGACCGGCACCCGCCCGGGCCCCTGGATGCCGCGGATGTTGATGTCCAGCGCGCCGCTGTTGCGCGCATCGCCGCTGAACACACCGACCAGATCCTTGACCACGTCGGCTGGATTGGAACCGCGATAGCGCTCCACCCGGTCGCGCCCCGAATACGCCGTGGTCAGGTCCAGCGCGAACACATCATCGTAGCCGCGCCGATCGCGGGCCTCGCCCCCTTCCGACTGCAGGCGACCGGCCACGTCCAGCGTCTCGGTCACCCGCACCCCTTCCCCCTCATCCGCCTCCGCTGCGGCACGCAAGCTCCAGGTGCCGTCCATGCCGCGCTGCGCGCGCACGCCGCTGCCGCGCAACAGCTGCTGCAGCGCCTGCATCTGGCTGTACTCGCCTTTCACTGTACTGGAGCGGCGGCCTTCCACCAGGTCGCTGCGGAACACCACCTGCACATCGGCCTGGCGGCCAAAGGCACGTACGGCATCAGCCAGTGGCTGCTCCGGAATGGCGTACTGGCGCACCGGCGCGACGATCGCCGGTTGTGCCTGCACGGCCGGCACCCAGGCCAGCGGCAGCAATGCGGTGGAAACGGCCAGGGCCAGAACGGTGGCGCGACGATGACAGGCGGATGCCGTGGACGGCATGGACAGGAACTCCTCAAGCGTGGCTGGACCACGGGCACATCCGGTGCCGGTGGTGTGTCTGGCTTGAGGAAAAACGGTGTTTCGCTCTGGCTATACCTCTATAGACAGCGGCACACTGCAGGTGCCCACGGTTTTTTCATGTTTTTTTCATGCGGCCCGTTCATCCAGGTGCTGCGCGGGCCTCACCACACCACCAGCGCGCCGCCGGGCAAGCGCTGCACGCGCAGTCCTGCCTGCGCGGCCACCGCATCGATGGCCGTCTCCGGCTGCTGCAGGTGGAACAGGCCACTGACCCGTACGCCTGCACCCTGCCCACCCAGTACCCAGACCGGGGCGCGATGGTAGCGCGCCAGATCGGCGATGGCCTGCGTGGCCGACTGATCATCGATCACTACCTCGCCCCGCCGCCATGGCGCCACGGCCTCGGGATCTTCCAGCCGCACAGGCTGCAGCCAGCGACCGTCACGGAACGCCCGTGACTGCCCCGCATGCAGGCGCTGTACGCTGCCATCGCCCGGACGCACCTCGACCACACCCTCGCTGACCTGGGTGGTGACCGTGGTATCCAGCATCGACACACTGAAGGCGGTACCAATGTCACGGACCAGGCCGCCCGCCGCCTCGACGTGGAACGGGCGCGCCTCGTGTGCCACCTGGAACCAGGCCTGCCCGCGCAGCAGGTGCAGGCGACGCTGCTGGCCATCGAACTCGACCGCCAATGCGGTGCCCGCATCGAGCACGGCAGTGCTGCCGTCGTCCAGCTGCACCACGCGCGGCGCATCACTGCTGCGCAGGTCACTGCGCGCCAGCAACAGCGCCTGCGGTGCGGCCGCGACCATCAGAACCACAGCGGCGGCGCTGGCCAACAGCCATGGCAGGCGACGGCGCGGTGCGACCGGACGCAATCCCTGGCGGTCGGCGGTCAATTCAGGCAGCGCCGCCAGCACGTCGGGCCCGGCGGCATCCAGCCCCTGCCAGAAGGCCTGCTGCTGGCGCCAGGCCAGCGCATGGCGCGGATCGGCCTGCAACCAGCGCTGCAGGGTTCGTTGCTGGCGTTCCGGCAGCGGGCCTGCACTGCACCGGATCACCCAGCGCAACGCCTGCCTGGCCTGACGCGGCGAGGGTTCGGACGTGGTCATGGTTGTGGCCTGCCGCACCACGAACGGGTGCGCTTTCCTGTTGTGACAACGGCGGGCGCGATCTGCCCACGGCAATCGCCGCTCATCGATGCATTCCCTGCTGGTGCTGCTGGATCAACAGTGCCGCGCGCAGCACATGCTTGCCGACCAGGCTCTTGGAAATACCCAGCCGTGTCGCGATCTCGCGCTCGCTCAGGCCCAGGTAGCGGTTGAGCACGAGGCACTCGCGGACCTGCGCTGGCAGCGCGAGGATGGTCTGGGTGATCTCGCGCAGCTGTGCCTGGTCCAGTGCCTGGGCCTCGCCGTCGTGGCCCGCCTCGGCCATGTCGGCGGCGTACTCGGCCATCACGCGCCGCTCGCGGGCGTCGGCCTGGCTGCGGTTGAGCGCATGGTGATAGGCCATCCGGTACAGATAGCCGCGCGGCTCCAGGATCGGTGGATCACCGGGCACGCTGCTGGCCTTCAGGTACAGGTTCTGCAGGGTGTCCTCGGTACTGGCCGGGTCGAGATAGCGCGCGATGAAGCGAGACAACGCACGGCGCTCGCGGATCAGCAGCTCGACCAGCGCCAGGGCATTGGGAGACATAGGTGCCAAGGCCGGACCGGGGAATGATGGGCGTGATGGCGACGGTCCGGACATGGATTGTGGGCTGCGCGGCCGCAGGCGGCAAGCGAAAGCCCGTCGCGCGGCACCAGGATCTCCACGCATGGCGTGGATGCGGAGCCTACGGTTCGTCCAACGCCTCGAAACGCTCGGCGAGGTAATCGATCAACGCGCGTACCGCCGGCAGCAGCCCACGCCGCGAAGGGAACACCGCATGCACGATGCCGTGCTTCGGCACCCACTCGGGGAGCACCGGCAGCAGCGCCCCGCTCTCCAGCTCATCGGTGATCATCATCCGCGGCAGCATCAACAGCCCGACCCCGGCCACCGCGGCTGCGCGCAGCGCGATCATGTCATCGCTGACCAGGCGCGGGCGGTGATGCACGCTGGCCTGGATCTCGCCGGGCCCACTGTATTCCCACACATGCTGCTGACTGGGCGAGGCCAGATCGACGGTCGGCATCATCGCCAGGTCGGCCGGCACCTGCGGCGTGCCCAGCCGCTGCAGCAGCGCCGGACTGGCACTGGTGCACCACACCCGGCGCGCCAGCACACGCACCACCAGGTCGCTGTCCTCCAGCGGCGGCGGCCGTACCCGGATCGCCACGTCCACACCCTCGCCCACCACGTCCACGCGGCGGTTGGTGGCGTCCAGCTGCACCGTCACCTGCGGATGCAGGGCCAGGAAGTCGGCCAGCATCGGGCCGATGCGCGCGTGCAGGATCGCGATCGGGCACGCAAGGCGGATCGTGCCGCGCGGCTCAGCGCGTGACATCGCAATCGCTTCTTCGGCCGCCTCCGCCTCGACCAGCATTGCCTTGCAATGGCGGTAGTAGTCCTGGCCTACCTCGGTGACCGAGAAACGCCGGGTCGAGCGCTGGATCAGGCGCACGCCCAACCGTTCTTCCAGCAGCGCGATGCGCCGGCTCAGTTTCGACTTCGGCATGGCCAGCGCCCGACCGGCCTGCGAGAAGCCGCCGTGCTCGACCACCATGGCGAAATAGAACAGGTCGTTGAGGTCACAACGGCGGATATCTGCGATGAACACGGGGCGATCTCCTGCGGCCCACGGCCTGCCGCCATTGTTCACCAGATAGGACTATGACGGCAAATATTGGCGTCTACCGGCCAAATTGTCGCGGCGATATCGTCTCCTGCAACGAAGAACAGCGGCCGGCAGCCCCGGCCAGGAGATCGCCATGAAGCGTGTCACCGGTACCTACAGCGCCCCCCGCCCGCACTGGGTGGGCGATGGATTCCCCGCCCGCTCGATGTTTTCCTACAACACCCACGGCCAGCACCTGAGCCCGTTCCTGCTGCTGGACTATGCCGGCCCGTACAGCTTCGCCCCCAGCGATACCCCGCGTGGGGTCGGCCAGCATCCGCACCGCGGTTTCGAGACGGTCACCATCGTCTATGAAGGCGAGGTCGCGCATCGCGATTCGACCGGTGCCGGCGGCACCATCGGCCCGGGTGACGTGCAGTGGATGACGGCTGCCTCCGGCATTCTCCACGAGGAATTCCACACACCGGAATTCAGCAAGCGCGGCGGCACGCTGGACATGGTCCAGCTTTGGGTCAACCTGCCGGCGCGGGACAAGATGGGCGCACCGGGCTACCAGACCCTGCTTGACGCAGAGATCCCCTCGGTGGATCTGCCTGAGGGCGCCGGCCGCGTGCGTGTCATCGCGGGCCGCTTCGACGGCCACGCCGGTCCGGCACGTACCCACACGCCGATGGATGTCTGGGACATCCGCCTGCAGCAGGGCCACCACGCCGAACTGCCGGTGGCCGATGGCCGCACGCTGGCGCTGGTGGTGTTGAAGGGCTCGGTCCGGATCAACGGCGGCCAGCCGGTCGGCGAGGCGCAGCTGGTCACCTTCGATCGCAGCGGCGAGGACGTGTTCGTCGACGCCGACAGCGACGCCACTGTGCTGCTGCTCAGCGGCGAGCCGATCGACGAGCCGGTGGTGGGCTACGGCCCGTTCGTGATGAACAGCCAGGCCGAGATCAGCCAGGCGGTCAACGATTTCAACAGCGGCCGCTTCGGCCAGATCGCGCACTGAGCGCTTCCGCGCGGCGGGTGATGACCCGTCGCGCCAATGGGCCATCGCCCACCTTCCCCAGGAGACTAACCATGAGTACCCCCGCCAACTTCAACGGTGCCCGCCCGGTGATCGATCCGGACAACGCCGCGATGCTGCTGATCGACCACCAGAGCGGCCTGTTCCAGACCATCGGTGACATGCCATTCACCAGCGTGCGCGCCCACGCCACTGCGCTGGCGAAGATGGCCACGCTGGCGAAGATGCCGGTGATCACCACTGCCTCGGTTCCACAGGGCCCGAACGGTCCGCTGATCCCGGAGATCCACGACGCGGCCCCGCATGCCCAGTACGTGGCGCGCAAGGGTGAGATCAACGCCTGGGACAACCCGGAATTCGTTGCTGCAGTGAAGGCCACCGGCCGCAAGCAGCTGATCATCGCCGGCACCATCACCAGCGTGTGCATGGCCTTCCCGTCGATCGCCGCGGTGGCCGATGGCTACCAGGTGTTCGCTGTGATCGATGCCTCGGGCACCTATTCGAAGATGGCCGAAGAGATCACCCTGGCCCGCGTAGTGCAGGCCGGCGTGGTGCCGATGGACACCGCCGCGGTGGCCTCGGAGATCCAGCGCACCTGGAACCGCGACGATGCCCAGCAGTGGGCCGAGGTCTACACGAAGATCTTCCCGAACTACCAGCTGTTGATCGAGAGCTACCTGAAGGCGCAGGACGTGCAGAAGAACCACGAGCAGCTGGATTCGCAGCGCAGCTGAGCTGCCCCCGGGGTGCCGGCCAGCCGCCGGCCCCCTCCCAACCGGAGACCCACCATGTCCAGTGAACCGATCCGCGACCCGGCCAGCGACCACCTGCTGACCCCGCAGAATTCCGCCTTCATCATCATCGACTACCAGCCGGTGCAGGTGAACTCCATCGCCTCGATGGACCGCCAGCTGCTGGTCAACAACATCGTCGGCACCGCCAAGGCCGCTGTGGCTTACGGTCTGCCGATCGTGCATTCGACGGTCAACGTCAAGACCGGCCTGAACAAGCCGCCGATTCCGCAGCTGCGCAAGGTGCTGGGCGACTACCCCACCTACGACCGCACCACCATCAATTCCTGGGAAGACGTCGAGTTCCGCAAGGCGGTGGAGGCGACCGGCCGCCGCAAGCTGATCATGACTGCGCTGTGGACTGAGGCCTGCCTGACTTTCCCGGCCCTGGACGCGTTGAAGGAAGGCTATGAAGTGTAT
Organism: Stenotrophomonas sp. INTA L402-1; assembly: GCF_059295135.1. Classification (NCBI taxonomy): domain Bacteria; kingdom Pseudomonadati; phylum Pseudomonadota; class Gammaproteobacteria; order Lysobacterales; family Lysobacteraceae; genus Stenotrophomonas; species Stenotrophomonas sp. INTA L402-1. Next base: position 479,074 of record NZ_JCAFWP010000001.1, read on the forward strand.
GTGGTGGTCGACGCCGTCGGCGGTACCTCGCTGGCGGCGCATGACGCAGCACTACGCCGCATCGAACAGGCCGGGGGCCAGTTGATCAGCGTGCCGCAGCTGTTCTGCGAGCTGCAGCGCGACTGGGCCCGTTCGGAAACGGTGCCGGCGTTCATGAACCTCTTCATCGAAACCGGTGGTACGGCAGGCATCCAGTTCTCGTACGATCGTACCGAGTGATTGGGTGGCGGCGCTGGCCTTGGCTGGCGCCGCCTTTGGGAGCAGTCGAGCATGGCTCGACGCTACAGTGGGTTTGGTCGAGCGTGGCTCGACGCTAGAGACAGATGGAGAATGTGATGGCCTACGCGCGCATTGTTTCGACCGGCGACAACTACCTGCACCACATCAGCAATGGAAGCTTTGATGTAGACGCGGACGAGCCCGCCTCGCTGGGCGGTCAGGGCAAGGGCTTCGCGCCCTTCGATCTGTACCTGGCCTCGCTGGCCGCCTGCACCGCCATCACCCTGCGCATGTATGCGCAACGCAAGGGCTGGGAGCTGGGCGAGTTGCATGCCGAGCTGCGTTCGGAACGCGATGCGGATGGACGCCTCCATGTGCACCGCGTGCTACACGCCAGCGCTGAGCTTAGCGATGCGCAATGGCAGCGCCTGCTGGAGGTGGTGGAGAAGACCCCGGTGACGCTGGTGATGCGTGAAGGTGCACGGATCACCAGCGAGCGCGGCTGAAGGAGGTCTGGCCCACCTGCGGCGGATCTTGGCCGGTTCCTCGCTTGTTCCGGCCTCGCCCCTGTTCCAAGCTGCGCGTCCGCGTTCGGATGCAGTGAGCGCGCAGCAACAGGAGGACCGCACGCGATGTTACGTGCCCATGCTTTGGATCTGGATTTCAACGGCCGCGCCCTGCTGGCCGACGTCAACCTGCACCTGCCCTCAGGTGCCCGCATCGCCCTGATCGGCGACAACGGCAGCGGCAAGAGCTGCCTGCTGCAGATGTTGGCCGGTACTCTGGTGCCCAGTGGCGGGACCATCATCCGCCGCGATGGCGCACGCATCGCCTACGTGCCGCAGCACGTACTGGATGACTCCTCTCGCAGCGGCGGCGAGCAGATGCGCCATGCGCTCGCCCGCGCGCTCGATGCCGCCCCCGATGTACTGCTGCTCGATGAACCCAGCAATCACCTGGACCGCAGTGCACGCCGCTCGCTGATCGCGCGCCTGCGCCAGTTCCATGGCGCGCTGTTGGTGGCCACCCACGATGAAGCCCTGATCGATGCGCTCTGTAATGAGCTCTGGCACATACGTGGCGGGCGCGTGAGCCACTTCGGCGGCCGCTACCGCGACTATCGGGCGGACCTGCAGCAGCGACGCGAGGCCAGCGACCGGCAGCTGCGCCAGCTGGATCAGGAGCGCGGCCAGGCCCATGAGGCGCTGATGCGCGAACAGCAGCGCGCTGCCAGCTCGCGGGAACGCGGTGTGCGCAAGGTGGAACAGCGCAAGTGGGGCGGCGTGCGTTCAGCCACCAAGCTCGGCCGTGGCAATACCACCGCCGGCAGCAAGCAACTGCTGATCCGTGAGCAGCAGGAAGACATCGTGGCTCGTCGCAATGACCTGCAGCGGGAGACCATCATCGAGCCTACCTTCGCGTTGCCGGCCGGCTGGCGACGTGAGGGAGTGGTGGTGCAGCTGACCGACGCCAGCGTGGCGCATGCCACGGAAACGGTGCTGGGTGGACTGCATCTGCGCCTGGATGTCGGCGATCGCCTGGCGATCACCGGTGACAACGGCAGCGGCAAGTCCACGCTGGCCCGCGCGCTGTGCGGCGACCCAAGCATCCGCCGTGATGGTGACTGGTTGCTGCCGCCAGCTGATCAGATCGCCCTGCTCGACCAGCACTATCGGGACCTGCCGATGCAGGCCACGCCTCTCCAGGCGCTGTCTGCCCAGATGCCGGACTGGGGCCAGACCCAGTGCCGGCTGCACCTGGCCGACTTCCTGTTCCGCGGCGATGCCACGGCGCAGACGCCCGTGTCCGCATTGTCCGGTGGCGAACGGGCGCGGCTTTCATTGGCATTGATGGCGGCCAAGCCCCCAGCGCTGCTGGTTCTGGACGAACCAACCAACAACCTGGACATGACGCTGCGGATGCACCTGCTGCAGGTGCTGCGGGTGTTCCCGGGCACTTTGGTGGTGGTGTCGCATGACGACGCGTTTCTGCAGGCGCTGGAGCCGGGACAGGTGCTGGCGTTGTAGCTGCCGCCGGGTGTGGCCTATCCACATACGGCGTGGATCTACTGTAGAGCCGAAGGCAACGGCAGGGGCTGTTGCCAACGTCGCGTGCAACCGCCCGAAAAGCCGAGCATGGGCTCGGCTCTACGGAAGGCTCAGCGCCGCGAATGCAGCACGGTGCGCTGGCGCATGGCGTTGAACTCCTGCTCCACCTGCTGGATGTCCTCGGCCTGGAAACCGGCCGCATCCAGCAGCTGGTCGGCGGCAGCCGCCGCCAGCGGGTCATCGTCGCGCTGGCGCCAGCAGCGCGCCGGCAGGAAGTAGCCCACTTCGCTGCGCCCGCGCATGATCACCACCGGCCGGCCCGCATACAGCAGGAACTCGGCCAGGTGCTGGCGCAGGCCCTCCACTGAAACATAGGCCGGTCCAACACCCAGCAACTGGCTGGACGGTTCGGGACTTTCGAACAGCTTGCGACGGCTCATCCACTCCTCCTTTTGAACAACGCGTGGTCTCCTTTCCTTAGACGGGCGCATCGCTGCGCCCCCGCCACGCACTACGTGATCCGCATCACGCCCGCCACTCAGAACCCGGTGTTGAACTCCAGCTGGAACACGTCGATCGACAGCGGCGCACCGGACACTTCCTTGGCCGCCATCCACTTGCCGCTGATCCAGCTGCGCGCATCCAGCGCGTAGGCACCGCCCACGTAGTAGCCGCGGGCGTTGGTGCCGCCCAGGTGGAAGTTCGGGTCGTTGTAGGCATCCGGCAGCGCATCGGCTTCGATGTGCTTGTAGCCCAGCAGCGCCTGCCACTGGCCCTTCTCCTTCAGCTCGGTAGCACCGAAGGTGGCCTGCAGCATCCAGGCGGTGTCGCCGCTGCGGAAGGTATCGATGCCGACAGTATCGCCGGCGCCGTAGTTGTTGACGATGCCGTTCTGGGCACGACTGAACATGGCCTGCTTGTCGTAGGCCAGGTTGCGGATGTAATCGCCATCCAGGCGCAGACCGATGCCCTGCGCCAGCTGCGTGTCCCAGCGCAGGTTCAGCGTGGCCAGGCGGAAGGCCGAGGCCAGGCCGACATACTGCGGGGTCGGCGTACCGGCCGGATCCACCGGATTGCGCGCAATGTTGCGGATCAGCATCAGGGTGTTGCCCTTCTGCATGAACGCCGGGCGCGACCAGTCAGTGTCGCAGCCCACCGCACCCGAATACAGCGAGCACGTTGAGGACAGGCGACCGCTGATGTTCTTGAAGTCGTAGTAGCCCAGCGCAGCACGCAGCGCGTTGTCATCGTTGAAGCGCCAGTTCACGCCCACCTGGGCACCGGACAGCCACTTGTTCTCGTTCGGAGTCTTGACCTTGCTCTGGCTCGGCGAGCTGTCGGAGGTGTACTCCAGCGGTACCACCGCGAGGTTGCCGAACAGGTCGAGGTCGCCACCATCGAAGTCATACTTCAGGTTGGCGGCCAGGCCATCGAAGTTGAGATCGTTGGAGAACAGCGTGTCGCTGGTCCAGAACGGATTGCCGAAGCGGCCGCCACGCACCGTCACCCAGTCCGCCGGGCTGTAGGCCAGCCAGGCCTGGTCCAACCACACGTCCTTCTTGCTCAGGCCGCCACCCAGCTGCTCGGTGGTCGACACCGGGCCATTGCTGCTGCCGCTGGCCAGGCGCACGCCCGCCGTGGTGTGCTGGCCGATGGTCGCCTCGATGCCCAGGCGGGCACGGATGCGCCACAGGTTGCGGCGGTCCTGGCGGGTGTTCAGCAGCGGCGGCAGCTGCAGGTTGGTATTGGTGTTGGTGTCGAAGCCGTTGCCGGAGTTGATCGACGACCAGTTGCTCACGATGTCGCTGTTGCGCTCGGAGTAGAAGCGCGACTCGCTGCGCACACGCATGTCACCGGTGACCTTGATGCGCTTGGTCCACTCGGCCACTTCGTTGGGTGCCGCCCAGCCTTCCGACTTCGCCTGCGCCATCACGTCCTGGCGCACTTCGTCACGGATACCGTCGCGCACGCTCTGCGGTACGTACGGCACGCGCACGTCACCGGCCTCCAGTGCCACGCCACCGCTCGCCGCGGTGCTGCCCGTGGCTGCAGAGCGCTGTGCGGTCGCTGCTTCGGCCTCGGCCTGCACCAGCAGTGCCTGGCCGTCTTCGGGCTTCAGTGCACCACTGGCGATCAGGCCCTTGATCAGCTTGACCATGGTGGTTTCGGCGGCCATCGCACCGGCCGGGGCGGCCAGGCTGAGCAGCACGGCGCAGCACAGCAGCGCCCGTCGGGCCGGCCGCGGGCGGCGGGAGTCGGTTCGTGCGCGGACGTGGTCGTTCATCACGGTTCTCATCGAAAGAAGGGAAATCACGGAAGTCGGAGTCAGGCCCCGGGCCGGCGGCCCTGGATCAGGACGCGGGCGGGGAAATCGAGTGACGGCGGCGGTGCCTGGTCAACCTTGCCGATGCGACGCAGGGCATCGAGCACGGCCGCGTCGGCTTCCTCGTTGCCACTGCCGCGCACCAGTTCGACCTTTTCCAGGCGGCCGTCGTTGGCCAGCCACACATTCACCTGCAGCTGGAACGCCAGGCGCTTGACCTTGTCGTCGCGCGAGATCACCTGCTGCACCAGGTAGCCCAGATAGCGGCCGTAGGTAGCGTTGCCGGCGCCACCACGGCCAACGCCGGACGAACCGCCACCACTACCGGACTGGATACCGAAGTTGTCACCACCGGCCTGCGCGTCGGCATTCATCGTCACCGGATCGCTGTTATCCGGCGTCGGCGTCGGCTCTTCGGCCGGCGTCGGCTGATCCAGCGGCTCCGGTTCGGGCATCGTCTCTTCCGGCGGCGTCTCCGGCTCCGGTGGTTTTTCCGGGGTCGGCGGCGGCGGCGGCGGAGGGGGTGGCAGCGCCAGCATCGGCGGTTGCACCACCGGCCGGCGGGTGCTGGCGGTGTCCTTGAACAACAGCCACCACACCGCGATACCGAGCACCAGCAACGCGGCCAGCACCAGCGCGACGGTCACCAGCAACTGGCGACCGCGCATGCCGGGCTCCGGTCGAGGGGGTTGATGGGCCGTCATGCCTCAGCCCTGCGCCTTGCCGGTGACCAGGCCGACCTGGGCCAGCTCCAGCCGCCGCAGCAGGTCCAGTACCTCGACCACGCGGGCGTACTGCACCTGCGCATCACCGCGCACGATCACCGGGAAATCCGGCGTGGTCGCGCGTTCGGTACGTAGCCGGTCTTCCAGCTCGGTCATCGTCACCGGGTAGGCATCCAGGAACACCTGGCCGCTGGGGTCGATGGTGATCGCCTTGGTCTTCGGCTTTTCCAGGGCCACGCTGTTGCTGGCCTTCGGCAGATTGACCTCGATGCCGGGGATGGAGGCATTGCTGGTCAGGATGAAGATCACCAGCACCACCAGCAGCACGTCGACGAAGGGCGTCACGTTGATGCCCTTCTCGCGCTTCTTGATGCCGAACTTCGCCTTCTGGCCCATGGCGCGCCCCTCAGCCCTGGACCGCGGCCGGGCCGCGCCCGTCCTGCTCTTCGGCCAGGCGCGCGGCGAACTCGTCGATGAACACCGCCATGTCGGCGCCGATCGCCTCGGCGCGTGCGCCCAGGTAGTTGTAGCCGAACAGCGCCGGGATCGCGACGCCGAGGCCGGCTGCGGTACACAGCAGCGCTGCAGCCATGCCCGGCGCCACCGAGTTGATGTCCACCGCGCCGGCCATCGCCGCCACCACGAACACCAGCATGATGCCGATTACGGTGCCGAACAGGCCCACGTAGGGCGCACCTTCGATGGTGGTCGACAGCCAGTTCATGCGCCGTGCCATCGCTTCCTGCTCGCGCACCATCACCGCATCCATCGAGGCACGGATCGCGGCGATGGTGGCGCCGCTCAGGTAGCCACTGTTGCCGTCGCGCTGGTGGCGCTGCTGCATTTCATCGATGGCCACCTGGTAGATGCGCCACAGCGAGCCGTCGTGCATCGCGGTCGGCGCCTTGCCCTGGCGGTCCATCTCGGACAGAGTGCGCAGCGGCACGCCGGACAGCTTGCCGAAGCTTTCGGTGAATACCGCGTTGGCTTTGCTGGTGCGGCCGAAGTGGCGGCTCTTGGCGATCATGATCGCCCATGACATCAGCATCATCAGGCCGAGGATGGCGACCACCACCCAGGCATCGAACGGCATCGCCTTGAGGATGAAGCCGAAGTGGCTCTGGCCGGCCGACTGCTCATCGGCGCCGTAGCTGATCAGGCGCGAGTCGGCACCCTGCGCAGTGGCATCGGCCAGCAGCAGCGCCGCCGGACGTGCCACCCGCGAGACGCGCAACTCATCCAGCGCACCTTCGAAGTTGGCCAGCGGCTGCGCCGCGCCCGGCGCATCGGCGCCCACCACCGGCGCGGTGGCCAGCGCCGGCAGCTCGCCGCTCAGCTGGGCAACTACGCGACCATTGAGGTACAGCCGCAGCGCGCCCTTCTCCGCGGTCAGTGCCACGTGCGCCCACTGCCCTTCCGGAATCGGCTGTGCCGGCGTGCTGCGCTGGCCATTGAGCTGCACGAACGGCACCCGTTTTTCGATACCCAGCACCAGCTCGGACGTGCCATCACGACGGGCGTAGATCGCCTGCGCGGCAGTGTTGCCGCCCGGCTTGATCCAGGCCGAGAGGGTCAACGGTGCGCCCGCTTCCTGTGCCAGCGAGGCGCTGGCCGGCAACGGCAGCGGGCCTGCGCCCAGCTGCACGCCACGGCCGATCACCGAACCTTCGGACGGCGGCACCACAGCACCGGCATTGTTGCCGTAGGCGGTGGTGTCGCGCGCCGGCGCATTGGCTTCGGCGAAGTGGTAGACCAGCGTGTAGTCCGGGTCGAACACCTGCTGGCCGTTGCCGCTGGCCGGGGCCTTCTCGTTGCCGTAGTACATCCAGATCGTCTGCGGCGCCGCGGCGCTGACCGCTGGCACGTCCACCCAGACCAGGGCCAGGCCCAGCTTGGGATCGAACTGCTCGATCTGGTGGGCCAGCACGGTGCGGCCATCACCCGAGACGAAACGCAGGTCATTGCCCGCGTCCTGGGTGCCGTCGAAACCGAAGTTGCCGGTATGCAGGCGCAGCAGCAGCGGCGTACGGCCCGGGTCACCGGCCAGGCCCGCACCCTGCGGGCCGGCATCGACGGTAATCGGCTTGCGGTACTTCCATTCGGCCTGCCACCAATTGGCATCGGCCGCAGCGGCGGGCAACGCAACCAGCGCGGCCAGCAGCAGCAACACTCGGGAAAGCAAACGGTCCATGCGAAGGGTCTCCGGAGAACGCATGTTCAAGGAAAGGATCAGTAACTGGTGCTGATGTTGAAATGCAGGCGCGGGTCGTCCTTGCGCGTGACCGGGCCATCGGCATAGGGCCAGGCGTAGTCAAGGCGCAGTTGCAGGTGTTCGCCCAGGCGCAGCTGCGCACCCAGGCCGACCGACGCCAGGTTGTACTTGTCACGCTGCTCGGGCAGCGGCTGGCGCAGGCGCAGGTAGGCGGCGTCGGCAAAGCTGTAGACGCGCAGATCGGTGCCGCTCCACAGCGACCATGCTGGGGTACGCCACTCCAGGCTGGCCAGGCCGCCGTAGTCGCCGATCGCCTCGGCCGAGAGATAGCCGCGCACGGTGTACATGCCACCGGCGGCGAACTGCTCGGCCGACACCAGCGGCGCATCGGTTACCTGCAGCGAGCCGCGCGCGTACCACTGCCAATCGCTGCCGAAGGTGTGGGTGTTGGCCACATCGGCCTTGAACGCGATGAAACTGGGGTCCGCCCAGTAGCGCTTCTGCCCGAAGCCGATGGCATCGCTGCCATAGCCGAACAGGCGACGGGTGCCGGCGACCAGCTGGGTATTGATGCTCAGCTGGTCCTGCTCACCCTGACGCACTCCGACGAATGCCAGGGTGATCGGCGCGTACTTCAGCGGCGTTTTCAGGCTCTCCTTGCCCATCTGCGTGTCTTCCTCGGTGTCCTTGAAGTCCACGCCGAGGCTGAGCTGGCGCCACCACTGGCTGCTGCCGGCCAGTCGATAGTTGAGCTTGAGACCGATCGAATGGCCGTTGCCGATTACATTGGTTCCGGTGCCGGTACCCACCTGCCCACCCGCGTTCAGTACGCGGCTGTCGGACCTGTAGCCGGATGCTTCCAGGCTCCACGGCGTGCCTTCGAACGGCATCATGTACGAGGCCGAAAACACCTTGGCCTGCTTGGTATCTTCCGGAGCCAGATACACGCCGATGTTGGCGCTGTGCCCGCGCTGCCACAGATTGTCGTAGGCCAGTGATGCACTCAGGCGCAGCTTCTCGGTGTCGGCGCTGTGGTCGTTGTTGAGCGCCACGCTGGCGCGCCACGGCGACTTCTCCTCGACCTGCAGGTCCACATCCATCGTGCCCGGCACCTGGCCCTCGCGCACCAGCGGCATCACCTGGCGACGTCCGCCTTCATTCAGCGCGGTCAGTTCCTTCTGCGCCTGGTCGAAGTCCGGCACCTTGCCCTCGGCAAGTGCCGGCACGCGTTCGCGGATGCGTTCGGGCGATTCGTGCTTCGTGCCTACGACCCGCAGCTGCCCGATCGGCGTCTGCTGCACCTTCAGCAGTACGACGCCGCCACTGACCTGCTGCTCGGGCAGCTCGACGTAGACCGACTGGTAGCCTGCCTGCTGGTACAGCGCATTGACGGCATCGCGCGCCTTCTCGACATCGGCCAGGGTCTTGCCCGGGCCGAGGAACGGCTCCACCGCACGTTCGATCTGGCGCGGATCGAGCACGGTGTTGCCGCGCACGATGTATTCATTGATGTTCACGCTGGGCGCAAGCGCCGCGTCCTGCGCGAACAATGGCAGCGGCATCGCGGCCAGAGCCAGCACCAGCGGATGCAGGCGCAGCGGAAGGCGGACGGCTCGGCACGGAACAGGAGTCATCGAAGGCATCGCGTCGTATCGAAGGGAGTGGCCAGGGAGCGGCGCGTGGGTCTACCAACAGGACGTGTACGTCGCGTCAAAGCCGCCAATAGTTTTGTGACAGCACTGTCATCTTTTGACAGCGCCGGAACACTCGCGGGCGGAGACTGCCCTCGCCACACGTCTTCATTGCAGAACGTCGGTTGTCGCAGGAGATTCAAGATGAGTGAGTCGTTGGACGCGGGCCTTCGCCCTGCCCTCGCCCTTGCCTTGTTGCTGGCGTTGCCATCGGCCTGGGCCGGAGAGGCGAAGAAGCAGGACGATGCCGCGCCGTGCATCGAAGTACAGGTCAACGGCGAGCGCATCCCCGCCTGGGAGTGCCTGCAACGCAAACTGGCCCCGGCGCCGAAATCGGCGAAGTCACCGGCGCTACCTGAAGCCGAACGCCTGATGCGGCAGCCCGGCAACCAGCTGATGCAGTACAACCTGGAAGGCACACGACAGCGCATGGGCGATGCCTTTGGTCGTTCGGTGGAACCTCAGCGTCCGGCGCGCTGAGCCTGCGCAGCTGTGGAGCCGGGCCCGCGCTCGGCAGGATTTTGTAGAGTCGAGCCATGCTCCACTGGATTTTGTAGAGTCGAGCCATGCTCCACTGGATTTTGTAGAGTCGAGCCTTGCTCGACTGTTCTTCCAGACGCAGCCGAGCGCGGGCTCGGCTCTACAGGGACCCGCCCGGCACGATGCCATCGGTCGGCACCGGCGGCAGCTCAGGCACCGGCAGGCTGCGCGTTTGCCCGGCCTGGTTCAGTTCCACTGCGCTGGCGCTGATGCTGGCCAGCACCGTACAGGGCCCCAGCCGCTGGCCGGGCGCGTACGCCTCCGGCGGGCGTCCATCCACCGACAGCAGGGCCAGGGGCGCGTGGTCACCTGCCATCACGCCCAGCACGACCACCTCGGTCTGCACCGCGCCGGGAGACAGCAGCCGCACCAACGGCAGGCTGGCCACTGCATCGAACATCGGCCGTACCGGCGCCTCGGCATGCGCTTCGCTCGCGGCCGCCGCTGGCGCCACCGCAGACAGGGTGACGCTCCAGTAGGCCACCACGGCCAGCAGCAGCGTCGCCGCCAGCAGGGTCAACATCCGATTCCGATCCCAGCGCCTGCCGTCCATGTTCCACATCATCGCCACGTTCGTGTCCGCCTACGCTAGCAGGTGCGGCTGACGCTTTTGTTTCATCATGCGGGCCTACGCTGGCAGGTATCGGCCAGGACAGGAGGCAACGTCGATGCAGCGTGTGCCGCGTGGTTTCACCCTGCTGGAACTGATGGTGGTGCTGGTGATCATCGGCATCTGCACAGCGGGCATCGGCCTTGGCCTGGGCAGCCTGCTCGACCCGGGCCGGCAGCTGCGGCAGGAAGGCGAACGACTGGCGCAGCGCCTGCAGGTGGCGCGCGACGAGGCCCGCATCGATGGCCGCCCCCTGCGTTGGCAGGCCGACGCCGCCGGCTATCGTTTCAGCCGCCTCGAAGGCAGCCGCTGGGTCACCGTTGAACGCGATGATCTGCTGCGTCCACAGAAGTGGCAGGCTGCAGGCATCGCGGTGCAGCCCACCAACGCCATCGAGCTGAGCCCGGAGTGGATCGGTACCGCCTGGGAGCTTGGACTGTCGCTGGACGGCCGCGCACTGCGTCTTCGTGATGATGGCAGCGGACAATTGCAGGTCGTGCAGTGAAGCAGACGGCGCGTGGATTCACCCTGATCGAGGTGCTGATCGCGCTGGCGATCGTATCGATTGCACTGGCTGCGGTGATGCGCTCGGTGGCAGTGGCGACCGACGATCAGTCACGGCTGCGCGACCGTCGCCTGGCGCTGTTGTGCGCGCAGGACCGCTGGCAGGAGCTGCGCCTCGTCGGGCAGCCGCCGCGGGATGCGCGGCAGCGCTGTGTGCAGGGACGCGGCAGCTTCCTGGTCCTGCAGCATCTGGGCACTGGCAGCGACGGGCAGCCGCAACTGGAATTGACCGTGGTGGCCGAAGATGCACCGCGACAGTCGCTGGCCCGGATGCAGCTGCCGTGGACGGCGGCGCAATGAGGCGCGCCGCACGCGGCTTCACCCTGATCGAGGTGATGATCGCGATCACCATCATGGGCGTGCTGGCGCTGATCTGCTGGCGTGCGCTGGACAGCGTGGCCAGCAGCGACCAGCGCCTGCGCCAGGCCGATGCCGAGACCACGACGGCGCTGCGCGTGCTGCAGCAGTTCCAGCGCGATATTGAAATGCGTGCCGACGATGCGCTGATGAATGGCGCGGTGCGCCCGGCAGATCGTCCGCAGCGATTGCTGCCCCCGTCGCTGGTGAGCGAGCGGCACCCGGATGGCAGCTTCGCGCTGGAGATCACCCGCAGTGTCGGCAGTGATGGGCTGCACTGGCAGCGGGTGCGCTGGTGGCGGCAGGGCAGCACGCTGTGGCGGGCCAGTGGTGCGGCTACGGACCGGTATCCCCTGCCCGCACCGGATCCGTCGAAGGGCATTGCGGTGGCGCGCGATGTGCAGCGGTTCGAGGTGCGGGCGTGGCAGCCTGGAACGGGATGGGCCGTGTTGCCGAGCGAGGGCGAGGTATTGCCGGCCACCGGACTTGAACTGCGGTTGGGACTGCGCGATGGGCGTGGGCCGTTGAGTTACCGGCGGGTGCTGGAGCTTTAGGGCGCTTCCCCGCAACCCATCCACGCATGGCGTGGATCTACTGCCGAGCTGCTTCTACTGCAGAGCCTGCTCTAGTGGGTGCCGACCGTTGGTCGGCACTGAGGCTGTCCGGGCATCCACGCATGGCGTGGATCTACTGCCGACCAAGGTCGGCATCTACCGTAACACATGCGCGCGGCCGGGTGCTCTCCTGCACCCGGCGGCGCTGTGTCGGTGGTCCTCACCGCTGATGGCCGCTCCCTGCCCTCCGTGCCGTCCTGGCTGGGGCCGCCACCGTTCCCTGGCGGCTGGCCCGATGCTGCAGCCCGATGCGCTGCATCGGGCAATGCGTGCCGACCAAGGTCGGCACCTACCGGGGCGTGCTATGCCTATCGGCGCTGCGTGCCTTCGTCGCGGCTTGCCTGCGGGAACTGGAAGGCGCTGTTGGCGTCGTAGCCGCTGTTGGCAGTGGTACCGCGTGCCGGCGGCGCAATGCTGCTGGTGCCACTGCCGAAGCCGAGGATCTGCACGCTGATCACCGATGGCTGGTTGCGCCGCGCGTCGTCCTGGCTCTTGCGCATCACGTCCTGTGCGGCCTGGCTGGCACTGTTCGCTGCAGCACTGGCCGACGCCAGCGCATTGACGTTCACCGTGGCCAACACCGGCAGGCCCTTGCTCTCGCCCTGCACCTGGATGTTGGCGGCGTTGAGCACCTGCAGCGCTGCCAGGTTGATGTTGCCCGAGACTCGTATGCCTGCTTCGCCCGCGTCGATGGTGCCCAGCGGCGCGATCAGGTCGACGTCGCCCGGCGGCACTTCGGCGATGGGGTTCAAGGTGGCGATGCCTGCGCCACTGGCGGGAGCCTGCGGCGACAGGATCACATTGCCCCAGCCGTCATAGACGCGACGCGGCGGCGTGTACAACAAGGTGGTCCGCGAACCGCGACCGGCATTGATGTCACCCTGCTCCGACCATGCCAGGATGTCACCGCCGAACGTCGTCATCACCCGCGACAGGCCCAGCAGCACGCTGTCCTGGCTGAACAGCCGGATGTCACCCTGCCCTTGGGTCACCAGCCCGGCACTGGCCGGTGGCACCACGCCCTGCACACCCACCACGATCTGTCCGCCCGGTGCCATCAGCTCGATATTGCCACCCGCTTCGGTGCGCACACCGGAGCCGCCATACATCAGAATATCGCCAGTACGGTTGATCGTTGCGCCATTGGCATCCTTGTCCGGCATCAGCGTGGCGATGGCCTCGCGGCCGCGCAGGTAAGAACCAACGCGTGGCCCATTCCGATCGTTGTACTCGCGGCCACCTTCGCGCAGTTCGGCGTAGTAGACCTGGCGCAGGAATATCCGTTGCTGTTCGCTCGGCAACCGGTCGAACGCAGCCAGCGCCTCGGCGCCGTCGACGGCCAGGCCGAAGCGCTGCTGCAGCCACTGCTTCAACTCCTTGTCATAGATCTTCACCGCCTTGCCGGGCTGCGATGCCAGCGACTGCGCCGGATCGGCCAGGTTGGCCGGATCCAGGTAGCGCGTGCGCAGTGCATCGAAGTCAATGCCCTGATTGCCGGCAGTCACTGCGATGCTGGCACCGGGACGGGCATCGCCCTGGACGACGCCACCCAGGCTCACGATGCTTCCGGCCTCTTCCTGGCGCAGCTGCCGGCCCGCACTCACTTCAACGTTGCCGGGGCCGGCCACCGTCAGGTTGCTGCGGATGATGTCCCGGCCCGCCTCGATCCCGCTGATATCGGTACCGCTGGTGTTGAGCGCGGTGACGTTCGCATTGATCACGTCGCGACCGGCGCGCAGCTGTACGGCCGAGCCCGCTTCGTACCAGTCGAACAGTGTCCGGCTCTCCTCGCCGATGTTCCGCCTCAATTGCCTGCGCCCGCCGCTGCCCAACCCGATGATGTCACCGGCAACGGCATAGAAGCGGCTGGGCGACGTGGGCCGGGACGTCAGCGCACCCGTGGTCGGAGTACTGGGGCCGAACGCGAACAAGGGCAGGTTCGCCGACGGATCCGCTCCCTGCACCCCATCGTCGGAGAGATTGTGGCCGACCCGGGTCAGGCTGGCGCCCCGCTGGGCCATGAATGCAGGATCAAACGGGCCAGGCAGGCGGGCGTCGCTACCGGAACGTGCAATGCCGGTGGCGTTGATCGCGGCATGGATCGAGCCTCCGGCCAGAACATCGAGCTGGCCGCTGGCCGAAGGCGCGAGCAGGATCACATCGCCCGTAGTCGCCCCTGGTCCGAGACCTCGAAGCGGGGCGCTGATGATGTCACCACTCGCTGCCACCGCGCTGAACCTGGACGGATACAGCCAGTAATTGATGCTGGCGGGAACGGATTGCTCGCGCAGCGCGATGCCTTCAGCGAACATGTTGCTACCGGTTGCATGCAGAGTTCCGGCCAGGCTGGGTGCGAGATTTCCGCCTGCCGAGAACAGGTCCAGTGCCGTGCCTCGGGTCCAGAGCGAGAACCACGTCGTGCCAGCTGCATGCTGGCCATCGCCCAGAACCACGTCGTTGTAGTTGGCCGTCGGTACACGCCCTGCATCTGCGGCGCCACCGAGAACAATGTCACCACGGGCCTGCAGGCGGGCAGTGGAATCACCCAGAATGAGCAGGGGCCCCGCCATCGCCACCGGGGCGTCCGCCACGAACGGATCCATCAGGCCCAGCGTTCCGTAGCTGCTCTGTATCGCGCTGAGGCCACCGATGCGTGCCGCCTGCAGCAGGGTGCTGCCGCGCAGGTTGGTCATCGCGCCATTGAGATCCAGATCCTGCAGGAAACTCTCCGGCTGCTGCGCGCTGGCGCGCAGGCCAGGATTCAACGCACCGCCACTGCGCAGGGTCAGGTCGCCGCCACCAGTCAGATGCAGCTCACCATTGCTGACGCGCCCGGTCGACCCTACCGCAGCAACAATCGCGCTGGAATGAGGCGCGGTCAACAGACCCAGGGCATTGCCCATCGGGTCGAGCACGCCCGCGTGGCGGCCCGCTTCCAGTGACAGATTGCCGCCTCCCAGCGTGCCGAAGCCGGTGAACCCGACCATGCGGGGAGCTGCGTCCGCTTCGGCGCCCACGGTGCTGTACGTGCCGAAGTTGATCCACCAGCTCGTCGGTGTTGCCTGGACGCCTTCGGTGGTGCCCGTACCCTGCCGCCACAACCAGCCGCCCACGGCTGCGCTTGAATGCCCGGCCTGGTCGCGCTGCGCCGTACCGGATTCGGACCGGGCGGTCCAGGCGTCGCCGATGATGTCGCGCCCGGCTTCAACCCTGACATCGCCGCCATGGTCGGGATACCACGCACGGTAACTGGCCAGCGCCGCATCATAGTTGCCCGAGACCTGGTTCCTGCCCAGCAGCGAGGTGTGCCAGGGCGCAGCCGTACGCACCGGATTGAACTGGGGATCGCTGCCATCGCCCAGCAGCGTCGGCGCACCTGCGGTGTACACGCCGAAGCCGGACTTCATGCGCACGTCCTGCGCGGCCAGCAGTGCCAGATCACCCTTGCCGGTACGCAGCACGCTCCAAGCCGGCGAGCCCAGGCGCTTGCCGTAGGTGGTGACTTCGGTAAGCGTGCCGCCGCCGTAGCAGTAGCCCATTGCCGCGCAGATCTCTTCCTCCGACATGCCCATCTCGGCGCCCAGTTCCGTAGCCGGGCGGCCGACCCAGGATTCATCGCCCCACCATGCCAGCGAGCCTTCCTTGTCCACCAGGCGCGGGGCCGGGCCGCAGAAGGCGCCTGCGCCACAGATCTCCGCCTCGGTGGTCCCGATGATCTCGGCCACCTCGGCAGGTGACTTTCCGGCCAGACTCTCATCGCCCCACCAGTACAGAGAACCTTCCAAATTGACGATTCGATCACCCTTCCATTCCGTCGTCTTGGTCACCGTCCCGATGGTGCTGTAGTGGCTGTCGGCCAGCACGATGCTGCCGTCACTTCCCCAGCTGCGGGTACGCGGATCGGCAGCGGTCGTATCGGCACCGGCCACTGCAGTCAGATCCCACGAGGTGGTGCCTTCGGGCAGCATCGCCGCCAGCGCCCAGTTGCGTCCCTGGCGCCCGCTGGCGTCGGCAGGCCGCAGTTTCACCGGCGCATCGCCGGCCAGCTCCACCTTAGTCATCGACGGGATGATCGCGCCGGCATGCAGGTCCACCGCGTCTGACAGCTTCATCGCCATCGGCAGCGCGACGCCGGCCGGCCACACCTGTGCGGCCACCGGCGCCGGCGCGCGCAGCCGGAAGCCGGCCCCCAGGCGCGCACCCGCCTGCAACGTCAATGCCTGGGCCAGCACGGTTCCAGCCGCTACCACCTCGCCACCCGCCGTCGTCACTGCCGCGCCCAGCACAGTGCCGGCCGGCAGCAGCAGCGGTCCCGACAACCGCATTTCCGCGGGCAGCACGGTTCCGGCCGGCAGGGTCACGGCCTCGAAGGGCAGTGCATAGTTCAGCGTCGCGCCAGCACGGAATTCGGTGCCGCGCTGCAGCTGTACACCTTCGCCGGGCACGATCAGGTCGCCACCGAACGCCGTGTTGGGCGTACCGGCACTGCGCCCCTCCAGCAGCACCCAGCCGTCCTCATCGGGATTGGCAGGCGGCGGCGCGAATCCATCGTTGATGCTGCCGTAGACGTTGATATCGCCTTCGGCGCGCAGCACCAGCGCTGCCGATTCACCGAAGCCACGGCGCGCTGGATCGGTCCGGTTCGACTGCGGTCCGTAGCGGTAGCCGGACAGATCGATATCGCCGGCCACGACCAGATCGCCACGCGGGTTGTCACTGCTGGTCCGCGCCACGATCTGCACGCCGGGGCGCAGGCGGTAGCTGCCCAGTGCGGCAGTGCGCTGCTGCAATCCCGCATTGGCCAGTGCGGCATTCATCCACTGGCTGTTGTCCGGGTCCACAACCGTGTCCAGCCAATGCTGGTTGATCACCTGCGGACGATGGCCATGCACGTCCGGAGCGCTTGCCAACGGCGCCGAATCATAGCTGCGGAAGGCGTTGACCTGGAGATCGGCGGCACCGGCGATGCGGAGTCCGCTGGCCACGTCAATCGCAGCGTCGTTGCTGCCCACGCGTGGCACGTTGAGCTTGACGCTGCCGCGTGCGCGGCCATCGTTCTGGCCAGGGCTGCTACCCGTGGCCACCTCGGTGCCGGCGCGCAGGTCCATCGATGAGGTCGCGCCCAGCTGCAGGCTGCCACTGGCCGAGGTCAGTTCGATCATCGCCCGGTTCGGGCTGTCGATGATCTTGCCGTAACTATCGACGCGCAAGGCGCTGCCATGCGCGTCCAATGTTCCGTCGATACGCAGCACATCGCGGGCGGACAGGCGGATGCTGCCGACCTGTTCGCCACTGGCATCAATGCGGCCATTGACGAGCAGGCTGCCACCATCGACGCTGATATCCACGTTGCGTGCCTTCACTTCATCGCCGATCACCAGGTCGCCTACGCTCAACTGGAACGTCCGGCCACCGGTAATGCCACCGGCGGTAAGCCGGGTGTTCAGGCCGGAGAAGTCCTGCAACTGGCGTGCACGCACTACCAGCTCGCCGCCGTCGTAGGGCACTTCAGTGCCACCGGCGTCGTAACGGCCGCTGGCTCCGCCAAGCAACGTGCCTGCCAGATCCACACGGCCGCCCTGCGCGCCCAGCGCAGCGACCGTCAAGCGGCCGCCGCGGTTGTTGCGGGCGGAAAGATCGATGCGCGACGCCGCGTCGGCAACGATGTCACCGTCACGGCTCGACAGCGCTACGTCGCCGCCCCAACTGTACTTGTCCACGTCGAACAGGCTGACCTTCCGCCCCGCCATGTCCAGTACTGCATTGCTGCCAAGCGCCACGCCCTGGCGGGCATTGGCTTCGAACCGGCCGGACGCCAGCGCCACCCGGCTGTCGATCACAACGCGTTCGGCCGTGATGGACAACTCCGCACCCAACGCATCGCTGCCCGCGGTTGCCGCAGCACCGCGCACCTGCACCGTACCGCCATTGCGGATTGCCAGCTGAGCGCCCGCACTGCCGGTCAGCAGCGGGGTAACGATATCCAGCGCGCCGCCGCTGAACTGCCAGCCGCTGCCTGCCACGTAATCGCCCTGCCGCTGGAAGACATCCAGACTGCCCTTGCCGGAGAACAACATGCGATCCGATGCTGCCAGGGTAACGCCGGCGAAGCCGAGCACCTGGCGATCCGCGGCCACCGACGAACTGGGCCGGGTAAAGGGCGCACGCCCCAGCTCCAGCACCCGTGCATTGATTTCCAGCTGCCCTTGGCCAAGCCGGCCCACCATCGCCTCGCCGGCCGGCTGGGTCTGCTCACCGCCGGGCAACGTGGTGCCGGCCAGCGTACCGTCCCAGACCAGCGTATCGGCGAAGATGCGCGCGTGGTCGGCCGCAGAGCCGTAGCCATGAATGGCAGGGGCGCCCAGCACCAGGCTGCGCAGGCTGCTGCGACCGGTCGCACCGTCACGCGTATCCAGGTTCACGCTGCCGAACACATTGATGGCGTCGCGCGCGGTCAGGCTCAGCGCCTCCAGCGCCGGCGCGCCGGTGGCGGTGTTTCCCCGCAGCAATCGCTGCAACACCTCCTGGTTCATGGTCATGCCCGCCGGCAGGCCGCCGGCCGCCGCTGCCGCCGCAATGGCCTCGGCGCTGCCGAGATTGAGCGCCGACATGCCCAGGCCGAGCTGGCGCGTGCCGTAGCTCACCGAATCACCAATGTTCAAGGCACCGTCGGTGACCACATTGATGCTGCCTGCCGACAGCAACCGGGTCTGGCCATTGCAGTCCACCACGCATCCGCCGATGTCGATCGCCACCGGACCGGCGGCACTGCCGCCCTGCGCACTGAGCGCCGTCAAGCGCTGGTTGGACACGGCAAGCAGGCCGCCCGACACCAGATAGGGCGCCGTGGGCTGTGCCACGCGCGAGGTATTTGCCCCGGTCAAGGTATCGATCGAAGCGCCCTGCTCCACCAGGATTCCCTTGCCTCCGAACGCGGCCGACAGCAGCACTTCCTGCGCCGTCAGGTTGACGCCGTTGCGCACCACGATGTGCTGCGCCCTGCCCTCCAGCGAATGGGTCGTCGCGTCACGCCGCAGCACGCCGCCGATCAGCATCGTCTCCGGGCGGAACGCATTGAGCGCCGAGTCGAAGACGGTGGCGCCGCTACCGCTGCCGGCGCTGCCACCTTCGGTGGCAATCTCCAACATCGCGTCATTGGAGGTGAGCAGATTGACCGAAAGCGTGCCCCCGCGTCCGTCATTGCTGCCGGCGTTGAAGCGCGACACGCCTTGGAAGATCGCGGCTGGCACATTCGAACGTCCGGCGCCCTCACCCAGTGCCAGGTTGAGGTTGCCGGCGTCCGTAGGCCGCCAGCGCAGCGCTTCGCCACGCCGTTCGGCCACGCCCTGTACGAACGTGCTGTAGGACGTTTCGTTGTAGTTGGCATAGCGGCGCACTGCTTCCGCTGGCGTCAGCACCAGATCGGTGAGCAGCGGCGACACTGCCCCGCCCAGGCTTTGCGCCCGGTGCCCGCTGACACGCCATGAGCCTGTGCCGGTCGCCACTGCCTGCCTGCTGCCGACGGCGCGTTCGGCGCCGACTTCGACGCGGAATGCGCCCTTCTGCAGTGCGTAGCTGGCCGGCAGTAGCGTGTAGGTTCCGGCCGGGAGGCCGGGGACCCCCGCAGGTATGACGATCTGCTGGCCGATGCGCGGGTCCGCGCTGCCATCAGCAATCGCCTGCGGCGCCTGCGTGCCAGAGCGTCCCGGCATGATCGCGTAGACCGCATTGTCACTGCCGCTGAAGCGGTAGCGCGGGTTCGCATCCGCCAGCGCATGCCGCAGGATGTCCACCGAGCCACCGCGCCCGGCCACGAATGCAGCGCCGGACAGCTCGCCTCCGCCGGACACGTCCAGCACGCTGCCCACCACGCCATCGACGGCGTTGGCGACGATGTCGATACCGATCGGGATGTTGGTCGAGCCGGGGCCCAGCACATCGAAGTCGGCACCGTTGCGGCGCCAGCCCACACCATCCACGGTACCGCCAAACGGCAGCTGCAGGCCGGCACCGCTCACCGACGTCACGCTGCCTGCAAGCAGGTCGACGCGGCTGGCCGCATCAGCGTTGAATTCCCTGCCACCCAGCTGCACATGGCCCCAAGGCGCCTGCACATTGCCGCCCTGCACCACCGTCGCTGCCACCAGCTCCAGGCTTCCGAACGCAGAGTCCGGTGCCGGTTGCGCGCCGCCTGCAATGCCATGGATGCGCAGTACGGCGTCGGGGTTCTGCCAGGACGGCAGGCCTGAAGGCCCGATGTCGGGTACGCCCGCCACGATGCGTCCCTTGGCCCGGGCCGCCGGATACATGCGTGCGGCGCTGATATCGATCGAACCCGGGCTTGCCAGCGTGGAGACGAGTGAACTGCTGACGACCGGGGCCAGCAAGCGGATGTCACTGCGGCTGCGCAGCGCGACCTGATCAAAGCCCGCCAGCCAAGTGACGTCGCGCAGGTCGATCAGATCGGCACCCACCTCCAGGCGATGCTGGCGGCCGCTGTCGAACCCCGCTTCCTGCGGGCGCAACGTGCCTTCCCCGGCCGGCTGCCACCAGCGCCCCTGCGCAAGGCGGACATACGGCGCGTCCAGTTGCAGACGGTTGCCCTCGCTGTTGCCCGGGACGAAGCCGAGGTAACGCTCGTTCAAGCCCTGGAGGCGCAGGCTCTGATCCATGCGCAGATTGACATCTCCTTGGGCGCGGATGTCGCCGAACAGGGCCAGATGATCGAAACCACCGGCCTCGATCTGCTCCACCGACAGTGCCGCATGGCCGTACTCAAGGCGTGCAGGCAGGTCGGTCGTCTGCGCGGCGTGCTGGGTCAGCGAGATCACCCTCGGCGCCAGCACTTCCTTGTTCATTGCCGTTCTGCCGTAGGTTCCGCCACCGAAGGCAACGCCGAGGGTGCCACCGCGCGCGCCGTCGCCGCCCGCTGCTGCGTCCAGGTCGCCCTGCAGGTACAGCGCATTGCCGGCGCGCAGCACGATACTGCCGCCGTCGCTGTCCACCCGGGTGCGCCCGCTGCCATCAATGTCCAGCAGCGCCGAAGCACCGGACGCGTCCAGCCGCGCACCGCGCTCCACCACCACGAAGGTATCGGGCGGCAAGTGGCGTACGTTGTCCTGGTCTTCCCAGTCCAACGCCCCCCCGATCTCGATCGTTCCGCCCTTGCGCACCTGTCCGCGCAATGTCCCGCGCGCGTCGGGCAGGGAAACGCTGTCGCCGCTCACGTCCAGCAGGGCGCCCTCGGCAATCGTCCAGCGACGTTCGCGGCGTTGATCGCCACGCACACCGGTCGGATCGAATGCCTCGTCCAGGCGGATACGGCCGCCAGCCGCCTTCAGACTGCCAGCCACGTCCAGGTTGCCGGCGCTGAACAGTTCGATCGTCTGGCCGGCATCGACCTCGATCCTTGCGCCCTTGCCAACGCGCAGATCGGCCGTGGACAGCAGATGCCCTGCGCGCAGTGCCAGGCTCGCGCCGCCGCGCTGCGATACACGCCCGCTGGCCGGATCCGCCTCATACAGCGACGGCGTCCAGGCCTGAACGCCCTGCTCGCGGGACAGTGCCTGCTGTGCGCCCTCGGCCAGGCGCAACGCCGGTCGTTCCACCTGCAGCTGGGTACCTTCTTCAACCGTCAAACCGTTGTGCCCGGCGATGTCATAGCCGGCGAAGCCACTCCTGAACAGTGCTGACTGCAGTTGCAACGACGCCGCCGATGCATCCGTGCCAGGCGCGCCGATAGACACCGCACCGCCTGTTGCCAGGGTGAAATTGCCGCTTCCATTGCCGAGCGCGCTGAAGCGTGCGCCATCGCCGATACGGATCCGCCCGCTGCCGTCGGTGGCAACCTCGGTGCTGGCCGCGAGCAGGCTGACACTGCCGCCCTTGCCTACGCGCCCTTTGCCACTGGCATCGATCGCGCCGCCGGCATCGACAAGAATCGCTGCCCCTTCACCCACACGGATGTCGTGACTGCTGTTGAAGCGCATCTGTCCACCGTCGATCCACGCCTGCGCGGGGTCGCCATCCGGCGCAGCAAGCGCGTTACTCCAACTGCCGCCAAGATCGATCCGTGCGCCCGCTGCAACATCCACCGCGCCGCGTCCGGACCTCAGCAGGGCCGAGGGCCCGCCGAGCGCCGGAAGCAGGTTACCGGCCTCCACCTGCCCGCCGGCAATCTGCACCGTTCCTCCGAAGCTGACGCGGCTTGCAGTGAGCCCAAGCCGACCGCCCTCCTGCAACCTGAGCGTGCCATCCAGGTCGATACGGCCCGCAGAAGCGAGGTCCACCTGCCCCCAACGCTGAGCGCTCAGGACCTCACTGTCCAACCACACGGTATTGCGCTGTGTTTCCCCGATCGGCGCCTGCAACGTCCATGGCCGGGTGTCGGCCTGGAGCGCTCCGATGCGGATCTGCGAATCGAACACTGCACTTCGGCCGGTGTTGTCGAAACGCCCGAGCCAGAGCTGGGCGTTGCGGGCCGCGGCCGTCTGTGCCTGCACGTACCCGTCCTGCGCCTGGTCCGGGCGGCGGGTCTGCTGCAGGCCCTGGAAGGCCACCGTATCCACCTGGCCCTGCAGGACAGCCGTGGGCGCCGAGATCAGCAGACGGCCAGCATCGCGTCCCACGGTATAGCCATTGTCGAAACGCTGGGTGGGTGCCACCAGCGGATTGCGGAACGATTCGGTCACCCCCCACCGTTCCTGCTTCACTTCATAGCCCTGGTACAGACCGTCGTACAGCATCTCGGCCGGTGCATCATCAAGCCGGTACAACTGCCCGTCGCGGCCACGCAGCCAGCTCTGCTGCACCACACCGGACTGCACATCCAGGCTGCCACCGGCCAGATTGATGCGCGAACCGGCGTGGCTGACGACTTCCTTGCCTGCCAGCTGGACGGTTCCACCCTGCGCTGCCCATTCGCTGATCGAATGCCCCTGATTGTCCAGGTAGCCCCCCACTTCCAGCAGGCCGCCGCCGGCATACCAGCGCGTGCCTTCATAGCCACCGGTACCGGCGGCGACTTCGGTCAACTGGCGACGGTCGATCCACACCTCGCTGCTGATCAGCTTGCCGCTGTCACGGTTGTCTGGCGAATCGCGCAACTCATTGCCCTGCACCTTCACCTTGACGTTGTTGCTTTCCATCGCCACCTGCACGCCCACCGCACCGGAGACGTCCACGCGCGCGCCATCATCCAGATAGCTGCGCCGGCTGGCGTCGGCGATCACCTGGCCGCCGGTGGCCACTGCCAGTGCGCCGGCCTGGAAGTTCACATCGCCGCCAGAGACGACTTCGATGCGCGATTGCTCGCGACGGTCCTGGAGGCGCGAAAGATTGTCGAAGGTGCCGCTGTTGCTGGAACCGCGCAGCTTGTCCTGCTCGGTGGATTCCTTGATGAGCGCGTCGCGCTGGCTGTCCAGCGCCGTGCTCTTGCCATCGTCTTCCAGCAGTACTGCAGTGGTCGAGCCGGAGGCCAGGGTCACACTGCCCGCCGCATCGGACGCCGAGTTCAGCAGGTGTACGGTGCCGCGCTGATTCAGCGTGGTGGTCGCAACCGCAACGCCGGCCTGTTCGACTGTGCGGCCGGCCAGGGTGATGTCGCCCTCGCGTACCTGGATCAGACCGCTGTTGCGAACGCTGCCGGCCGTGCTGTCAGCAACGAAGCGCGGTGCGATCTCGTTGCCGCGGGTGGTCGATGCAGTGTTCTGCGCCGTGCCCACGCCACGACGGATCACGAAACTGTCGCCGGCGGCAAGCTGGGTCTGGCCTTTGTGCGTCTCGATCTGTCCCGCGTTCTCCACACTGTGGCCGGCCAGCAGTACATAGCCACCGCCGCGGGTGGCCGTGGTCGGTTCGTGCGTGGTGATGCGTGCACCGCGCTCGACCATGACCTTGCCCACGGCGTCGGTCAGCGCCGAGGTGTTCGCGTCGGCACTGTACAGGCCGTGCTCACGGAACTGCGCATCGCTGACGCGTGCGGCCGCTGCCACCAGATTGCGGACATTGACCTGGCTGTTGTTGCCGAACACCACACCGTTGCGGTTGGCCACGAACACCGTGCCATTGGCCTTCAGCTGGCCAAGGATCTGGCTGGGCCTTGCGGCGGGATCGTTGACCCGGTTCAACACGGCCCAGTCGGGGTTCTGCAGGAAATTCAGTGTGGTGTTGCCACCAATGTTGAAGGTTTCCCAGTTCAGGATCGATTGATCGGCTGTCTGCTCAATGTTGACCAGCACCCGCCCGTCTGCGGCCTGCGACTGGATCGCCTCGCGGGCGTTGATCCAGCCGCGGGTCAGCGGATTCTCGTCGACCTTCAGGCCATCCTTGCCCAGGCCATCGGCGATCACGAAGCCCGCCTCGCGGCGCGCCTGCCGTGCCTGTTCCTGCAGGCGCTGCTGCAGGGCGATGGCCTGCGCGGCCGTACCCAGGTTGTCGATCGACTGCTGCAGCTTCTGCCGTGCCGCATCCTGCTGCTGCGCGGGTAGCTGGAACTGGATCGGCACGCCATTGGGCATGCGCCCGCTCTGTGCCGCCGCGCCCTGCGCCGCACCGCGCTCGGCGAACCAGCCGGGGCTGAACGCCTGTTGGGCCTGAGTGGCCGGAGCCACCACGCTGCCCAGGGCCACTGCGACGGCCCATGCCATCGGATGGCTGCGCCACAAGGCAGCAGGGAAACGGGCGGTGGGCGAATGCGGGTGCGACATCGGGGACCTCGTCAACCTGATGGGCCGCGTCGGCGGCGGCGTGTGTACGGATGGGCCTGCTCGAGGCACGCCCTGCACCTCATAGACGGTGGCGACGGCGTGAAGGCGACAGGCGCATCACTGTCATGCAGCGGACATACGCACAAGGGCGCCGGCATTGCTGCCGGCGCCCTTGTGCGTCTCCTGCAACTACAGAAGCAGTTGCAGTTAGAGCGGACGGCCGATTCCCGAGCAGGTGCTCGGATTGTTCAATGCTGCAGCGTTGCTGGCGTTGACGAAGCGGGAACGGACCGCATCGCGCCAGGCTTTGTTCAGCGGAATGAACCTGTGCGCAACGATGGCGGGATCCTGCGGGCCCTGTTCGACACCGTTGACCACGGTGCTGCCATAGATTCGAAGAAGTCCGCCGCGAATTCTTGCAGCCACCAGTACATCCTTGTAGCACTGCCCAAACAGGAGATTGGTGGTACCCACGATTGGATATCCTGAGCTCGGGTTGCCGAACCACGGCACCCAGTTCGCTGGGTTCTCGGCAGCGGCACCGGCCGGCGGTGGCACGTTATCCAGTGTCGCTTGAGTACTCACGTCCTTTGGAGAGAAGCCCTTGACCTGTGCAACTCGAGTAGCATCCGAGAGATCAAGAGACAGGTCTGGACCTGTGTATCCCATTGTTCCGACGGTCGTAAAAATGGCGGCGTACACCGCCGCGTCACCGGACGCCGGAGCTGCAACAAAGTTCTCGGGAACACTAGTGAACAGATCGGCGAAGGTCGACTGCACCGAAAACGCCGGCACGCCGTTGGTCAGCTTCAGCGTGGTGCCTGAGACATCGGCCGGCTGGCAGGCGCTGGTCAGGAAACGGGCCAGCAATTCAGTGGCGCCGCTGGTCTCGCCACGGTAGACAACCCGAATGGTGCCGGTGCGGGCGCTGTCGATGCTCGACCAGTTGGTGATCTTGCCGGAGAATATCCCGCAGATCCGGGTGACCGACAGGTCAATTGCTGAACCAGGCTTGTTGAAGGGAATAATCACCGGAGCCAGCGCAACGGGAATCTGGATCAATGCCCCATAACGGGTTGGATCACCAGCCCGGTTGAAGGTGCTGTTGTAGCTGTACAACTCGGTGCTGCTCAGTACCGCATCGCTGCCAGCAAAGTGGACAGTCCCCGTCGTCGAAAACAGTGATGGGTCATTGCTCAGGAATGCCCGCTTGCCGACGCCCGAGCCCCTGGGAGCATAGCTGAACGTCGTCGGAAGAATGCTGTCCGGACTCCCTTGGTACAGGGCCGCGGGCATTGTCGCACCGCCGCCCTGGACAAGAATTTGGGCATTTGCTTCTAGCGTTCCGACCAACACGCAACTGGCGAGCCAGAAAGCCTCAATAGCAAGTTCATGAGATTGGCAACTCCATGCCTTGTCTGGATACGGTCGTTCATACCGCAGTGCGCCGGCCTGACGGCCGGCGCACCTGGAGAACACTTCTATGTCGCAGTTACAGCGGACGGCCGATTCCCGAGCAGGTGCTCGGATTGTTCACCGCACCGGCGTTGGTGGCGGTGGCGAAGCGAGCGCGGACGGCATCACGCCAGGCCTTGGTCAGCGGGATGAACTTGTGCGCGCGGATGGCGTCGTCGTTCGGGCCCTGCTCCACACCGTTGACCACGGTGCTGCCGTAATGGCGGGTCAGGAAGCCGCGCACATTGGCGCCCACGGTGGCGTTCTTGTAGCACTGGCCGAACACGAAGTTGGTGTAGCCAGCGATCGGATAGCCCGCGCTCGGGTTGCCGAACACCGGCACCCAGTTGGCGGGGTTCTCTGCAGCAGCGCCGGTCGGCGGAGCAGCGGTCTCCAGAGTCGCCTGCACGCTCACTTCATCCGGCGAGAAGCTCTTGACCTTGGCGACCTTGGTGGCATCGGTCAGGCTCGGGATGACGTCCGGGCCGACGTAGCCGACGCGGCCGTCAACGGCATAGACAGCGTTGTACAGCGCGGTGCCGCCGGTGGCCGGGGCAGCGACGAAGTTCGACGGCACGCTGGTGAACAGGTTGGCGAAGGTCGACTGCACCGAGAACGCCGGCACGCCGTTGGCCAGCTTCAGGTTGGTGCCCGACACGTCAGCCGGCTGGCAGGCGCTGGTCAGGAAGCGGGTCAGCAGTTCGCTGGTGCCGCTGCTCTCGCCACGGTAGACAACCTGGATGGCACCGGTACGGCCCAGGCCCGCCAGCTGGCTCCAGTTGTTGATCTTGCCGGAGAAGATGCCGCAGATCTGGGTCACAGACAGGTCAACGGCCGAACCGGCCTTGTTGAACGGAATCGTGACCGAGGTGGCCACCGACGGGATCTGTACCAGGGCGCCGTAGCGGTTGGCATCGCCGGACACGTTGTAGGTGCTGTTATAGGTGTTCAGCTCGGTGCTGCTCAGCACCGAATCGCTACCGGCGAAGTGCACGGTACCGGTGGTGGAGAACAGCGCCGAGTTGTTTTCCAGGAAGGCCTTCTTGCCGGTACCCGAGCCGGTCACGGCGTAGCTGAAGTTGGCCGGCAGGATGCTGTCAGCCGAACCCTTGTAGAGGTCGGCCGGCAGCGAGGCGCCGCCACCGGTGACGGCAGTCTGCGCCGAAGCGGCACCGGCGGTGGCGAGCAGCGCGGTGGCAACCAGCGCGGCCAGGGTCTTGTACTTGTTCATGATCTTCTCCTGAAGGGTTTACTGCGAAGGGAAACGCCAAGGGAGGAACGGTCACTACACGCCTGCTGCCGCCGAGGGCCTCCCAGCCCACTCTGCGGCGACCAGTCCATGCTGGTCTGCGCCGATGACAGGCCGCTTAAGAAACCTGTGGAAGATCGAAAAAAGGTGTGGAGGATTGTGTGGAGAATCGAAAGCGTGCCGTGATGCGCGTTGCGCATCACTGGACCAATTGATTCATTTCCATGATCGGCATCAGCACGGCCAGCACGATCGTCAGCACCACGCCGCCCATCACCAGGATCATGGTCGGTTCCAGCAGCGCGGTCAGTGCCATCGCGCGACGTTCGATCTCGCGCGAGATCGTCTGTGCAGCACGATCCAGCAGCGGTGCCAGCGAGCCGGTCTTCTCACCACTGGCCACCAGGTGCACCAGGATAGGCGGATACACCTTCTGCACCTTCAACGCAGCACCCAACGCCGCACCTTCGCGCACGCGCGCGGACACATCATCGGCACAGCGCGCCAGCAGCGCATTGCCAAGCGTCTGCCGCGCCGCCTCCAAGGCACGCAGCAGTGGCACACCGGCATCCAGCAGGATCGCCAGCGTCGAGGCAAAGCGCGCACTGTTCACACCCAGTACGAAACGCCCGACCATCGGCACCCGCAGCAGCATCGCGTCCCAGCGCAGGCGCAGCTCGGGCTTGCGCAGAGCCAACCGCCATGCCACCACCAACGCAGCGATGCCGAGCCCCGCCCCCACTCCCCAGCTGCGAACGAATGCACTGGCCGCCAACATCACCTGGGTCAGCATCGGCAGCGTCTGCCGCGCCTGCACGAACGCGGTCACCACCTGCGGCACCACGTAGCTGAGCAGGAAGATCACGATCGCCACCGACACCAGGCTGATCGCCGCTGGGTAGATGAAGGCGGTCAGTACTTTGGCCTGCAGCGCGTTGCGTTCTTCGATGTAGTCGGCAAGGCGCTCCATCACCCGCGCCAGGTCACCGGAGTCTTCACCTGCGCCCACCAGCGCCCGATAGATCGGCGGGAAATCGCGCGGCCGCGCGGCCAGCGCAACGGTCAGGCGCTGGCCGGCACGCACGTCGGCGCGTACGGCGGTGAGTGCCTGGGCCACATGCGGGCGCTCGGCCTGTTCGATCACCGCAGTCAATGCGGCTTCCAACGGCAGGCTCGCGGCCAGCAGGCTGGCCAGCTGGCGCGTGGCCCAGGCCAGCTCGCTGGCAGACAGCCGGCGGGCGCCCCAGCCACTGCCCGCACCGCGCGCCGCGCTGACCTGCACGGGTGTCAGCCCGCGACCGCGCAGCAGCTGGCGTGCGCCGCGCGGGCTGTCGGCGTCCAGCTGACCCTTCTCGATGCGGCCCTGCGCGTTGGCAGCCTGGTAGTCGAACAGTGCCATGCAGGCCTCAGTCGTCGCCGGTGACGCGCAGGATCTCTTCCAGCGTGGTCACCCCGCTGTCGACCCAACGCTGGCCGTCCTGGCGCAAGGTCCGCATGCCGGCACGCCGCGCCGCCTCGCGCAGCGCAGGTTCACCCTGCCCTTCATGGATCAGCGCACGCACGCGATCGTCCACCACGAACAGCTCGTGGATGCCGGTACGCCCCCGGTAGCCGCTGTTGGCACAGGCCGCGCAGCCGACCGCACGCCACACGGTACGGCCATCGTCGTCCACCTCGGCGCGCCGGCACTGCGTGCACAGCCGCCGCACCAGCCGCTGCGCCAGCACGCCGCGCAGCGACGAGGCCAGCAGGAACGGTTCCACGCCCATGTCGGCCAGGCGCGTCACCGCCGAAATCGCGTCGTTGGTGTGCAGGGAGGCCAGCACGCCATGGCCGGTCAGCGATGACTGCACCGCAATCTGTGCGGTTTCCAGGTCGCGGATCTCACCGATCATGATGGTGTCCGGATCCTGGCGCAGGATCGCGCGCAGCGCCGTGCCGAAGCTCATGCCGATACGCGCGTTGACCTGGATCTGGCCGATGCCGGCGAAGTCATACTCCACCGGGTCCTCCACGGTGAGGATGTTGCTGGTGCTGCTGTCGAGCTGGCCCAGCGCCGCATACAACGAGGTGGTCTTGCCGCTGCCGGTCGGGCCGGTGACCAGCACGATGCCGTGCGGCTGCCGGATCAATCCGGTGAACGTGGCCAGGGTGTCATCGGCCATGCCCAGCCGCTGCAGCTGCAGACGGCCGGCATCCTTCTCCAGCAGGCGCAGCACAGCACGCTCGCCATGCCCGGTCGGCACCGTGGAGACACGGATGTCCAGCGGACGCCCACCCACGCGGATCGCGATGCGCCCGTCCTGGGGCAGCCGCTTCTCGGCAATGTCCAGGTGGGCCATGATCTTGATGCGCGACACCAGCGCCGCGTGCAGTGCGCGCCGCGGCTGCACCATGTCGCGCAGGGTGCCGTCCACCCGGTAGCGCACCACCGAGTGGGTCTCGAACGGCTCGATGTGCAGGTCGCTGGCGCCATCGCGTGCGGCCTGTGCCAGCAGCGCGTTGATCATGCGGATCACCGGCGCATCGTCCTGCGCGTCCAGCAGATCGGTGACTTCCGGCATGTCCTGCATCAGCCGGTCCAGATCCACTTCACTTTCAGCAGCACCGACCACGGCAGCGGCGTCGCCGCCGTCACGGTACTGCTCACCCAGCCGCTGCTGCCAGGTCGCGGCATCCAGTGCCTGGAACGGCAGCGGACCATGCCGACGGCGCAGTTCGGCCACGGCCCACGCCGCGGTCTCGGCAGTGCCCAGCAGCACCGACTCGCCGCCAACTTCGGACAGCATCACGCCATGGCTGCGCACCCAGGCGTACGGCAGTGGCGCAGCGGCGCTCATGGCCCGATCACCAGTTCCGGCGTGTAGCCCAGCCCGCGCAGCTGCTGCAGCGCCGGGTCCAGCGTCGCCGGATCGCGCGGCAATCGCACGCGCAGGCGTTGCCCGCTCTCGCCGGGCGTCGCCTCGGCATAGGCCTGCAGGCCCAGTGCCCGCACCTGCGCCACGCCTTGGCTGGCACGCGCGGGATCCAACCCCTGCGCAAACTGCACCAACTGCGCATCGCCGTCACCGGACGGGTACAGCGCCGCCAGGCTGCTGTTCTGCAGCGGCTGGCCCTGCCCATCGCGCGCATTGCCCTGGCCGAGTACAGACAGGTCCTGCGGCGGCAGCTGCGGTGCCGACAAGGCGGGCAGTGCCCAGCTCTGTAGCGGCTGTGCGCCGGCCTGTGCATTGCGCATGTAGTCGTAGCGGTCACGGGTCAGGCGCTGCCCGGCCGCCGGGTCACGCACCACGTGCGGGCGCAGGAACACCATCAGGTTGGTCTTGGCGCGCTTGCGCGTGTCGCTGCGGAACAAGGCGCCCAGCACTGGAATCTTGCCCAGCCCCGGCACCGCATCACGGCCATGACTGACGCTATCCTCCAGCAGCCCACCGAGCACCATGATCTGGCCATCGTCCAGCAGCACGCTGGTATCCAGGGCGCGCTTGTTGGTGATGATGCCGGCCGTGCTGTTCGCGCTCTGCGCGTCGATGCTGCTGACTTCCTGGTAGATGTCCAGCTTCACCGTGCCGCCCTCGGAAATCTGCGGGCGCACCCGCAGCTTCAGGCCCACGTCCTCGCGCACGATGGTCTGGAACGGGTTGTTGCTGCCGCCACCACCGTCGGTCACGTAGCGGCCGCTGACGAACGGCACGGTCTGCCCGACCATGATGCTGGCCGCTTCATTGTCCAGCGTCATCAGGTTCGGCGTGGACAGGATGTTGGCACCGCCCTTGCTCTGCAGCGCGTTGGCCAACGCCTTCATGTTGAGGATCTGGCCGACGCCGGGCAGGTTGATGGTGCCGTCGATCACGCCGATCTTCAGACCATCCTTGGGCAGCACGTCCAGGGTGGTGCGTGCGGTGGTGTTCAGCCCGCTGCCACCGGTGGTGCCGCCGAAGTGGGTGCCGCCGAAGGTGCGGCCATTGCCCAGCATCCACTGCACGCCCAGTTCGGCCGCGTCGGTCTGGTTGACCTCCACGATCAGGCTTTCCACCAGCACCTGCGCACGGCGCTGGTCGAGCTGGTCGATCACCCGCCGCAGGTTGCGGTATACCGGCTCGGGGGCGGAGATCAGCAGCGTGTTGGTGGCCACGTCCGCCTGCACCGAAATGCCGTTCTGGCTGAAGCCGGTGCTGCCGGCGTCGATCGGGTCGCGACGGTTCGGGTCCAGCCGCTGCGATTCCAGCGCATTGCCACCGGTCTTGGACTGCTGCGGCTGCGACGGCTGCGCCGGTGTGGCGCGGTTGGCGTCGCCGGGCAGTGGCGTGATGCCTTCGTTGCTGCCCATTGCCGGTGCATCGCTCTGCCCGGCCACCACGCCGCGCAGCACGCCGGCGAGCTGATTGGCCTGGGCATTGCGCAGGTAGACCACATGCAGGTTGCCGGACTCGTCCTGCGCGCGGTCCAGCTTCTCCACCAACTGCCGCGCCAGGCGCGTTCGGCCCGGGCTGCTGGAACGCAGCAGCACGCTGTTGCTGCGGGGGTCGGCCATCACCACCACCTTCTGGCTGGGCTCGGCGCCCTGCGCATCCAGCAGCGGCGCGACCATCGCCGCTACGTCAACGGCAATACCCTGCTGCAGCTTCACCACATCGGTGTCCATGCCGGCCGGTGTATCGACGCTGGCGATGACCCGCGCGATGCGCTCCAGGTTGTCGGCATAGTCGGTGATCACCAGGGTGTTGTTGCCCGGGTTGGCGGTGATCGGATTGTCCGGGCTGATCATCGGCCGCAGCACCGCCACCAGCGCGGCTGCGTTCTCGTAGCGCAGCGCGAAGGTGCGCGTGGCCACCTCGCCGCCGGCCCCGCCCGCGCCCACACGGCCACCGAGCAGCTTGGCCTCGGCCTGCGGCACCACCCGGCTGACACCGCCGTTCTCGACCACGGCAAAGCCACGCATGCGCAGTGCGCCCAGCAGCAACTGGTACGCCTGGGTACGGCTGACCGGGCCATCAGAGACCACGGTCATCTTGCCGGTCACCCGCGGGTCGACCAGGAACTGGCGACCGGTGAAGCGCGCCGCCATGCGCAGTACGCCGCCGATATCGGTATCCACCAGGTTCAACTGCACCGGTTCATCGGGGGCGTCCTGCGCCTGTGCCGGTGCAACAACGTGAGCGCCACCCACGATCAGGGCCAGTACAGTACTGCAGGCAAGGCTGCGCATCGCCCTCATGAATGGCCACCCGCAGTGAGTGCCATCACGATGTTTCCGGATATCCGTGCCGCCGGCATGTTCGCATCCCCTGTGCGTGTCAGTTGCAGCTGCTGCAGTTCGATGGCCGGATCGGCCAGCACGGGCAGCAGCCAGTTCCACAGTGCGTCAGCAGGTACGGCCTGCACCTGCAGGTGCCAACGCCCGTCGCGTGCTTCGACATGCAGTCCATCGGCGAGGCCGGCGGACTTGATTCCATTACGCAGCGCGGCCAGCGTCGGGCGCTGCCCCTGCACCTGCTGCTGGCGTTCGCGTGCACGCAGCAGCGGCGCCAGTGCGCGCGCCTGCGCCTGCAGCCGCGGCAGCTCAGCCTGCCAGTGCGCACGCTGTTTCAGCAGCGGCTCCAGCCAGAATGACCACAGCCCCGCTGCCAGCAGCGCCAGCACCATCACCCACAACATCCAGCGGTCGCGCGGCGGCAGGTGCTGCCAGCGTCGCTGCAGACCGGCCACACCCTCGCCCAGGCGCACGGCTCTGGCGGTCACTGTCCGCCCCCGCTCACGCGCAGGCGTCCACCGGCCTCGCGCGCCATCTGCAGGCCCTGCGCCTGCGCCGCCTGCTGCCACTGCTCCAGCCGCTGCGCGTCATCGGCTACCGCCTGCGCATCGGCGTCCAGCTCCAGTTCCAGCTGGCCGGGTTGATAGTGCAGGCCGCGCACCTGGCCGCCCAACTCCGGTATTGCCTGCAGCGTCGTTGCGACCTGCCGCTGCACCGGTGGCAACGGCGGCGCCGGCAACGGCACGGCCAGCGCGCGCCGCGCCTGCAGCACCGGGTCCACCACATCGGTGATCTCCGGAAAGTGCGAGCTGAACTGCCGCGCCATGTCCTGCTGCAACGCCTCGCCCTCGCTGCGCCAGCGCGAGACCTGCAGCTGCAGCCCAAGCGCAGCCAGCAACACCGCCGCCAATGCGAGGCCGATCGCCACGCGTGGTGCCTGCCTGCTGCGACCCGGCAGTGGCAACGACCACGCTGGCACGGGTCCGCTGGCCTGCCGTTCATGCGCGACCACGGTGGCCGGCAGGTTCTCCGGCCACGCCAACGGCACGCTGTCGATCCACTGCACGGCCTGCACCCCGGATTGCTGAAGACGCGTCGCGAGCGACTGCAGCACCGCCGCCGTGTCGCGCCCACCGCACCACTGCACAAAGCCACGATCGCGCCCGCAGCGCACCAGCAGATGCTCACCGTCAGTCTGCAGCGTTGCCTGGCCGTTCTGCCACGGCAGCAGCAGCGGCGTCGGATACAGTGCCTGCAGCTGCAGTGCACATGAAGCCAGCAGCTGTTGCGCCTGCAGGACTGCCTGCTGGCCGAGCCAGGCCACCGGAACCGTGCCGTCCGCCGCCTGCGCACCGTGTGCCAACGCGACCTCCTGCAGGTCATCCAGCAGCATCGCCTCTACTTCGCCCTGCAGTGCGGCCTGCAGCCTGCGGCCAGACAGTGGCGGCAGCTGCAGTTCCAGCAGGATCAGGTCCTGCGGATCGAGACAGGCCAGCACCTCGCCCTGCGGATGACGTTGCCCGAGCACGGCCAAGCCCTCGCGGCCATGGGCCAGCACCCCACCCTTGTGCATCTGCGCCCACTCGACCGTACTGTCGGCGCGCAGGTGTTCCAGCGCCGGCAGGCGCACCCTCAGCTGCACGCTCATGCTCCAATCCTCGTCCACACACGCTGCACGCGCACACTGTCATCGCGATACTCGCGCCAGATCAGGGCCCGGAAGTCGACCGCATTGCCATCGGCCTGTACCTGGCCGACGGCAAGGAACCACTCGCTATGAATGCCAAGCGGCACCACGGCCATCTGCGCGCTGCTCAGTTGCAGTCGATTGGCGATATCACCGCGGTTGAGCAGCCAATGGCCACCGTCGCGCTCACCGAGCAGCGCCTGCAGGCGCCCCGGCTCCACGCCGGGAGTGACCGCCTGCAACACGCTGATGTCACTGGTGTTGGCATTGACCAGGGTCTGGGCCGGCAGCACCACGGTGCGCCCAGCGAGTGCCTGCACCGCCACTGGGTCGGCGCCCGCCAGGGCCTGCTCGATCAGCGATTCACGCGGCAACGGCGCCTGCGCCTGCAGGTCGCCATCACGCAGCCGCGCCTGGATGTGGTCGGCAGCAGATGCACAGGCACCCTGCCCCAGCCCCTGCCCGGCACACAACGCGATGAACGCGCGTCGCGCCTCGGGGTCCGGCCGTCCATGCGCCAGCAGGTTGCGCAGGTTGAACATGGACTGTGCATCGACCAGCTGCAACTGCACCGGCAGCGGCAACTGCAGCGTCAGCGGACGCGCCCAACGGCCGCCGCGCACCGTGGTCAGCTGCTCCTTTACATCCTCACGCAGCTGCTGCGCCGCGCGCTCCAGGGTGGCATCGACCGCCATGCGCACCTGCGCACGCAGCTGGTCGCCACGCAGCGCACGCAGCTGTGCCGACTGCCGGGTCAGCAGTGCAGTGGCAATCACCGCCACCAATGCCACCACCAGCAGGGCGACGATCACCGCCATGCCGCGCTGGCGGGTGCACGGGACCGAACGCGTCCGGGCTGTCATCTGCACGCCTCACAGCTGCCAGGAGCCGATGTCCGCGTTCCCGGCGTCGCCACCGGGCTTGCTGTCCGCACCCAGCGAGAACACATCGATGTCGCCGTGGGTTCCGGGAATCTGGTACTGGTACGGATGGCCCCAGGGGTCATTCGGCAGGCGATCCAGATACGGTGTCACCGGCATCGCACCGCTGCCCTGCGGCGGCTTCACCAGCGCCTGCAGGCCCTGTTCGGCGCTGGGATAGCGACCGTTGTCCAGCTTGAACAACTTCAATGCCTGCATCAGCGCCGCGATGTCCTGGCGCGCCGCCACCACGCGCGCCTGGTCGGGACGGTCCATCAACCGCGGCACGATCAACGCGGCAAGAATGCCGATGATCACCACCACCACCATGATTTCGATCAGGCTGAAACCCTGCTGCCGAGCCCTGCGACTACCCACCTGCCTTGCCATTGTTCCGCCCTCGTCATCCTGGAAGAGACCGCTGCGCCATGGTCAGCGGTGCATGTGTCAGTACGATAAACATCCGCCTGCTATTCGCTGCGCGCGTGCCTGTGCAGGCGCAACACGTGTAGCCGGGGCACATGCAGACTCGAACAGGTGCTGCGGCACGCTGGCCAGCGCATTGTCGATGCAGCCGCGCAGCAACGGGTGCGCGCAGGCCTGCAGCAGGCGCACGCACTGCATCGGCGACCACGCGGTGCCATGGTCGAGGCCGATGAACATCCGGTAGGCCTGGTGGTAGCGCAGATCGTCGTACACGCGCTGCGCACTGTTGAGATCACGCACGACCACCAGCAGCGCCGCACGTTGCAGCAGCCGCACATCGCCTGCATCAAGCGGCAGCGCGTTCATGGCCGCTTCGGGCCAGGGCCGCAGCTGCAGATCGAGGGCGCGCCGCAACGCCGCCAGCGGATGCGCGCTGCTGTCCAGTGCCGCCCAGCGCGCCGCATCTGCCCAGGCGTCACTGGACAGTACCCAGACCCACGAGTGCCCATAGCGCTGCACGTTCACGGGCGTATGCCGTGCCTGTTCCAGCGACTGGCTCAGGTGACGATCCAGCTCCAGCATGCTGATCCTGCGACTGTCTGCCATCGGCGCCGCCCGTGCTCCGCGACGCGTGGTGCGTCGTACTCTGCAGAAGACGTCAGCAAGGCAGGTGAAGCGACAACGCGAATGCATCTCTGTGCGCTGCGTGGCGCTTCATCAGCAACGTCATCGCAGCGTCATCTGCCTGCAGGCTTCGCGCTCCAGTCGCGGCACGTCGCCGCCGCAGCGCCGCGCAAGAATCGCCACCTCACTACGCTGCGCGAACGCCGCCAGCGCGTCGGACATGTCCACGTCATCCAGCCATGACGCCATCGCAACACGCAGCGCTGGCAGCTGCCAGCCATCCATCACGCCATGGGTGCCGGCCACGAACCAGTGCCAAAGACGATGATGCTGTACCTGCTCGTGCAGTTGCACGAGATCGTCGATGCCGTGCATGCCCATCAGCAGCAGCACGCGCGCCATCGCCGCAGGCGGCAGCGTGCCGGCCTCAGCGAGGGGCAGCACCTGCTGCTGCAGCCGCAGCAGCATCGCCAACGGGTGCGACTGCGGATCGAAGTCCAGCAGCACGGCCTGTTGCTGCCACTGCGCGTCGGACACCACGCACACCCATGGCGAGCCGTAGCGATGCACCATCAAGGGCCGTCGCTGCGTGGTTTCCAGCAGCGCTGACAGATTGCGGCGCAGATCCAGCACACCGATGGTCTCGTTGCGCATCCTTGGCGTCTCCTTGCTTGCAACAGCCCTGCACGGCGCGCACGGCCAGCGTCTTCATCTAACCAAGGACGGCAATGCCACCCGGAAAGCGACGCAGATCCAGCGACATCGTCAGTCGCAGCTGCTCCAGCGCCGCGTCCGGATCATCGATGCGGAAGCGGCCGCTGACCGGGGCCCGCGCCAATGCCGATTCGCCCAGCAGCACCTTGCCACGGCGGTAGCGGTTGATTTCATCCACCACCTCGCGCAATGGAGCGCGACGGAACACCAGCATGCCCTCGGTCCAGGCGCTCACTTCCGAGGCCAGGGCTTCGGCCACCACGCCACTGAGGCGCTCGTCGTATTGGGTCTGCTGGCCCGCCTGCAGCTGCAGGCGGCCCTGCGGGTGCTCGATGCGGGCGCTGCCCTGCAGGCAGGTCACCCGTACCTGGCCGTGGGTGTTGCGGACGTCCAGGCGCACCGCACCTTCATCGGCAATCACGCAGCCCGGCCCCGCGAACAGGGCGAGGCGCAGGCCTGCCTGGGTTTCGATCGCGGCCTGGCCCTGCACCAGCTCGAAGCCTTCGCCCTGTGTGTCCGAACGACGGCGCAGGCTGCTCTGCGTATCCAGTTCGATCTTCAGCAGCGGCAAGGGCGCGATCTGCAGTCGCTCACCGGTGCCGGTGTGGAAATCGGCCGCCATCGCCGTCACCGAGGGCCACAGCCCCAGCGGCGGGCGGATCGCCGCCACCACCACCAGGCTGGCCGGTGCGGCAATCGCGGCGCCCAGGAAGGCGCGCCGGCTCCAGCGCTGGGACGGCGTCGGCGCGACCGGCTGGCGCGCAGCGGCGGGCAGCTGTTCGCCGGCCAGGCGTACCTGCTCCCATTGCCGGCGCGCACGGCCGAATGCTTCGCGATGACGCGGATCAGCCTCGCACCACTCACGGAACCTGCGCCCATCAACGGCGGTCGCCTCGCCCGAGGTCAGCCGCACCACCCACGCGTGGGCCTGACGCTCGACGGCATCCAGCGGGCGTTGCGGGCGATCGTCAGGATCCATGGGGGCTCATGCCGGACCCGCACGCTGCGGGGTTCTGCTCGGCGTCAAAGTGTAGACGGATGCCGCCGCTCAGAACCGCACCTGACGCCCCTGCCCGCTGCGCTCGGCCAGGTAGTCCTGGGCCGCTTTCAGCTCGCGCTGCACAAGCCGCAGCGACACGCCCAGCTGGTCGGCGACGTCGCGCTGCTGCAGGCCATCGACGCGGATCGCCAGCAGGATGCGGCGTCGGCGCTCGGGCATGCGCTGCAGCAGGCCGACCATGTCCTCCAGCGCGAAATCCAGTTCGGCCGCCTGCGCCGGGCCCGGTGCAGGGTCGGCCATCTCCATCAGCGTATCCACCTCTTCCAGGCTCAGCAGGCGGTGGTCGGCACGCTGGCGGTCGATCACCGTGTTCATCGCCATGCGCAACAGGTAGGCCGCGGGGTTCTGCACGGCATCCAGGCGGTCACGGCGCGCACTCAGGCGCATCCAGGTGTCCTGCAGCGCATCGCCGGCCAGCTCCTCCGAGCCCAGCTTGCGCACCAGGCGGCGCTTCAGCTCGTCGTAGGCCCCCAGAAGGTGGTCCATCAGGTCAACTGCCCCAGCCGTACCGTTGCTCATGTTCGAATCCTTGAAGTCATGGAAGGGGCGCGCGCCGGCCACAGTCGTGGTCGGTGCCGGAAGGTCGGATCTGCAGGGTCACCGGCTGCGGCAGCGCGGCGGCATCGGGCGCCAGTACCAGGCCGTGCAGCGCGTGAAGCAGGCGCGCATCGCGGCGGGCACTTCCGCTGCCCGACAGCAGCTCGGGCTGCTGCACCCGGCCCTCGCCGTCGACGCGGAAGCGCAGCGTTGCGGCATAGCGGCCGGGCGCGATCTCGGGGTCGTCACAGAACGCCGCACGCAGCCGCTGCTGCAGGCCGCCATATCGGCGCCGACGCTCGGCATCCGGGAGCTCGGCGCCAATACCGGGTTCGGCTGCCGCGGGCGTGCCCCGGCGCAGCACCACGCGCTGCTCGCCGATCACCTCGGCCTCAATACCGGAATCCTGCAGCAGCATCTGCAAGGCAGGCAGCGGCGCAAGGCTGGCGCGCAGCGCATGGCTGCTACGGCCGGCGGCAAGATCGCCCGGGTACATCACCGACCACCCGCTGATGACACTGAAGCGCTCGACCGCCTGTTCCAGCGGCTGCGCAGGGATGTCGTAGGCATGAACACCGTCCTGCGCGGCAGCGGCAAAGGACAGCAGCAGCCATGCGGCGATGGCCACCTTCCAAGTTCTGACCGCATGGTGTCCATTCAGCCCCCTGACGTAGAACACATGACCCTCGGCAGCGACAGCAGCTGCAGTGGACGCGCGCCACAACCGGAGACCCGGCCCGCGCGACCAGCAAGCAGGCTCAAACCGTACCGGGGCCAGATGTCATTGCGATGACCGCTGCCTACGCCCGGCGTTGAGCCAGGCTCCGTGAACCCAGTCACGCATCAGGAATCAATGAATCGAACAGACATGTCCATCTGCTCCCGGGGTCAGAGCCCGTTGCACAGCAACGGGATCCGACCCCAACAGGTCGCGGGGAACTGTCAGGCGCGGGGCGGTGTGGGCAGGCAGGACCGTTGGCGCCATGGATGGCGCCATCGAGCCCCCATGGATGGGTCTACGGCGTGTCCTGCCTGGCCACACCGCCCCGCCGCCCTGGGAACATCGCCGTTGCGGTTGCTGTTGCTCCTGAGGTTGCCGGCCAGCGGCCGGCACTACCGCGGGTGCCGGGTGCAAACCGGCCGGCCCCCCAATCCTCAAAGCGGCAACTGGGTCGTCTGCTTGATCCGCTGCATCGGAATCTCGGTCTTCGTGTTCTGCACTCCGGCGATCCGGTTCAGGTGCTGCATCTGGAACCGCCGGTAGGCATCAAGATCCGCCACCGCCACCCGCAGCAGGAAATCGCAGTCGCCCGCCATCAGATGGCATTCAAGCACTTCCGGGAAAGACTTGATGCTGTTGATGAAGTGATTGGTGGTGTCCTCGTCCTGCCCGCGCAGCCAGACGCGCACGAACACCGTGAAGCCGCGGCCCACCTTCGCCTCGTTCAACAAGGCCACATAGCGGTCGATGTAGCCGCCCTCCTCCAGCAACCGCACCCGGCGCAGGCAGGCCGAGGGCGAAAGGCCCACCAGCCGGGCCAGCTCCAGGTTCTGCAGGCGACCGTCACGCTGCAGGGCATCGAGGATGCGGCGATCGAGGTTGTCGAGCTGATACTGCATGGGATTTCACCGTTGGCGACCTTGGTCGCATGGAATCTCAATATTCCCGAATTGAATGGCATCAACGCAACCCGATTTCGCGATCGGACCGCTAGCATGGGCCACCCCCACCTCGTTGTGCCGTTCCATGGACGCCCGTACCACCCTCCCCCTGCCCGACACCTGCGATACCGCCCCGCGCGCCGAATTCCTGCGCGGCCTGCGCGCCGCCGTACCGGTGATGATCGGCTTCATTCCCTTCGCCCTGGTGCTCGGCGCCCAGGCCGCCCAGAAAGGTCTCAGCGCCCTGGAAGTGCCGCTGATGACCGGCCTCAACTTCGCCGGCGGCTCGGAGTTCGCCGCTGTCGAACTGTGGACCTCGCCGCCGCATATCGCGCTGATCGTGGCGATCACCGCGCTGGTCAACAGCCGCCACCTGCTGATGGGCGCCAGTCTGGCCCCGCTGCTGCAGCACCTGCCGCGCCGCCGCGTGCTGCCGGCGCTGTTCTTCATGTGCGACGAGAGCTGGGCGATGGGCGTGGCCGACGCGCGCCGCCGTGCGCTCGGCTTCAGCCTGGCCTATTACCTGGGCGTGTCGGCAGGCCTGTACACGGTCTGGGTGGCCTGCACCGCGCTGGGCGCGATCGTTGGGCCGATGCTGGGCGACATCCACGCCTATGGTTTCGACATGGCCTTCCCGGCCGTGTTCCTGGTGCTGCTGCGCGGCATGTGGCAGGGCATGAAAGCAGCGCGTCCGTGGCTGGTCAGCCTGGTGGTGGCCGCGGCCACCTACCTGCTGGTTCCCGGCGCCTGGTACGTGGCCAGCGGCGCGCTG
This sequence comes from Stenotrophomonas sp. INTA L402-1, assembly GCF_059295135.1. Taxonomy (NCBI): domain Bacteria; kingdom Pseudomonadati; phylum Pseudomonadota; class Gammaproteobacteria; order Lysobacterales; family Lysobacteraceae; genus Stenotrophomonas; species Stenotrophomonas sp. INTA L402-1. The sequence goes on from NZ_JCAFWP010000001.1 coordinate 520,044, forward strand.
GCCGGCCTGGCCGCAGCCTGGCTGCTGGCGGAGGACGCGGCATGATCTTCAACGGACTGATCCACTGGACCTCGGTGCTGACCATCGTGCTGATGGCCGCTGCCACCTACCTGACCCGCATCATCGGCTTCCTCGCGCTGCGCAACCGCACGATGAGCAAGCGCGCAGTGACGGTGATGGAAGCCGCGCCGGGCTGCGTGCTGATCTCGGTGATCGCGCCCGACTTCGTCGCCGACAAGCCCGCCGACCTCGCCGCGCTGGCGATCACCCTGCTGGCCGCCACGCGGCTGTCGATGCTGCCGACGGTGCTGATCGGCGTGGTATCGGCCGGTGTGCTGCGCTATCTGATGGGCTGACGCACGCGCGAGGTCCCCACGTGGTGTGACTGGAGGCGCGAAGGTCGCTATCAGCTCGACCTGCACATTTGCGTGCCGCCTCAAACGTGGCCCGGAGCCACCTACTGGAGGTGTTTGAAAAAATTCCGATTGCCTGATCGAGCCTGAGCCGGTACGGATCGACTGCCGAATCAGCGGGTTGAGCTGATCGGTCAATCGACGTCCAACGTGGAGAGTACCAATGAGCAATCTGCGAGTTATCGTGGCAGCAATCGGTATCACCCTCACATCTACTCGCGGGCTGCCCCCCTGATGCAGCGCCGTCAGTCCAGGCGTGCCCAACCGGGCCTCCCCCTCGGGCTCTATGCTGGGCTGGCGGCAATCCTTCTGGCCACAAGTGCGTGCCAATCCATCCAGCTGCCTCCCCGGAACCTGGTCAGTCCCGATGGAGGGTATGCCACCCTGCTGCGAGGCCCTTCCTCACATCTGAAGATCAGCACAGTGTCGATGCTTCCCGGCCCGGAAAGCTCGGAGTTCCCCAATCGATCCATCGAGTGCGGGTGGTCATCCGTCGCAACTCGAGTTCTCTGGGCAGATCGAGCGCTTTCGGCCATGCAGGCGTCACGGCTCTGCGAGGCCGCCGCACGATCCGCTGGACTGCCGCTCCAGGCCAATGGGCAGGAACGGACGCCTATGCGCTATCAGTTGACGATCGTAAGTGACGGAGGCGGCATCTGGCGACAGCTGCCGGGACCAGAGCCGCCGGGTCAGATGGTCAGCTTCTGGTTTCCCTCCGGCCCCGACACCGACTCGCTGCGCAGGCGCGTGATCGCCACCACCGCCCATGAGTTCCAGCATATCGCCACCGCATTGGCAGGACAGCCTCCGCGCGGCGGGCAGCGCGAACCAGACGCCTATCTGGCAGGCGCATGTGCCCAGCTGATGATCGAAGGCGCCGTTGCACGTGCGGATCTGCCTGGCGGACACGATCCGCGAGCTGATCCGTTTCTGCCATCGGCAGCCAGGCGCTCCGCGCATGCAGGCAGTACGACCGGGGGAGCGCTGCTGCGGTTCTTCGGTGACGCGGACACCTTGCACATCAATGAGGGAGGCCGCCACCTGATGCGGCATTGCCACGAGACGATCGGCTTTCCCCTGCAGCAGTGAACGCACCCTGCGACACCCGGTCGCAGCCGATCCAGCCACCCGCTTGATCAATGTCAATCCGCCCGCCGCCGTGCGGGCGTATCTCTATGCAGGAACCCAATACGCCGGCGTCACCGGCATCCAAAGGACCTGCGATGAGCTACACCCCCGACAACGCCCAGCTGCTGAATGCCATGCAGAACGTCATGGTGATCTCGACCACCGACCTGCAGGGCAACATCACCTACGCCAACGACCTGTTCTGCACGCTCACCGGGTTCGCGCGCGAGGAGCTGATCGGCCAGCCGCACAGCATCGTGCGCCATCCTGATGTGCCCAAGGCGGTCTACAAGGACATGTGGGACACCATCAAGGCCGGCAAGACCTGGACCGGCATCGTGCCCAACCTTGGCAAGGGTGGCGTGCTCTACGTGGTGGACACCACCGTGCAGCCGCTGTTCGACGCCGACGGCAACATCACCTCGTACATCAGCATCCGCCGCGTGGTGAACGACCTGATGCAGAACTACGACCTGGTCGAGTTCAGCAAGGAAAAGTTCGACGACTTCTACGAGGCCGCGTGAACGCCCTCCCGACCAGTACGCCCTTCAGCCGCCTGCTGGTGGGCTTCGCGTCCGAGTCGGGCAATGCCCGCGCCCTGGCCCAGCGCCTGGGCGCGGACCTGCAGCCGCACGCGCCGCAGGTGCTTCCGTTCAACGATATCGACGTGGCCAGCCTCGGCCACGGCGATGTGCTGCTGGCGATCTCCAGTTCCTTCGGTGACGGCGAACCGCCGGCCAACGGCGAACAGTTCTTTGAAACCCTGCGCCAGACTCCGACACTGAGCGGCCTGCGCTATGCAGTGTTCGGCCTCGGCGACACCGGCTACCCCAGCTTCTGCGGCTTCACCAAGGCACTGGATGCGGCGCTGAGCGAGCGCCAGGCGCAGCCATTGCTGCATCGCGTCGATGCCGACCTGGGCTACGAGCAGTTCTTCCAGCAATGGCAGCCGGTGCTGGGCCAGGTGCTGGATGGCGACGCGAACGCTGGCCAGGACCTGCACCTGCAGGTCACTGCCTATGGCGAAGACAATGCCTTTGCCGCCCCCATTCTCGAACGCCGCCGCTTGAACAGCAGCGACCCGGCTGCCTGGCACCTGCAACTGGACATTGCCGGCAGTGGCATGGCCTACCGCGCCGGCGACACCCTGCACGTGGTACCCGAGAACGACCCTGCCCTGCTGCAGGCATTGGCCACCTGGTACGGCGACACCGTCGCTGTGGCTGCGCTGCATGATCGGGAGCTGCGCCTGCTGAGCAAGGGCGTGTTGCGCGAACTGGCCAAGCTCGGTGGCAGCGACGTTCTAAAGAGCCTGTTGAAGGTCAGCCAGAAGCGCGAGCTGGAAGCCTACCTGCACGGCCTGGACCTGCTGGACATACTGCAGGACCACGCCACCCCGGACAGCATCCCGCTGGCCCGCCTTCGCGAGCTGCTGTCACCACGCCTGCCGCGTTCCTATTCGATCGCCTCGCACCCGTACCACGACCAGCTGAGCCTGTGCGTGCGCGAAGTGCGCTACGCCCTGCGCGGTCGCGAGCGCTTCGGCACTGCCACCGGCAGTCTGCTGCACGGCGGCGATACCGCTCGGGTGTACTGCCGTTCCAATCCCGGCTTCCGTCTGCCCGACGCGGGCGATGCACCGCTGCTGCTGGTCGGCACCGGCACCGGCATCGCACCGTTGATGGGCCTGATGCAGGAACTGCAGGCCAACGCCTGCGAACGCGAGGTGCACCTGGTGTTCGGCGAGAAGCACAGCCAGCACGATTACCTGTACCGCGAACAGCTGCAGGACTGGCACGCGCGCGGTGTGCTGGCCGGCCTGCATACCGCGTTCTCGCGCGACGGCGCCGAGAAAGTCTATGTGCAGCATGTGCTGCAGCAGCGCGCCGACGAAGTGCGCGATGTGCTGGCCCGCGGCGGGCATCTATACCTGTGCGGCAACAAGAGCCACCTGGAAAGCGCGGTGCGCGAGGCCATCGATGCGATCAGTGGCGAAGGGCACTGGGACGCGCTGCGGGGCGAAGGCCGCACGCACTGCGAGTTGTATTGATCCATTCCACTGGATTGCGCGAACGCTGGACTGGTAGAGCCGGCCGCTGGCCGGCTACTCCGGATTCCATGGTTGCCGGCCAGCGGCCGGCACTACCATCAGCTGTAGTCAACCATCGCCCGTGCGTCGCGAAACCCCTGAACCGGTAGAGCCGGCCGCTGGCCGGCTGCTCCGGATTCCATGGTTGCCGGCCAGCGACCGGCACTACCATCAGATGCAACCATTCATCGCCTGAGCGTCGCGGAACCCCTGAACCGGTAGAGCCGGCCGCTGGCCGGCTGCTCCGGATTCCATGGTTGCCGGCCAGCGGCCGGCACTACCATCAGATGTAGCCATTCATCGCCAGTGCGTCCATCGCGGGTCAACTGCCGACGATGCGACCATCCACCACGCGTGCTACCTGCTGGCCGAACATGGCTACATCCTGCGGGTCGTGGCTGATCAACAGCAACGGAATACCAGTCTTGTCCAGCACGGTCTCAAGCTCCTGGCGCAGGTGCTGGCGCAGATCATGATCCAGCGCGGAGAACGGCTCATCCAGCAGCAGCGCCTGCGGCTGCGTCACCAGGGCGCGTGCCAGTGCAGTGCGCTGGCGCTGGCCACCGGAGACCTGCGACGGTAGAAGATCACCGACCGTGTCGATGCGGAATGCGTGCAGCCACTGCTCCACCGCATCGAAGCGCTGGCCAGCCCGCGGATTCAACCAGCCCTTCTGCAGACCGAACGCCACGTTCTGGCGCACGCTCAGGTGCGGGAACAGCGCGTAATCCTGGAACACGTAGCCCAGCCGGCGGCGCTGCGGCGGCAGGTCCACGCCGGCCGCCGCGTCAAACAAGGTCTGCCCCTGCAGGCGCACGTGGCCCTGGCCCGGCCGCAGTAGCCCGGCCACCGCCTTCAGCGTCAGGCTCTTGCCAGCCCCCGAGGGCCCGAACAGCACCACCTGCCGCTGCGTGCACTGCAAAGCTACGTCCAGCACGAAACTCTGGCCGGCCGCCTGCAGTCGGCGCTGCACCTGCAGATCAAGCCACATCGCGCAGCTCCCGGCGACGCCCGCCCACCAGCCGTGCGGCCAGCAGCAGGATCACGATGCACACCACCGAGGTCAGGATCACCAGCGCATTGGCCTTGCCGTCCTGACCGGCCTGCACCGCTTCGTAGATGGCGATCGACAATGTCTGCGTGCGGCCCGGAATGCTGCCAGCCACCATCAAAGTGGCGCCGAACTCGCCCATCGCACGTGCAAACGCCAGCAGCAGGCCGGCGAGGATGCCACGCCAGGCCAGCGGCAGCGTGATGCGGAAGAACACCGCCGCTTCGGACACACCGAGCGTGCGTGCCGCCTGCTCCAGCTGTCCGTCCACTTCCTCGAACGCGGCGCGTGCCGGCTTGAACACCAGCGGCAGCGAGGCCACCGCCGCAGCGATCACCGCCGCCTGCCAGGTAAACACCAGGTTGATGCCGAACCACGACTGCAACCACGCACCGATCGGTCCGTTACGGCCGATCAGCACCAGCAGGTAATAGCCCAGCACCGTCGGCGGCAACACCATTGGCAGGGTCAGCAGCGAATCCAGCAGCTCACGGCCGGGAAAGCGCCGACGCGCCAGCAGCGCGCCCAGTGCCACGCCCAGCACCAGATTGATCGCGGTGGCCCAACCGGCCACCTTCAGCGACAACCCCAGTGCGCTCCAGTCGAGATCCATGCCTCAGGGCTTGCCGAACCCGTGCCTGGCCAGGATCGCCTGGCCCTGTGCCGAACGCACGAAGGCGGTGAAGCGCTTGGCTTCAGCCGGTTGCGTACTGGCCTTGGTCACCGCCAGCGGATAGGCAATGCGCCCCGCCACAGGCACCGCGAAAGCGCGGCGCACGCGGTCGGGCATTGCCTGCGCATCGGTGGCATAGACGAAGCCGGCGTCCACTTCACCGCGCGCCACGTAATCCAGCGACTGGCGCACGTTCTGCGTGGTGATGGTCTTTCCCTGCACCGACGGCCACAGGCCCGCTGCTTCCAGCGCGCCCTTGGCATAGCGGCCGACCGGCACGCTGTCCGGGTTGCCCAGTGCGATGCGCTGCACACCGGCACCGGCCAGGTCCTTCAAGGTACGCGGCGCGGCCTTGGCCTGCGGCGGCACCACCACCCACAGCGCGTTCACCGCGAACACCTCGCGGGTACCTGCGGCCAGCAGATCCTGCTGTTGGGCCTGATCCATCGTGGTTTCATCGGCCGACGCGAACACATCCACCGGCGCGCCACGGCTGATCTGCTGCAGCAGTACGCCGGACGCGGCGAAGTTGAAATCGACCTTGGTTCCCGGGTGTGCCTTCTCATAGGCGGTGCCGAGTTCACGGAAGCTCTCGGTCAGGCTCGATGCCGCCGACACCGTCAGCTCGGCGGCCCAGGCCGGCAGCGTGGCCAGCAGTCCCAGCAACAACAGTCCAGCGCGTTTCATCGTCGGCTCCCGGCCAGGTTCAGTTCGGATCGGATTCGTCGGCCACCGCCAGCGCCGCCAGGCGCTCGGGCTGCAGCAGCAGGATCTCGCGCTGCTTCACCGCGATGATCCCATCATCGCTCAGGCGGCGCAGCACGCGGCTGGCGGTTTCCGGCGCCATCCGCAGGTAGTTGGCGATCTCGGTACGCGCCATCGTCAGGTTGAAGCGCGTGGCGGAAAAACCGCGCCGCGCGTAACGCTCGGACATGTCGAGCAGGAACGCGGCCATGCGCTCTTCGGTACGGTGATTCGCGGCCAGCGTGGCGACCTTGCCGATCTCCGCACTGAGCAGGCTGAACAGCTTGGCCTGCAGCCCCGGCATGCGTGTGGCCAGCAGGCTCAGCTTGGGGAACGAGATGCGGCACAGGTGCACGGTGTCCAGCGCCACCGCATTGCAGGGGAAGCGCGAACCGTGGATCGCATTGAGGCCGATCACTTCGCCCGGCAGGCTGAAGCCCAGCACCTGCTCGTTGCCCTGGCTGTCATCGACGAAGGTCTTGACCATGCCGGCGCGTACCGCGGCGATCGAATCGAACGATTCGCCAGCGCGGAAGATGTAGTCACCCGCATGGAACGGACCGACGTGGTCGACCAGGACGTGCAGATCGCCCAGCGCGGTCTTGTCATAACCCTGCGACATGCAGGCATCGGAAAATGCACAGGTACTGCAGAAGTGCAGCGCGTCGCCATCATCGGCGGCGGCGGGGTTCGGCGTGGACCGGCCGAGGCGACCCTGGGAAGGCGGAGTTGAAGACATCGGGGCAGGACTCAAGCGATGGCGGCCGCCGGCCGGAAGCATGAGGCCATCATACGCCACAGCAACCGCCCTTCTTCGGCCAGCCGCAGCACGCGTGCATCCCACTGCGCCCAGCCGCGCGCCAGCAACGGCGACAGCGCCGGCAGCTGTTCGGTGAAGCATTCTTCGAACGGTTCATCATTACGCCACTCGAAGGCCGCGGCATCCAGGGCATGGTCGCAGGCGATGCTCTGTGCCACCTCGGCCGCCATCCGCTCGTCCTCGGACAGGATCAGTCCCGCGGCCACGCCCATGTGACCGGACTGCAATCGCGCCCGCCATTCGCCCAGCTCGTCCTCCAGCCGGTAGAACACTTCGCCGATCTGGCTGCAGGCGGACAGGCCAAGCCCGATGAAATCACTGCGGTCACGCCGTGGCACACCCGCCAGGTCGCAATGGCGCTGGCCATCGCCCGGGCCATGCGGGTTGGGCAGGTCGCCGCGCTGGTAGTGGTCACCGCCGATCGGTTCGTAACCGGCCGCGCGCAGCAGGCGCCAGGCCTGCAGCCAGTGGGCCGCCGAGGGATCCCGGGGCAATGCGCACGGCGCTGGCAACAGGATGCGCTCGGGTGCTTCGGCCAGCACCTCATGCAGACGTTCGATGAAACCGGTGTCCTCACAGGCGGGCACGCGCAGCTGGTAGTAGCGCGCGGTGAAGCCGACCTGCCGCGCCTGTGCCAGCAGGGTCGGCCCCGGCGCATCGGCACGGTCGATCACGTTCAGGCGGGTGCAACCCACCGCGCGCAGCTGCGCCGGTGACAGCGCGCTGCCGGCGTCCAGCCGCACCTCCACCTGCGGGCGCGCCACCGTGCGCAGGTGCTGCGGCACCGCATCCAGCAGCTGGCCCAGCTGGGATGGCGGCAAGGTCTCGGCCAAGCCCAGCTGCAGCACCATCGCCACGACTTCGCGGTCCTCGGCCAGGGCATCGGCCTGCAGCTGCAGGGCCAGCAGCAAGGTGTCCAGATACGCCTGTGGCGGCACATCGCGCCCGCCACGACCGGCCTGGAAGCCGAGCGTCAAGCCACGCGGGATCAGGTGCTCGTTGCTGGCACGCACGGCGGCACGCCAGCCGCTTTCGCCAAACCCGGTGCTGAACTGGTCAGCCGCCGGGAACAGCACATGCCGGGGCTGCCGCAGCAATGCCGCCTGCAGCGCAGTGTCCTCACTCTCATCGACGTGGAAGCTCATGGCACACATCTTCGGGCGTTCCTCTTCGCGTGGCCCTGATTGAAATCAAGCGTGGCGCATCGGTCGGTTCATGCCGGCCAGCGGCCGGCACTACCCTTTCGCCCGCTACCCGGTAGTGCCGGCCGCTGGCCGGCAACCCCGTTCACCTACCGCGCACCCGCTCGGCGGCGGCCGCATCGATGGCTTCGGGCAGGTCGGTCTCGCGGTCGATCTGCGGGAAGTGACGGCGCTCCATGCGGCGAATAGCAAAGTGCATCCACGCCAGTGCAGTCGCCACCAGCACGAACAGCAGCATGAAACAGCTGCTCCAGATGCCCACGGCATCGTTCAGTGCGCCAAACACGATCGGCAGGATGAAGCCACCCAGGCCGCCGATCATGCCGACCACACCGCCCACCGCACCCACGTGCTGCGGGTAGTACACCGGAATGTGCTTGTAGACCGCGGCCTTGCCCAGCGACATGAAGAAGCCCAGCACGAACACCAGCACGGTAAACATCACCACGCCGATCGCCAGATGGAAGTGGATCGGGCCATGGATGCCCTTCACCACGTACTCGGTATCCGGGTAGGCCAGCAGGAAGGTGCAGATGGCCGACACGCCGAAGGTCCAGTACATCACCCGGCGCGCCCCCATCCGGTCCGACATCCAGCCACCGACCACGCGGAACAGGCTGGCCGGGATCGAATAGCACGCCGCCAGCATGCCGGCGTGGCCTACGTCCATGCCATAGGCGCCCACCAGGTAGTGCGGCAGCCACAACGCCAGCGCCACGAAACCGCCGAACACGAAGAAGTAGTACAGCGAGAACCGCCAGACCTGCAGGTTCTTCAGCGGCGCCATCTGCTCGGCGAACGGCACCGGCTTCACGCCTTCGCGGCGGCGCTGCTCCAGTGACGGATCTTCCTTGCTGAAGAGGAAGAACAGCACCGCCGTGACGGCCAGCGCGACCGCCCAGACCTTGGCGACCATGGTCCAACCGGCGGCCACCATCACCAGCGGTGCCAGCAGTTTGGTCACTGCCGAGCCGATGTTGCCGGCACCGAAGATACCCAGCGCAGTGCCCTGCTTGCTGGCCGGGAACCACTTCGACACGTAGGCCACCCCCACCGAGAAGTTGCCGCCGGCGATGCCCACGCACAGCGCGGCGATCAGGAACTGGGTGTAGGTCTGCGCATAGGTCAGCATCCAGGTGGCCACGGCGCCACACAACATCACCAGTACCATCACCTTGCGGCCACCGAACTGATCGGACCAGATGCCGAGGAAGACGCGGCTGACCGAACCGGTCAGCACCGGCGTGGCGATCAGCAGGCCGAACTGGGTGTCGTTCAAACCGAGCTGTTGGCTGATCTGGATGCCGATGATTGAAAAGATCATCCACACCGCGAAGCACACGGTGAAGGCAAACGTGCTCAGCCACAGCGCACGTTGCTGCTGCCCCACACTGGCGGGGGCAAGGGCCTGGTTCATGGGGTCTCCTCGTTCAATGGGGTTCAGCCGATATCCGCTTCGGCTTCGATCTCATCCAGCCCGCGCACCGGGTAGCGTTCCTGCAGCTGCAGCAGGTAGGCCTGCACCTCGCGCTGGCGCACCTGCAGTTCCAGGTAATCACGCAGCTGCGGCAGCACCGTCTCGAACGGCTGTGGCTGGCCTTCCTCGCGGGCATCGACGCAGACCACGTGGTAGCCCCAGCGCGATTCCACCGGGAATCCCGCCAGGCCCTCGCGCAGGCGGAACACCTGGCGGTCGAACTCCGGCGTGGTCTGCCCGCGCTGCAGCCAGCCCAGGTCGCCGCCCTCGCTGCTGGACGGGCAGCGCGAATGGCGCAGGGCGAAATCGGCGAACAGGTGCGGCGATTCCTTCAGCAGTCCGACCAGCCGCTCGCCTTCGGTGCGTGCGGCGAAGCGACCGGCCACGTCGTCGGCCGGCGCAGCCAGCAGGATATGGTGCAGGCGCACGCGGTCTGGCGAGCGGAAGCGCTCCGGGTTCTGCTCGAAGTAGCGGCGGCAGTCCTCATCGGTCGGCACGCGGTCTTCGATCGCGTCTTCCAGCAGTTGCTGGATCAGCACTTCCTCGTCGCTGACCCGGTTGCCCTCCGGTGCCTGCAGGCCCAGCCGCTGCGCTTCCAGGCGCAGCAGCTCGCGCACCACCAGTGCACGTGCCGCCTCGGCACGTGACTGTTCCGGGCGCATCGCCCGGTGGTGCTGCATCTCGCGGGCGATATCGGCCTCGCTGATCGCGGTCTCGTCCACGAACAACCGGCACGGTGCCGGCTGCCCGAGCGAGCGCGGTCCCTGCTCCGCCGCGTCGTGATGGTGCGAATGGGCCTCGGCCGGAACCGGGGCATTGGAGTCGATCACGGTGATCGGCAGGAATTTCGGCAGGCTGCCCATGGCTTACTCCCGCGGACCGTAGCGCAGCGTGGCCTGGCGGCGGCGTACTACCTGGTAGGGCCGCCACAGGTAGCTGACAGGAATGCTCCACACGTGCACCAGGCGGGTGAACGGCGCGATCAGGAACAGGGTCAGGCCCAGGAAAATGTGCATCTTGTAGACCCAGCTGACGCCCTCGATATAGTCGGCGGCACCGGCGCGGAAGGTCACGATGTGCTGCGCCCACTCGGCCAGCTGCACCATCACCCCACCGTCCAGGTGGCCGGACGAGACGCGGATGCTGTACAGACCCAGGCACAGCTGGGCGAACAGCAGCACCAGCACCAGGGTGTCGCCAAAGCTGTCAGTGGCACGCACGCGCGCATTGAACAGGCGGCGAACCAGTAGGATGCTGATGCCGATGAAGCACAGTGCGCCGAACACACCACCAACCACCATCGCCAGCATCTGCTTCTGCGACGACGTGATGAAGTGCTCGTACACCGCGTGCGGGGTCAGCAGACCGACCAGATGGCCACCGAGGATGGCCAGGATGCCGATGTGGAAGCAGTTGCTGCCGATCCGCATGCCCTTGTCTGACAGCATCTGGCTGGAGCCGGTGCGCCAGGTGTACATGGCCTTGTCGTAGCGCGCCCAGCTGCCGATCAGCAGCACCGCCACGGCGATGTACGGGTAGTACTGGAAGGCGAATTGATGCAGGGAGTAACTCATGGCTGGACCTCTCGATGCGAAGGACGGGCCGGCGAACGCACGGGCGGCTTGCAGTCCTCGGCAGGGGCTTCGGCGCCGAAGCGCACCGCCTCCTCCTCCCACAAGCGGTCCATGGCCTCGGCGGTATCGTCGCGGACTTCCTCGCTGGCACGCTGGCGCAGCGCCTGCAGATCGGCCTTGCCGTCGCCGGCTTCGACCAGGATCTCGAACAGCACCCGGTGCGGCAGCTCACGCTCGGCGGCACGCGCCGCCAGCATCCCGGCGATATGGCCGATGTGGTGCAGCCACTCGCGGGCCTCGCTGCCAGGGCGATGGGCCAGGAACTCCAGCAGCAGCGGCAGGTAGTCCGGCAGCTCGCGCGCATCCAGTTCGAAGCCGTTGCGGCGGTAGGTCTCGACCAGATCGACCATGGCCTGGCCGCGGTCGCGCGACTCGCCATGGATGTGTTCGAACAGCAGCAGGCTCATCGAGCGGCCGCGGTCGAAACTGGCCAGCCACGCCGCCTGCGCATCCAGCGCATCGGTAGCCAGCAGCTGCTGCACGAAGATGCGCAGCTGCTGGCGGCGGGCGGCGCCCAGCGCCGGGTCGTCGCAGGCGGCGAGCAGTTCCTCGCCGTGCTGCCACAGTTCTTCGCGGGGGTAATCCAGCAGCACCCCAATCAACTTGAGCACGCTCATCACACCACCTCCTTGCGGCGGTGGTTCGGGCCCTTGTCCACCACGAAGGTGGTGCTCTTGCGCTGGCCGAACAGGTCGGCCGGGCTGTCACCGTTGCAGCCGTTGCCGAAGGTGAAGCCGCAGCCGCCGCGCTCTCCGAAGGCATCGTTGGCATACTCGCGGTGGCCGGTCGGAATCACGAAACGGTCCTCGTAGTTGGCAATGGCCAGGTAGCGGTACATCTCTTCCACCTGGGCGATGCTCAGCCCGGTCTGTTCCAGCACCGCGGTGTCTTCCACGCCATCCACGTTCTTGGCCCGGCGCCAGGCACGCATCGCCATCAGACGCTCCAGTGCGCGTACCACCGGCGCTTCGTCACCCGCCGTCAGCAGGTTGGCCAGGTAGCGCATCGGAATACGCAGCGAAGCCACGTCCGGCAGCTCGCCGCTCATGCCCACGCGGCCACGCTCGGCGGCGGACTGGATCGGCGACAGCGGCGGTACGTACCAGACCATCGGCAGCGTGCGGTATTCCGGGTGCAGTGGCAGCGCCAGCTTCCAGTCGATCGCCAGCTTGTACACCGGCGACTGCTTGGCCGCGTCCAGCCAGCTGTCCGGGATGCCCTCGGCGCGCGCGGCGGCGATCACCGCCGGGTCATTCGGGTCCAGGAAGATATCCAGGTGGGCCTGGTACAGGTCCTTCTCGGCGGCCACCGAGGCGGCCTCAGCGATGCGGTCGGCGTCGTACAGCATCACGCCCAGGTAGCGGATGCGGCCCACGCAGGTTTCCGAACACACGGTCGGCTCACCCATCTCGATGCGCGGGTAGCAGAAGATGCACTTCTCCGACTTGCCGCTCTTCCAGTTGTAGTAGATCTTCTTGTACGGGCAGGCCGACACGCACATGCGCCAGCCGCGGCACTTGTCCTGGTCGATCAGCACGATGCCATCTTCCTCGCGCTTGTAGATCGCGCCCGACGGGCACGCCGACACGCACGCCGGGTTCAGGCAGTGCTCGCACAGGCGCGGCAGGTACATCATGAAGGTCTTCTCGAAGGCGCCGTAGATCTCCTTCTGCACCTGGTCGAAGTTGTAGTCGCGCGAGCGCTTGCTGAACTCCGAACCCAGGATCTCCTCCCAGTTCGGGCCCCACTCGATCTTCTGCATGCGCTCGCCACTGATCAGCGAGCGCGGCCGCGCGGTGGGCTGGTGCTGGCTGTCCTTTGCGGTGTGCAGGTTCTGGTAGTCGAAATCGAACGGCTCGTAGTAGTCGTCGATCTGCGGCAGGTCCGGGTTGGCGAAGATCTTGGCCAGCATGCGCCAGCGGCCACCGGCACGCGGCACCAGCTTGCCGGAGCGGGTGCGCACCCAGCCGCCGTTCCACTTGTCCTGGTTCTCCCATTCCTTCGGGTAGCCGATGCCCGGCTTGGTTTCCACGTTGTTGAACCAGGCGTACTCGACGCCCTCGCGCGAGGTCCAGACGTTCTTGCAGGTGATCGAGCAGGTATGGCAGCCGATGCACTTGTCCAGGTTCAGCACCATCGCGATCTGTGCACGGACCTTCATCACACCACCTCCTTGGCGGCGACCGGTACGGCCTCGCCATCTAGCCAATCCACCTTGTCCATCTTGCGCACGATCACGAACTCGTCGCGGTTGGTGCCGCAGGTGCCGTAGTAGTTGAAACCGTAGGCCAGCTGCGCGTAGCCGCCGATCATGTGGGTGGGCTTGAGCACGATGCGGGTCACCGAGTTGTGGATGCCGCCACGGGTGCCGGAAATCTCCGAGCCCGGCACGTTGATGATGCGTTCCTGGGCGTGGTACATCATTGCCATGCCCGGCATCACGCGCTGGCTGACCACCGCACGTGCGGCGATCGCACCGTTGACGTTGAACAGCTCGATCCAGTCGTTGTCGACGATGCCGGCGCTGCGTGCGTCGTCCTCGCTGATCCACACGATCGGGCCACCGCGTGACAGCGTCTGCATGATCAGGTTGTCGCTGTAGGTGCTGTGGATACCCCACTTCTGATGTGGGGTGATCCAGTTCAGCACGATCTCCTTGTTGCCGTTCGGGCGCTGGTTCAGCAGCGGCTCCACCGTGCGCGTGTTGACCGGCGGCCGGTAGCCCATGAAGGCCTCACCGAAGTCGATCATCCACTCGTGGTCCTGGTAGAACTGCTGGCGACCGGTCACCGTGCGCCACGGAATCAGCTCGTGCACGTTGGTATAGCCCGCGTTGTAGCTGACGTTGTCGTCTTCCAGGCCCGACCAGATCGGCGAGGAGATGATCTTGCGCGGCTGTGCCTGGATGTCACGGAAGCGGATCGCCTCGTGCTCCTTGCCCACCGCCAGGTGGGTGTGCTCGCGGCCGGTGAAGGTCCCCAGCGATTCCCAAGCCTTCACTGCGACGTGGCCATTGGTCTCCGGCGCCAGGTGCAGGATCACCTCGGCCGCATCGATCGCGGTCGAAATGGCCGGGCGACCCTGGCTCACGCCCGCGTCGTGCACGGTGTGGTTGAGCTTGCCGAGGAATTCGACCTCGTGCTTCGTGTCCCAGCTCATGCCCTTGCCGCCGTTGCCCAGCTTGTCCAGCAGCGGGCCCAGCGAGGTGAACTTGCGGTACAGGTTGGGGTAGTCGCGCTCCACCACCGTCATCGAGGGCATGGTCTGGCCCGGAATGGCCTCGCACTCGCCCTTCTTCCAGTCGGCCACGCCGAACGGCATGCCCAGCTCGTTGGGGGTGTCATGCAGGGTCGGCACCAGCACCAGGTCCTTCTCCACGCCCAGCACACCGGGCGCCATCTCGCTTACGGTGCGGGCAACTTCCTTGAAGATCTCCCAATCACTGCGCGATTCCCACGCAGGATCCACCGCCTTCGACAGCGGGTGGATGAACGGGTGCATGTCCGACGTGTTGAGATCGTCCTTCTCGTACCAGGTGGCCGTGGGCAGCACGATGTCCGAGTACAGCGCGGTGGTGCACATGCGGAAGTCGAGCGTCACCAGCAGGTCGAGCTTTCCTTCCGGCGCTTCGTCGCGCCACTTCACTTCCTCCGGCTTGACCGCGCCCATCTCGCCCAGGTCCTTGCCCTGCAGGCCATGGCGCGTGCCGAGCAGGTGCCGCAGCATGTACTCGTGGCCCTTGCCCGACGAACCCAACAGGTTCGAGCGCCAGATGAACATCATGCGCGGGTGATTCTGCTGCGCGTCCGGATCGGCGAAGGCGAAGTCCAGCGAGCCGTCCTTGAACTTGCCCAGCGCGTAGTCGGCCGGGGCAACACCCGCCGCTTCGGCCTCGCGTACCAGCTGCAGCGGGTTGCGGTCCAGCTGCGGCGCACAGGGCAGCCAGCCCATGCGCACCGCGCGCAGGTTCAGGTCGGCCAGGCTGCCTCTGTACTTGCTCGCATCCGCCAGCGGCGACAGCAGCTCATCCACCTGCAGCTTCTCGTAGCGCCACTGCCCGGTGTTGAAGTAGAAGAACGAGGTGCCGTTCATGTGGCGCGGTGGCCGGCTCCAGTCCAGGCCGAAGGCCAGCGGCTGCCAGCCGGTCTGCGGGCGCAGCTTTTCCTGGCCCACGTAATGCGCCCAGCCGCCACCGGTCTGGCCCACGCAACCGCACATGATCAGCATGTTGATCAGGCCGCGGTAGTTCATATCGTTGTGGAACCAATGGTTCATGCCGGCGCCGACGATGATCATCGAACGGCCATGGGTCTTGTCGGCGGTACGCGCGAACTCGCGGGCGATCTCGATCACCTCACCACGCGACACGCCGGTGATGCGTTCCTGCCAGGCCGGGGTGCCCGGCACCATGTCGTCGAAGCTCGATGCCACGTTGCCGCCGCCAAAGCCACGGTCCACGCCGTACTGGGCCAGCAGCAGGTCGTAGACCGTGGCCACCAGGGTCTCGCCACCCTCGGCCAGGGCCAGTCGACGCACCGGGATGTTGCGCTCAAGCACGTCGTCGGCCGGCGCAGCGGTCCAGCCCTCCGACTCGATGCCACCGAAGTACGGGAAGCTGACCGCCTCGATGCCGTCGTTGGCGTCGGACAAGCTCAGGCGCAGGCGCGTGTCGGCGCCGTTGCTGGCCTTCTCTTCAATGTTCCAGCGACCCTTCTCACCCCAGCGGAAACCGATCGAGCCATTGGGCACCACGATCTGGCCACTGTTCTCGTCGTAGGCCAGGGTCTTCCAGTCCGGGTTGTTGGCTTCACCCAGCCCGCCCAGCTCACTGGCACGCAGGAAGCGGCCCGCCACCAGGCGGCCATCGTCGCGACGCTCCAGGCGCACCAGCATCGGCATGTCCGAGTACTGGCGGCAGTAGTCCTGGAAATACTGCGAGGGCGAATCGACATGGAACTCGCGCAGGATCACATGACCGAAGGCAAAGGCCAGTGCCGCGTCGGTGCCCTGCTTGGGGTGCAGCCAGTGATCGGTCAGCTTGGCCAGCTCGGAATAGTCCGGGCAGATCGCCACCGTCTTGGTGCCGTTGTAGCGCGCCTCGGTGAAGAAGTGCGCATCGGGCGTACGCGTCTGCGGCACGTTCGAGCCCCAGGCGATGATGTAACGGCTGTTGTACCAGTCGGCCGATTCGGGCACGTCGGTCTGCTCGCCCCAGATCTGCGGCGAGGCCGGCGGCAGATCGCAGTACCAGTCATAGAAGGACAGGCAGGCGCCGCCCAGCAGCGACAGGTAACGCGCGCCGGCGGCGTAGGACACCATCGACATCGCCGGAATCGGCGAGAAGCCGACCACGCGGTCCGGGCCGTACTGCTTCACCGTGTACAGGTTGGAGGCGGCGATGATCTCGTTGGCCTCTTCCCACTGCAGGCGCACGAAGCCGCCCATGCCGCGGCGGGTCTTGTACGAACGCGCCTTCTCCTTGTCCTCCACGATGCTGGCCCAGGCATCGACCGGGGCCTTGCTCTTGCGCGCCTCGCGCCACAGGCGCAGCAGCGTGCCGCGGATCAGCGGGTACTTCAGCCGGTTGGCGCTGTACAGGTACCAGGAATAGCTGGCGCCACGCGGGCAGCCACGCGGTTCATGGTTGGGCAGGTCCGGGCGCGTACGCGGGTAGTCGGTCTGCTGGGTTTCCCAGGTGACCAGGCCGTTCTTGACGTAGATCTTCCAGCTGCACGAACCCGTGCAGTTCACGCCGTGGGTGGAACGCACGATCTTGTCGTACTGCCAGCGGGCGCGGTAGCTGTTTTCCCAGTCGCGGCCCTCGCTCTTGGCGAATCCGTGGCCATCGGCAAAGGTCTGGGGGTCACGCTTGAAGAACTGCAAGCGATCGAGGAAATAACTCATCGGGGGTCTCCCTTTGCGGACATCGGCATCGTGGCTGTGTGTGTCATCTGGCTGCGGTGCGTTTTCATGTCGTCAGCAGGGTGTCTCGGCACCGCGCCGGTAGTACCACCACCAGGTCACGGCCAGGCAGGTGACGTAGAAAACAACGAATCCGTACAGCGCCATGTCGGGGCTGCCGGTCAAGGTGATGGACGAGCCGTAGCTCTTGGGAATGAAGAAACCGCCGTAGGCACCGATCGCACCGGAGAAACCGACCACCGCGGCCGACTCGATGCTGGCCTGGTGCGCGGCCGTGGCCTTGCCCTCGGCGTTGTCGTTGGCCGACCAGCGCTCATGCAGGGTGCGGAAGATCACCGGAATCATGCGGAACGTAGTGCCGTTGCCGATGCCACTGAGCACGAACAGCACCATGAAGCTGAGCAGGAAGCCATGGAAGTTGCCGCCCTGGCCGTGGCTGGGCAGGAAGTGCAGCACGCCGAACACCGCCGCGATCATCAGCGCGAACACCCAGAAGGTCAGGCGTGCGCCGCCCCAGCGGTCGGCCATGCTGCCACCCACCGAGCGCATCAATGCGCCCAGCAGCGGGCCGATGAAGGCGTAGGCCAGCGGGTTCACGTCCGGGAACTGGCTCTTCACCAGCATCGGGAAGCCGGCCGAGAAGCCGATGTAGGAACCGAAGGTGCCGATGTACAACCAGCACATCAGCCAGTTGTGCTTGCGACGGAAGATCACCGCCTGCTCGGAGAACGACGAGCGGGCGCTGGTCAGGTCGTTCATGCCGAACCAGGCCGCGATGGCGCACAGCGCGATGGCCGGCACCCAGATGAAGCCGGCGTTCTGCAGGAACAACGGCGCCCCGCCCTCCGCCGTGGGCTGCGGTGCACCACCCAGCGCACCGAACACGCCCACGGTGATGACCAGCGGGATCACCGCCTGCGCCACCGACACGCCCACATTGCCCAGGCCGGCGTTCAGGCCCAGCGCCAGGCCCTGCTTCTGCTTGGGGTAGAAGAAGGAGATGTTGGACATCGACGAGGAGAAGTTCGCGCCACCGAAGCCGCACAGGATTGCGATGGCCACGAACACCCCGTACGGCGTGGCCGGGTTCTGTACCGCAAAGCCGAGCCAGAGCGTCGGCGCCAGCAGCGAGGCCGTGGACAGCGCGGTCCAGCGGCGGCCGCCGAAGATCGGGATCACGAACGAATAGAAGATGCGCAGCGTGGCGCCGGACAGGCTGGGCAGCGCCACCAGCCAGAACAGCTGGTCGGTGCTGAAGTTGAAACCGATCTTCGGCAGGCTGATCGACACCGCCGAGAACAGCACCCAGACCGAGAAGGCCAGCAGCAGCGAGGGGATCGAGATGACCAGGTTGCGGGTGGCGACCCGCTTGCCGGTGCGCTCCCAGTAGCCGGGATCTTCCGGCGTCCAGTCGCTGATGACGCGACCCGGACGGGCAGTGCTGCGGACAACAGGATCGCTACCGACGGTCATACATGGCTCCAAGGCTGTGGAATGACGTGGGTACTGCGTTTCAAGTTGTGACCCGTCGTCATGCAGCCATTAGGCCGCGCAGCAACAACGACGGGGTTGATCTGGATCAATCAGGGGCCGGTTTCCGCCGTGCCCCTGACAAATGTCAAACCGGTGAAGCGGTGTTGCGGCGGGTCACCCCGCGCTGGCGCACGCTGTCGCGCACGTCCACATCGAACTGCAGCTGAAGCTGGCCGCCATCTTCCAGGGCAATGTCGAATGGCAGCCCATCCCGGCACGGCAGCCGCGCCGCCAAGGCCTCGACTGCCGGGCGCGGCAGTACCAGGCGGCAGAAGGTGCCGCCATCGAGCAGCACCGGTTGATCGCCGCCATGCAGCGACACCGCCATGCCCCAGCCCTCGATGCCGCCAAAGCGGGTCATGTTCTCGACCGATTCACCGGCCAGCAGGCGCGCCAGTTCTGCCTCGTCCAGGCGAAGCCGTACTGATTGATCCTGCAACTGCACTTTCATGACGCAACATCCTCCCATTGTTCGGGGGTATTGCAGTTGACCAGGCAGGCTTCGTCAACGCTTTCCAGCAGCAGCGCGTGCATCTGCAGGCGGCGCTGGAAGGCCTGTACCGAGCGCGGCCCGTCCGCATCATCCAACATCGCGGCCAGCACGCTACGAGTGGCATTGTCCACATTCAACCGCATGGGAAAGGGATGCCCGTCAAAGATCGTACATGCGCCCCGCCCCTCGGCGGCCAACCGTTGCAGCAGCCGCGGTGCCAGCAACGGCGTGTCCACCGCTACCACCCAGGCTAGGCTATCGGGCATCTGCTGCATCACGCTGTGCAGTCCACCGAGGGGACCGCAGCGCGCCACCTGATCGGGGATGCCGCCGAAGGCCGGATAGTCGCCGCTCACCCACACCCGTTCGGCGCCGGCCTGCAGCAGCAGGCCACGCATGTGTTCCAGCAGCGTGCGCCCCTGCCACGGCAGCAGCGCCTTGTCGCGCCCCATCCGGCTGGACAGGCCGCCGGCCAGCACGATGCCGTTGATGGTTCCATTCATGGTAGAGCCACACCATGCGTGGCTGCGCCGGTTGGATACGCGGGAACGGCCCCATCCACGCATGGCGTGGATCTACTGAACCCCACGGCCATCCAGACATTCGGTGGTAGAGCCACGCCATGCGTGGCTGCAGCGGACTCAATGGTGGTGGTCGTGCGCATGGTCATGGGCGTGTGCGGGTTCGCTGTCCGCGTGGCACAGGCTGCAGCCCTCGCTCCACTCGCTGTCGCCGTCCTCGTAATGCTCCTGCTTCCAGATCGGGCACTGGTGCTTCACCACCTCGATCAACTGCCGGCAGGCCCGGAACGCCTCGTCACGGTGCGGGCTGCCCGCAGCCACCACCACCGCCACATCGCCAATGCCCAACCGGCCCTTGGCATGGGCTACATACAGCTTCAGCTTCGGACCGAACGTGGCCTCGACCTCGGCCGCCAACCGCTTGAACTCGTTCAGCACCAGCGGCTCGAACAGGTCGTAGGTGATCCCGGTCACCGGCCGGCCGATATTGACATCACGCACCTTGCCGATGAATACGTCGATGCCACCGAAGCCCGGATCGGACACCGCAGCGATGCCCTCGGCCGGATCAATCGCCGCCTGCGCGCGGTCCACCACCTTGGCGATGATCTTTTCGCTCATCGCTCAGCCCCCGCTTACCGGCGGCAGGATCGCCACCCGGCCATCGTCGGGCAGCGCCTCGTGGTCACGCAGTACGCGTTGCTGGTCGGCAAACGCCGAGTAGTCCAGCAGGCCCGCGCGGAACCCCGGCCAGCGCGCAGGCAGCAGCTCGCGCAGCGCCTGGCGCAGGTCGGCCACGGTGCCACCGGCCACCTCCACCGCGATCTCGCGGCTGGCATCCAGATCGGAAAAGGCACCAAACAACTGCAGATTCACCTGTTTCATCATGACTCCTGGCTCGCCAGCTGCACCGGGTCATGGTGACCCCAGCCCTGTACGCGCACCGGCGTGCCAGCGGTGGCCAAGTCGCCCTCGGCCTCCAGCACCACCCAGGCGTTGGCCTGCAGCATGGACATCAAACGGAACGATTCCTGCCCGGACAGCACGCGCGCACTCAGGCGCCCCTGCGCGTCCACTTCCACCCGCGCACGCGCGTGGAAGCGCAGGCCCGGCGGCTTGCGCACATCGGCCTGCAGCGGCAGCTGCAACACGGTTTCCGGTGCCAGCCCCAGCAGGCGCCGCAGCACCGGCTCCACGAAGAAGCGCTGGCCCACGGCGGCCGAGACCGGGTTGCCGGGCAGGCCGAAATACAGCGCGCCATTGGGCAGCACCGCAAACAGCAGCGGCTTGCCCGGGCGGATCGCCACCTTGTGGAACACGATGCGCGCACCACGTCCACGCAGCGCATCGGGAACGAAATCGTAGCGGCCGGCCGACACCGCGCCGGTGCTGATCAGCAGCTGCGCGCCTGCGGCCAGCGCTTCGTCGAGCACCGCGTTGAACGCGGCCACGTCATCACCCACCGTGCCCTGCCACACCACCTCGGCACCGGCGGCCTGCAGGCGGCCGACCAGGTACGGCCGGTTGCTGTCACGAATCTGACCGGATTCCAGCGTCTGCGCCGCCTCGGTCACCAGCTCCTTGCCGGTGGCGATCACCGCCGCCTTCGGCCGCGCCACCACCGCCACCTCGCCCACGCCGATGGCATGCAGCAGGCTGCGCGCATTGATGTCCAGCACCTGGCCGGCCTGCAGCACACGTTCGCCGTCGCTCACATCCTGGCCGCGCAGGCGCACGTTCTGGCCCGGCTTCACCGTGCCCTTCAATGCGATGCGGGTCGGGCGGCCGTCCTCGCTGGTAAGGATCTCCACGTTCTCGACAGGTACAACCGTATCCAGCCCAACCGGCATGCGCGCACCGGTCATGATTTCCCAGGCACCCTCGCCGCCCTCGGCACCGGCATCGCCGGCGGCCTGCCAGCCCTGCACCGCGAATTCGGTACCGGCTTCGAACGCAGCGCCGTTGGCGCGCAGCGCGAAGCCGTCCATTGCCGAATTGTCGAACGGCGGCAGCGACTGCTCACTGATGATGTCACTGGCCAGAGTGCGGCCGCCGACCTCATGCAGCGGCAGGCGCTCGGCCGGCAGCCGCGTGGCCGCATCCAGCAGGTGCTGCAGGGCTTCGCTATAGGCAATCATCAGTGGCCACCACCGTCGACCATCGCCAGGGCGTGGCCAAGTACCGGCGCCAGAATATCGAGGCACTGCGCCGCCGCCTTCGGGCTGCCTGGCAATGCGAACACCAGCATGTTGCCCAGCTGCACCACCTCGGCGCGGCTCAGCCAGGCCATCGGCGTGTGCTGTGCGCTCAGTGCCCGCACCATCTGCGCCAGGCCATGCACCGGCCGCGCGTTCAAGGAACGCAGCGCCTCCGGGGTCAGGTCACGCGGGCCCAGCCCCGTACCGCCGGTACACAGGCACAGGCGCACACCCTCGGCCACCAGCGCCTGCAGGCGGCCCGCCAATGGCTCGATGCCATCCGGCAATACCTCGGCGGCCACAACCTCGCCGCCCAGCTTTTTCAGGCCGCTCACCAGGGTCGGGCCAGACACATCTTCATAGGTGCCCTCGCTGGCGCGATCGCTCAGCGTGATCACCGCGCAGGCCGCGCCCTCCAGACCCTTCGGCGCACGCGGCTTGAAGCGCGCGCGCTCGGCATCATCCATGCCATCCGGGTGTAGCCAGACACCGCGCTTGCCACCCTCCTTGAACAGCAGGCGGATGCCTTCGATGCGCAGCGCGGGTTCCACCGGCTTGCTCAGGTCGTACAGGGTCAGCAGCGCCGCGTTGACGCCGGCCAGTGCCTCCATCTCCACGCCGGTGCGCGCCTCGCTGGCGCACTCGCACCACACGCGGATCGCCTGCCGCTCCGGTACCGGCGCGCAGAACACCTGCACCAGTTCCAGCGGCAGCGGGTGGCACAGCGGCATCAGCATCGAGGCCATCTTGGCGCCCTGCAGGCCGGCAATCTCGGCCATCACCAGCGCATCGCCCTTGGGCAGGCGGCGCTCGACGATCAGCGGATAGGCCACCGGACCGGCATGCAGCTCGCCCACCGCCACCGCACGGCGGCGGGTGATGCGCTTGTCGCGGACATCGGCCATATGGAAGGCCGCATTCAATTCCCCACTCATCGTGTTGCTCATCCTCCGATGGAGGCCAGGTGCGGGGTCAGCCCGGTCTGGCCCTGGTGCAGTCCATGCCCGGCCGCTTTCAGGCCAAGCTGTGTGGTGATGCGTGCCAGCAGCGCGTCGTGGTCATCGTCGCTCTGCAGCAGCGGGCGCAGCGGCACGCCGAACTCGCCGAACAGGCACAGCCGAAGATCACCCTTGGCGGTCACCCGCAGGCGGTTGCAGCCCTTGCAGAAGTCACGCGAATACGGGGCGATGATGCCGATGCTGCCGCGATGGTCGGGGTGGCCGAACTCACGCGCCGGGCCGGCATCGGCCGCGCGCGGGCGCTCGTGCCAGCCAGCGGCCAGCAGCTGCTCGATCACCACGTCGGCGCGCAGGTGGTGGCGCTGGAAATAGGCTTCGTTGTCGCCGGTGCGCATCAGCTCGATGAAGCGCACGCTGAAAGGACGGTCACGCAGGTAGTCCATCCACTGCGGCAGCTCGTCGTCGTTCAGGCCACGCAGCAGTACCGCGTTGAGCTTGACGGCCGGCAGGCCCAGCGCCTGTGCCAGGGCCAGGCCCTGTTCGATCTCCGGCAGGCGGTCGTGCCCGGTGATGGTCCTGAAGCGTTCGCGCTGCAGGCTGTCCATGCTTACGTTCAGCGCAGTCAGGCCGGCGCGGTGCCAGCCCGGCAGGCGCCGCGGCAGCAGCGTGCCATTGGTGGTGATGGCCACCTTGCGGATGCCCGGCACTGCCGCCACGGTGGCGATGATCTCGTCCAGGTCCTTGCGCAGGCTGGGCTCGCCACCGGTCAGGCGGATCTTGCTCATGCCCAGCGCGGCGAACGCGCGCACCAGGCGCGCGATTTCATCCACCTGCAGGAAGCGCGGGCGGCCATCGGCCTGGTAACCGTCGGGCAGGCAGTAGCTGCAACGGAAGTTGCAGGCTTCGGTCAACGACAGGCGCAGGTATGGAAAGCTGCGTCCAAAACCGTCGGTGAGTTGGCTCATGGCTGGTCCACCTAGTTGCTCCACCGTCTTGCCTGTGCCCGGAACGGCCCGGAAACCCTCGTCTGCTGGAACGATTGCCAGAGTACGCGGCAGTCAGTTCCATGGGCATGACTTAAATCAATCGCCTTCGGCCCCGCGCGGCAGGCGTTGTGGCAGCATGCGGCTTTCGGTGCAGCGGGCGTGTGACAACCCTCATGATGATGAACGATTTCCAGCAGTTGCTGCACGCCGCAGGCCAGCAGGCTGAACCGCAACGCTTGCTGTTCGTATTCGTGCGCGCCGAGCTGCCCGAATCGCCCACCAGCGATCAGCGCGACCGGCATGATCGCCGCGAGGGCGGCACCCTGTCGCCGGTGCTGTGCGTGGACAAGCTGCCAGCCGAGGTGCCCAGCTTCCGGGCGCTGGCCACCGAATCCACCACCACCGGCATCGACTGGGACCTGGTCTTCGTGGCGGCGTTGGACGGCCGCGCCGGTTTCGCTCCCAACAGCGATGGGGCCGCCCGCCCGCTGAAGCTGATGGTCAACGCCATCCATGACGGTCAGATCGGCCGCTTCGCCGCCTTCGACCGGGGCGGCGAGCCTGTTCAGTTCTATTGAGCCACCAGCTGCAGGGTCAGGAAGAAGATCACCAGCACGGTGTTCAGCCCCCAGGCCACGGTCAGCCCGCGCGCGGCCACGCCCAGGTTCGCGTTGTGCGCGGTGGGCGCCGCCCGCCACACCGCCGGGATGATCCAGCCGGTATAGAGCAGCAGCACGGCAAATACCCCCAGCAGCAGCGTGGTGCGCTGGTTGGCCAGGGCCCAGAGGGCTACCGCCCACAGAATGTTGCTGGGAATCACGCCCTGCAGCCAGAACACACTCCAGAGGCGCGAACGGCCTTGGGTGGCGGGGGTTGGGTGCAGCGAAGCGGTCGCGGTCATAAGTCTCCTTCTGGTTAGGAAACGTGCCGGACCAGCCTGCGCTTGGTGGCTGGGAACGTCAACCCGAGTCGCACGTCACGCTTTGGCGCCGAGGGGGCCAGCGACGCTCGACTCAGGCCCCTGCGGAGCCTGTCGCCATCGCCCCGCCCCACCCGTGCCCTTCCCTCCCCCAGCCTCGACACCTGTCGCAGATTGCACGGTGTGGACGGATCACCACGCCAGCCAGCACTGGCAGTGCTTAACAGCGTGGGAGAATGCCGAAAGCGTCTCCAATCGAGTGATGTTTGCAGCTCTTCTGATTGGCATTGCACAGCGCCAGGGGCTCAGATGGCGTGCCACCGGAAAAGGGTGGCCGGGCTTCGAATCCCGTGTTGGCTTTGAGTAAGTGCGCTTGCCAGCCGGCGTCACCATGCGTGGCGCCGGCTGGCAATCCGTCTGCCGGCTATGGCGGGCGGTGCGTTGGGGGCGTTCGCGCCCGCCGGCTTGAAGCCAACCCGGATTCGAACCACGTACCGCCCGCCACCTTTCGGGTGGCGGCTACCGATTGCCCTGCACGGAGTTCTGCCATGAACGAATCGGACTTCCCCCACCTGCACGCCTACCGCCGCACCGTCCACGACGACGGTCCGCCGCAGGCTGCGCCTGCGGTGGACAGGACCACCTTCATTACCAATCTCCACCGCATCGGCTCCGGTGCGGCGGCCGATGGCCAACCCTGGCCGGAGCGGCATCAACTGCCCGGGCGCTGCCTGGCCCTGGCCGACGCCGATTGCGCGTTGAGCGGGTTGCGGGTGGTGCTGGAGATGCTGCTGGCGGCGGAACGCACCCGGCAGAACGGCGAATCCGGGCAGTACGTGGGCGACCGGGTGATGGAGGGGTTGGTCATGGCCTGCCAGTCGTTGTGCGCGCAGGCGGTGGGCCGGTTACAGCCCGAAGGGTGAACGCCATGCGCAACGGCCTTCAGCGAGGACCGCTTTCAACAGGCGTCAATGCTCGCTGAAAGCGCTTCTCAGATCGACGCCGATGATCGGCGAGAAGTCCACCTTCCACAGCTCCAGCTCGAAGAGCTGATCGTGATTATCCAGGCACAGGGTGAATCTCACCGGCACGCCGTCAGCATCGGCAAGCATGGCCGTAGCAATGTCACTGCCGAAAAGCCGGGTCGTGCTGGACAGGAACACCACGCCCCCGAATCCGACGACACCCACATCCTCCACCTGAGCGAGCGCCAGATCCTTCAACAACCGTTCGGACAGCTCGGTCGTCTCCGGCAGCAGCCTGTGGATGAGGGAGACCTCGTCGGGGGTGAGGAACCTGGGCACGGGATGTCCTTCAGGGCACCGCGTCCGCCATCGGCTGATTCTCGATCCGCCATGTCCTGGCGTAGATGAGAATGACGCTTCCGGTCGAGCTGGTCTCGATACGAAAACACTTCAGACCGGACAGCGGATAGCCGACCGCCTTCCAACGATCAAGAAGATCAGCGAGACCCGGCTCGTCATCATCCACCATGGCAAACTCAATTCCCTCGTCACCCAGTACGCCGAAGTTCATGAGCGCCGAGCACCCGTAGGCTTCCGAGAAGCAAACGGTTGCCTGCCGGCCATCCGGCCAACGCGCTCGCACCCTTACCTCGTCGCATACGCCAGGATTGCTTCTGTTGATGTTGATGGCCAGCAACGTGGCGTCACACCATTCAAGGGAGTTGAAATCTTGGTTCATAGACTGGAACTCCGGGGAAACAACCACGGAGCCCCTGGCGCCTAGCCTCGCCAAGAGCCATTCTCACAAAAAGGACGCTATTGGGCACGCCAACCTCATCAGAACCGAATTCATAGGCCGCATCGCATCCAACGAAATGGAATTGAAGCGAAAACAGCGAAGATTGATACGTGCGCAAACTCACTCTGTCCCTTCTTGATCGCAGCCCTCCTCCGGCTCGTATTCATGGAACTGTTTCACCACTTCCCAGCCAAACTCCTTTTCAAGGGCCTCTCGCACAACACCAGGAACCGCAAACCAGGCAGTGTTAGTGTGCGAGTCGATACCTCGCGAATCGAATTGCGAAAGAAGGTGCACAGTTTCGGCGCGAGACATCTTCCTTTTCTCATCATGGAGAATTGAACGACGGTGCCTTTTTAGAAGGAGCCTCAACTGCTTCAGTGTTGATATCCCAAGCTTGTGAAGTTCAGCCACAACCTCCAAAAGGTCAAAGTCGCCGTAATCATGCCGACGATGAAACAGGCCCAGCACCATCTTCCTCATCCCGGCAGGAGTGACTACCTCCATTTCCTTGACCGCACGCGCATGCAACCTCTTCACCTAGTAAGCCTCAAGTCAGCGCCAGCATCCCTGCCAGCAAGCGAAGATCTTCCCGGCCCTTTCCAAATGAAACATAGCCCATCTTGCAGTTCATCTAGAAGAGCAGTGACGTCGAACCATCCGTAGGGCACATTGCTACATTCGGCTCTGTGAAGTCTACCGCCCCGCAAACCTCTGGAAAGAGACTACACAGGGTCTTGCACGCGTTAACATCTCCATTCTCGCAAGCAACCTGAAGAGCAACTCTGAGTGCGAGCGTGGGTCCGATTGCCTTGGGTGGAAGCAGGAACGACGGCTTCCTCTTATAGGTTGACTTTCCCGTATTGGAGTCCTTCTGCCATCCCCATCCAGGGCGTTTGGGATCATCCTTCCACTTTTTTCCAGGATTGTTGGTCCCATCCGGCGAGCGCGTCTGATTTCGTTCCCCGCGACGTCCCGACATCTCACCGAATGGATCGATGTTCAGCACGGGATCAGATTCGGAATAGGCAAATGTACTGATTCCGCCTTCCAACCCAATTGGATCACTCTGCGAGTACCGCCCAACTACCGGGTCATACTCCCGCTGATTGTTGTAGAACAACCCACTCGCATCCGTCGCCTGCTGGCCCGGGAAGCGCAGCGCCAGCTCGAATGCCACACCATCACCATCCGGGTCGGCACTCGGAATCTGATTACCGAACACTTCGCTCTTGTTGCTCCACTCCCAGATCGCCACATCGCGCACCGGGTCGATCACCACGCGCGGTGTGCCCAGATGATCCGGCTGGACGTAGGCTAACTCCGGCACGCCGGTGCCCGGCACATTGATCAGCGCCACCGGATAGTTGTCCAGCCAGATGGCCTGCTGCTGCGCCTGGCCCGTGGCCGAGTAGTTGCCCAGCCACTGCCCTGCCTCGTCATACAGGGTGATCTGCGCTGCGCCACCGGCCGGGGTACGCAACACGCGCTCGCCACGATGGTTGTAGCCGTAGCTCTCCAATGTGGCGTTACCCTGCTTCACCGCGTTCATGCGATTGGCATCGTTGTAGGTGAACGTCTTGCTGCCGATGCTGGTGGTGTTGCCCGCTGCGTCATGGGTGCGCGCCTCGCCATCCACCGCAGTCAGGCGGTGGCTGGTTGCGGGATAGGTGTAGCTGGCGGTACCTGCCGAGGTGGTCAGCGCGGTGCGATTGCCGGTGGCGTCGTAGGCATAGGTTTCAATCGGCGTGCCGGTCGCACCGTCCTGGGTCTGGGTCAGGCGACCCAGCGCGTCGTAGGCGTACTTGGCCAGTACCGTCGAGCCAGTGCCGTTCTTCAGCTCGGTGATCGAACCGACCGGATCATAGCCGTAGCCCAGCGACAGGCCACCTGCGGCCGGGTCATGTACCGCCTGCGGGCGGTAGTCCAGATCCAGCGGACGCTGCAGCTGGCGGCCATTGCCGTAGGTCCAGCCGGTCGCCGGACCGAAGGCTGCATAGCTCACGTTGTTCACCACGATCTGGCGCGCCTGGCCGGGCCGGGTCAGGCCGATCTGGCTAATGCGGCCCTGGATATCACGCACGTAGTCGGCCACGCTGCCGTCGGGGTAGGTCAACGCAGTCAGACGGCCCGACTTGCTGTAGGCGTAGCGCAGCGTGCTGGCCACACCATTGACGGTCTGCACCTTGCGGGTGACCTGACCGAAGCGGTCATGGCAGTACTGGGTGCTGCCGTTGGCATGCAGCACCTGCCCCAGCCGCCCCTTGGCGAAGCGCTCGTCGGCGGCGCAGGCCGCTGGCGCCACGTCATAGCTGTAGCCTACGTCCAGATTGGGGTCCGGATAGGCGACTCCGATCAAACGGTTCAGCGCATCGTAGTGATAGGTGGCGGTGACGCCGCGCGCGTCGGTAGCGGTCTTGCGATTGCCTGCCGCGTCCACGGTGTAGCTGCTGGCGCCACTGTCCGGGCTGACCTGGCCGGTCAGGTCACCGAACCCGTTGTAGGCGTAGGTGGTGTGCAGTCCCTTCGGATCGGTGATCTGGGTGACCTGGTCCAGCGCGTTGTACTGGCTGCGGATCTCCGCCGCGACGCCGCCCACGTCCTGCAGGGTCTGGGCCAGGCGGTTCAGCGGGTCGTACTGCTGGCTGGTCACGCGCTGCAGTGCGTCGGTCACCGTCTGCAGGTTGCCGTTGGCATCGTAGGCAAAGCCGGTAGCGTGATTGCCTGCGTCCTTCAGCGCGGTCAGCTGGCCGAGCGTGTTGAACGTGCGTGCCAGGGTACGGCGCAGCGTGCCACCGGTGTCCAGCGCGTCTTCCTTGAGGCGGTTGCCGGCATTGTCCAGTGTGTAGTGAATCGTGTTGCCTGCGTTGTCCTCGATGTCGGTCAAGCGCAGCGCAGCATCGTAGACGTAGGAAACGCTGCTGCCATCCGGCTCGGTGATCTTCTGCACCTGGCCCGTCGGCCAATAGCTCAGCTGGGTGACCCGATCCTCGGCAGTGGTCGCGCCGCGTACGGTGATCGAGGTCGGCCAGCCGCGAGCATGGTACGTGTAATCGGTGACCACGCCGTTGGCGTCCTTGACCGACAACGGCCGCCCGAACGCGTCGTAGGCCAAGGTCTCGACCGTCTGGCCCAGCGCATTGGTCACGCTGCGCAGGTCGCCCTTCCGGTAGCCACAGGTAGCGTTGGTCGCGCAACCCGCATCATCCGCCGGGTAGTAGGCGTAGGTAACGGCATCAACCACATCCGTGCGCGGACCATCCACGCTCTTCAGCAGCCCTTCCACAGGGCAGCTCCCTGCCGCAGCCACGTCCGCGGCTTCGCAATACGTGTAGCTGGTGATGCGCGTCTGACCTGACGCGATGTCGGTCACCGTGTTGGTTGTCGGCTGACGCCGGGTATTGAAGGACGTTCGGGTTTCACGATTGCCGATGCGAGTGGTCAGTACCGCATTGGTTTCGACGTCGCGCGCCGTGGCCACCACCCGCTGTTCGGGCAGGCCGACCGCTTCGGTCACGGTATGGATGCTGACGGTGCGGCCGCTCACCGCATCGGTACCCTGCGCATAGGTGTGCTTGGTCTGGATGCCGCGACGATCAGTGTAGGTATCCAGGCGCCGGCGGAAGTCGACACTCTGGTCGTAGTAGGTCCGGCTGACGGTTCCCTGCGCATCACTCAGGCCGGTTACCTTGCGCGACGGCGCGGTGTCGCCGCCGGGTGTCAGGGTGTAGTCGGTCTGCCGCCCAAGCGCATCAGTCACGACTGCACCGCCGTTGGGGCTGTAGGCGAGCGTCACGCCATCGGCACCGCCAGCGTGCTGACTGGAGATCACACGACCGATGGAATCGTAGGTAAAGGTGCTGTAGCGGCGACCGTCCTCGGCGGTGATGCCGGTCAGGTGCTGGGGGAAGTCCTGGTTCTCGTAGTGATACGTGCGCACCCCGCCACCCGCATAGGTCACCGTGGCGACCTGGTTCTGAGGCGTGTAGGTATAGGTGGCCAGCGGAATGCCTTCGACCAGCACCGAACTGATCAGCGCCTCGTAGTCGTTGGACTGGTAAACGAACTCCAGCGTGCGGCCACTGCTGTGGGTGACGGCCGCAAGGCGATCGCTGTCATCGTAGATATAGGTCAGCGACGTGCCATCCGGAAAGCGCTTGGCGACCAGACGCCCGTCCGGGCCGAAGGTCGAGATGGAGCCCGCCGAATACAGCGTCCAGTTACCGTTCTGGACGAGGCGATCGCCACTGTCGTCGTCCGCCTCATAGGCTTGGCCGATCTTCTTGAATGCCCGTTGGAAACCGGTGCTTTCAATGATGCCCACACTGTCAGCGCCATCCAGTGCCAGGTGGGCGCCCAGCGAATGGGTCCAGCCATAACCGAAGCCACCGGAGGACGTGGAAATGCCGGAGTGATAGAAACGCGTCAGTGCGATCCAGCCAAGATCGAAGTCCGGCGCAATCTCATACTTCTCGCCCGTTTTAACATCACATGGGTTGCCGACATTGCCGTCGCAGGTACCGCCGTTGGAGGCCGGGTCATTGTCGGGAATCGGACTCATGTTCGCAGCTGTATCGTTGCGGGACATGGGGCAGCTACCGTTGCCGCCGTCCTTGTCGCACTTTTGCGACTTCGAGGTGATGGTCGCAACGAACTCTTCGCTGACGCAGGCGCTGTGCTTGTTGGACCACTGCGTGAGCGGAACCGGGCAATTCAAGCGCCGGGTACGCGCGACCGCAACCGTCCCGGTGTACGGGGTGCAGGGCGATTCAGCCGTATTGTTGCCAGCCATTGAAGTCAGATCGTAGTAGCGCGACTCGATGACACCTTCCTGATCGGGCGAAGCCGCAAACCAATCGCCAGACGGAGTGACCGCCGCCCCGGGGCACACGGGATTGCTGGCTTGTTGGTCCGCAAGAAAATCGGCCACCATCGCCTCTTCCGTCGGGAATATGTCACGCCCGATGTAGGACCAGTCCGGGTCGGAGGGCTGCGTCTTCCCCA
Source organism: Stenotrophomonas sp. INTA L402-1 (assembly GCF_059295135.1). Lineage (NCBI taxonomy): Bacteria > Pseudomonadati > Pseudomonadota > Gammaproteobacteria > Lysobacterales > Lysobacteraceae > Stenotrophomonas > Stenotrophomonas sp. INTA L402-1. The sequence goes on from NZ_JCAFWP010000001.1 coordinate 551,574, forward strand.
TCCAGTAGGTGATCGACGTGTTTCCGTTCAAGTCCACGACTTTCGACTTGATCTTGTCGACAGATTGCCAGCCGAACTGGAACTCCGGCGGGAACGGGCTGGGCGCCGGCAGATTCTTGATGGCGGCCACCGCCGCCTGCTGGGTCTTGTATTGGGTCGCATCGCCGCCGGGCTGCGAAATACGCCAGGTGATCTTGCTTTCCTGCGCCTGTGCCACAGCAGGGGCGACGAAGCCGACGGCAACAATCGCCAGCACGGCACGCGAGAGGGTCTTCAGTCGTTCCAACATCCCTGTTCTCCTTCCTGGACGAACACAGCGCCGGCGGGAACGAGAACGCGGGGGTAGAGCCCCATCACGTCATGCTTCGGATCGTCCCTGGTCCGGAATGCGGCAGTGCCACATGCCGCCTTTATCGTTGAAGACGGTGACATACTCAAGTCAAGGCCCGCGACATCCGTCACATTTCCACCCGCGCGGATTCCAGATCCAGCCGATTACCGCGACAGCTTTCGGAGCAGCCTGCGGGCAGGAAACACCTGCAACCGCCTGCATCCCTCACGCATCAGAAGATCCTGGACACCCATGGAACAGGATCATGAGGCGCATTCCCCCGCATCGCCGTACCGCACTCGGCACTCGCCGTTGGCGCAGCACTGCCATCGCCATCCTCACTCTGCTGACGCTTCCCGTGGCCACCCTCGCCTCACCCGTGGCGGATAGCACCTGTACCCTCCCCGCACGCCCGGGCGAGCGCATCATCGACGTTCCCTTTGACGTCATCGACGGGCGCATCCATGTGCAGGTGCAGGTCAACGGCAGCGGCCCGTACCGCTTCGCCATCGATACCGGCGCCAGCGGCATGGCCCGCGCGGACAGCCGTCTGGTGCGGAAACCGGCGCTACCCGCGGACGCCAGCACCCGCCACTCCGACGGCGTGCGGACAGCCTGGGCCGATACGGTGCGCATCAACGCCCTCGACGGGCTGCGCCACAGCGACGTGACCGCGCTCACCCGCGACTACAACGCACGGCAATCCAAAGACGCAGTGTTCGACGGCATCCTTGCGCGCGGATTCTTCGCTGATGGCGTGCTGATCATCGATTACCCCCAACGGCGCCTGCAGTTCCGCCGCGGCATCGACCTCCTGCCCGCGCAACCGGACACGCTCGCCCACTCACGCGCCTTCCGCATCCCAGTGAAGATTGGAGCAGTGACCACAGAGGCGCAGCTGGACACCGGCGCCAACGTCGCGATGGTGCTGCCCACGGCACTCTTCCGGCGGGCAGCCGGTACCGCAGCGACCACCGGGGATCGACTGACCCTCAGCCACGGCGAGGTCGATGGCGGACGTGCACGGCTGGATGTTCCCGTGTTGATCGGTGGCCTGGCGCTGCAGGGGCTGCACGTACGGGTGTCCGACCGCTATCCCGAAGCGGTGGTGGGTGCCCATGCGCTGCAGGACGCAGTGGTGCTGATCGATCAGCGCAGCCAACGTGTGGCAATCTGCCCAAGCAGGCCCCATCGCAACTGAGTCACTGGCGGCGTGCTGCCCGCCATGCCGGCCACGCTTCGGCGATCACTGCGCCGACGACAGTATCCGGCCAGCCGCGCCCGGTCATTTCCACGCCACCTGCGGCCACCAGCCCCCCCCTCAGATGCCGGTCGCGCCCGCCGCCCGCGCCAGCTCCGCCGCCAACGCATCGCCCTTGCGCTCGCTGTAACGGTCCACGAGGTAGTCGGCGCGGCCACGGGTCAGCAGCGTGAACTTCACCAGTTCTTCGACCACATCCACCACACGATCGTAATAGGGCGAGGGCTTCATCCGCCCGTCTTCGTCGAACTCCTGCCAGGCCTTGGCCACCGACGACTGGTTGGGAATGGTCAGCATGCGCATCCAGCGGCCCAGCACCCGCAGCGTATTGACCGTGTTGAACGACTGCGAGCCGCCGCAGACCTGCATCACCGCCAGCGTCCTGCCCTGGGTCGGCCGCACGCTGCCATCTTCCAGTGGCAGCCAGTCGATCTGGTTCTTGAACACGCCGGTCACCGTGCCGTGCCGCTCCGGGCTGACCCACACCTGCCCTTCCGACCAGTGCGACCACTCGCGCAGCCGCTGCACTTCCGGATGCCCCTTGTCCACGCTGTCCAGCAGCGGCAGGGCATGTGGATCGAACACGCGCGTGTCGCAGCCCAGATGCTGCAGCAGGCGTTCGGCCTCCAGTGCCAGCTTGCGGCTGAACGATTGCGGCCGCAGCGAGCCGTACAGCAGCAGGATGCGTGGTGGCCCCTGGCGTTCGGCGGCCAACCGCTGGTGATCAGGCTGGGGAAGCGAGGCTTGCCTCAGATGAGGCAGCGAAGGACTTGTGATCGGCTTATTCATTCGACTATTCTAGAAATATGGAAACGTCAAATGCAATCGCTGCGCTCACCGCGCTCGGCCACGCCACCCGCCTGGCAGCCTTCCGCCTGCTGGTCGAAGCCGGCCCGGCCGGCCGCATGGCCGGCGACATCGCCACAGCCCTCCAGGTTCCGCCCGCCACCCTCAGCTTCCACCTGAAGGAACTGGTACAGGCCGGCCTGGTCGAGAGCGAGAGCCAGGGCCGCCACGTCTGCTACCGCGCGAACTTCAGCGCAATGACCGGCCTGATCGAGTACCTCACGCACAACTGCTGCGCCGGTTCGCCCAGCGAACAGTGCACGCCATCGGGCAATCCCTGCAACTGCTGATACGGAAACGCCATCATGTCCCGCTCCATCCTGTTTCTCTGCACCGGCAACAGCGCCCGCAGCGTGCTGGCCGAAGCCACCCTGCGCGCTTGGGGCGGCGACCGCTTCACGGCCTTCAGTGCCGGCAGCCACCCGACCGGCCAGGTCAATCCATTCGCGCTTGCACAGCTGCGCGCCGAAGGCATCCCGGTCGCGGGACTGCGCAGCAAATCCTGGGATGAGTTCGCCGACGCGGCTCCGATGGATCTGGTGATCACCGTTTGCGATGCGGCGGCAGCGGAAGCCTGCCCGGTGGTGTTTGGTGATTTCATCCGCAGCCATTGGGGCCTGCCGGACCCAGCCGAGGCAGTGGGCAGCGATGCCGACAAGGCTGCCGCCTTCGCCCACGCGCATGCCATCGTGAAGGCACGCGTGCAGGCCCTGCTGGCGCTGCCCGGGCACGTGTGGCAGGACCGCGGAATGCTGCAGCAGGCGCTGGACCAGATCGGCCATCTGCTACCGGCAGCGCGCACGCCATGAGCACAACGGCACCCATGGGCCTGTTCGAGCGCCACCTGACGCTCTGGGTCGCGCTGTGCATCATCGTCGGCACGCTGCTCGGGCACTTCCTGCCCGGTGCTTTCGCCTCCCTGGCGGCGGCTGAAGTGGCCAAAGTCAACCTGCCGGTGGCGGTGCTGATCTGGCTGATGATCATCCCGATGCTGCTGCGGGTGGATTTCGGTGCGATGCGCCAGCTGGGCCAGCACTGGAAAGGCATCGGGGTGACGCTGTTCATCAACTGGGCGGTGAAGCCATTCTCGATGGCGCTGCTGGGCTGGCTCTTCCTGCGCCACGTCTTTGCGGACTGGCTGCCCGCCGGCCAGATCGACAGCTACATCGCCGGCCTGATCCTGCTGGCGGCCGCGCCCTGCACGGCCATGGTGTTCGTATGGAGCAACCTGTGCCGCGGCGATGCCAACTTCACGCTGAGCCAGGTGGCACTGAACGACGCGATCATGGTGGTGGCCTATGCGCCGGTGGTGGCGCTGCTGCTGGGGCTGTCGGCCATCACCGTACCGTGGGATACGTTGCTGCTGTCGGTCGGCCTGTACATCGTGGTTCCGGTACTGGTGGCCGCATTGCTGCGGCGCTGGATCCTGTCGCGCCATGGCGAATCCGGGCTGCAGACGGCGCTGCGCCAGCTGGGGCCACTGTCACTGTCGGCGCTGCTGCTGACGCTGGTGCTGCTGTTCGGGTTCCAGGGCCAGCAGATCGTGCAGCAGCCGATGGTGATTGCGTTGATCGCGGTCCCGATCCTGATCCAGGTCTATTTCACCTCCGGCCTGGCCTACCTGCTCAACCGGCGCCTGGGTGTGGCGCATTATGTGGCCGGGCCGTCGGCACTGATCGGCGCCAGCAACTTCTTCGAACTGGCGGTGGCGACGGCCGTGGGCCTTTTCGGTGTCCACTCCGGTGCGGCGCTGGCCACGGTGGTGGGGGTGCTGATTGAAGTACCCGTGATGCTTTCGGTGGTGAAGATCGTGAACCGGTCACGCAACTGGTATGAGGCGCGCGAGCGCGCTTGAGGTGGCCATGCCGGAGGCGGTGGCGTCGTGCCCGAGCCGCCAGTTGCAACGCCGCGGAATGCGCCCTGCTGCTACGGTGACAGCTCAAAAGTCCGTTCACATTCCTTGATCCATACTCCATGGCACGACGCCGCATGCAGCGGCAAGGCCCGGAGGTTGCGATGAACACCGCACGCTTGTTCGCCATTGCTTTGACCACGGCTGCCGCGCTGGCCGCGGCACCCGCCTTCGCCGATCCGCCGCACCATGCGCGCGGCAACGGGCCACCGCCGCACGCCGGTGGCCCGCACAATCGTGATGCGCCGCCGCCAGGCTGGCAGAAGAAGGCCTGGCGTCGCGGCGAGCGCCTGCCATGGGCGGAAGTAGACCGCCGTTACTGGGTGGATGACTATGCGCGCTACCACCTGCGCGAGCCGGGCCGCGACCAGCGTTGGGTCCGGCAGTCCGATAGCGAGTACCTGCTGGTGGAGATTGCTACCGGGTTGATCATCGACGCGCTGCATCGTTGAATGAGGGGATGCGCCGGGGCACCGATGTGACGAAACGTCCCGGCAGCATCCCCTTGTCCCCGGAAGCTGCAGATGCAGACATCAAGAGCACCACTCGCCCTCCTCGCGCTTCTGCTGTCAGCGTCGCCAGGCCATGCCGGCAACAACAGCCCAGCCCACAGTCCAGCCGATGAAAAAGCCATCGAACAGGTGGTCGAATCATTCCGCACCTCGCTGATCAACAAGGACAAGCCGACCTACATGGGCCTGTTCTTCTCCGACAAACCGGAAGACATCGGCTGGCAGTTTGTCTCCGAGGATGTGCGCCTGCAGGACATCCGCAAGGCCAAGCCCGATGCGATCAAGGCACGGCAGATTCCCGCCAACAACTTCATCGCGCTGATCGACGGCGTCGTTGCGTCGCCGAAACCGAAGGAGGAGAAATTCTCCAATACGAAGATCGAAACGGATGGCGATGTGGCCTCGGTGTCGTTTGACTACAGCTTCCACGACGATGGAGTGAAGACCAACTGGGGCAAGGAAATGTGGCAGCTGATCCGTACCGAACAGGGCTGGAAGATCTTCTCGGTGATCTATTCGATCCGCGATTCACGCAGCCCGGCCGAATGAGTGATCTGTCAGACTGGTGCCCACCGTTCGTCCATGCCAGCCAGACCCGATGACCCGGATTGCCGACCTCAGCGCCGACCAGCTCGCCCACCACGCGCTCAACATCTTCATCGCCCAGGGCCGTCACGTGGAAGGCGCCCGCGTGATCTACCGGGCGCTGCAACTGGACCCGCATCATCCCGCTGCACTGCGCTGCCTGAGCGATTTCCTGGCCCACCAGGGCACCGAGCCGTTCGCAGCGGCCACGCTGGAGCACGCGCTGTCCGGCGCCGTTCCACTGAATGACGATGCGCGCCGGATGCTGGATGACCTGCGCTTCCTCGACATCTGGTCCTGGGGATTCTCCCGGCACGTCTCCGGCGAAACCAATCTCAGCGGCGAAGCCTTCCAGCAGCGCGAGGACTTCATCTTCGATGGCCCGGCCTATGCGGCCTTCCTCAACACGGTCACCGAGCCGGCCGGTTCGCTGCAGGGTGCCTTCCAGGCGGCCGTCCGCATCTGCGGGCTGATGTCCGGACTGCTGCGCCATGCGGAGAAGGACAATCCGGCATTCGATGATGTGCTGCGATCCTCCGCCTTCGTCGAGACCGAGGCGTACCCGGCATGGCTGGCCTCGCCGACCGACGATCTGGATGCCCTCGACCAGACCATCCAGGCGCAGCGCCAGGCCGGCTGAAGGAAAATCCAACGGGCGTCCGACGCTTTCCCGACGCCCGCCTGCACATCCTGTCGTGAGATCACTTCATGGCAGGACCGGCATGCAGCCACCCTCCCCCAAGGACAGCGGTAAATACCCGCATGGCAAGACCGGCCTTCGCCGCATCTTCTACACGCTGATCCATTCGCGCGACGGCTTCATCGCCACCTTCCGTGGCGAAGCCGCCTTCCGGCAGCTGTTGCTGCTGCATGCGCTGCTGATCGCCACCGCGTTCCTGCTGGACATCAGCCAGGTCGAACGCGCCGTGGTGCTGGCGGTCTGCTTCATCAGCCTGCTGGTGGAGCTGCTGAACTCGGCCATCGAAGCGGTGGTCGACCGCATCTCGCTTGACCACCACCCACTGTCCAAGAACGCCAAGGACATGGGCAGCGCCGCCCAGACCACCGCACTGCTGATGGTCGGCACGGTGTGGGGCGTGATCCTGCTGGGCTAGCTCACGCCCGACCCACCAGGCATGGCCCGGGGCCACAACGCCGCAGCCGCTAGTGCCAATGCGAGATGGCGAGCTTGGTCAACATGGTTGCGGCGATGGCCCAACCGAAGCTGAGCATGGTACCGATGATCACATATTCGGTGTGTGCCCGCGCCTGCCGGTCGGCGAAGCGCAGCACCGATTTGGCGGCCAGCATCAACCCCACGCCTTCGGGCTGGCCCAGCAGCAGGAACATGAAGATCAAGCCTCTTTCCAGCCGCCCGATATAGCGCCCTGCGGTCTGCATGCCCTTGTGATCGTCGCTCTGCGCGGCTGCGGTCGTAGGCGCCGATTCGGCGCTTCCCATCTTGAGTCCTGCCGTGAACGGCGCAAGCAGCTTCTCCACCAGGACGCCGCCGACGTTGACCACCAGGATCAAGCCGCTCGCGATCGACATGCCCTGATACATCAACAGTTGGACCTGGGTCGGGATCATCCCGTACCAGCCATTGCGGGCAACGTGAGGGAACATCAACGCGATCAACACGATGAAGGCGAAATGCACCAACTGGTCAATGACGAATGCGTGCACGCCATCGGGGAGCCAATGGACCTTGATCCAGTCCATCACCGCATGGCTGAAACCGATGATGAGATAGACCCACGGGTTGGTCGAACCGGTCAGCGCGGCGATGGCGAGCAGCACCACTGCTACGTGCAGCAGCAGGCCATGCAGTTCCTGCTTGCGCGCGATCATCTTCGTGGTCTGCAGCACGAAATCGGCGACAAGGTGAGCGGTCAACAGTACGAGCAGCGTTTCAAGCATGTTCTTTCTGCCAGTGAGTCCTTCCTGTGGCTCGCGTCGCGATAGCCAAGTCGCCGCCCAAAGCAACGAAATTTAGTTGCTTAAGCCAAAGCAACGCTATTTAGTTGCTTTTCCAGAACCGTGAACGCTCCCGTACGGCTGCATCAGTGCACGTTCAGCCGCGGTGATCAGCGCCAGCAAGGCAAAGACGCCAGCATCGTGATAGACCCGGTTCACCGATTGTCGGTGCCGGTTCAACGCATTGGCAGCTTCCAACTGCGAGGGGGCATCGGGGATCAGAAACAACGACGCCACCTCAGCCTGACTGCGTGTCCAGCGCGCGACAATAACATCACAGGCAGACACCACTGCCGGTAACCAGTACAGATCCTCCCGTTGTACTGGCAGGGCTACGTCCATGTCCTGCGTGCGCCCCATGGATTCAAGCAACCGACCGGACAGCACGAATGCCTCACCCAGCGAACGCGACACCGCCTTCCGGTCCAATGCCTCTACCGTACCCAGTCCAATCGCGATCCGCGTGCGCGCCCGCGATTCCGACGCGGCAAGCTTGGCCTTGATCCAGGTCGCCAACCTCAGGAAACCGTGCGGCTGGGTGACCGCCAGCTGCCAGGCGTCGCCCCGGTAGAACTCGGGGCCGACAATGCCCGGCAAAGGCCACTCCATGGCCTGGGCCACGGCAACGGAAATCACTTCACGGACGTCATCAATGGTGGCCGCGTCCATCTCCGTGGACTTGACCAGGTCGCCGGTAAGCACGGCAATCAGATCAGACGATGTATCGGGCATGTTCATACCTTGGGCTGCACAGGCTGTACCTCACAGGACATCTGCGGCTGGGCAGCGCCGGCCACATCTGTGCCGGGCCCGCTCAACGCCATTCTACCGTCGTAGCGGTTGATCACCGCCTGCAGCCTGCCCGCGCCAGCGACCTGCGGAAAATCCAGCCGATACAGGTTCGCCTCCACCTCCAGCTTGCCCGCGCGCGCGCTCGGACGGTTGACCCAGACCACCGATGCCTGGCCGGAGTCCAGGAGCAACACCATCGGCGCCTGGGGCGTGGCGCTTGTGCTGCTGCAGGACAGCTGGATCACCCGCGGCGGCGTCAGATCGAGCGCCGACAGCTTGCATCCACTGAGTGCGGTCGTCGCCACCAGGACTGACACGAGTGATGGCCGGAGCAGAATCTTGATCGTGGTCATCGCCCGATCGTAACCCGACAATCGATCCTATGACCCGGCGCATCGTGCAGGAACCTGCCGGGTCCGCTTGCACGTCCACGTGCCTTACTTCGTCAGGGCGAAATCCAGGCCTGCGCACACCGCCGCCACCTGCGCATCATTGCATTCCTGCGGGTTGGTACGCGGGCTGTCCGGGTAGACCTCGGTGGTGGTGGCAAAGCGCGCGTCGGTGAAGCCGGCGCAGGCGCCGATCGAACGCGACTCACCCCAGACCACGCCCGGCGACTGCAGCGGCAGGCCGACCAGGTTGCCTTCGGCGTCTGCCGGGGCGATGTGGGTGACCGGGGCGACGGCGGTGATCAATGCCTTCTGGAACTCGGCCTGCGGATCTTCGCTGTTGCCGATCACGTAGAAGCCATCCGGAATGGTGTCGCGCTCGAACGGCTTGCCGTCGCGGGCGCAGCGCGCCGGATCGAACTCGTGCAGGTCGCTGTCGGTGGTCTCGTGCAGGTCCAGGTGCACCAGCAGGTTCGGCTTGCGCTCGGCCACCCAGCGCATCAGCGCGGCGGCTTCCTCGATCTGGCCACCGTCACGGAAGCTGCGGTTCGGGTCGATGGCATCCGGGTTCCAGCGCTGGATGCGCTCGTAGCCCCACGGGCTGACGCACGGCGCCACGATCAGGTTCAGCCGGCCCAGGTAACGCTCGGCCTGCTGTTCCAGGAACTGCAGGGCGCCATGCACGCCGCTGGTCTCGTAGCCATGGACGCCACCGGTGATCAACGCGGTCGGCAGCGCCGGGTTCCAGTCGTGGTTGACCACGGCGAACAGCGGGTAATGGTCCGGCGCATAGTCCAGCTGGCCGTACTGAATCACGTCGAAACTGTCGTCCAGGCGTTCAAGGGCGGCCACCACGTCGTCGTGGTAGCTGCGCTGGCGCTGCTGGCGGGCCCGCCACTGTGCGCGTTCCGCGTCGCCCCAGGGCTGTCCGGGGGTGCCGATCGGGTAGAACTGCGCAACAGTCATTGGGGACTCCAGGGGTCGAACGGATGGGTGCAGCCGGACATTCTAAGCCCTGTCGCGCCTGCGGGCGCCCCACCCCGGCACCACCTTCATCCAGGCCGGGTCATCTGGTTGTAAAATCAACGGTTTTTGGCCCCTCACCCCTTGATGGCGAACGCAGCGCAGCCGGTCCTGGGTGGACCGGAATTCCTCCGCCTGCTCGCCCGTCTCAGCGACGGCGCGATGCCGGCCAGCAGTCCCGCCCTGACCGATCGCCTCGGCCAGTGGGTGGACTGGAGCCGTGCCGTGGCCCTGTCCGGGGCGCTCGGCGGACGCCTGCCCGAGCCGGGCGAGGCCGCCGAAGCGGCCGGGGATGTGCTGGACGACTGCTCCCAGGCCCATGCCAGCCTGCTGGCCTCGATCAGCGAGGATGCCGAGGCAGAGCGCCTGCTCGACCTGGCCGAAGCCGCCGCCGCACCCAATTTCGCCTCGCTGCGCCAGCGCTACCGGGTGCTGCAGCAGGCCATCCAGACCGCCACCGGGCGCCTGCGCGGCCGCCTGCGCGAGCAGCTGGTGCAGGTTTCACCCGAGCTGGCACGGCTGGCCGAGGTCGATGCGGTGATGGAACAGACCCTCACCCCGCGCGAGCACAGCCTGCTGGCCACTGCGCCGGCAGTGCTCGGCGCCCGTTTTGAACGCGTGCACGGCCAGCCCGGCTGGCGCGCGGCCTTCCGCCATGACATGCGCACCCTGCTGCTTGCCGAGCTGCAGCTGCGCTTCCACCCGATCGAAGGGCTGCAAGACGCCCTGCGCTCCCACTGACCGGAACACCATGTCCAGAACTGCTTTCCATGTCGTTGTTTTCCTTGTCGGCCTGCTGGCCGTGTGCTGGATCGGCATTGGCTACGTTTCGGAGCATCCGCTGGGTGCAGCGGTGGCGGCGATCATCGCGGCCTGCTACATCGCTGGTGGCGTGGAGCTGTACCGTTACCGCCAGGCCAGCAACGGCCTGCGCAGCGCGCTGAGTGACCTGTCCAGCGCGAAGGAAAGCCTGGCCCCCTGGCTGGAGCGCGTGCCGTTGGGCCTGCGCAACGCCGTGCGCCTGCGCGTGGAAGGCGAGCGCACCGCCCTGCCCGCGCCGGTACTGACCCCGTACCTGGTTGGCCTGCTGGTGCTGCTGGGCATGCTCGGCACCCTGCTGGGCATGATGGACACGCTGCGCGGCACTGGCCTGGCCCTGCAGAGCGCGACCGACATGGCCGCCATCCGCGGCTCGCTGGCCTCGCCGGTGCAGGGCTTGGCGGTGGCGTTCGGCACCTCGATCGCCGGTGTTGCCAGTTCGGCCATGCTCGGCCTGCTGGCGGCGCTGCTGCGCCGTGACCGCCTGCAGGCCGTGCAGCAGCTGGACCGTGCCATTGCCGGCGACCTGCACCCGTACTCGCAGGCCTGGCAGCGCGCCGAGTCGCTGCGACTGCTGCAGGCACAGTCCGCCGCGCTGCCGGCGCTGGTCGACCGCCTGCAGGCGATGACCAGCACCTTCGAACAGCACAGTGCGGCCGCCAATGAGCGCCTGCTGGCCGGCCAGGCCGAGTTCCTGACCCAGAGCCAGGCGCTGCAGGAACGCCTGGCGGTCTCGCTGCAGCAGTCGCTACGCGAAGGTGCCGAGGCCAGCGCCGCCGCCATCGGTGGCGCGCTGCAGCCGATGGCCGAGACCACGCTGGCCGGCCTGGCCCACCATGGTGAGGCGCTGCATGCGCGTGTCGAGCAGGCGGTGCAGCAGCAGCTGACTGGCCTGAGCGACGGTTTCGAGCGCAGCCGCGTCGCTACCGAAGCCAGCTGGGCCAAGGTGGTGAGCGAGCAGACCCAGGCACAACAGGCGCTGGTGAGTGATCTGCGCCAGCACCTGCAGGCCTTCAGCGATGGCCAGGGCACGCAGGCCGAAGCACTGGTCGCGCGCATTGGCGAGCGCCTGCAAGCCGATGCCAGCGGCAATGCCGAGGCCTGGCGCGCCGCCGCCGAACAGCAGCAGGCATTGAATACCGCGCTGGTCGAACGCCAGCAGCAGGCGTTGCTGGACGCCAGCGAGCATCTGGACGCGCGTGCGCAGGCGCTGCTGCAGGCACTGGAACAGCACCACAGCGCCAGCCAGGCGCTGCTGCAGGATCACGAACTGCAGCGTTCGCAGCAGTGGCAGGCCGCGCAGGCCGCCACCGCCACCGCGCACGCCGAACTGCAGGCCAGCCTGGACAGCCGCGAGCAGCAGCGCCAGGCGCGCTGGGATGCGGTCAGTGCCGAACTGCAGCAGGCCCACGCCGCGCTGCAGGCCCAGCTGCAGGCCGGCGACGAACAGCGCCTGCAGCGCTGGAGCGATGCCCTGCAGCATGTTTCCACCGATCTGGCCGAGCGCCTGCAGGCCAACGGCGAACGCCTGGCCACCCAGCAGCAGCAGGTCTGCGACACGCTGGCGGCAACCGCGCAGCAGATCGGCGAGAACGGTCGCGTCCAGGCCAGCGCCACGCTGGCGGAAGTGTCCACCCTGCTGCAGACCGCCGCCGCTGCGCCGAAGGCCGCCGCCGACGTCATCAACGAGCTGCGCAGCACGCTCTCCGAGAGCCTGGTGCGCGACAACGCGATGCTGGAAGAGCGCGGCCGCCTGCTGGCCACCGTGCAGACCCTGCTGGATGCGATCAACCATGCTTCGCACGAGCAGCGCACCGCGGTGGACGCGCTGGTCGGTGGTTCGGCCGAGCTGCTGGAACGCGTCGGCAACCGCTTCACCGACCATATCGCCGCCGAGACCGGCAAGCTGGATGGCATTGCCGCAGCGCTCAGCGGCAGCGCCGGTGACGTCGGCCAGCTGGCTGGCGCCTTCGGCGATGCGGTTGCGCAGTTCGGCAGCGCCTCCACCGAGTTGTCCGGCCGCCTGGAACAGATCGGCGGCGCACTGGATGCCTCGCTGGCCCGCAGCGACGAGCAACTGGCCTACTACGTGGCGCAGGCACGCGAGGTGGTCGACCTCAGTCTGCTGTCGCAGAAGCAGGTGATGGAAGAACTGCAGCAGCTGGCCGCGCGCCGCGGCAAGGCCGGCAGCGCATGAGCGACGAGCTGGAGGTCGACGGCGGCTCACACGCCCCGATCTGGGCCGCCTTCGGCGACCTGATGTCGGTGCTGCTGGGCGCGTTCGTGCTGATCCTGGTTGGCGTGGTCGCCGTGCAGCTGGAGCTGTCGCAGCGGCTGGACCAGGAAGTGAAGCAGCGCCAGGCCGAAGCCAAGCGCCTGCAGACCCTGGAACAGGCGCTGGCCGGCCCGCTCGCCGCCGGTCGCGTGACGCTGGTGGATGGCCGCATCGGCATCAGTGGCAGCGTGCTGTTCGCGCTGAACTCCGACCAGCTGCAACCGGAAGGCCAAGAGCTGCTGCGCAGCCTGGCCGCACCGCTGGCCGCCTATCTGGGGACGCGCGAAGAGATCCTGATGGTCAGCGGCTTCACCGATGACGCGCCGGTGCGCGAAGGCAACCGGCGTTTCGCCGACAACTGGGAGCTGTCCGCGCAGCGATCGCTGACCGTGACCCGCACCCTGATCGCCGATGGCGTACCGGCCGATGCGGTGTTTGCCGCCGCGTTCGGCAGCGAGCAGCCGGTCAGCTCCAATGCCAGCGAAGATGGCCGCGCGCGCAACCGCCGCGTGGAGATCGCGCCGATTCCCAAGCCCAAGGCCCCGGATGCAAAGTAAGCCGCCCGCACTGGAGGGCCTGCGCGCACTGGTGCGCGACCTCGATGCGGGGTCGCGCTCGCTGCCGCATTACCCGCAGGTGCCGATGCTGCAGCAGGTGCAGCGCGAGTGGTCGGAACTGCGCAGCGAACTGCAGGTGCGCCGTTCGCTGCGCACCGAGGCCCCCGCCGATGGCGGCCCGCTGAATTCGGCGGTGCTGGTGCAGCGCATGCTGGACACGATGCAGGCGACCAGCCCTGGCTACCTGCGGCATTTCATCGACTACGTGGACACCCTGTCCTGGCTGCAGGCGCTGCAGGATGGCGCCGCCAGCGGTGGCGACACCGCGAAGCCGAAGCGCACGCGCAAGCCGCGCTGAACACCTGTCTCTTATACACATCT